>JBQLZQ010000071.1:0-44118 GCA_052168355.1 Inquilinaceae bacterium
TCAGCCAGTCCATGCTGCGGATCCTGCAGTAAGGACCATCGGGTCCGGGGATGGGGCCATCCGGCCCCATCCCCACCCTTTTTCCCCGGCCCATTGCGGTCGCGGGATGAGGAAAAGGTGAACGGAGATGACCGACCTTTCGATCCATACCCAGCCCGCCAGCGCCGAAGCCGGCGTCGGGCACGCCCGGCTCGGCGAACCCGCCTTACCGGTCGCCGTCGCCCCAGTTGCGGCCGCCCCGCTTACCAGCACCGAATACACCGCGCCGGCCATCCGCCAGCCCTATGTGCCGCCCGCGGCGGCGACCGGGCTCAGCGCCTACAACGACCTGGAGTCGGGCAAACTCGTGGTCCAGGTCTTCGACAAGACCCACGGCTACGTCATGACCGAGTATCCCTCCGCCTACGCTTTGGAACCCTACCCGAGCCCATGGTCGAAGACCCCGGTCACGGGCCAAGTGTCGGTCGATACGTAGTGGTCTGACTCAGACTTTGGATGCCTATGGGATTGCCTTTCAGGCTTCCGCGCCAGGAAGACAATCCCATGGACGCCCGAAATTCGCGTTAGACACCTAGATATCGAACCTTTTCCCGCTTAACGGTTTCGCAGCCTTTTGAAGCTAGGGTGAAGGACTACAGGAGGCTGAAATGGTTGATGGATTAAAGGGGACGGTGTCGTTTGTGAATGGCTCGCCCATTCTGACGGGCTCGTTTTCCGGGCTCGATACCCGTTCCATCATCGAAGCCTCGCTGCAGCTCAAGCGCATCCCGGCCGACCGGCTTGAGTCGCGGATCGAGCAGAACGACCTGAAGATCGAGGCGTTCAAAGAGTTCAACGGCCTGATGGAAGCGCTGCGCCTCGCCGCCGATGGCTTGCGCAACCCGCCGGGCATTTCGGGTTCTCTGAACAACACCTTTGAGCAGAAGGCCGCCTTTCTTACATCGGACAGCGCCACCCCCGGCACGGATATCATGGGGATCACGGCCAGCACGTCCGCGCAGACCGGCACCTATACCGTCGAGGTCGATCAGCTTGCCAAGGCGCACAAGGTCAGCGGCGGCACCGTAGCCGACCCGGCGGCCGCCATGGGCGTGGCCGAAAATCTGACGGTGGGCGTCGCCGGCGGCGCCACGGCCGCCATTGCCGTGACCACCGACATGTCCATGAACGACATCGCCACCGCGATCAACGCCCAGCAGGCGACCACCGGCGTGCGCGCCTCGGTGATCCAGATCGCCGGCGGCGATCATCGCATGGTGTTGACGGCGACCGACACCAACAAGGCGTTCGCCATCAGCGGCGATGCCGGTGGCGCCACCTTGACGGCCCTCGGCCTGTCCACCGACAACGGCGCCACGTACACGACCACGCTGCAGGCGGCGCAACCGGCGCGGATCGTGGTCGACGGCATCGCCACCCCGATCGAGCGCGACACCAACGAATTCTCCGACGTGATCGCCGGCGTGACCTTCGACCTCTACAAGGCCGAGCCGGGGACCACCGTGACGGTGGAAATCGAGGCCAATCTGGGCGCGGTCCGGGATCAGATCTCCGGTTTCGTCGACGCCTACAACGAGGTGCGTGCGTTCATCGTCGCCCAACAGGCGACCGGTCCGGACGGCCAGCCCGCCGAGGGGTCGCTTTTGTATGGCGACAGTACCATGCGGACCGTCGCTCAGCGCCTGGGCACCGAACTGGCCAGCCTGGTCGGCAATCTTCCGGCCAACGCCTTGTCGACCCTGCGCGATGTCGGAGTTTCGTTGGACGAGAACAACTTCCTGACCGTCGATCAGGCCAAGTTGGATGGCGCCCTGGTGGACAAGCTGGACGAGGTTCGGGGGCTGTTCGAATTCAGCTTCAGCTCCGACAGCACCAAGCTGGCGATGATCGCCCGCAGTTCCACCGTGGATGTCGGCGACTTCACCCTCGAGATCGCCGGCACCGACGCTTCGGGCAACATCACCGGTGTTAACGTGCCCGGATACGGCGCGGTGTTCGACATTTCCGGTACCACCTTGACGGGCAAGGCGGGAACAGCCTTTGAAGGTTTGACCTTGGCCTATGTCGGCGATCCCAGCGAGGGTGCCACGAGCATCAGTGTATCGAGTTCAACGGGCATCGCCGAACGGCTGTATCAGACCGTGGATGCCTACGCCAAGCCGAACAGCGGCGTCATCGCCGAGGAAATCGCCCGGTTGACCGAGGCGAACACGCGACACACGACGCAGATCAATCGGATTGACGAAAGCCTGGTGCTCTACCAGGAGGCGCTGATCCGCAAATACCAGGTGATGGAGCAGGCCATCGCGCAGGCCCAGGCCATCGGCGATCAGTTGAGTGCTGCGCTTGGCCGCGACGACAACTAGAGATCCTGGACCCGGAATCGGAAAGAGCAGGCATGAGCTATACCGCCAACGGCTATTCGGCCTATTCGCAGGCCTCCAAGATCATCTCGCCGGTGCGTGCCGTGGTAATGCTTTATGACGGCATGATCGCGGCGGTCGGCGCCGCCCGGACCGCGATCGAGGAAGGCCGGATCGAGGACCGCTTCAATCACACGAAGAAGGCGTTCCAGATCTTGCTGGGCCTTCAAGCCAGCCTGGATTTCGAGAAGGGTGGGGACATCTCACCGATGCTCGACGGGTTCTATACGACCATCTTCAACAAGCTTCAGCTCGTCAACACGCGGAATTCCATCGAGATCTGCGACGATGTGCTGAACGGCCTGACCACCATGCGTCAGTCTTGGCAAAACGTTGCCGATCAGATCGAAAGCGGCCGGGCCGAACCCGCTCCCGCCGCCGCGGCGAACACCGACGCCAAGCCAGGCAACCAGCCCGCCAAGGCCGGCACGCCCGCCACGTCCGCAGCGCCGTCGGCCTTGGGGCTCTCCGTCTGAACTCCATCACGAGCGGACTGTAGGATGGTCCCTCAGGCCCGATGGGCCGATGCGGACGGCGCCGCCGGTGTCGGGCGCCGAGCCGTCAGCGGGTCGTTATCGACGATCAGGAAGACGTGGACGCAAGGGGTAGTGGGTCAGTTTGAAATCTGAGCCCGCTTTTTGTACGGGCCGCGCTTGACCGGCGTTTCTGCTTCCTTCGCTTCAATCAGTGCCACGATATCATCAATCTCCCAACGGCGATCTGTGACGCCTGCCGCCATGGCGGGGGTCATCCTGAGTGATGCATGGATGCGAACGAAATTGTAGTACATGAAGTGGAGCGCGATCGCGTAAGCGTGGTTTTCGATCTTTTTTGAGAAGGCGTTGGTCAGGCGGGTGAAGCGGCGTATATGCATACGCATGGTCAGATTTCGACGCTCCACATAGGACGTGCTGACATGTTTGATATCAGGATCGCCCTCGACGCGGGTTTTCTTGATGCCAGTGCATTCTGCCGGTGAATAGCGGCCTTTGACGGCTTCCGGTGCGGCGCCGTAAATCTTGACAAGTTGCGCATAGTCCACATCGCAACCAAATGCGTCCTCGACGGCTTCCAGATACGCCCTGTGACCGTCCGTGGTCATCTGGACGCGATTGGCGAGACGCTTCGCTATATCATCCATGAAGGCCATTGCGTATTCGCTGTCACGCCCACCCACGAGATAGGCCACGATCAGCTTGCTGTCGGCGTCGAGCGCCGTCCATGTCCAAGTATCGCCAGCGTGATCCGGTGCCGACTCGGCGGATGCGATATTCTTCTGCTTCGCGTAAGTGAATGACCAGATTTCATCGCATTGGATGAGTGCCGATTTTACATTGCGAACATGCTCGTCATGGTATTCAGCACACGCCCTTCCAGCATCGACAAGCAGTTTGGAGATCGTGTTTTTGCTAGCGCCCATGACGTGGGAAATCGCGCGGATGGATTGACCCTCACAAAGCATGTGAAGGATGTGACAGCGGTCTCTCGCGTTGAGCCTGTTCATGCCTGACAAATGGAGGCTATTACGCCTCAAGTCAAGCATTAAGGTCAGTTTGCAAAATCTTAAAATTTCGCTTTTACGCCAATTCAACCTGTGTTAGAGAGGTGAAGCGATGATTACCGTCCAAAATTACAAAACCCCAGGCCAATTGATTGAAGCCCTTCTGGATGAACGGGGCTGGACCAAGCGCACACTCGCGGTTGTCTTGGACATTGACGAGTCCAAGGTGAACCGC
The DNA here is from genome assembly GCA_052168355.1 of Inquilinaceae bacterium. Taxonomy (GTDB): domain Bacteria; phylum Pseudomonadota; class Alphaproteobacteria; order DSM-16000; family Inquilinaceae; genus JBQLZQ01. The sequence goes on from JBQLZQ010000071.1 coordinate 4,160, forward strand.
TTGACCACAAATCGACAGCCAATCACGGCTTCGATGGCAGTTTTGCTGGAGGAAGTCTTTGAGATTCCGGCGGAGCGGTTCCTTGCGCTCCAGCACGAGTACGATTTGGCGGTAGCCCGGATCGAATCGCGCCCCGATCCTGAAAGAAGTACGCGCGCGGCCATTTATGGCGACCTTCCGATTGCCGAAATGATCAAGCGGGGATGGATCGAAGCTGAAAACATCAAGGACAGGGAAGCTGTTGAGAGGTCGCTACAGCGCTTTTTCGGTGTAAACGATCTTCGAAATATTGAGTTTTTACCTCATGCGGCAAAACGCACCGAAGTAAGTGAAATAGCGACGCCGACTCAGCTGGCATGGATATATCGGGTGCGACAGATAGCTTCCGAAATGCTTGTAGCGCCATTCTCTGACCGATCATTGGATCTGGCGATCAAGAAATTTAGCGATCTACTTCGCTCTGCGGAAGAAGCTCGCCACGTACCTCGGATCATGGCAGAAGCTGGAATACGCTTTCTGATCGTCGAGACGTTACCGGGCGCGAAAATTGATGGCGTTTGTTTTTGGCTGGATGACAAGTCACCGGTAATAGCCCTCACCAATCGTTTCGACCGCATCGATAATTTCTGGTTCGTTCTTCGCCACGAAATTGAGCACGTGAAGCGCAAGCACGGCCTAAACCGTGTCATGCTGGACGTGGACCTTACGGGGCAGAAAGCAAGTCAATCCGATCTGATCTCGGAGGAAGAGCGCGACGCAAATGAGGCTGCTGCAGAGTTTTGCATTCCGAAAATGATGATGGACGCATTTATTCGAAAGAAGGCACCATTTTTTGCCGAACGCGATCTGAGAGGCTTTGCAAAGACGATACAGGTCCACCCCGGATTGGTTGCCGGGCAGTTGCAATTCCGCACTGACGACTATCGCCGTTTTCGAAATCACCTTGTTCCAATTCGTTCAATCGTGGCTCCCAACGCGGTTGTAGACGGTTGGGGCGATGTCTACCCAACGGAGTAGCGAAATGAGCAAAACTGGTGAAATGCAACGATTGATCCGGTACTATCGCGACGAGACCGGAGAAGAAGCAATTGATATGAAAAAGGTTGCCAAATGGGCAGCCTCAAAGGGGTGGCCGCTTCCCCGGCCCGCTGATCCTATCGAGATGCTTGCGAAAGAGTTTTCTCAGGCCGCTCGACAGGAAACCAAGACGGATAAGGTCACAGGGCGCGCTTATCGTGTGAACCATAGTTTTTCGGTTACTCACGGCGGACAGCAGCTTCACCTATGGATCGATATTGACTCCGCCTCGCACGGCCCGATGTTGAAATCAGTCACCAGCCGCCGAGAGCAGATGGTCGGTGACGGGTTGCAATTGCTCAATGACGTTGAGCATTGGAACCGCATCAATCCTGACGGAAAACAAATCGAATTGGACTTGGACCTCACCCTCGATGTCGAGTGGCGGCGTAATGGCGAGGAAGATGACGACAAAAGCGCTTAGTCGGACTTTTTCCAGCGCGCTGTAGCTGCTTGGCGGGCGATGTCGGCGCGCTGTTCCGGCGTGAGCGCTTTCGCCCGAGCCTTGCCGCCAGATAGTCCACCTTTACGGGCACGTTTCACCGTTGCAGATTCTTCCGGTGCGCCCTCTGTAGCAATATCCACGATTGCCTTCGCCAACTGGTTCGGGTCGCGGGGGTGTTTGGGCTTCCAATCTGTCATGCCATCTATATGGGGTCAGGGGTCCGGCGTTGTAAAGAAGACGTCAAAAGCGCTTAACGCCGATAAATTTCAAACTGACCCACTACCACGCAAGGGTCTTTCCGACCTTCTGTGCGCGGGGTGCGGGCCGTTTGGCCGTGCCGCCCGTGACGGTGGCCAACGCCCGCACCACCCGCTCGACCTGATCCAGGGTCATATGGGCGAAGAACGGCAGACCGATCACGCTGTCGGCCAGCGCCTCGGTGACCGGCAGGGGCACGCGGGGGCAGTCGGCAAAGGCGGGAGACCGATGGCAGCCCTCGCCCCACCAGCGGCGCGTCTCGACACCATGTTCGGCCAGCGCGGAGGCCAGGGTCGGCGCCGGCTGGCCGGACACACGGACGTTGAACGTAGCTGAAAGCCAACCGTCGTCGCGGCCCGGCTGAGGTTCTATCCAGGGCAGGTCGGCGAGGTGCTGGCGATAGAACTCATGAACCCGGCCGAACCGGTGCCGCAGATCCGCCCAGCCATCGAGACCGGCCAGACCGACCGCAGCGGTGTATTCGCTGATCTTGGCGTTGGTGCCGGCGCAGACGGGCCGGCGGGCGGCATCGCCCGAACACCCGTCCAGAGGAAACCCGAAGCTGGAGAGCTGACGCACGCGGTGAACCAGATCCGTATCGGTGGACAGCACCAGCCCGCCTTCGCCGACGCCGAAGATCTTGGTCGCGTGCAGGCTGATCATGGTCGGGGTCCGGCCGATCCGGGCCCCATCATAGGCGGCTGCGCCGTCGATCACGCAGGCGACGCCGGTTTTTTCGGTAAAGACGTCCCAACCCGCCACGTCGACCGGCCGGCCGAAGACCGACACCGGCACGACGGCCGCGACGGGCCCGGGTGCAAGGCGCAGCAGGTCGGCGGCCGCCCCCGGCTCCAGCGCCCAGCTGGCGGGATCGACATCGACGAACCAAGGGGTCAGGCCGGCGGCGATGACGGCTCCGGGGGTTCCCGGGAACGTATAGGCCGGTACCATGCACAGGGAGGCCGGCGCCAGGTCGAGGGCGCGCAGGGCCAGGGTCAGGCCAAGAGAGCCATTGCCCAGCGTCACCACATGGTTGGGTTCTATCGCGAAGCGGGCGGCCATCGCCGCTTCGAACGACCGGGTCAGAGGGCCGAAGTTGGAATAGGTCTGGTTGTCGTCGATCTGCCCGATATAGGGCGCCAGGGCGGCTAGCCCCGGCAGCTTCGGGCGCATGACGGGAATGGGGGCCGGCTTGGACATCGAGCTTCCGAGGCATTCAAAAGTGTGAACGCCTAAGAATAATCCGAAGTAATTAACGAAGTAATATTGCTGGGTGCTATCAATGGTTAATGCACCATTCCACAAATCGTGTCGGTGTTCATAAAGGCGATACCCGGGGACGGGTTGCCGCGACCTTTGATCGCAAGCGTCCGGCGCGCCGGCCGATTACCCCTGCGCCTCGGCCTCCGGTTCCGAAACCTCCGGCTGTTCGGCGCACCATCGTTGCCACATGACCCGGAAGGAGCCTTCGATGTCGCGGGTGAAGGCGGCGACGTCGGAGATGCCCGACCCGAGAAAGGCCGGCCGGATGCGGTTTCTCAAATCCACCAGCCGGTCCGGCCGAGCCGCCAGTTCGGCGGCGATCCGCACATAATCGTCCATGGTGTCGGCGATCAGCTCGTTTAGGCCGCACAACTCCAGCATGCCCACGCCCACCATGCTGGCGAAGCGGTCGCCGCGCAGGGCGATCATCGGCACGCCCATCAGCAGCGTTTCCATGGTGGTCGTGCCGCCATTGTAGGGAAAAGGATCGAGCGCGACATCGATGCGGCCATATGAGCGCAGATATTCGCCATGGGCCGACGGGCCTTCGAGCACGATCCGCGACCGGTCGACGCCATGGCTTTCGAAAGCGGCCAGGGTGCGTTCCTGCGACTCCGGATTGTTGTCGAACAGGCGCGCCTTGTATAGCAGGGTGGATCCCGGAACCGCCTTCAGGATCGCCGACCACAGGGCGATCACGGTGGGCCCCACCTTGTTCGGATTGTTGAAACAGCCAAAGGTGACGCTGCCCGTCGCCAGGCAGGGCGTGGGGGCGGGATCCGGCACATCGGCGGGGGGCAGGTAGCAGGCCGACAGCCGCGGCAGATCGAAGATCCGCTCGGAATAGAATTTGCGCGCCGCGGGTGGGACGAAGGACCCCATGGTCGCCAGGTAATCCATTGCCTTGAGCCCGGTGCTGCCCGGATAGCCGATCCAGGACACTTGAACCGGCGCGGGCTTCAGCCCGAAGATCGGCAGTCGGTTGCGGCCCGTATGACCAGCCAGATCGATCAGAATGTCGATGCCGTCGGCTCGGATCTGGTCGGCCACCGCCTCGTCGGTGACACCCACGATCGACCGCCAATGGTCGGCGAAGCTTTTCAGCCGCTCGGTCATCTGGTCGGGGCTCTCGACCTGGGCATAGCAGTAGATTTCGAACCGCTCCTTGTCGTGAGCGCCCAGAACGCCCTCGATGAAGCGGCTTGTCACATGAACCTTGAAGTCGGGTGAGACATAGCCGATTTTCAGCCGCCGGTCGGACGTCCGGTCGTTGTCGAAGGACGCATCGGGATCGAACCGGTCGTAAACGGCGCTGAAGCGGGCGTTTTCACGGGCCATGTCCTCGAGGCTCAGCCCCTCCAGATAAGACAGGCCATAAATATAGTTGGAGAGGGCCGAAGCGTTGGTGGCGTTGAGATCGAGGGCCTTGCGGTAGCATTCGACACCCTCGGCGACACGCCCGGCCCCGCACAGAACCAACCCCATGTTCGAATAGACGGAGTAATTGTTCGGTTCGATCTCGAGGGCCTTCTGATAATACTCCAGGGCCTGGTCGAAGCGATTGTTGGTCCAGTGGATCGTTCCGATCTCGTTGTGCGCTTCGGCGTTCTCTGGCTCGATCTCGATCGCTGCCTTCAGGGTCTCGATGGCGTCATCGGGTCGGCCCGAGAAGCGGAGCACTTGGGCGAGATCGATATGACTCCGGGCCTCCGTCGGTGCGAGCTTGATCGCATAGCGCGCCGCCGCCTCGGCGCGGGAGAACTGAGCCAGGTCGACGGCCGTGCGGGTATAGTTCCGCACCGCGTCGAGGTTGTCCGGATCGATCTTGAGTGCAGAGGCAAACATATCGAGCGCATCGTCCAGGCGGCCCGCCATGCGCAGGCAGACCCCGCCATTGTTGAACGCGTCGACATAGGCCGAGCGCAGCTCCACGGCCCGGATGAAGGCTTCCAAACCTTCGTCGAACCGTCGGAGATCGGTCAGCGCCAAGCCGCGATTATTATGGGCTTCGGGATAGTCCGGGCGCCGATCCAGCAGGTAATCCAGGGCCTCGAGAGCGATTTCCGCCTCGCCCTTTTTGCGCAGCACGTTGCCAAGGTTGAGATAGGCTTCGTCCCGATCCGGGTCGAGGCGCACGGCATCCTGAAAGGCGGTGATCGCATCATCCAGCCGCCCCAGATCCTCGTAAGCCAGCCCGACATTGACGTAGGCGTCGACCAGATCCGGCTGGTGGCGGATGGCGGCCTCAAAGCTGGCTGCCGCTGCCTTGCTGTCGCCGGAATCCTGAAGGGCAACGCCGAGATTGAAATGGCCTTCCGCAAAGTCCTCCCGGCCCTTGAGGGCGCGGCGCAGAGGCGCGATGGCGTCCGCCGGCTCACCGCCTTGAAGGATCGCCAGCCCGAGGTAATAAAGCGCGTCGCCCTGATCGGGCGCCAGCGTCAAAACCTCTCTATAAAAAGGCTTTGCCTCTTCCAGACGGCCGGCCTCGTGATGGGCGAAGCCCTGGGTCATCAGTGTTTGGACGGCCAAAAGATCCTGGCTCGCCACGCCGGCGACCCGCGCTGCCGCTCGCCGTTGTTGCCTGTTCATCCGATTGCTCTGCCTTGGCTGATTGCTGCTTGGGCCTCAGCTAAGCAGAGTATGGTTAACATTTCCTAAGGTACGGCGCCGCACGTGGTCTTTTGGCCACGCCTATCCGGGCCCGTCAGCCCGCAAGGGGGTGGCGAATGGCGTATTTGTCGTTGGTCATGACGTGCTGGAGCGCGACGCAGCGGGCCGGGTCCAGGACCACCGGGGCCCGCATGTTCATGGTCAACACGACGCCGGCCTGATCCTTGCGGATGGTGACGATGAACAGCAGCGCCAGGGTCTCCATGGAGGAGTCCAGAAGGCTGGCCGCCTCCTCCAGATCCTGCGGTTCCACGCCACTGCCGTCGATGGACGAGGGGATGACGTAGAAGCTGAGGGCCGGGTCGTCCACCGACTGCAACAGCTTGAAGCGGTCGGCACCCTCCTGCGGCAGGTTGAGCAGGGCAAATCGTTGACGATCGCCGAAGCCGACCAGTCCCTTGGGCAGTGTGATCAGCTTGTCGGCGTCCACCTCGTAGACGCCGAAACGCGTTGTCACATGGAGTTTCTGCGGGTCGGCCGCCGACATGGCGGTCTCCTTAACGGTAACGGGAGGAGGGGGCGCCGAACGGTTCGGCGCTGCGGTCGCCAAGGACGTAACCATAAGAGTGTCTCCTTTCAACAGGGTTAATTTGGGACCGACGCACTAGCGCAGGAAGTCGAGCAGGCTGATCGACTGGATGCGCGTAAGCGCCAGATAGGAACCCTGAAGCTGAACCTGATCGAATGACAGCCGGGTCGTGGCTTCGGCGATATCCACGTCCTCGATCCCGGAGATGAGATTGTTGGCGTAGGTGAGGTAGTTCTGGTGCCCCTCCTTCGCCTTCTCCAAAACGTTGCCGGTGGCGCCGATTCGGCCGCGCACGTCGGCCAGGCCCTCAACGGCGCTCTTCATCATGTTGTAGGCCTGTTCAAGCACCACGCCGTCCTGGTTGGCGCCGGCATACTCCATGTAGGACAGGCCGCGCAGAAGCTGCTCGAAAGCCGGTTCGTCGGCGGTGACGCCGTAGTCCAGCTCATACCCGTCATCGACGCGAATTTTCATCGTGACCTGGTCGCCCTGATAGTATCCGGTGTCGACCGGAAAGGTTGCCGGCAGGGTCGCCTGCGGGGTGTAGGCGGGGTCCGCCAGGTCGACGGGCGGCTGGTCCGTGCGGGTGCCGGCAAACAGATACCGGCCCTCGTGCTGGACGTTCAGCAGGGATGCGATCTCGGCGCTGAAACTTTGGGCGAACTGCTGCAAAGGGATATCGGCGATGTTGCTTCCGCTCAGGGCCGAGGCCAGGATCGACAGGGTCTCCGTGGCGCGGTCGACCATGGTGGCGACCGAGCTTTCCATGATGCCCAGCCGGCCGACGGTGCGGTCGATGTTGGAGATGTACTGGTCGGTCTTGGTCGTTTCCCGCTCCAGGCTGAGAAGCTGTTCGACCTTGTTGCCCATCGGCGCATAGGACTGCGCGGTCTTGCCGCTGGCGATCTGAATGTTCGTCTCCGCCACGTTCGACTGGGTGCGGCCGATATGGAACATGCTCATCTGATGCTGCGCGTAGGTGCTGACGCGTGTCATCTCCCGGTCTCCGGTTAGGTCAGGTTGAGAAGGATGTCGTACATGTCGCTGGTGGTCTGCACGACCCGGGCCGATGCCTGATAGGCGTTCTGGAACATGGTCATGTTGGCAAGCTCTTCGTCCATGTTCACACCGGAAACGGAAAGTGCCTTGTCATTCAGGTTGGTATAGAGACTTTCCTGATAGGTGAAATCGTTCTGGGCGGTGTTCGCCTGGCTGGCGTTGTAGGACAGGATGACGTTGCCGTATCCGGCCAGCGTGGTGTTGGTCGTTGGCAGGCCGCCGACATTGCCGAAGTTCAGGTTTTGGGTGAACACACCGGCCATCTTGCGCACGATCTCGTCGTCCCCGGGGCTCAGATAAAAGCCGGTTCCGTCGTTGCGCACGGTGCCGCGCGACACCAGGTCGGGCTGCTGGGCGATGTCCGGACGCACCCCGATCTCTGCCGCCGCATTGACAAGGGACGGCCGCAGGTCAAGGTCCCGAAGCAGGGAGCCGCTGTCGGTGATCAGCGCGTCGCTGTCGCCGGGACCCTTGATCATCAGGCGCGCGCCGCCGGTTTCCTGTCGAATTTCGGCCCGGAAGCCGGTGCCGGCGAGCTGGTTCGTCAGGGTCTGCGCGACCTGGGACAGGGTCTGGCCGCTGCTGTAGGCGGCGGTGAACTGGCCGGCCGCCGTTTCGATCGTCAGGGTGCCGGCACCCGCGACGCGGGTATTGGCGGGAAGCACGCCGCTGGCATAGCTGCCATAGTTGGCGCCGCCGGTGAAGAAGTCGTTGAGCCCGAAGAAGTGGGAGAAGGACCGGCTGCCGCCGCCGATTTCGATCTGGTTCGTCGGCGTCCCGGTGGTTTCGTCGTAATCGTCGACGATCACGGTGCTGCCGGCCGCGGCCGCCAGTTCCAGCCGACCGTTGGCGACCGAGGCGGTAACGCCGATGCCGGCGCCATTGATGGCGGTGACGATGCTGGCGACGGTGGTCGGCGACCCCAGCGCGATGGTGGTGGAACTGTACACCCCGCCGCTGTCGAACACACCCACGGTTACCGTGCCGGAGCCGTTGATCTGGGTCGAACCGTCGGTTCGCACCGTGGTCGTGCCGGCAATCTCGGTGCGCCCGGGGTAGGGATGTCCAAGGTTGTGCAGGGCATTAACCTGATCGCGCAGTTCCGCCGCCATGGTATCCATTTGCGCCCCGAAATCGGGCATGACCTGGTCGCGGACCTCGATCAAGGCCGACAGCCGGCCGGTCCCGACACTGGCCGTCAGGTCCCGGGCGCCGTCGGCGACAGGATCGGGCGGGGTGCTGGGGTTCAGGATGATCCCGCCGATGGTGCCGGGATAGTTGGGGCTCCCGGGCTTGACGTAGGTCCGCTCGGCCGTCATCTCCGCCTCGCCGGAATACCCGATCTTGGCGGCGGTGCTGTCGACAAGGGTTTGGCCGTCGCGCGTCAGGACGGTGATCTGGCCGTTGGCCTTCTCGAAATACTGGATCGACATATAGCCGGCGACGGTATCGATCGCCGCCGCCCGCTGGTCTTCGAGGTCGGCGGTGGGCAGGCCGCGTGACCGGGTCGTGGAGATCCGCAAATTGAGGTCGGCGATGGTTTCGAGCTGCTGATTCAGGTCGGCCACGGCGCCGCCGATTTCGCGGTCGGCCTGGGCGCGCATGGTTTGGACCTGCCGTGCCATCTCGTTGAGATTGCGCGTCACATTCTGGGCTTCGTTGACCAGGCCGATACGGGTGGCCGGGTTCTCCGGGTTGGCCGCCACCTCTTCCATGGCCGAGGCCAGATCGGTGACACGGGCGCCGATGGCCCCGTCGTCGCCGGGGGCGCCGAACAGTTCCTGCATACGGGCGTAGAACTCGTTGCGAACGCTGCGCTCACCCAGGATCCCGCCTTCCGTGCGCAGATCGCGCTGCAGATATTCGTCCACCGCCCGCGTGATGGCGGAAATCTCGACCCCGGCGCCGACACCGTCCAGCACCCGCGCCCGGGTCTCGGCGCTCTTGCGCGCGTACCCGTCGGTATTGACGTTGGCGATGTTGCTCGACGTGACCTGAAGCGCCCGCTGATTGATATTCAGCCCGCTCAGAGCGTTCGAAAGGGTGAGGGACAGTGACATGGCGGTTATCCTCGACGGATGATCCGGGCTCTCAGAGGCGCTCGTCCAGCTGCAGCGAGATCGCCGCCTGGCTCGCGGCCCGGCCACCGCCCATGGCGGCATAACCGGTCGACAGTCCCTGCTTGGCCTTGACCGCGGAGACAACGGCCTGGAGCAGTTTTTCGTTGGCGGCGGTCACCGCCCGCAGCGCCGTTTCGTTTTCTTCGACCACGGTCTGCAACCGCTCCATGACGTCGGTCAGCTCACCCCGCAGGATCGGGTCGACCGTTTCCAGGGCGGCGCGATCGTCACGCAGGTCCCGGGCCAGGCGCTCGTAATCCTCGGTCAGCAGCAGCTTCCGGCTCTGCAAGCCCGAGATGGCCCTGGCGCGCATGGCACGAAGGGCATCGACCTCTTCGCTCATGACCTCGACCAGCCGGCTGACGACGCCGATCATCTCTTCGATCTTCAGGGTCGTGATATCGCTCATTGCTCGGGCTCCTGGGCCTGGATTTCCTGGACCTTGAGGATTTCGGCCATCACCTGGTCGGCGATGCCGATGCCCCCCGACCGGCTCATCGCCTTGCCGTATTCGTCGACCAGCAGCGACCGGTAGACCTTCTCGGCTTCGCCGCCGCCGAACATGCCGTCGGTTTCGACTCCGGCGAACATGTGGCCAAGCATCTGCGACAGGAAGACGGCCTCGAATTCCTCGGCCGACTGGCGGGCGGCGGCCTTATCGGCCTGGCTGACCGGCTGCCCCGGCTTTGCACCGGCGGCCTGCTGAGCAATCAGCAGGGAATTGGTGAGCAGAGGTTCGCTCATCACATCACCTCGATTTCGGCCTGAAGGGCGCCAGCCGCCTTGATCGACTGGAGGATGGAGATCATGTCGCGCGGCCCGATGCCCAGCGCGTTGAGGCTTTGCACCAGCTCCTGCAGGGTCACGCTCTCCGGGACAATGCCCAGATCTTCCTCTTCGCCCTGATCGATGTCGATTTGGGTACGGTCGACCACTTCGGTCTCGCCGCCTTCGGCAAAGGGGTTGGGCTGCGACACCTGGGGCGTTTCCGTGATGCGGACGGTCAGATTGCCCTGAGCGATGGCGACCGTACTGATCCGCACGTTCTCGCCCATGACGATGATGCCCGAGCGTTCGTCGATCACCACGCGCGCCACCTGGTCCGGGGTCACCACAAGCTGTTCGATGTCGGTCAGAAGGGCAATGGCGTCGCCATCGGTCACCGTAACCCGGACGGTCGCCGGGTCGAGTGCGGCGGCGATCGGGCTGCCGGCAAAGGTGTTGATGGCGCTCGAGATCCGGCGGGCGGTCGTGAAATCGGGGTTGCGCAGCGACAGCTTGACGCTGCCCAGCGCGGCCAGATCGAAACCGATCTCGCGCTCGACGATGGCGCCGGCCGCGATCCGTCCGGTGGTCGGAACGCCCTGAACGATTCTCTGGGCCGCACCCTCGAACGCGAACCCGCTGTTGGACAGGGCGCCCTGGGCGACCGCGTAGATCTCGCCGTCGGCGCCAAGCAGGGGGGTGACCAGAAGCTGGCCGCCCAGCAGGCTTTCGGCGTCGCCCAGCGACGATGCGGTGACGTCGATGCGGCTGCCCTGGCGGGTAAAGGGGGGCAGGGTGGCGGTGACCATCACCGCCGCGACATTCTTGGTCTTGATGCTTTGGTCGCGGACATTGACGCCAAGCCGCTCCAGCATGCCGACCAGGCTTTGCTCGGTAAAGGGCGACCCGTTCAGGCCGTCGCCGGTGCCGTTGAGGCCGACCACCAGCCCGTAACCGACCAGCATGTTGTCCCGCACGCCCTCGACATCGACGATATCCTTGATCCGCGAGGCGCCATGGACCGGCGCCACCGGGGCCGCCATCAGGCCAAGGCCGATCAAGGCAGCCATCATGGCGCGGGCGCCCCGGCCGGTCAGGGTCGGGCGTCGAACGATTGTGGCGATGGCGTTGGAACGGAACATGGCAAACCTGTCTCCATCTGTCGGCGGACGGCATGATGCGAAAGCCGTGCCAAATTCCAGTGGCCTCTAACAATTTGATATTCCAAGAAATATGGCGACGGACGGTGCTGGGACTAGGCAAGCTGTGCCATGGGTCCCGGCAAGATGTGCCGCTTCCGCCTGGCTACGCCCGGGGGCTTTACCCGCTGTTAAGGATGATCGCCCAAAATGCGGAGAATGCATCCACTCTCTAAGGGCAAGTACCCCCGCGCATCATGAAAATCGAAGGTCCCAATCCGCTGCGCAACCGGCCGGTGCGTGCCAAGCGCGGTGCCGGTACCGTCAACGGCGACAGTTTTGCATCGTCGCTGAGCGAGGGTGGGGAGCCCGAGGCGACCACGGGTGTCGTCGGCGGCACCACAATCGGCTCCGTCGACGCCATGCTGGCCCTCCAGAACATGGACGACGCGCTGACATCCAACCGCAAGCAGGCCCGGACGCGGGCGGAATCCCTCCTCGACCGGCTCGATATCCTTCGCGCCGGTCTTCTGACCGGATCGGTGCCGCGCGACGAGCTTGAACGCCTGGCCCGGCTGGCCGGCAGCCGACGGGCCGAGGTCGACGATCCCCGCCTCAGCCAAGTGCTGGACGAGATTGATCTGAGAGCCCAGGTCGAACTGGCCAAGCTTGAGACTTGAGTCTCTGTCCCGAAGGCCATGACGCTGACTCGCGATCTAACCATCATCACATAAATGTGTCATGTTTCCAATGGTTTGGCCCGGTAAACTCGGGATTGTCGTAGGCTGGCGGGGCCTATATATTGCGCGCCGTTGCCACGCAGGCTTCCAGCAGGGTTATGAGATCTCATGAATGTTGATGTGACATCCACGCTTCTCCCGCCGGATTACGTGCCGACCGAGGACGAACCGTTCATGAATCCGCGGATGCGGGAATATTTTCGCAAGAAGTTGCTGAAATGGCGGGCGGAACTGCTGGTCGAATCGACCGACACGTTGCTCAGCCTCCAGGACGGCGGCATTCTGGAGCCCGATATCGCCGACCGTGCGTCGCGCGAGTCGGACCGGTCGCTGGAGCTGCGGACCCGCGACAGGGAACGGAAGCTGATCTCCAAGATCGACGAGGCGCTGGAACGGATCGAGGCCGAGACGTACGGCTACTGCGAGGAAACCGGCGAGCCCATCGCCATCCGCCGCCTGGAGGCCCGCCCCACGGCGGTTCTCAGCCTCGAAGCCCAGGAGCGTCACGAGCGCCTGGAACGCACCCACCGCGACGAGTAGAGGGCGGATGACGTTCCCGTTCGAACCGGTTCCGCTCGGGGACTAAGCCGTGATCCGCTCGTTCGCCTGATTGTTGAGAGACAGGGGGTCCCCGTCCTGGTCGAGCTTGGCGGCCAGCTTGAGCTTCCGCGCGCCTTTCGGGGTATCGGTTTTCGGCGCCACGGCATTGCCGTCTAGATAATAGAGGCCGGCATCGATCGCGGCCTGGATCAGCCCGGCCGTACCGATGCCGTGGACCATGGTGCGCAGACCCAGGGCAAAGGCGGTGTTGAGGCTGGTCATCGCCGCATCGTCAAAACTTTCCGCGCCGCTCGGCAGGGTGATCGAGACGCCGAAGGCCCCGATGCTGACCAATTCGCCTATGGCCATGCCGCCCGGCGGCATTTCCACGATAACGCCGTAGCCGTAGGGCAGGATCGACTCGATCGGATTGGCCAGCCGGCTGGCGGTGGTTTTCGGAGGAACCCCGGTGATTTCGAACATCACGTATTGGCGGTAGGCCTCCGGCATCTTCTGGCAAAGGGCGACAAAAGCATCGCGGGTCGCCGGGACCTTGAGGGTGTAGAAGTTAACCGGGACGACGAACATCACCCGGTCGTTGACCTGAAGCAGGGTGTGCAGGTCGCGAATGGCGCATCCCAGAAGGAAGCCGTCGATGTCGGCCAGCACCTTCACGACCTTGGGACCCTCGGCCAGGGAAAGCAGGTTCTCCAGAGGCTGCCGGCTGGATGTATCGTCGAGCAGGCAACGGTTCATCACAATGGTCTGCTTTCTTTGATCGCAGATCGGGCTGTAGATGACGTTGGCCTGCGCGAACAGGGCGTTGCGCCTGCGCTCGAACGTCTGTTCGGCGGTCTGCGTGATCTGCTCAAGCGACCTGGCGACCCTGTCGAGCACCGAGCTGTCGCCATCGTCGTCACCGGGAGTCAGTGCCGTGACGTGCTGCGCCACGTTCACGGAGGCCGCCTGGGGGACCTCCCGACGCAGCGCTGCCTTCAGCTCCTCGCTCATGCGCTGAACCAGGATCTTCGCCTGGGCGAGCGTGAGATCGGCAAAGCAGAGCACAAAGGTCTCGTTGTCGCGCCGCTCGAAGACGTCGTCGTCGCCCAGGTGCCGCCGGATGATCGCCTGCGCGACTTCATAGGCGCGGTTAGCAACCCTGTCCCAGTCGGAGCCCAACTCAGCCCGAATACCGTTCAAGCCGAAAAGCTGAATGGCGCCGGTTGCCATCTCCTGGCCGTCTCTTTGGTTCAGAAGGGCCTTGGCGCGGTGCTCGAACGACTCCCGCCAGCGTTTCTGCCGTGCAGCGGAAACCTCGGGTTGCGGTTCGGGCCTGCCGCCGAACAGGGAGCGGGCCGCGTTACCGATGGATGTCAATGCGCGACGGATCATCTGCATGGTCCTGAACGGGGAAGGGAACGGGAAAAGTCGCCCGCCTCGATCCCTTCGTCGGTTGTGTTTCCGGACAGGCCAACACCCATCCGCCGTATCTGTCGTCCTCCAGGGGGCGCCATGAGGGCGTGGGGACGATCTTCGGGAGATAACGTTAACGAAGACATCCTTCGAAACGGTGAAGATCGGGGCCTTACCCAAACGTGCGAAAGAATGATCACAGGTCTTATAAAAATAATTAATCGTTTGTTACATAAGAATATTGTAGCGGGTAGCGGTTGTGCTTCAAGGTCGGCTGGGAGACCTGAGATCGACGCCTCGCCGGTCATGACCGGGATGGCTCCCATGCCGATCGCTCCGAGACGATGTCTGACTCCCAAGTCGACCGTTCATCGCCGGCGCACCGTCGGACCACCGCGGCCGGCGGGATCGGACGCGGTCCGGCCAAGGCGTACAGACGGATCGGCAGGAGCGGTTCCGGTCCCGACGGACCGGGGGCAGGGCCAAGGTCGAGCAGGATCCAATCGTCCGAGACCCACCGGAGCCCATCCTCCGGCATGCAGAAAATGCGCGGGAGGAGGCCTCCCGCGCATTCCTTCGCCATGCCAGCAGTATCAGAACGGGAAGATGATGTCGTACAGCTGCTGGCCGTAGCGGGGCTGCTGGACGTCGGACAGGTGGCCCCGGCCGCCGTAGGAAATGCGGGCCTCGGCGATCTTCTCGTAGCTGATCGTGTTCTGGGAGGTGATGTCCTCCGGCCGGATGACCCCGGCGATGGCCAGTTCCCGGACCTCGAAATTGACCCGGACCTCCTGGCGGCCGGCGATTACCAGATTGCCGTTGGGCAGGATCTGGGTGACGATGCCGGCGACCTTGAGCTCGATCTTCTCGCCCCGCTCGATCTGCCCGTCGCCGCTGGACGACGAGGTGCTGCCCAGGCTGGCCAGGTTGTCGGGATCGACCTCGTCGGGCAGGATCGCCCCCAGCTTGCTCTCGAAGCCCAGCAGGGCCGGCAGCTGCGCGTCCTCGGAACTGTCGCGCGAGCGCTGGGTGCGGTTGTCGATGGAGGCCCGGTCGTCGATCTCGATCAGGACCGTCAGGATGTCGCCCACGGCGGCCGCCCGCTGATCGCGGAAAAAGGCGCGGGATCCCGCCTGCCATAGGGAATTGCCGTTCCGCTCGACCACCTGGGGCATGGGCATGGGCATGCGCACCGGCTCGGCGCCGGCCATGGTGGCCGGGTTCTCGACCGGGGTCAGTTCCGGTGCCTGGCCGATGTTGGCGATGCGGTCGGCGGCGCCGCAGGCGCTCAACGCGACGGTGCCGGCCAGGGCCAGGGCGATTTTGGCGGCGCGGGAAACGGGTATGCGAACCATGGTTCTATCCTTCGGGTTTGGCCGAATTCTTGAGGCGGGGGCGGGTCTACCGGGCGCTGGCGACGCGGGACGCGAAAGCGACGGTGACGGCGTGATCGCCGGTCACCCGCGCTTCGACGGTGCGGTTGCTGTCGACATTGATGACCCGGATGATGTCGTCGCGGGCGCCGTCCTCCAGGGCCCGGCCTTTGGCCGTGACGGTCAGGGCGCCGCTGGAGAGGTGCATTTCCACGATGTCGCCGCGCGCCACGACCACGGGGGCGCTCAGATCGTGCATGCGGATGGGCGTGTTGGGGGCGATGCCGCGCCGGGGGGTCATGCCGATCAGGTCTTCAGGGTCGGTCACCAGATCGGGGCCGTTGCGGTCGCCCGCCACCTCGATCCAGGCGATGTCGCGCGGGCCGATGACCGTGCCGGCGCGGATGTTGGCGGTCAGCACCGGCACGTCGGTCACCGGCAGGGCCCGCCCCGACACGGTGATCTGGGTCCGCGCGGGGCCTTCGGCCGGGGCGACGAGGCGGGCCGAAAAGCGGCCGCCATTGGGCTGGTAGACCAAATCCTCGACCGCCAGGGTGGCGGCGATGTCGGTGGGCAGGTGCAGCTCGGACCGCGGATCGTCCAGTTCGATCCGGATCCGATCGCCGGCGACCCGGCCTTCCAGGGACACGCGCACCGCATCGGCCAGGGTGTCGGCCGACAGCCGCGTGCTGCTGCGGGTCAGTTCCAGCCGGTCGTAAGGCGAGCGTGCCGTCCAGTCGATCTTGTAGGCCCGGGCGACGCGGGCCAGCCAACGGGCATCCAGAACCACGGTCCGCCCGGCCGCCGGCGCCTGGACGATGGCCACATCGGCCATGGCCGGCTCCAGCCCGTCGAACAGGTCGCCCAGGGTTACCTCGGCGCCGTCGACGACCGCGTGGGACCGCAGCGTGGCGCCTTGCGCGGCTTCGGCGGCCACGGCGGCGACAAAGCCGAGGGCGGCGATCAGCATGACGGAGATCTGTTTCACGGCGGCGGTCCTCCCTTACCTGAGGTTGCTGGCGGAACGCATCATCTCGTCGGTCGTCGTGATGACCTTGGAGTTCATTTCATATGCGCGCTGGGCACTGATCAGCTGGGTGATCTCGCTGACGATGTTGACATTCGAGGTTTCCAGCATGCCCTGGCCCACCCGGCCAAAGCCGGGGGACCCGGGCGTGCCCAGGATGACATCGCCCGAGGCCGGGGTTTCGGTCAGCAGGTTGTCGCCGATGGCCTCCAGACCGGCCTCGTTGGCGAAAGTGGCCAGCTCGAACTGGCCGGCGTTGAGGGGCTCGATCTCGCCGTCGACGGTCACCAGGATCTCGCCGCTTTCGTTGACCGCGATGCCGGTCGCATCCTCGGGGATGGCGTCGGGGCCGATCACCAGGAACCCGTCGGGGGTCACCACCTGGCCTTCGGGGTTGAGCTGGAACGAGCCGGCCCTGGTGTAGCCGATCTCGCCGCTGGGCAGCTCGATCTGGAAGAAGCCCTTGCCGTTGATGGCGACGTCCAGCGGGTTGTCGGTCACCTGCATGTTGCCCTGCTCGTGGATCCGGTAGACCCCCGCGGCCTGGACGCCGGCGCCGACCTGGACGCCCGACGGGACGATGGTCCCGGCGTCCGAGGAGGTGGACCCGACCCGGCGCAGGTTCTGGTAGAGCAGGTCCTGGAATTCGGCCCGCTGGCGCTTGTAGCCGGTGGTGGTCATGTTGGCGATATTGTTGGAGATGACCTCCACGTTGAGCTGCTGGGCCAGCATGCCGGTGGCGCCGATGCTAAGGGATCGCATGGGTCAAGCTCCTCGAATTGCCTGGGATCAGGCTTGGGTTTTGGCCAGCCGGCGGATCGCCGTCTGCTGACGTTCGTGTTCGGATTCCAGCATCTTCTGGGTCGACTGGTACTGCCGCATGATCTCGATCATGTGGGTCATTTCGGTGATCGGCTGGACGTTCGAGCCTTCGATCATGCCCTGAGCCAGGCTCGGGTTCTCGACGGCGACCGGGCGTTCGTTGGCGACGTACAGCCCGCCGCCAAGGGAGGTGAGACCAAGTTCGTTCTCAAAACGCACGACATTGAGCTGCGCGATAGGTCCGGCTTCGGTGCTGATCGCACCTGAGGCTGAGATCGTGATGTCCCGACTGCCCTGCGGGATCGCGATCGGCTGGTTCTGGGTGTCCAGGACCGGCAGTCCGTTCATGTCGACAAGCCGGCCGCCGGCGTCGATCGCCAGATGTCCGTTGCGGGTGTACCGCGGGCCGCCGAACGTATCGACGACCAGGTAGCCCTCGCCTTTGATGCCGACGTCGAGCGGGTTGCCGGTGCGTTCCATGGGGCCCGCCCGCATATCCCGGACAACCGCCTGGTCCAGGACCATGCGGCTTTCCCGGCCCCGCGAGGGGCCGATGACGTCCGGTTCGGCCATATGCTCCTGGAACAGCATCTGCTGCGACTTGAAGCCCGGCGTGTTGACATTGGCCATGTTGTTGGCCGCCACGGTGAGCTGGCGCCGGAGCACCATTTGGCGGGACAAACCAATGTAAAGCGTGTTTTCCATCGGATCGGGATGCCTGATCGCTGTGTTGGGGGCCGCCTCGGCGACCGTCGACGCAACGGTATGCAGCCCCCGTGCCAAACCAGAGCTTTGAAAAAGATCAGTAAAATCAATTTTGTACGGCGCGGATGCCGGGTTGTCGCGGCACCAAGGCGGCGATCATGGCAGGCTTTACCGGGCAGAAAATGCCGCCGGCCGTCGTGAGCCCGCGATGCAACCAGTTGTTAAGGGTCTTATCGATAGATTGGGCCCCGTCCGGAATATCCGAAAGACAGGAATACCCGCATGTCCGCCAGCACCATGGATGATGCTCTCGACGAGGTTGTCGGCCAGTTGCCGCGCCGCAAAATGAGCGGCAAGAAGCTCGTTCTGTTGGTCCTGCTGCCGCTGCTCATGCTGGCCGGCGTCGGCGGGGCCCTGGTGGTGACCGGGGCTTTGGATCCGCTGCTCAACCCCGATCCCGCCGTGGTCGAGGCCGAACCGGAGGCTCCGGTGGCCGGGCCCGGGTATTTCTATGAGTTGCCCGATATCATCGTGAACCTGAACACCGCCAACAGGCGTCAGAACTTCCTGAAGATCAGCGTCAGCCTGGAGTTGGCCGATCAGGAGAGCGTCGCCCAGCTGGAGCAGGTCCTGCCGCGCATCATCGACAATTTCCAGGTCTATCTCCGGGAACTGCGGCTGGAGGATCTGCGCGGGTCGGCCGGTCTCTACCGTCTGCGCGAAGAAATGTTGCGGCGCGTCAACGCCGCCGCTCACCCCGTTCCCGTCCGGGACGTGCTGTTCCGCGAAATGCTGGTCCAGTAGGACCCGATGCCGAACCTGCCAGGAAAGCCGAACGCGATATGACCGACACTATCGCAGATCAGGACGACGACCAGGATCCGGCCGCCGAGATCGACACGGAGGATGACGTCTCCGAGGTTGATGCGGCCGCCGATGCGACGGATGACGGCGACCTGAGCGATACCGGCGCGGCCGATGGGGACGATCCCGGAGAGGCCGACGCCGCCGCCGAATGGGCGGCCATGATGGACGACGAGGAAGCCGACCCCGCGGTTTCCGGTTTCGCCAACCGGACCCTGGATCAGACCGAGATCGACAGCCTGCTAGGCATCGATCCGGACGGCGAAGGTGGTGGCGACCAGTCGGGCATGATGGCGCTGGTCAACAGCGCCATGGTCAATTACGAGCGCCTGCCGATGCTTGAGGTCGTGTTCGACCGGCTGGTGCGCATGATGACGACCTCGCTGCGCAATTTCACCTCGGACAATGTCGAGGTCAGCCTCGACCAGATCACGTCCATCCGCTTTGGCGACTACCTCAACTCCATTCCGCTGCCGGCGATGCTGTCGGTCTTCAAGGCCGAGGAGTGGGACAATTACGGGCTTTTGACCGTCGATAGCGCGCTGATCTACTCGATCGTCGACGTCCTGCTCGGCGGCCGGCGGGGCACCGCGGCCATGCGGATCGAGGGTCGCCCCTATACCACCATCGAGCGCAATCTGGTCGAACGCATGGTTCATGTCGTGCTGTCCGACCTCAGCGCGTCCTTCGATCCGCTTTCGCCGGTCAATTTCCGGTTTGACCGGCTTGAGACCAATCCCCGCTTTGCCACCATCGTGCGGCCGGGCAACGCGGCGATGCTGGCCAAGCTGCGCATCGATATGGAGGATCGCGGCGGCCGGCTGGAATTGCTGATCCCCTACGGGACGCTGGAGCCGGTGCGCGAGATGCTGTTGCAGATGTTCATGGGCGAGAAGTTCGGCCGCGACAGTATTTGGGAAACCCATCTGGCGGCGGAGCTGTGGCAGACCGACGTAACCCTGGGGGCCGTGCTCGATGAAATCGCGCTGCCGCTGCGTGACGTTCTCAATTGGCAGGTCGGCACCCAGATCCTGCTGGAAACCCCGCCCGACGGCATGATCGAGTTGCGATGCGGCGATGCCTCCATGTTCCGTGCCCATATGGGCCGGCACAAGGGGAACATCGCCGCGCGAATTGAATCGGAGATACCCCGGGAAGGGGAAGGACCGCGATGATCGACGATTACGGACCGATCCTGGACATTCTGATCATCGTTCTGCTGATGGCGACGATTGTCTATGCCGGCATCCTGAACCGCCGCCTGTCGCGCTTTCGCGATACCAAGGTGGAACTGGAGCGGGCGACCCGCAGCTTCGCCGAAGCCGCCGTCCGCGCCGACGCCGGCTTGCGCAGCCTGCGTGAAATCGCCGGGACGTCCGGACCGGGCCTGACCAAGGCCGTGGACCGGGCGCAGACCCTGCGCGAGGAACTGAGCTTTCTGGTCGAAACGGCCGAGGCCCTGGCCGTCCGGCTCGAAGGGGCCGCCCGTGGCGCGGGCGGGCCGGGTGCGGGCGCCCAGGCGCGGTCCAACGGCAAGGCCACGGCCGGGCAAACCGGGTCGGCCGAGGCAGACTCGGCGGTCATGTCCGACATCAACCGTCAGCGGGCCAGTCGCGAGCTGTTGAAAGCCCTGGAAAATTTGCGTTAACGCCATGACCGACACACTTCCAGCCACCGTCGCCAAGAGACCGCCGGATGTCGACATCGAGGCGGAAGCCGAGGTCGAAGCCCTGGTGGCGTTCGAGGCCGCGGCACCGGACGTGCCGCCGCGCAGCGGCCCGACCCTGCAGTCCCTGCTTGTCGGCCTGGGGCGGATTAATCGGCCGGCGCTGCCAAAGGTGCGGGTCCCGCGGCTGCGGCTGTTGCCGACCGTCATGTTCGTCGCCGTTCTCATCATCGGCGTGCGGGTGGGGGATCTGTCGGAGCTGTCCGGCAACAGAGCCATTCTGACCATCGGTTCCCAAAGTCAGGCGGAAGCAACGCCGCCGGCCACCGAGACCGAACCCGAAACGGAAACCCATGCCGGGGCCGCCGCGGACGGCCAAGGCGACGGGGTCGCGGCGCCGCCGACCACGGAGGACCCGACGGGCGCCGGTGGACGCGCGCCGCTTGGGGACGGGTTCTTTCACCCCGACGAGGTCAGCAGCAGCGAGCGCGAGTTGCTGCGCGGACTTGCCGAAAGACGTGAGGAGCTTGAGGCGCGCGAACGCGCCTTGGCCCAGCGAGAAGCCCTGCTGACTGTCGCGGAGTCCCGGATGCAGGACAAGGTCGGGGAGCTTCAGACGGTCAGGACCCAGATCGAGGACATGCTGATGGCCCTCGACGAACAGAGCGAGGCACAGCTTATGAGCCTCGTTCAGATCTACGAGGCCATGCGGCCCAGCGATGCGGCGGTCATCTTCAACGGTCTGGAGATGGACGTCCTGATCAGCGTTCTGGAGCGGATGCGCGAACAGAAATCGGCGCCGATCCTGGCTGGCATGAACCCCGATCAAGCCCGGCAGGTCACCACCGAACTGGCCTCGCGTCGGCAGCTTCCCACCCTGCCGCAATAACACCCCGCCACCACGATCCGTGCGGTGCGGTGCCACCGGGTCGACGGGCCGCCTTTGGCGAGCCTCGCGGCCGCGGGCCGGCGTCCCGATGGCGGCCTGGCGTGCCCGGTCGGCGCGCGACCCCCGGATCTCGCAAGGCCATTCTTACGGCATTTTACAGGAAATTAACCACCCGGTCCTATGGTGTCCCACGGTGTCCGTTGGACATTCAAACCTATTTCGGTCTGTACCGGTCGCTCTCGAGGCGCGCAAAGGCAGGTCACAAGACAAGTGGAGTCTACACTATGGCTGTTGATATGGGGATGCAGGTCCTGATCGTCGACGACTACAAGACGATGCTGCGGATCATCGGAAATCTGTTGAAGCAGCTTGGTTTCAGCAACATCGATGAAGCCACGGATGGCTCTGCGGCGCTGCACAAGCTGCGCGAGAAGTCCTATGGTCTGGTCATTTCCGACTGGAACATGGAACCCATGACCGGCCTGCAGTTGCTGCGCGAGGTCCGTGCCGACGCCAAGCTGAAGGCGACGCCCTTCATCATGATCACGGCGGAATCCAAGAAGGAAAACGTGGTCGCGGCCAAGGAAGCCGGCGTGAACAACTACATCGTCAAGCCGTTCACTGCCGCCACCCTGAAAAGCAAGCTTGTGACCGTCATCGGCAATTTCTAGCGGTCGCCGGTTCCTTTTATTCAAAGCCATTTGTCGCGAGAGGAGCAGTCGGCGATGCCCGTCACCGAGACCATGAATTCGGCGCTAGCGGCGCGGCTCGACCAGGCCCACCGCGAGGCCAACCAGCCGTTGACCCACGCCGAGGTGGCGGAAATCCTGACGGAAATCCTGAGCAGCATGGACGGTGACGTGTCGATCACCGACCTCAAGATCTATCAGGAACTCAACCTCATCATTCAGGCGATTCAAACCGCCCGGTCCGAGATCGCCGCGATCCGTCCGGATGAGATCCAGGACGCCTTCATCCCAACCGCCACCGACGAACTCGATGCCGTCGTCGGCGCGACGGAGGAAGCGGCGGGGCGCATCCTGGACGCGGCGGAAAAGATCCAGACCGTCGCCGAACAGGTCGGGGAGCCGCATCAGGCCACCATATTCGAACTGGTGACGGAAATCTTCGAAGCCTCCAATTTCCAGGACATCACCGGTCAGCGCATCACCAAGGTGGTCAGCACGCTCAAGGTGATCGAGGAAAAGATCAACGCGCTTGTGACCATCCTGGGCGATGAAGTTAAGCGCGCCGCCGCGACGGACCAGCCCGAGGCGGCGAACGACGGCCCGGCCAGCGACAAGGATCTGCTCAACGGCCCGCAGCTTCCCAGCAATGCCATCGACCAGGATGAGATCGACAAGCTGTTGTCGAGCTTCGATTGACGTCGGTCCGCGGCGCGCGGAGGCGCACGGTCTCCGCCCCCGAACCGGCTCCACTATGGTTAACGATGGCATATGGGGTTAGTATGGCGGCGCTTTTCGGGTTGCCGTGGCCGTCGGATAAGCCGGTCCGATCAACGCCCTTGCAACCGGCGCTGCGATGAAAGAGTAAGCCGGATGTCCTTTGTTCGCATCCCTTGCACCGCCCGTCGACGATCGATCCTCGGCGCTGTGCGGCTGTTGCTGGCGGCCGGCCTGGGCGTCTGGACCATCGCGGCCGCCGACGCGACCGAGGTTCGGGCGTGGGACGATGGCCGGATGGGCAGTCTGGTCCTTCAATGGGACGGCCCGGTCGACCATGAGATCACGGTCAGCGGCCAGCTTGTCACGGTCGAGTTCAGCGAGCCGGTCGAGGCCTCGTTCCGTCAGGCCGTCAGAACCCTGTCGTCGTACATCGTCGGTGCGCGGGTGGTCGGCGGGGGCCGGACCCTGGCATTGACGCTGACACGGCCGATGGGAGTGGAAAGCTCGGTCATCGGCCAGGCCATTGCCCTCGACTTTCACGCCACCGACGCGACCGCCGGCGCGGACGCGGCCCCCAGCCCCCAGCCGCCCCGGCGTTTGTCCCTGCCCACGGCCTTTCAAGAGCCGCCGGCGGATGACCGGCCGGCGACGCGCGAACCGCCGGAAACGGTCATCGTCGCGTCCGAGGCTCCGGGGAACGGACGCGCCACGCCCGAGGTGGCGGCGCGAGGCGCGCCGACCGTATCGCCAATGCCATCCGAACCGACGGCCGCGGCCCCCGGCTCCGCGCCGACCATTCGGGTCCGCGGCGGCGAGCACCCCGGTTACAGCCGAATCGTCTTTGATTGGACGGTGCCCGTCACGTACCGCGTCGACCGTCAGGGCGATCAGGTGGTGATCGCGTTCGACAGCCCCGGCAACGCCAATTTCAACCGTGTCCGCCCCGACTATCTGAGCAAGATCGACGCACCGACGCAGCTCAACCAGGGCGGCGACCTGACGGTGGCCGTCACGGTTCCGCCGGGAACCCGATTGCGGCATTTTTTCAATGGGTTGAACGTCGTCGTCGACATTCTCGACAGCGGACGGGGGGGGCCGACCGCCGATGCGGCGCGGCCGGCCGCGACCGCTCCCGCTCAGCCCCTGCCGGTTGTTCCGCCGGTCGTGGCCGAACCGCCGGCATCGACCGTGGCCGTTGCCCCGGCCAGTCCGGCAACCGGTGGTCGCCAGACGGACACGGGCCGGACCGATGTGGTATCGTCGGCGGACGGAGCGCCGCCCATGGTCGCGGCGCCGCCGCCGAGCGTCGAGCCGGTCGTACCGGCCGAAACACCTGCGGTGCGTGCGCCGATGCCCCTGGGCATGGCGCGGACACAGCAGCCGGAACCGTCGCCCGTCGTCGTTCCACCCGAAGACGTGGCCGCGCGGCCGGCCATCGAGCAGCCGACCATCGAGCAGCCGACCATCGAGCAGCCGGCCATTGAGCCGCAGACCGAGATTCAACCGGATGCCGCGCCGGCGACGCGCCCCGAAAACGCCGTAGCGATCGACCCCGGTATGGAAGCGTCTCTTGCCGTTTTTCAACGGGCCGGTGCCCTCTGGCTCGTCTTTGCGGCATCGCGGCCGCTCGACGGCGATGCCCTGGCCGTGCAGGCATCCGTGGCGTGGGGCGCGGCAACCCATGTCCAGGCCGATGGCGGCGTGGCCATACGCGTCGATCCCGCGCCCGGCGGGAACGCTTCGGCGGCCGTGGGGCGTACCGGGACCGCATGGTGGGTCGCGGTGGGCGAGGGTGGCAGCGCCGCGTTCGCCGGTCCGGCCCTGTCGGTCGCGTCGGAGCTTGATTACGCCCTGGGGCCCCGCGTCACCGTTGGTGTTGCCCGGGCCAAGGGGGTCGTTCGCCTGATCGACCCGGCCGTTGGCGACGTGTTGATCGTGGCGCCGTCGCCCGAAGTGGTGGGCGGGCTGGATCGGCCCCGACGCTTTGCCCAGTTCTCCTTGCTGCCGTCGGATCAGGGTTTGGTGGCTCGTCCTCTCGCCGATGACATCATTGTCCGGGTGGTCGATGGCGGGGTCGAGGTCATGGCTGAAAGCGGCCTGCGCCTGTCGTCGGAGGTCGATATCCCCGCCGCCCATTTGCGGGTGGTGGCGGCGGACGAGGATACGTCGGATCGCCTGTTCGATATCGCCGCCTGGCGGGGACCCGACGCCAGCTTCAGCCAGCTTCGCCAGATCCTTCAGAACCGCGTGACCAGCGCCGAGGACGCACAGCGCGACAGGGCGCGGCTGGACATGGCGCGGTTCTACTTCGCCATGGGCTATGCCCAGGAGGCGATGGGGATGCTCGAGGTGATCGAGCAGGCGTCGCCCGACCTGGCGGTCCGGCCCGAGGTCGCCGCCCTGCGCGGCGCGGCGCGCGTCCTGGCCGGGGATGCGGAAGGCGCCCTGGAGGATTTTGCGCTGCCGGCGCTTGCCGAGTCGGCCGAGGTCGCGCTCTGGCGGGCCGCGGCGGCGGCCGAGACCGAGGATTGGACCCTTGCGGAGTCGGAGTTTGAACGGGGACAGTCGGCGCTGCCTCAGTTCCCCAACCCCTTCCAGAAATACCTGTCGCTGCTGGCGGTAACGACGGCCCTGGAACAAGGCGACGTGACGTTGGCGCAGGACCGGTTGACGGCGCTGCGCCTGCATACCGAAGGCGAGATCGACCGGGAGGCGGCGACGTCCTATTTGAGCGGTCGGATCGCCGAGGTGGACGGGCGCACCGACGCGGCGTTGGACGCCTATCGCAAGACCATCGCCATGAGTGATCGGCTGTACCGCACCCTGGCGACCATGGCGCTGGTCGATCTGGAGTTGGTCACCGGCACCATCTCCACCGATGAGGCCGCCGAGACACTGGAGACCTTGCGCTATTCCTGGCGCGGCGACCTGCTTGAGTTCAAGCTGCTGCGCCGTTTGGGGCAGGTCTATTGGGAAGATGCGAGCTATCGCAAGGCGTTCGACGTCTGGGCCATGGCGCTGGACGGCTTTCCCGACGAGCCCCTGGCCGAGCCTCTCGATGAGATGCGGCGGCAACTCTTCGCCGAGCTTTTGGCCGGCGATGCCTTCAATGCCTTGGATCCGATCGAGGCGGTGTCGCTGTTTGAGGACTACGCGGATCTGGCCCCGGACGGCCAGGCCGGCCAGCGGGCCGCCCGTCGGCTGGCCGAGCGGCTGGTGGAGATCGATCTTCTGGGCCGTGCCGGCGACATTCTGGAAGCCCAGGTTCGCGATCACCTGACCGGCGCCGAAAAAGCCGAGGTCGGGGCCCGGCTTGCGGCAATCCGGTTGTTGGACGGCGAGCCCGAGGCGGCGATACGGGGACTGGGGATCAGTCAGGCCGAGCCCCTCGATGAATCGGTCGACCTGGAACGCCGTCTGTTGATGGCGCGGGCTCTGGCCGAGGTGGATCAGACCATGGCCGCGCTGGATATCCTGACCGACGAGCGGTCCCGCCTGGCCGACGCGCTGCGCCTGGACATTGCCTGGGACGCCGAGGACTGGCCGGCCGCGGCCGATGCGCTGAAGGCGCTGACGGGCACGCCGCCGCCGGACGGTCAGCCGATCGAGGCGGACCAGGCCAGTCTTGTTCTGAACTACGGCGTGGCGCTGGCGCTGGCGGATGACCGCGCCGGGCTCGATGCCCTGGACTCCCAGTTCGGCTCCGCGATGCGGGCCACGGAACACGCCGAGACGTTTGCCGTCCTGACCCGGGCCGACCGGGTCGACCCGATCGCCGATCTCGCGTCCATCCGCCGTCAGGTGGCCGAGGTAGACCTGTTCGCCGACTTCCTGGCCAGCTACCGGGACGATGGGACCGAGAAGGCCGAAGCCTTGACCAACTGATCGTCCGAGCCGACCACCGGCGTCGGCCGATGTTCCACCATGGTTCCGGGGCAACTCTTTGGCGGTATGCGGTCGTCGGACCGACGGACCGTCAACGGCGATGCCGTCCGGGCTTCAAAAGCCTCTTTCGAAGCAGGCTTTACCCGCCGCCGTAGCTCTGCACCAGGCTGCCGGCGACCAGAAACCAGCCATCCACCAGGACGAAGAAGATCAGCTTGAACGGCAGGGAGATCATCACCGGCGGCAGCATCATCATGCCCATCGACATCAGGATCGAGGCGACCACCATGTCGATGATGAGAAAGGGCAGGAAAAGAAGGAACCCGATCTCAAAGGCGCGGCGCAGCTCGCTGATCATGAAGGCGGGAATGATCACATGCAGCGGGGTGTCCTCCAGCGCGGCGGTGGGTTCGACATCGGCGATCGACACGAACAGCCCCAGATCCTCCTCGCGAACATGATCGAGCATGAACTGCTTGAAGGGCGCCGTGGTGCGGTCGAAGGCTTCCGTTTCGTCGATTTCGCCCTGGGTCAGGGGCTGGATGCCGTTTTGGTAGGCGGTCTGGAACACCGGCGCCATGACGAAAAAGGTCAGGAACAGGGCCAGGCTGACCAGCACGGTGTTGGGGGGCGTCTGCTGGATGCCCAGCGCGCTGCGCAGGAACGACAGCACCACGACGATGCGGGTGAAGGACGTGACCATGACCAGGATCGACGGCGCCAGGGAGAGGACCGTAATCAGGGCGACCAGCTGGACGATGACGGCAGACGTCGACCCGCCGTCGCCAAGGTCGAGCGACAGACTCTGGCCCCAGGACGGGCCGGCGGCCAGCGTGACGGCGAGGGCCGCGCCAGCCCGACGAATCAAAGGCGGGATCATGGGCGACCGGGTTTGGTCGTTGGAGGTGACGCGGCCGGAACGGCCGGGGCGTTGGGGACCTTGGCGTTGGGGACGGAGGCAGAGTCCGTGTCGGCCGGGATCGTCTCGATCACCCGTTCGCCGGTTGGGCCCAGGATCAGCAGGTGCTCGACATGGTCCCGGCGGATCAGGATCAGCCGGCGCTTGGCGTCCAGGGCGAGTGTTTCCTCGACCGCCAGCCGACGCGTCTTGCCACGCCGCAGCGGGGCCGCGCCGCCCACGCCGAACCTGCGCACGATCCAGCTGATCACCAGGATCAGCGCGACCACAAAGACAAGGGCCAGCAGAAACCTCAGATAGGTATCCATTTCCATGGTCGGAAGGCTCTCAATCCTGTTGACGGCGGTAAGCCGCGGTGGCCGTCCGATGCGGCCCGGACTCGGCGATCTGGCCGGCGAGCTTGTCGCGCTGACCGACCAGGGAGTCGGTCAGGTGCGCCAACTCGTCGATCAACAGGACCAGCTGGGGTTCCAGGGTCCGCGCCTCGGGTTTCGGCAACGTCGCGATGGCGCCGCACAGGGCCTCGACCTTGGTCTCCAGACCGGCAAGGTCCACGAAATCGGTCCTGGCGACGGACCGTTTGGCCAAGAGGACGGCCTGGGCCAAATCGGTCAGGCCGGCGCGGATGGTATCGACGGTGGCTGCGGAACCGGTCATGTGTCGACCTCGTGGGCGGATGGTTCGGGGGGCAGGAGGCCATTGGCGCGATAGACGTAGTTGAGCACCTCGGCAACGGCGACAAAGGCCTCGAGAGGGATCTCCGCGCCGACCTCGACCACGCTGAGCAACTGGGCTAGGTCGGCATCCTCCCGAACCTTCACGCCCTGGGCAAAGGCCAGGGCCAGGATCGTTTCGGCCACGGTGCCGCGGCCGCTGGCGACAATCCGCGGAACTTCTCCGGGGACCAGGTCGTAGCTCAGCGCGACGGCCACCTTGCCGTCGTCGGTGCCAGGTTTCTGGTCGGGGTCCAAAGGGCTCAAGTCCGTCTTCCCGCAGCGCGGTATCACCGCCATCGGTCCAAGGACTTTATGGAACCCTTATGCTTAATGAAGTCTTTAAGGACTTAAGAGACCGTTTGAGAAAAGGGCATGGTCTGCATCGATGGGGGAAGCGGGGACGTTAGGAGCGGGCGCGCGGGCGATGCTGGAAGCATCGTCAAGGGGCCGCGACGCCACGTCGCCGGCTTCTCCCATCGACCCCACGGGCCGCTCTGGCGAGGGTTTGGGCGGCGTCGGGATCAGCTTACGATGCTTCCAGCATCGCCGCGCCACCCCCTCCTGGCCCAAACCCTCGCCAGAGCGGTGCAGGCCGTGCCCTATTCTCAAACGGTCTCTTAGGAATGGCGGCTCGTCCGTAGCGCTCGGAGCGGTCGGCGATCAGGACCCGCGGTCGGTCTCGTCGGCGGGGGCGCCGGTCATGGCCGTATCGGCGGACGACTCGGTTCGCGGTCCCGTGGCCCGGGAAAGGTCATCGAGCGACGCTGTGGCGGATTCGGCGGCGTCGCGGTTTTCCTGCTGGATGCGGGCGTACAGTTCTTCCCGCAGGACGGACACTTCGGCCGGGAAGGTAAAGCCAAGCTTTATGGATTTGCCACGAACCTCAACGACGGTAACCTTAACATTGTCGTTGATAATAATGGATTCGCCGATTTTGCGCGTCAGATAAAGCACGCCGGGCTCTGCTTTCGGCTGTGGAGGGGTCGGCTGACGGTCGTTCCACGCCACCCCGCCGCCATCCGGATGGCGCCGGGACGGCGACAACAGCGGCGAATCGATACTACCTCCGTTTAGGCTTTGTTAACAAGCCGCGGCGCATTATGCCCAGTCAACGGAACCGGCGCCCTGCCGGCGTTAGGGCGCGCGTGGAGAGCGGCGACCATGGATCTCGCAAAATTCGGGCTGTTCCAGACCCTGTCGCAGCGGATCAACTGGCTGACCCAACGCCAGGATGTGCTGGCGCAGAATATTGCCAATGCCGATACGCCAAAGTACCGGCCGCAAGATCTCGAGCCCTTTGCCGCTCACCTGCGCAGCGCCGGTCGGGGACGCATGACACCGACGGTCACCCATGTCGCCCACATCCAGGCCGCATCGGGGCCGGGAGCGGCGCGTTCGCAGCGTCAGACCGAAACCTACGAGACGTCGCCGTCGGGCAACGAGGTGATCCTGGAGCAGCAGCTCATGCAGGTGTCGGAAACGGCGGCCCAGCACCAGCTGGCCCTGAACCTGTACACCAAGCATATCGGATTGCTCCGGACCGCCCTGGGCCGCGGACGATAAGAAAGCTCTGACTCATGGATCTTACCAGAAGCCTGCAGGTTTCCGCCGACGGCATGCGCGCGCAAGGAGCGCGGATCCGCGTCGTGTCCGAGAACTTGGCCAACGCCAGCTCCACCGGCGAGACGCCGCAGGACCTGCCCTATCGGCGGCGGGTCATCACCTTCCGGTCGGTGTTCGACCAGGCCTTGGGCGTCAACAGCGTGCGTACGGGGCCGGTGCGCGAGGATTCGGGCGAGTTCGATCGCCGGTATCAGCCCGGTCATCCCAGCGCCGATGCCGAAGGGTATGTCCTCTACCCCAACGTCAATACCCTGGTCGAAATGATGGATATCCGGGAAGCCCAGCGCAGCTACGAGGCCAACTTGAACACGCTCGAGACGTCGCGGTCCATGATCATGCGCACCATTGAAATGCTGCGCGGCTAACCGCGCGCCGACGAAACCGACGAAGGACTGAAACGCTATGGTCGAACGCATCAGCAATGCCGTCGCGGCCTACTCCAACGCCGCCAACCGCGGGCTGAGCCCCGGCATGGAGGCCCGCGACACGGTGCCCGGCGCCGCCTTCGGCAACATGGTCAAGGACATGGTGGGCGATGCGGTATCGGCCAACAAGCAAGCCGAATCGGTCAGCGCCGCCGCCGCCGCGGGCAAGGCGGATCTCAACGAAGTGGTGATGGCGGTCAGCAATGCCGAAGTTTCCCTCCAGACGGTCGTCGCCATCCGCGACAAGGTCATCGAGGCCTATCAGGAAATCATTCGCATGCCCGTCTGACGCATCGGGCGGCGTGTCGTGAATGCGGTTGAAGCCATTGAGATCGGGCGCGAAGCGCTGGTCGTGACCATCAAGATCGGCGCGCCGGTGATGATCGTGGCGCTGATCGTCGGCCTGTCGATCTCGTTGGTTCAGGCCCTCACCCAGATCCAGGAAATGACCCTCAGTTTCGTCCCGAAGATCATCATCATCTTCATCTCGATCATCCTGCTGCTGCCCTTCATGTTGACCGTGCTGACCGAGTTCACTCAAGGACTGTCCGACCGCATCATTTCGCTGGGCACCTGACGGTCATGTTCGGCCAGATCCTGACCGGTGAGGTCTTCGCCTTTCTCACCGTGTTCCTGCGTGTCGGGGCGGCGCTCATGGTTCTCCCCGGCATCGGCGAGGCCTATGTCGCGCCGCGGATCCGGCTGATCCTGGCCCTGCTGATCACCGCGCTCCTGTTGCCGGGTCTGATGCCGACCCTGCCGCCGATTCCGGACAGCCCGTGGACGCTGCTGGCCCTGGTGGCCGGTGAATTGCTGATCGGGCTGTTTCTGGGGTTCACGGCGCGGCTTCTGGTCACCGCCATGGAAATCGCCGGCACCATCGTGTCGTTCCAGCTCAGCCTGGCCAGCGCCATGGTCTTCAACCCGTCCATGGCCACCCAAGGGTCGGTGTTCGGCGCCTTCCTGGTGCTGCTGGCGCTGACGCTGATTTTCCTGACCGACCTGCACCACCTGATGCTGATGGCCGTGGCCGACAGCTATACCCTGTTCCCGGTGGGCACGATGCCGCCCATGGGCGACATGGCCGACACCTTGTCGAGCCTGGTGGCGCGCGCCTTTTTGGTCGGGGTCCAGATTTCGGCGCCGTTTCTGGTCATCGGCATGATCTTCTATATCGGGCTTGGCGTTCTGGCCCGCCTGATGCCGGCGATGCAGATTTTCTTTATCGCCATCCCCGTCCAGATCCTGCTGGGAATCACCGTTCTGGCCCTGACCCTGTCGGCCATCATGCTTTACTGGTTGCGCGGTTTCGAGGACAGCCTGATCGGCTTCCTCGGCGTCCTGTAGGGAGAAAGAGGCGGCATGGCCGACGATCAGGACGAATCCCAAAAAACAGAAGAACCGACACCCAAGAAGATCGAGGAGGCCCGCAAGAAGGGCCAGGTGATCTCCAGCCAGGAGGTCAAGCACTGGTTCATGCTGTTGGGCTTTTTGATGCTGATCGCGTTTTTCGGTCCTTCGGTCGGCCAGGATCTGGTCGGCCGCATGGGCGGGCTGCTGGCCAATCTGCATACCGTGCCCACGGACGGCCCGGCCCTGACGGGCGCGCTGCGCGCCGTGGCGATCGACATCCTGCTGATGTTGGGGCTGCCACTGCTGATGCTGGTCGTGTTTGCGCTGGCCGGCAATCTGCTGCCCCAGGGATGGAACGCCAGTGTGGAGTCGATCAAACCAAAGCTTGAGAAGATCAGTTTGCTGAAAGGGGTCAAGCGGCAGTTCTCGGCCAAGGCCATCGTGGAATTCGTCAAGGGGATCTTCAAGATCACGATCGTCGGCATCATCGCCGCCGTCATCATCGTTCCGAAATTCACCGGCATCGAACAATATGCGGGTCTGTCGGCCGGTATCGTCGCCGAACGGATCTGGCAATTGTCGATCCAGCTTCTGATCGCGGTGCTGGTGGTGATGACGGTGATCGCCGGGCTCGATTATCTGTTCCAGCGGTATCAGTTCTTCAAGCAGCTCCGGATGTCGAAGCAGGACATCAAGGACGAGCACAAGCAGTCCGAGGGCGATCCCATGATCAAGGGCCGCCTGCGCCAGATCCGCCTGGAACGGGCGCGTCGGCGCATGATGGCGGCGGTGCCGGAGGCCGACGTGGTCATCACCAACCCGACCCACTTCGCCGTCGCCATGAAGTACGATCCGGGATCCATGGCCGTGCCGCGGGTGGTGGCCAAGGGCGTCGATCTGGTCGCTTTCAGGATCCGCGAGGTGGCCGAGGAAAATGGCGTGATGGTGGTCGAGAACCCGCCGTTGGCGCGAACCTTGTATGCTGTCGTGGATATCGACCAGGACGTGCCGCCGGAGCACTATCGCGCGGTGGCGGAGGTGATCTCCTACGTTTTCAAGTTGCAGAACCGGGCGATGCCGGCATGACCCGTCCGCCCCAGGCCCGTGGCCAGTATCGCAAAGGCGCTGTAAGGTGCGGCCCAGAAGATCGTCTTCCAACGCGAGCGGAGCGCGATGTCCGTCCCCACGCCCGATAGGCGCCCGACCCTTCTGACCGACGCCATTGCCGGCCGCGTGCCGGCCTGGGTACTGCCGGCCGTGGCCGCCGTGGCCCTGCTGCTGGCCCTGGTCGCGCTGGCCAGCGGCCGCGGCGACAGCCCGGATCGGGCGACAATGCTGCTGGCCCTGGCCGCCGCCGTGGCCGGCGCCGGTGGCCTGGTCCTGTGCGCCTCGCAGATCAGGGCGTCGCGCCTTACCGCCGAGCTGTTCGAGTTGATGTCCGAGGCCTATGACGGGACCGTCGCGGCCCACATGATCACCGGCAACGACGGGCGGATCATCTATTCCAACGCCGCCGCCGGGCGTCTCCTGCCCGACGGCCGGTTGGACAATCTGTCGGTGTTCGAGGAAGCGTTGAAAGGCGATACCGAGGCGCTGGAGCAGTTCCGCCGGTTGCGGCACGGGTCTGAAAACGGCGCGCCCTTTACGGTCGAACTGTCCCTGAGGCTGGCCGGCGGCGGCCAGAGCTGGTGGCTGGTGTCGTCGCGCCCGTTGCGCCGCCGTTCCCGCTACGTGCATTGGCGCATCGAGGACATCACCAACCGGCGTGAGATCGAGGCGATCCTGCGGGAGGAGCAGGTCAAGCTGGTCGATTTTATGGATCACGCGCCGGTCGGGTTCTATTCCGTCGACCAGGACGGCAGTTTCGTGTTCGCCAACGCCACGCTGGCCGAATGGCTGGGCGTGGAACCGCAGGATTTGGTCAGCGGCGGCGCCAGGCTGCACGATTTCCTGGTCATGCCGCCCGACGACGCACCACCCTACGCGCTGACCAACCAGGGCGGCATGCTGCCCAGGGTCGACGTGCTGATGAAGCGCAGCGACGGCAAGGCCCTGCAGGCATCCATCGCCCAGACCGTGGTGCACGGAGAGGATGGGAAATCGCTCTGGACCCGGTCCGTGGTCCGCGATCTGACGCCCGAGCGGGTGATGCAGGAGGCCCTGCGGGTCTCCGAAATTCGCTTTCAGCGCTTTTTCGAGGACGCCCCGATCGGCGTCGCGCTGCTCGACCGGGATCTGCGCCTGACGGAATGGAACCGCGCCTTCGAGGACCTGCTGGGCCGTTCGGCCGAGGATTTGGCCGGCCGTCCGATCGCCGATTTCCTCGACCGGGGAACCCAGGCCCCGGTGTTGAAGCGGTTGGCGGCGGTGATGACCGGCAAGGAAAAGGCGCTGCCCATGGAGGTGCGGGTGCAGGGGCAGGGCGGGCTGTCGGCGTCGCTCTATGCCCGCCGCTTTGAGGGCAACGTCGACGAACCGGTCAGCCTTCTTCTCCAGTTCATCGATCAGACCGAACAGAAGAACCTCGAAACCCAGTTCGCGCAAAGCCAGAAGATGCAGGCGGTCGGCCAGTTGGCCGGGGGAATCGCCCATGATTTCAACAATCTGCTGACCGCGATGATCGGGTTCTGCGACCTTCTGCTGCTGCGCCACCGGGCCGGCGACCCGTCCTTCGGCGACATTATGCAGATCAAGCAGAATGCCAACCGGGCGGCCAATCTGGTGCGTCAGCTTTTGGCCTTTTCCCGGCAGCAGACGCTGCAGCCCCGTGTGCTCAACATCACCGATGTTTTGGCGGAACTCTCCAACCTGTTGCGCCGGCTGATCGGCGAGAACATCGAATTGAAGATGATCCACGGTCGCGACCTGGGTCTGATCAAGGTGGATCAGGGACAGCTCGAACAGGTGATCATCAATCTGGCGGTGAACGCCCGCGACGCCATGCTCAATGGCGGGGTGCTGACCATCAGCACCAGCAATCTCTCGTTCGCCGCGCCGACCCGCCGACACACCGACGAGATCCCGGCCGGCGACTATGTCTCCATCCAGGCCATCGATACCGGCATCGGCATCCCGTCCGAAAACCTCGACCGCATCTTCGAACCGTTTTTCTCGACCAAGGAAATCGGCTCGGGCACCGGGCTCGGCCTGTCGACGGTCTATGGCATCGTGCGCCAGACCGGCGGCTATATCTTTGTCGACAGCAAGCCGGGGCAGGGGTCGACCTTCACCATTCTGCTGCCCCGCCATTTGGCCGAGGAATCGGCCGTGGAGGCGGCCGGCGATCCGCGGGAGTCGGCGATCGTCGATCTGACGGGCGCCGGGTGTATCCTGCTGGTCGAAGACGAAGACCCGGTGCGGGTGTTCAGCGCCCGGGCGCTGCGCAACAAGGGGTATGAGGTGCTGGAGGCCAAGAGCGGCACCGACGCCCTGGAAGTGCTGGAGCAGGAGGGCGACCGGGTCGACCTGCTGGTCACCGACGTGGTCATGCCGCAGATGGACGGCCCCACCCTGATCAAGAATGTCCGCGAAACAAGGCCGGGCATGAAGGTGATCTGCATTTCGGGCTATACCGAGGACCGGTTCCGCAACACCCTCGACGGCGGCGAGACCATCCATTTTCTCGCCAAGCCGTTCAGCCTGAAGCAGCTTGCCGGCAAGGTGAAGGATGTGCTGCGCGGCGCGGAGTGATCCACGCCGCCGGTCCATCGCCGGAACCTTCCCGGAACGAAACCTCGAATATCAATATTTTTCAATAACATAAGGGGTATTGCCCAAGAAGAACAAAAGATGTACATTGATGCCAGTTGAACTCGCCTCGCCGCTATGGGAAACAGGAGGACTGGCATGTCAGCCGCACATCTCGCTTTGGTCGAAAGGTCGCCGATGGACAAACAGAAAGCTCTCGACGCCGCGCTGGGGCAGATCGAGCGCGCCTTCGGCAAGGGCTCCGTCATGAAGCTCGGGGCCCGCCAGCAGGTGGAGGCGGAGGTCATCTCGACCGGATCGCTGGGTCTGGACATCGCCCTTGGCATCGGCGGTCTGCCACGCGGCCGGATCGTGGAGATCTATGGTCCGGAAAGTTCCGGCAAGACCACGCTGGCCTTGCACGCCATCGCCGAGGCCCAAAAGCTGGGTGGCGTCTGCGCCTTTGTGGACGCCGAACACGCGCTCGACCCCACCTATGCCCGCAAGCTTGGCGTCGATGTCGACGAGCTTCTGATCTCCCAGCCCGACGCCGGGGAGCAGGCGCTGGAAATCGCCGACACTCTGGTCCGGTCCGGCGCCGTCGAGGTGCTGGTCATCGATTCGGTGGCCGCCCTGGTGCCCCGTGCCGAGCTTGAGGGCGAGATGGGCGATTCCCATGTCGGGCTTCAGGCCCGGTTGATGAGCCAGGCGCTGCGCAAGCTGACATCGTCGATTTCCCGGTCCAACTGCCTGGTGATCTTCATCAATCAGATCCGCCTCAAGATCGGCGTGATGTTCGGCAGCCCGGAAACGACCAGCGGCGGCAACGCGCTGAAATTCTATGCCTCCGTCCGGCTCGACATAAGGCGCATCGGGGCCATCAAGGATCGCGATCTGGTGGTCGGCAACCAGACCCGGGTCAAGGTGGTCAAGAACAAGATGGCGCCGCCGTTCCGCACCGTCGAGTTCGACATCATGTACGGTCAGGGCGTGTCCAAGACGGGCGAATTGCTCGATCTCGGCGTACAGGCAGGCGTCGTCGAAAAGGCCGGGTCCTGGTTTTCCTACGATGGCCAACGCATCGGCCAAGGCCGTGAGAACGCCAAGACCTTTCTGAGCGACAACCCCGACATGGCCGGCGCCATCGAGGCCAAGGTTCGGGCCAACGCCGGTCTGGTGTCGGACAAGATGATGGTCGGCGTGGAGAGCGCCAAGGCCGAGACCGACGCCGAGGAAACGGCATGACGTCCGTTGCCGGGATTCGATAGGGTTAGGTGTTGCGGGGGGGCCGCGTCGGGGTTCTGCTCCGGGCCCCTGTCCGGCCTTGAATTCCGGCCCTTATGCTCACACACTGGGCGCCGCCCGGGCAGGCGCCGGGCGTAACGGTGACTTGCGCGCGCGGGTTCCGGAAGCTATGTGACGCCGGAAGCCATTCGACGCGTGGCGTTGTCGCGGCGCGCAGATTCGTTGTGACGCAGGGCCATCCGATGCAAACCGCCCCACCTTCCGCTGTTTCTGGCCGCACCGCCGGTGAGATTCGGACCACTTTTCTGGATTTCTTCGCCGAGCGGGGGCACGAGATCGTGCCGTCGAGCCCGCTGGTACCGCGCAACGACCCCACCCTCCTGTTTACCAATGCCGGTATGGTTCAGTTCAAGGACGTGTTCACCGGCAGCGAAGCACGACCCTACGCGCGGGCGGTGACCTCCCAGAAATGCGTGCGGGCCGGCGGCAAGCACAACGACTTGGAAAATGTCGGCTATACCGCCCGCCATCACACCTTTTTCGAGATGCTCGGCAATTTCTCGTTCGGCGACTATTTCAAGGATGTCGCCATCGAGCAGGCCTGGACCCTGTTGACCCGGGTCTACGGGTTGCCGGCCGACCGGTTGCTGGTCACCGTCTATGCCGAGGATGACGAGGCGGCGGATCTGTGGCGACGGATCGCCGGGCTGGGCGACGACCGGATTATCCGCATCGCCACATCCGACAATTTCTGGGCCATGGGCGACACCGGTCCGTGCGGTCCATGTTCGGAAATCTTCTACGATCACGGGGCGCACGTGCCCGGCGGCCCGCCCGGCAGTCCGGACGAGGATGGTGATCGCTTCATCGAGATCTGGAACCTGGTCTTCATGCAGTACGAGCAGGTGACGGCGGCCGAACGGGTCGACCTGCCGCGACCGTCGATCGACACCGGCATGGGGCTGGAGAGGGTCGCCGCGGTGCTCCAGGGCAAGCACGACAATTACGACATCGATCTGATGCGCGCCCTGATCGAGGCGTCGGCGTCGGCCACCGGCGTGGCCGCCGACGGGGCCCACGCGGTGTCCCACCGGGTCATCGCCGATCATCTGCGCAGCACGGCCTTCCTCATCGCCGACGGCGTGCTGCCGTCCAACGAGGGGCGGGGCTATGTGCTGCGCCGGATCATGCGCCGGGCCATGCGTCACGCCCACATGCTGGGCGCGCGCGATCCCGTCATGTGGCGGCTGGTGCCGGCGCTGGTCGGCCAGATGGGTTCGGCCTATGGGGAGCTTGGCCGGGCCGAGGCGCTGATCACCGAGACCCTCAAGCTGGAGGAGGACCGGTTTCGCGCCACCCTCGACCGGGGCTTGCGGCTGTTGGAAGAGGAGTCGGCCAAGGTGCCGTCGGGCGGCGCATTGCCGGGCGAGGTGGCCTTCCGCCTGTACGACACCTTCGGTTTCCCGCTGGACCTGACCCAGGACGTGCTGCGCGGCGAGGGCAAGTCCGTCGACACCGCCGGGTTCGACGTGGCCATGGAGCGCCAGCGCGCCGAGGCCCGGCGGAGCTGGTCGGGGTCCGGCGATACGGCCACGGACCGGATCTGGTTTTCGCTGCGCGAGCGCGTCGGGGCGACGGAGTTTCTGGGGTATGAGACGGAGGAGGCCGAGGGCGTGGTCCTGGCCCTGGTGGTCGACGGCGCGTCGGTTGACCGCGCCGATACCGGCGACGCCGTTTCCATCGTCACCAATCAGACGCCTTTCTATGCCGAGTCGGGCGGTCAGGTGGGCGACGCCGGTGTGTTCTTCGCCGCCGAGGGGGCCGAGGTCGCGGTCGACGATACTCAGAAAAAGGTCGGCGATCTGTGGGTTCACGCCGGGACCGTCCGTCGCGGGGCGGTTTCGGTCGGCGATGCCTTGTCCATGCGGGTCGACCGCGACCGGCGGCGGGCCATTCGCGCCAATCACTCGGCTACCCATCTGCTGCACGAAGCGCTGCGGCGGCGGTTGGGCGACCATGTCACCCAGAAGGGGTCGCTGGTGGCCCCCGACCGGCTACGGTTCGACATCAGCCAGCCGCGCGCCATGACCGCCGATGAACTGATCGCCATCGAGGGCGAGGTCAATGAACGTGTGCGGGAGAACGCGGCCGTCGAGACGCGGCTGATGAGCCCCGACGCGGCCATGGCCGAGGGGGCCATGGCGTTGTTCGGCGAGAAGTACGGCGACACGGTACGGGTGGTGGGCATGGGCCGCGACGGCAACCGACCCTATTCCATGGAACTGTGCGGCGGCACCCATGTGGCCCGCACGGGCGAGATCGGGACGTTCAAGATCGTGTCGGAATCGGCCGTCGGGGCCGGGCTGCGTCGGATCGAGGCCGTTACCGGGGCCGCCGCCGTCGATCTTTTCGCCCGTCAGGAAGCGCTGCTGGCCGATGCGGCGGCCATCCTGCGCACGGTGCCGGCGGACCTGCCGGCGCGCCTGTCGGCCCTGGTGGAGGAACGCCGCGCCCTGGATCGCGAAGTGGCGTCGCTGCGGCGAAAGCTGGCCAGCGGCGGTCCGGCGGCACCGGCGGACACTTTTCGCGATGTCGGCGGGTTGCCGTTTGCCGGGCGGGTCGTGGACGGCGTCACGGCGCGGGATCTCAAGCCCATGGCCGATGAACTCAAGGGCCGGATCGGATCGGGCGTGGTGGCGCTGGTCGGGGTGGCGGATGGCAAGGGGTCGCTGGTGGTCGGCGTGACCGACGATCTGATCGGCCGGGTCAGCGCGATCGATCTGGTGCGGGCAGGGGCGACGGCCCTGGGCGGCAAGGGCGGCGGCGGCCGCCCCGACATGGCCCAGGCCGGAGGGCCCGACGCGGCCGGAGCGGAACACGCCTTGACGGCGGTCGAACAGGCGCTTGTCCAGGCCCTGGGCTGACAGCGCGGCCATGCCCAGGGACAGCCGATTTTCAACCAACGAAAGGTCATCAGCATGAAGACGATCGCAGCCGGATTGGCGGTTGCCTTGGCGCTTGGCGTTGCGCCGGCCGCGGCGCAGCAGCAGCAGACGCCGCCGGCGGCCACCGCCGGGCAAGAACAAACGGAAGTGACGTTGACGGAGTTGCTCAACCGTTTGGTACAGCGCGGCTATTCGCGCTACAGGGACATTCGGCGGGTCGGCGACACCTATGTGATCGACGTCACGACCCGCGATTTCCGCGAGATCACCTTGGAAGCCGATGCCGTCACGGGCGAGATCCGCGAATTGCCGTGAGCAACGGCTTCAAGACAGTCTTCTAGAGCAGGATCGCCTTGGGTGGAATCGCTTCGGCGATCCCACCCAAGGCGTG
>JBQLZQ010000072.1:0-97981 GCA_052168355.1 Inquilinaceae bacterium
CGCCTCGCACCACTCCATCCACGCGCGTCTCGACGATTCTCGGACGGGCTCCTAGCCAGCTTCGACGAACTCTTTCGACCAATTGTAGTGCAGGCTTTCGGTGATACCCTCGCAGCGGCAAAGCGCTGCAATCGAGTCTTCGCCACGTAAACCTTCAGGCACAATGCGGATCTTCTCCTCAGCCGAATACTGCCTGCGGGTCGCGCGGCGGATGTCCTTGATACCCTGCTCCAACAGGAAACTAAGGCTTTCGGCGGCCCAAGGCGGAGGCGCAGAGTGTCTGACGTCGAAGCCGTTCTCCAGGGCGGAAAGGGCCGTCTGGGTCAGCGTCGTTTCGGCGCAGGCGCCCAAAACGACGAGGCGCGGCCGCCCCGCCGCGTCGATGGCGGCGCGAAAGGCGGGGTCCGACCAAGGGTTGGCGACATCGCGCACGATCGGCCCGGCACGCCTTTCGACGGCACTCCGGGTCAGGGTCGCGGCCCCGTCCATCGCCGTCTCGATCACGGGCACGTCGAGAGACAGCATGGCCGCCACGAACCCGGGCACATCGAGGGGCGCAGCCTCGGTGTCTTCATCCGATCCCGCCGACAGGCCGGGGGCCGCGCCATCGACGATGACGACGGCCGAGTCATCGGGACCGAGGAGCGACTTGAAGTATAAGGTCAACGCCGCACTCCCGGGGATTTCGTTGTTGACCAACCTATTGAGGCGATTTTTCGATCTTCCGCGTGAGCCTTTCCATCGCACTGTCGATGCCGCTGCCCAGGCCGGCCGACACGGGGCAGGCACGGCGCGGCGGCGGCTCGGTCGCCTCGATCTGCATAGCATGGTCGCACGGGCGCGGGACGGGCTGTGAGCATGATGGCCCTCAGCGTAAAGAACGATTCTTTCGTTCGTTAGCTATCAAAACTGATAGGCCGATGGGGGTTGACGTCTTTCGGCCACGGACCCGGCCGACCGTGGCGCCAGTTTCCGGCATTCAGTGTTGCCGGCATTCAGGATGGTCGTCCCCGTATCCCTCACTTCGCCGTGGTCAGGACACGCGCGGGATCGGCCCAGGCCGACGCGAATTCCTGGAGGGCGACGGGGCGGCGCTCGCGCCATGAGCGGACGGCGGCGTGGGCCAGGGCGAGGCTCCGCAGTTTGTCCGCCCCGCTCCGGAAATGGTCTTCTGTTGGCCCGCCCGAAAGGGCGGCGGCGAAGTCGGCCAGCACGCCCGCCCGGCCGAACAGCTTGGGCTGCGGCAGGGTTTCGTCCACCGCCTCTTGGCCCAGCCGCCGGACGGACAGGCGGTCCCCGGCCAGGGTCAGGTCGCGGTCGCCGCGGCAGGCCCAGGAAATCTCGCCCGCCTCTTCTTTTCGGGAAATTAGTTGTAGAGCGTGCCCTTCGAGACGCCGGCGCGCCGGACGATCTCGTCCGTGCTCGCACCCTCGTAACCCAGGTCGAGGAACGCGGATCGCACGCCCTCCAGAATCTGACGGGCTTTCGGGCTTTGGGGGTCGACCCCTGCTGTGATGACCATAAAACCTCCGACCGAACCGTACAGTCGTATTGACAATAGGCGAAGTGGCCGAGTGCAGCGGTGGATTCCGACAGGCCTAACAGGGGTAGGGTGCCACGAGCGACAAGCCCCGAACCCACAGGGGCGGTGTCCGCGGGACTTCTAAGTGTTCGGTCCCGGTATGAGCTGAGTGGGCTCGCGAAGGAGTAGTCCGCATTTTCTGCGCACGGCCCGACAACCGCAGATTTCCTTGATGCGCTTCATGGGATAATGCAGCGCCATCGGATCACACCTTCCCATCTCTTGCCGCGGCGGGCTTGCGCCGCACCAACGCCATGGCGAGCGCGCCGATCAGTGCGGCGGCGATCATCACGGCGACAAAGCCGTGCGGTTGCCACAGACCCATGGCCACTCCGCCGACGGTCGGTCCGACCATGGCCCCGACCTGGTAGGTGATGAGGAAGGCGGCGTTGGCGACGGCGAGCTCATGGACGTGCATGCGCTGGCCGATGTGCGTCAGGCTGAGCGTATAGAACCCGACCCCGAGCCCGCCCATGACGAACACGGTCGCAACGCGCCACCAGGGATCGGACACGACCGGCAGGCTCGCCGCGACGAATGCGAACAGCAGCGCCGCACCGATCAGCGCGGTACGCGCCGAGGCGCGATCCGCCAGCCATCCGACGACGAACTGCAGCACGATGCCGCCGACGATGAACACCGTGAGGAGCCGTAAGGCTTCGGTCTCGCCCGCCCCGGTCTGAAGCGCGTAGATGGGCAGCATCACGAAATGCCCGAACTCGAGAATGCCGCCGACGACGCCGGCGATCATCGCCACCGGCGCCAGCAGAACGGCACCGAAGACACCGGTCTCGGGATGCGTGGGCATGCGCGGCGCAATCGCCGCCGCGAGCACAATGGGCACCACCGCCAGGAATATGCCGCCCGCGCCGATCAGGAACGGAGCCCATCCGTCGATGCCGACCTGCTCAAGAATGAACGGCCCGACGGCGAAGCCGCTGAACAGCGCCATCGCGTAGAGCGCCAGCATGCGGCCGCGCGTTTGGTCGGTCGCCACCGTGTTGATCCAGGTCTCGCCGACGAGCCAGGGCAGTGCGAGCCCGGCGCCCATGATGAGGCGCAGGACCAGCCACGCCTCCGGCGACGGAAACAAAGGCATGAGCAGGAAGCCGATGCCGACCAGGCAGCAACCGAGTGCCATGGCCGGGATCGTGCCGAGCCACCCCACCAGCTTGGGGAAGAACGGCAGGCAGACCAGGATGGCCAGGGCGGGAGCGCTGCCGATCAGCCCGTTCAACCAGGACGGCGCGCCCCATTGCTCCAGCGTGAGCGCGGTGATCGGATAGCCTATCCCATAGGAGATACCGACGCCGACTGTCGACGCGATGACCGCGGCGATGCTGAGGTTCCTTTTGTGGGGTGTGAGCGACGATGCGGCTGCGGCGGACATGGACGTGACTCCTGATGGGGCGCATGCGACCCGATGCGGTGCCTGCGCATCGATGCCGCCGTTGATTTCTACGATGTAGAGTGATAATCTCTACGGCGAAGAGAAGTCAAGGGAAATTTCTACGTTGTCGAAAAAAGCCGCACGACCAGGTCCGAAGGGCCTCGAACCCGACGAGATCGTCAGAGCCGCTTTGGTTCTGATGGAAGAAGAAGGACCGGACGCATTCAGCGTCCGCAAGCTCGGCGCCAAGCTTGGCTGCGACCCGATGGCCGTGCTCTATCACTTCAAGTCCAAGGCAGGGCTCGAACGGGCGATGGCCGATGCGATCAATGCGGAGATCACGCCGGTCGATTCGACCGCGGCGTGGCGCGACCGCCTGACGGACGTCGCCGTTCAGTACCGGGCGCTGGCGCAAAGGTATCCCAGGACGTTCCCGCTGCTAATGCGCTTCTGGATTACCGGACCTGCGGACTATCGCAATGCCGAGATGATCTACGAGGCACTCGCAGACGCCGGCCTCAACGACCGGCAGATAGTCGACACCTGCTTCGGCCTCTATGCGAGCCTGCTGGGGCTCGCCGCCGCGGAAGTTGGCGGCCTCCTGAAACCGGCCACGCCTGACATAATCGCGGAGGTTGCCAGTCTGCCGCCGGCCGACTACCCGACCATGGCCAGATTGCTTCCGGCGTTTGCCGACCAGAAAGCGGGCCGCGCCTACGAAACGATGGTGCAAACCGTCCTTGACGGCATCGAGCGGATGCCTGCCGGCTAACGATGCGGACCCTCGCTGGTCCCGTAACCGGCCCGCTTCGGTCTGACCTCGACGGCCATGGCCTGCCTGAAATCATGGCCGGACCCATCTCGGGGGCAGGACGGCGACATGGCGTTGGCGGCAAGCGTCCGCACCAAGACGTGGGCGCGACGACTTTGGCGCGGTCGGCGCCTGCTTGTCGATCAAACCCATAGTCAATGTGCTGATCGTCGGCTCGTCGCCGGACGCGTCAATGCCCAGTAGCGCAGCGGAAGCACCATGGCAGCGAGCGCGATCCCCGCGCCGTAGCCTGCCCAGACGCCGAGCGGGCCGAAACCGGCGAGAAAGCCGAGCACCCCGGCGAGCGGCAGGGCGAGGACCCAATAACATACAAGGGTGAAGGCGGTCGGCCAGCGGAAGTCGGCGGCGCCCCGGAGCGCGCCGAGCGCGGTCGACTGGATGCCGTCGGCGACCTGGATCAGCGCGACAGCGATGAACATCGCGGCGGCAAGGTCGACCACGGCCGGATCGTCCGAAAGAGCGTCTGATATGTCGTCGCCGAACAGGACAAGACCGATGGTGACCGCGATCATCCAGAGCGTCACCGTGCCTATGGCCGCAACGGCGATCGGGCGGAGCCGTGCTCCGGCTCCCGCGCCGCGCGCCTGGCTGACTCGGATCGCGACCGCGGCCGACATTCCGAGCGGCAGCATGTAAAGAACCGCGCCGACCGACTGCACGATCTGGTTCGCCGCGAGTGCCACGGCGCCGAAGATGCCGAGCAGCACGCCGACGACTGCGAAGGCCGCGCCTTCGCCGGCATAGCCGATGCCGAGCGGCAGCCCGTCGCACGCCAGCCGCAGGGCAAGGCCCGGGGCCGCTGGCCGCGAGGAAAAGAGGCCGGAGCGGCGAAGCCAGACCAGTGCCGCAGTAACGGCGATGCCGTCGGCCGCGAGACTTGCGAGGCCCGCGCCGAGAAGGCCGAGTCCTGCCCAGCCGCCGATCCCCCAGATCAAGACGTAGTTGAGCGGTACGTTGAGGATGACGCCTACAAAAGCAAAGCCCGCTGCCGTCCACGGCCGATCGATGGCGTTCAGCACCTGCGAGACGACCATCAGCAGCGCGACCGGAATCAGGAGCCCGGACATCGCCAGCCAATAGGGGCCGAGGACGGCGAGAACTTCGGCCGGCTGCCCCAGCG
The DNA here is from genome assembly GCA_052168355.1 of Inquilinaceae bacterium. Taxonomy (GTDB): domain Bacteria; phylum Pseudomonadota; class Alphaproteobacteria; order DSM-16000; family Inquilinaceae; genus JBQLZQ01. The sequence continues at coordinate 4,925 of JBQLZQ010000072.1, forward strand.
CCGGCAACAGCAGGAAGACGGCCACCATCACTGCGGCGCCGAGCCCGCCCGCGACAAGCGCGAGGCGAAGGCCGGCCCCGAGTGCATCGGCAACGCCGTCCGCATCGCCCGCGCCGTGGCGATGCGCGGCCTCGACCCCCACCGCCGAAAGGAAGCCATAGATCGCCGAGTAGAAGATGATGATGACCGCCGTGGTCAGGGACGCCGCGGCCAGCGCGAGCGTGCCGAGGGGGGCGATCATGATCGTGTCGACCACGCCGATCAGGGTCGAGGCGGCAAGCCCCGCGACGATCGGCAGGGCTAGGCGGATCAGCGGCCAGATCTCGGCAACGCTGGCCGCCGGGCGCGACGGTGCCGGTGCGGCGGCGAGTTGGACCATGGCCCACCCTCAGCCCGGATGCCGCTGGGCGAGATCGATCTGGGCGATCGTCGTCGCCGACGTCCGGCCGAGGACATAGTCGAGCGTGGCGAGCACGTCGGCCATCGGGATCGGCACCTGGTCGCCGAAGCGTCCTTCCCGGATGTCGGCCTCGACTTCGGGCGTAGCGACGTTCGCCGGGTTGACGAGCGTGACGCCGACGCGCGGCAGCGACCGGCGCAGCGCCCCGGCCGCGCCGCGCAGGCCGAACTTCGATGCGGTGTTGGCGACCTCGGGCGAGGCGCCGCCATCGCAATTGAGGAGCGCGCCGATGAGAACGATAAGCGGATTGTCCGCGCGATCGAGCGCCGGAGCCAGTGCCTGGACCAGCAGGATCGGCGCCATCAGGTTGACCGCGAGAACGTTGCGCCCTTCGGCTCGGCTCGAGGCGTGGAAGTCGTAGGCCTCGGTGAAGGCGCCCGATTCCCAAGTCCCGCCGAGAAACAGCAAGGCGTCGAGACGCGTCGCCGCGATCCTGTCGCCGATCGCATCTATCCCCGCGTCGGTCGATATGTCGGCTTCGATCCAGTCGCCCACGGCAGAGGGTCGCCGCGATGCGGTCCAGAGCCGGTGGCCCTGCTTGTCAAGATGGATTGCGGCGGCAGCGCCAATGCCACTGCTGGCGCCGACGATCAGAAGGTTAAGCGTCATCGTTCCTCCAAGCCGGCCTTGCCGGAGTTCGCGAAAATACATACGTTACGTATGTGTGTTAAAAACATACGTTGCGTATGTCAAGTTCGAAGGAGTGTGCGGATTGGCGACACGCACCAAGAAGCAGATGTCCGCCGAGACCTCCGCAAAGCTCGTCGCGGCGGCGCGCCGGGCCTTCGCCGAGCACGGCTATGCCGAGACCTCGATGGACCTGCTCTGCGCCGAGGCTGGGGTGACCCGGGGCGCGCTCTATCATCACTTCGGCGGCAAGGAGGGCCTGCTCGAAGCGGTGGTCCGGCAGATCGACGGCGAAATCGGCGAGCGGCTAACGGCCGAGGAAGCGCGCCAGACCGATCCGTGGGATGCCTTCCGCGCCTGCTGCATGCTGTGGCTGACACAGGCTCTGGACCCGGAGGTCCAGCGGGTCCTGCTTCGCGACGCCCCTGCCGTGCTCGGCCAACGCTTGCGCGCAATCGACGAGGCGTCCTCGATTGCCCCTCTGCGCGACGCGCTGGCGGACCTGATGGCGGACGGCAGGATCGCGTCGGTCGATCCCGAGGCGATGGCCCGCCTCGTCAATGGCGCCCTTGTCGACGCGGCGCTCTGGATCGCCGGCTCCGACGATCCCAAGGCCACGCTCGATGCCACGAGCGAAGCGGTCGATGTGCTGCTCGGGGGACTGGCGCTGCGCCGATGACACAGAGTAAGGCAGGACCGAGCCAAGCCTGATCGAAAATATAGGCAATCACCTATAATTTAGAAACGAACCACCTCGGACACCCATGACCCGCGTTGCCCCGAATCAGGATCCCTTCAAGGCGATTGCCGATCCCAATCGTCGGCGAATGCTCGACCTCATGCTCTCGCAAGAACACACCGTCGGCGTGCTCGCCGATCATCTCGGCATCGCGCAGCCGTCGGCGTCTCAGCATATGCAGGTGCTGCGGCTTGCCGGACTCGTCGACGAGCGGACGGAAGGACGGCGCACCTTCTACAGCGTTCGGGTGGCGGAACTGCGCGACGTCGCCGACTGGCTCGCCAAGTACGAGGCATTCTGGTCCGCCAAGGTCGACGCGCTCGAAGCGCACCTGTCGCGGATGAGGAACTGAGGAAGGCCCGGCCGATGAAGGACATCGAGATCGTCCGCACCCTGAGCTTTCCACGCGAGGCCGTCTGGCACGCCCTGACGGGCAGCGTGCGGCTCGGCGAACGGCTCATGCCGAACGACTTTCGCCCCGAAGTCGGCCATCGCTTCACGTTCCGGACGAAATCCGCTCCGGGCTTCGACGGCATCGTCCGCTGCGAGGTGCTCGAACTGTCGCCGCCGGAGCGGCTCGTCATCAGCTGGCGCGGCGGGCCGCTTGACACCAGGGTGAGTTTTGACCTCGACGAGGCGACAAGCGGCACCCGTCTGACCCTGCGCCAAGAAGGTTTCGCCGGGCTCTCGAACGTCATCCCGCAGATCGCTCTGGGCATTGGATGGAAGGATCTAATTTGGAAGAAATTGCCCGGCCATCTGAAGGCGCTTGAACCCGCGTGAGGAGACGGTATGGCGCTGAGCCCCGCGGAAATGGACGAGGCCGTCCTGCGCAACCTTGCCGAGAAGACCGGCAGGGATCTCGACGACTGGCAACGACTGCTCGGCAGCGCCGGACCCTTCGCAAAGCCGGCGGCCGCCGTAAACTGGCTGAAGGGCGAACACGGTCTTGGCCACGTCACCGCCCAGATCATCGTCCGGAAGTTGAAGGAAAAGGGAGCGACACCGCCCGATGGCGATGCGGTCGGCGCTGTGCTCGGCAGCGCTGGCGCCGGTGCGCTGCGGCGCATACTCGTCGATCTCGTGGCGCATGTGCCCGACCTTCAGGTGATGCCACGCAAGGCCTATGTGGGGCTTGGCACGCCGGTGCAGTTCGCCGTCGCGGTTCGCCCGAAATCCGGCGACACCAGCCGCGGACCCAGCATCGCCTCAGCCCTCCCTTGCCTTGGGAAGATTGAATCAGCGGGCAACGCCTTGCTCAAGCAGAGTTTTTCAACAGAATCAGCCCAAGCTGCTCATTCGTCAGGATGCAACGAACTTCCGCTTGGCGTTGGCCCATTCGGAAGAAATCGCACTCTGCGGCCAGCATATGAAGGCGTGGTCGCCCTGTTGCAGGGTAACTTGTCGCATAGTCCCCCGAAGCGTGCAGTGATTCCCGGGAACCTCCGGTCCCGATAACATATACTGACTTTCTCCGCGAACCATCTTGCACGCGATTCGTTGTGATCATTGAGGATCAGGGATATTGGACGGGCGAGAGGGCGAATGCGGCGGACTTATCTTTTGGTGGCGGTGCCGGCGGCGGTGGGAGCCGCGCTTGGCGCCTGGGCCTACTTCGGCAAGAATACCGGCGTGGACGGCACGATCGGCGCGCTCCTCGCCTTCCTGGGCGCAGTGGCCGTGACGCTCGGCGCGCTCGCCGCCGTTGCGCGTCTGCCCGGCTGGGCCTCGGTCACGTTGAACGTGCTTCTGGCGCTCGGAACCTTACTGACCGCCTTTGCGGCCTGGATGCTGATGCAGACCCTCTTCGCCATCGCCATGTTGCTCGCCGGGGTCGCGCTCTGCGTCGCCCTTCTCGCGCCCGGACGGTTCGACGGCAAGGCCGATCGACGAGGAGCGGCCTGATGCGCGCGCTGGCCCTGATCGTTGCTGTGGTCGCCGTTCCCGCTGCGGCAGAGCAGCCGGTCTGGACAGGGTTCCACGGCGATCTCGGGTCCCGCAAGTTCTCGGCTGCCGAAAGCTTCACGCCCGAGACCGCCTCCCGGATCGAGCGCGCCTGGGAATACCACACCGGAGACGTCTCGGACGGTTCGGGAGACAAGCCCGCGACGATCTGGTCCGCGACGCCCGTCTACGCGAACGAGACGCTGTACCTCGGGACGCCCTTCTACCGGATCGTCGCGCTCGATCCGGCAACGGGTGAGGAGCGCTGGACCTACGACAGTCAGTCCACGCTCGAGGCGCTCACCCAGCCCGGCCTCAAGAACCGCGGCGTGGCCTATTGGGAGAGCGGCGCCGACGGACCCTGCGAGAAGCGCGTCTTCCTCGGGACGATGGATGCCGAGCTTCACGCGGTGGACGCCGATACCGGCGCGCCCTGCGCCGACTTCGCTGACGACGGCATCCTGAACGTGAACCAGTGGAACGACGTGAACGACGTCTTCCCCTTCTCGCTTCTCCAGCCGCCCACCGTCGTCGGAGACCTCCTCCTGCTCGGGTGGGCGGGTGCGGACTGGGAATACTCCGCCACTCCGCCCGGAAGCCTTCTGGCCATCGACGCCCGAAGCGGCGAGCTCGTCTGGGAAAGAGGCTTCATTCCGGAGGATCTGATACAGTCCACGGGGACGGCGAACATCTGGACGGCGATGACCGTCGATCCGGAGCTCGGCATGGTCTACGTCCCAGTGTCGTCGCCCTCGCCGAACTACTGGGGCGGCAATCGCGTCGACGCGATCCCGCTGGCAACCTCGACCACGGCGATCGATCTCGGGACGGGAGACGTGGTCTGGAGCTTCCAGCACGTCCGGCACGACATCTGGGACTATGACACACCCGCCGCACCGCAGCTCGTCGATCTCGAGCGGGACGGCGGGATCGTTCCGGCCCTCGTGCAGGCCACCAAGCAGGGGTTCCTGTTCGTGCTCGACCGGCGGACCGGCGAGCCGCTGTTCCCCATCGAGGAAATCGAGGTCCCGCAGAGCACGGCGGAAGGTGAGCAGACGGCGCCGACCCAGCCCGTGGCCACGCTCCCGGAGCCAACGAACGACCCCTTCGAGATGCCCCCAGTCTGGTTCCTTGCCGATCTGACCGGTGCAGGGCAATGCAGCCGGGAGCGCGAGCGCTACCTCTACGAAGGGCTTTACACGCCGCCCTCGGAACAGGGCAGCTTCCTCTATCCCGGTACGGCGGGCTCCAACAATTGGGGCGGCGCCGCCATAGATGACCGGAATGACATTCTCTACGTCAACTCCATGCGTATCGTGCAGGTCATCCGCCTGATCCCGCGCGACATCTACGAAGAGACGGCCGGCGGGAGCGGGGCCGAGGAAGGCTACTACCCCCAGGAGGGCGCGCCCTACGGCATCCAGCTGTCGGAATGGCGCAACTGGCTTGGCCTGCCCTGCTGGGAGCCTCCGTTCGGGACGTTCTCGGCCTACGACCTCCGGACCGGCGAGCGGCTCTACGAGGTGCCGTTCGGGATGGCCCAGTACGGTGGTTTCTACGGCTTCCGCGCCTGGGGGACACCGACCCTTGGCGGCCCGGTCGTCACGGCCGGGGGGCTCGTGTTCATCGGTGCGTCGATGGACGCGCGGGTTCGCGCCCTCGACGCGCGCACGGGCGAGGAAGTGTGGTCTGACCTGGTCGAGGCGCCGACGGTAGCGAACCCGGCGGTATTCACGCACGAAGGCGTGGATTACGCGGTCTTCGCGGTCGGCGGGAACCCGATACTGGCACCGGGTGTTGCCGATCAGATCGTAGCCTACAAGGTGAGCGACTGAGGTGGACGAGCCGCACACGCTTCCGACACTTCTGCCTGGCATCTACTGCGGGCCAGCGCCCCACCCTGCGGAACTGTGGAGCGAGTGGAATTTTGATCCCGTTCTCCTCCTCTCGCTTGCAGCGCTTGCCGTGGGCCTGCGTCGATCGCCACCGGGCCTGGTCGCCGTCGGCGTCCTCGCCATTGCCTTCGTCTCGCCCCTGTGCGCCCTGTCGTCGGCGCTCTTTTCAGCCCGCACCGTCCATCATGTCCTTCTTGTCGCCGTCGCGGCTCCGCTCTTTGCCTTGGCGTATCCGGCCCCCCGGCCGCAACTGACGGCTCTGCATTTCGGCCTTGCGACAGCTGTTCTCTGGCTCTGGCATGTCCCGGCGGCCTACGACCGTGCGCTGTCGGACATGGCTGTCTACTGGTTGATGCAGGGCTCCCTGCTTGTCACCGCGACAGTCTTCTGGCGCGCAGCACTGGGGCCGGGCCAGCCAATGGGCGGCGCGCTTCTCTGGACGCTAGCCGCCTTCATGCAAATGGGGCTCCTTGGGGCGCTCCTCACCTTCGCGCCGACTGCACTCTATGCTGCCCATGCCGCCGCGCCGCTGGACTGGGGGTTGACACCGCTGGCCGACCAGCAACTCGCCGGTCTGGCGATGTGGGTACCGGCGGGCATTCCCTATGCGATCCTCATGGCCGTCGTCGCGCGTCGTGACTGGCGCGCGGCCACAGGCGCCAAGACATGAGCGCCACGATCGACGCGCTGGTGCCGCATCTGAAGGCGTTTCACATCGCAATGCTCTTGATCTGGTGCGGCGGGCTCTTTGCGCTGCCGCTCATGCTCGTACGTCACGACCCTGCCATCGGTCAGGACGACTACACCCGGATCCGCCTGGCCACACATTACGGCTACACGTTCGTCGTCACGGCGGCCGCCCTTTTCGCGATCGGCTCGGGCACGATCCTGATCTTCGTCCGCGACGTTTTCGAGGTCTGGCTCTACGCCAAGCTCGTGGCGGTCGCTTTTCTCGTGCTGTTCCACGTCTGGGTCGGCTACACGGTCGTGGCCGTCGCCGAATTGGAGGACGAGGCGCCACCGCCAGCGCGTTGGCCGATCGTGTGCTTGCTGGTGCTGGTCCTGTCGGTCCTTGCGCTCGTCCTTACCAAGCCGGACCTTGAGGAGGTGCCGCTGCCTGCCTGGCTGGTCGAGCCAATCGGTTACGAACTGCCCTTCGACGTTCCCAGGCGATAGTCGAATACGAGCTTGCCCCCATGCCATCCCGTTGCCGATACCACGAGTACGTTGAAGCCCGACAGCAGCAAGCCGTAAGGCAGGACCGCTGCCTCGTAGCCATCGAGCCTCTGGCCCCAGTTCGCGCCCAAGAGCGACAGGAGCAGGACAGCGATGACGGCGTGCGTCCAGGCTGGCGCGCGAATGCGGATACCGGGCACGAGAAGAAGTTCCGCAGTCCCGGTGAGCGCCGCAGCCAAACCAAACAGGAAGGCGGTGCCCGCGGCCCATATGGCGGCCCGCGCCCAGAACGCGTCGCCGGACAGCCAGTAGAGCCCGTCCGCCCCGAAGGTGCAGAAGGTCAGCGCGACAGGGAACGCCACGGACATGGCGTGCAGGGGATGGCCCCAGAGACCGACGATCGATTCAGTGCGGTTATAACCCTCGGTCTGTTCGAGCGGGTCGCGCAGCGCCTCTTTCGGTGGTTCCTCCGTCTTGTCGCTCATCTGCCGTCCTCCATCCTGCGCACCGTCGTGGGGTCAACGCCTCTGGCGCTCGGGGGTTGCGTCACCGAACTGTCGGCCCTGCATCCGGCCGGTCCAGCCGCCGAGGCGATTGCCATGCTCTGGTGGGGAATGCTTGCCGGTGCAACCGCGATCTTCCTGTTCGTAATGATCCTACTCTGGATCGGGTTTCGGCGTGAGCCTCAACCGCCGCGCGAGCACCTTTTCCTGCCGGGTCTCGGCATCGCCTTTCCGCTCGCGGTACTCGCCCTGCTCCTCGCCTGGGGCCTCTGGGCGGGAGAACGGCTGCTGCCGCGGGCCACACCCGAGACCGTGCGGGTCGAGGCGGTGGCGCGGCAGTGGGCCTGGACCTTCCGCTACGAGGACCTGCCGGGGCACCGGACCGACGGCGTGCTGCATATTCCTGTCGGGCGACCGGTCGACGTCGCGATCACGAGCGCCGACGTCGTCCACAGCTTCTGGGTGCCGCGGCTCGCGGGCAAGCTCGACGCGATCCCCGGACATGTGAACCTCCTGCGGATCGAGGCCGCCGCACCCGGTTCCTATGCCGGGCTCGGCGCCGAGTTCAACGGAACTGGCTACATGAATCACCGCTTCACCGTCGTCGCGCACGACGCGGAGGGCTGGGACGGCTTTCTGGCGGGAGAAGACCGCTGACGGCGCTGAAGCTTCATCGCGCGCTGACGCCCATCTGGAAGTCGGATCCCGGGTGGCGCGGCTGGTTCACCACGGTCAACCACACCGACCTTGGTCGGATGTTTCTCGTTGTGGCGACCTTTTTCTTCGTCGTGGCGGGCCTTCTTGCCATGCTCCTCCGGGCACAGCTTGCCACCCCGCGCTCGGCCTTCATGGGGCCGGAGGTCTACAACCAGATCTTTACGATGCACGGGACCATGATGATGTTCCTGTTCGCGATCCCCACCTTCGAGGGGCTCGCGGTCTATTTGCTGCCGAAGATGCTAGGGTCCCGCGACCTCGCCTTTCCGAGGCTCACCGCGTACGGCTTCTGGTGCTACGTCTTCGGCGGCTCGATGATGATCTTTGCGCTTCTCGCGGGGATCGCGCCGGATTCGGGGTGGTTCATGTATCCGCCCCTGTCCTCGACGCTCGGCTCGCCCGGCATCAACTCCGACTTCTGGCTGATCGGGATCACCTTTGTCGAGATCTCGGCCATCTGCGCGGCGGTCGAGATCACCGTTACGGTCCTGCGCTACCGGGCACCGGGTATGAGCCTTGCGCGGATGCCGATCTTCGCCTGGTATGCGCTCGTCACCGCCGTGATGATCCTCACGGGTTTCCCGCCGCTCATTCTCGGCTCGATCCTTCTCGAACTCGAACGCGCCTTCGACATGCCGTTCTTCCAGGTGGCCGAGGGCGGAGACGCGCTTCTGTGGCAGCACCTCTTCTGGCTTTTCGGCCACCCCGAGGTCTACATCATCTTTCTTCCCGCCGCGGCAGCGATCTCGACCATTATCCCGGTGATGGCCCGAACCACGCTTCTCGGCTACGGCTGGATCGTCGCGGCGGCGATTTCGCTCGGTGTGCTGAGCTTCGGCCTATGGGTGCATCACATGTTCACCACCGGCATTCCGCATATGGGGCTTGCGTTCTTCTCGGCCGCCTCGACGCTCGTAGCGGTGCCCACGGCGGTGCAGATCTTCGCCTGGATCGGAACGATCTGGAAGGGGCGGCCCGAACTGCACCTGCCGCTGCTCTGGATCCTCGCCTTTTTCGCGACATTCGTGATGGGGGGCCTTACCGGCGTGATGGTCGCCGTGGTGCCGTTCGACTGGCAGGCCCACGACACCTACTTCATCGTGGCGCATCTGCACTACGTGCTGATCGGCGGGTTCGTCTTCCCGATGCTCGCGGCTCTCTACTACTGGATGCCGCACGTCACCGGCAGGAGGCGGTTCTTCAAGCTGGGCGAGGTAGCCTTCTGGCTGATCTTCACGGGCTTTCACGGCACCTTCTTCCTGCTCCATCTCGCCGGTCTGCTCGGCATGCGGCGGCGCGTCCCGACCTATGATCCCGGCCAGGGCTGGGAAATCATCAACCTCATAGCGTCGGTCAGCGCTTTCCTTATGGCGATCGGGTTCGCGCTCGTCCTGATCGACGTCGTCATAAATGCGGCGGTCGCGATCCGCGGCTCTCGCAATCCGTGGAGCGCGGGGACGCTTGAATGGGCGATGCCCACGCCGAGCGCGGCCTACAACTTCGCGAGCCTGCCCCACGTCGCCGCGCGTGATCCGCTGCACGCAGAGCCGGACCTGCCGGTGCGCATCGCGCGCGGAGAGGGGTATCTCGGCGACGCCTCGCGCGGGCGCCGCGAGACACTGGCCGTGGACGTCGCGACGGGACGGCCGGACCACGTCGTCGTTTTTCCCGGCAACACGGCGCTCCCCGTGACGATGGCCGCCGTGACCGGCGGGCTGTTCCTTGGCATGCTGGTCAAGGCCTACTGGCTGGTACCGCTCTCGATCCTGGGAGTCGTGGCGTTGGCGATCCGCTGGGTCTGGGGACTTGGCGCACGCAGGGACGAAGGCCCGATCGCGGTCGGCCATGGGCTGATGGTGAAGCCGGCCGCGGAAGTGGAGCGTCCGCCGGGGTGGTGGGGAACCCTCTTCCTGCTTGTGGCCAATGGGACGTTCTTCGGGTCGCTTCTCTTCGGCTACGCCTTCCTTTTCACCATCGCTCCGAACTGGCCGCCCCCGGCCTGGGCCCCGCCGAGCGCCGCTGGCATCCTTCTTCTCGCCGCAGGTGCCGCGCTCACCCTCGCCGGACCCCGCCTTGCGCGCTTTCGCCTCGCCAGAGACGGAGGTCCGGTCGCGGCGCTGCTCGTCACGCTCGCGGGTGCCGCGGCTTTGTTGGCTGCCGCGACACTGGCCGTGGCTGGCGTTCCCGACCCGACCCGCCACGCCTTCGATGCCACCCTCTGGGTGCTCGTCGGGTACGGTGCCGCCCACGCCACGCTTGCCGGTCTTGTCGCCGGAGTCCTCTGGGCCCGCTTTCGGGCGGGATTCGTGGCACCGACGCGGCGGGGCGAGATCAACATTCTCATCCTCTGGTCGGACTATGCCGCTGGTGTATCCACCGTGGGACTGCTTGCCGTCTGGCTGCCCGGAGTGTTGGGATGAGCGACATTCTGCGCCTCTCGCTGCCCCTGACGCTCTGGCTTGCCACCTTCAGCAGCGTTTACGGCCTCCATGGGTTCCTCTGTTCCAGCCGCTTTGCCGAGAACGCCCTGCTCGGCGGAACGGACCGTCTCCTCCTGATCGGCGCGGGGCTTCTTGCCATCGGGCTGCAAGCGACATGTCTTCTATCACTGCGGTCCCCCCGTTGGGGCGGGCCGCCGGGTTTCGCGAGACGAATTGCCTTGAGGCTCGGCGTGCTCGCGTTCTTCGCCACTCTTTGGACGCTCGTGCCCATAATCGCTACGTCGCACTGCCAATGAGGTCTTGGCGCCCGTCGCGCAGCCTGTCGGCCAGATCGTCACGAGAGGGAGGGCGACGCGCTGCCGCCTCGAGCATCCGTCTTCGCCATCGAGCGCATCAGGCCATCCCCAGCAGAACGGACGTCACGAGCGCATGCACCTGACCCTCAAGCAGGAAACCGCAAGGCCGCCGGTCGCAAACATCATCGCCCAGCAGGAGCGCTTCGAGACCTTCGTCACCGCCTTCAACACAGAACAGCCGCACGAGGCGCTGGCCATGAAGATCCCCGGCGGAGGTCTATACCTCCTCTTCAAGGCCCTATACCGGCTTGCCGGATCTCGACTACCCCTTGCATAACCGCGACGTCGTGGTCACCGACTGCGGCCGCATCCGCGTGCACCGCAAGAAAACCAACATCTCCACAGTCCTCGCCGGCCAGAAACTCGGCATAGGGGAGGTCGACGACGCCATTTGGCTCGTCAGTTTCATGCAGTACGATCTCGGATACATCGACTTGGAACAGAGAACCCTGCAAACCATCGACACCCCGTTCGGCACGAGGGTGTCACCCATGTCTTAGGGACAAGCTGTCACCCATGTCTCCGGTATGGACCTTTGAGCGATGGTAGCGGAGGAGGGACTCGAACCCCCGACACGCGGATTATGATTCCGCTGCTCTAACCAGCTGAGCTACTCCGCCGCCGTCCTGCCTATATTGCCCCGGCCGGGCCGGTGTCAAGGCCGGGGTTAGGCCCCGGCCCGCCGCGCCGCTCACCCTTCCAGCATGGCGTTCAGCTTCATGGCCACGCCCAGGGAGCCATCGACCTTCAGCTTGCCGGTCATATAGGCCAGGGTCGGGTCCAGGGTACCGGCCAGGATGGCGCCCAGGGCCTCGGCCGTGGCCCGCAGGGTGGCGTCGGCCGGCTCGCTGCCGTCGTTGGTGACCTGGGCCGGCCGTTCGGTTCCGTCGACAAAGATGACGCCATCGGTGCCCAGATCGAATCTGACCTTGTGGCCCAGGGGCGCCGACCGGTTGGCCCGCTCGCGGATGGTTTCGGTGAGGCGGGCGAGCGGCATGGGTCGCTATCCTTCAAGGGTCAGGGCGTGGGACGTCATCGACGCTATCGCGGCCGGCGACGCGGTCAGCACGGCGCTTTCGATCCAGCCGCCGCCCAGCACGACATCGCCATCATAGCACACGGCGGCCTGGCCGGGAGCCACGCCGAACTGCGGCTCGTCAAGCCGGATTTCCGCCCGACCGTCGCCGGTATCGACCAGGATGGCCGCGGCCGGCGCCTGGGCGGAGCGCAGCTTGACCGTCACTGCGACGCCGTCCGCCGGCGGTGCCGTCAGCCAGTTGAAGTCCGTGACCCGAACCGTATCGCGGGCGAGCGCGGCGCGCGGGCCGACCAGAACCCGTCCGTCCGCCGCATCGAGACCGACGACATAGAGCGGATCGCCGCCGCCCAGCCCCAGCCCCCGTCGCTGGCCGACGGTGAAATGGATGATGCCGTCATGACGGCCCAGCACCCGCCCGTCGACATGGACGATGTCGCCGGGTTCGGCCGCGCCGGGGCGCAGCTTGGCCACGATGTCGGCATAGCCGCCGGTGGGCACGAAGCAGATGTCCTGGCTGTCCGGCTTGTCGGCGACGGAAAGCCCGAACCGCTCGGCATGGGCCCGGGTCTCGGCCTTGGTCATCGCGCCCAGGGGAAAGCGCAGATAGTCGAGCTGCGCCGCCGTTGTCGCGAACAGGAAATAGCTCTGATCCTTGGCCGGATCCGCGGCCCGCCGCAGCGTCACCCCGTCCGGCCCCGCCACCCGGCGCACGTAATGGCCGGTGGCCAGGGCGTCGGCGCCCAGGTCCCGCGCCATCTCCAGGAGATCGCGGAACTTGACCCGCTGGTTGCAGCGCACACAGGGGATCGGCGTTTCGCCGCGCAGATAGCTGTCGGCGAAATCGTCCATCACGCCCTGGGCGAAGCGGCTTTCATAGTCCAGCACGTAATGGGGCATGCCCAGGCCTGCGGCCACCCGGCGCGCGTCGTGGATGTCCTGGCCGGCGCAGCAGGCGCCCTTGCGCCCCACCGCCTCCCCGTGATCGTAGAGCTGCAGCGTCACGCCGATGGTGTCGTACCCCTGCTCCGCCAACAGGGCGGCGGTGACGGAGCTGTCGACGCCGCCGGACATGGCGACGACCACGCGGGTTTCGGCGGGCGGCCGGTCGAATCCGAGACTGTTCATGGACAGGGTGCCGATGGGAACGGGGCGGGCCGGCGGGACCTTAGCCGTCCGCCTTCTCGCTCTCCGGCGCGACGCGGAAACTTTCGCCGCAGCCGCACCGGTCGATCTCGTTCGGGTTGTTGAACACGAACTTGGAGCCGAGCGCATCCTCGACCCAATCCATTTCCGTGCCCAGCAGAAACATGCTCGCCGTCGGCTCGATCAGCACCGTGACGCCCTTGTCCTCGACCACATCCTCAAGCGGCTTCTTGTCCTCGGCGTATTCCATCCGGTAGGACAGGCCGGAACAGCCCTGGGTCTTGACTCCCAGGCGCACGCCGATGACCGGCTTGTCGGCCTTGGCCATCAGCGCCTTGACGCGCTCGGCGGCCCGGTCCGTCAGGGTGATGGCCTTGGGCAGCGCTCGTCTCATGGCCCGCTCCTCGCTCAAAAAAGGTCCAGCGCCATACGGGCGCTTTCGGACATCCGGTCCTGGGTCCAGGCCGGCTCCCACACCAGTTCCACGTGCGCCGACCGCACATCGTCCACGGCCTGAACCGCGTCGGTGACCTGGGCCGGGATCATGTCGGCCACCGGGCAATTCGGCGCGGTCAGGGTCATGTCGATGCGCACGGCGTTGTCGGCGTCGATCTCCAGCCGGTAGATCAGCCCCAGATCGTAAAGATTGACCGGGATTTCCGGGTCGTAGACGTCGCGCAACGCCGCGATCACCGCCGGGTACAGCGGATGCCCCTCGGCACCGCCGGTCACGGCCGGTTCGTCCCCCGCCAGTTTGACCAGATCCATGGTCATCCTGCCCCTACTCCGTGCTCGCCGCTTCGTTGCCCTGCATGGCCGCACTCATGGTGTGCCAAGGCAGGGTGGCGCATTTGACCCGCACGGGATACTCCCGCACCCCGGCCAGCACCTGCAGCCGCTCCACATCGTCCTCGTCCAGGCCGGCCAGATCGGGTTCGCCGTCGCCGGTCGCCAGGGCGTGGAACGCACGGAACAGCCGGGCTGCCTCCTCCTGCGACTTGCCGCGCACCATTTCCGTCATCATGGATGCGGAGGCCATGGAGATGGCGCAGCCCTGCCCCAGGAAAGAGCAATCTTGAACAATGCCTTCCGGGTCGATCTTAAGGTAGACTACAAGCGCGTCGCCGCAGGCCGGGTTCTTGCCCATGGCCTCCTGCGTGCAGCGCTCCAGGTGGCGACAATTGCGCGGGTGCTTACCGTGCTCCAGGATCACCTCCTGGTAGAGATCGCGCATTTCCTCGAACATCAGCCGAACAACTCCCTTACCCCGCCGAGGGCGTTCACCAGCATATCGATCTCCACCTTCGTATTGTAAAGGCCAAAGGACGCGCGGGTGGTCGCGGCGACGCCAAACCGCTCCATCAGCGGCTGGGCACAATGGTGCCCCGCACGGGCGGCGATTCCGGCCCGATCGATCAGGGTCCCGACATCGTGGGAATGGGCCACGTCCAGCGTGAAGGACAGGATGGCGCCCTTGTCCTCCGCCTGGCCGACGATGGTCAAGCCCGGCACCGCCGACAATGCCCGGGTTCCGTAATCCAGCAGGTCGCGCTCGTGGGCGGCGATGCGGTCGAGGCCCAGACCGGTGACATAGTCGATGGCCGCGCCCAGCCCGACGGCCTGGGCGATGGGCGGCGTCCCCGCCTCGAACTTGGCCGGCAGGCCGGCATAGGTGGTCTTCTCGAAGGTCACCGTCTCGATCATGTCGCCGCCGCCCTGCCAGGGCGGCATCCGGTCCAGCCACGCCTCGCGCCCGTACAGCACGCCGATGCCGCTGGGGCCGTACAGCTTGTGCCCCGAGAAGACGTAAAAGTCGCAGTCCAGAGCCTGCACGTCGACGGTGGTGTGGACCGCCGCCTGACAGCCGTCGAGCAGCACCGGGACATTGAGCGCCTTGGCCGCGTCGATCACCCGGCGAACGGGCACGATGGTGCCCAAGGCGTTGGACATGTGGGTCACGGCCACCAGACGCGTGCGCGGCCCCAACAGCTTTTCGTAGTCCTCGACCAGGAAGTTGCCGGCATCGTCGACCGGCACGACCTTGATGACCACGCCCTTGTCCTCGCGCAGCATCTGCCACGGCACGATGTTGGAATGGTGCTCCAGGGTCGAGATGATGATCTCGTCGCCTTCGCCCAACAGGCCGCGTCCCAGACTGCCCGCCACCAGATTGATCGCCTCCGTCGCGCTGCGGGTGAAGATGACTTCCCGGGTCGAGGCGGCGTTCAGGAAGCCCCGCGCCTTTTCGCGCGCGGCCTCGAACGCATCGGTGGCCGCGCCGCTCAGAAAATGCAGCCCGCGATGGACGTTGGCGTAGTCATTTTCGTAGAAGTGGCTGACGGCGTCGATCACCTGGCGCGGCTTCTGCGCCGACGAGGCGCTGTCCAGATAGACCAGCGGCTTTCCGTGCACCGTGCGCTTGAGGATCGGAAAATCCTCACGCACCGCGGCAACGTCGTAATCGTTGACGGCGCTGGCGTGGATCGGTGCCGCCGCGACGGCCTGAACGCGGTTCATGACGCCCTCTCCCCCTCTTGCGCCAGCCACCGGGCGACGACGGACTGAAATTCCTCCCGCACCGACGCGACGGCCACCTCTTCCAGCGCCTCGGCCAGGAACGCCTCGACCAGCAGCGCCCGCGCCTCGGCCTCGCCGATGCCCCGCGCCCGCAGATAGAACAGCGCTTCTGCGTCGATCTCGCCGGCCGTCGCCCCGTGGGAGCATTTGACATCGTCGGCATAGATCTCCAGCTCGGGCTTGCTGTCCACTTCCGCGCCGTCCGACAGCAGCAGGGCGCGGTTGAGCTGATACCCGTCGGTCCGCTGGGCCGGGCGCCGGACCAGGATCTTGCCCTGGAACACGCCGCGCGCCGTGCCTGTCAAGACGCCCTTGTAGACCTCCCGGCTGCGGCAGTCGGGATGGGCGTGGTCGATCAGGGTGGTGGCATCCAGATGCTGCTTGTCGCGTCCGGCATAGGCGCCGTTGAGACGACAGTCGCCCCCGGGACCGTCGAGCCGCGCATAGATGTCGTTGCGGGCCAGCGCGCCGCCCACCGACAGAATGAAGTTGTCGTACAGGGCGTCCTTACCGACCGATGCCAGGATCGTGGCCAGGTGGAAGGCCTCGCCTCCCTCTGCCTGCAGCTTGGCGTGGCGTACCTGCGCGCCGTCGGCCACGATGATCTCCGTCGCGCCGTTGCTGAAATAGGGCGCCCCGTCGACACCGACATGCCGTTCCAGCACGGTCGCCCGGCTGTTGGCGCCGGCGACGATCAGGTTCCGTGTGTGACAGGACGCGGGGTCGGCCCCGGGCTCCGTCACGAACAGAAGGCCGATCGGCGCGTCGATCACCGTCTCGGGGTCGAGGATCAGGACATAGCCGTCACGCATGAACGCCGTGGCGAGATCCAGGAACGGCCGCCCGTCCTGCCCATCGGCCAGCCGACCGAAATGGGTGTCCAGAATCGGGTCGCCGGTATCCAGCAGCGACGCCAGGCTGTCCAGGCGCGCACCCTTGGGAAGATCGTCGGGCCGCGACAGGTCGGGGCGCAGCCGCCCATTGACGAACACCAGGGTATGGGCGTCGTTCGACGTGGCGTCGACAAAGGCGCTGAGCGACGGCGACGGGTCGCCCGACACGGACGGCGCCGGGGCGAAGTCGACCTTGGCGAGGCGGCGGGCGTCGGTGTATTTCCAGGCCTCGACCTTGCGGCTGGGCACGCCCACGGCGCGGAACCGGGCCAGCCCGTCGCGCCGCTGCGTTTCGGCCCAAGCCCACCCCGCGCCCGGCCACGGCACGTCGGCACCGTCGAAACGGGCGATCATCGGTTCCAGAAGGTCGGTTTGGTCAGCCATTGGGGCTCCGTCGGTTCTCACGTCTGAATTGACCCTGGGTCCGCGACCGTCAGGCGGCGGCCGGGATAAGGCCGGCATAGCCGTTGGCTTCCAGCTCCCGCGCCAGATCCTGCCCGCCGGAGCGCACGATGCGCCCATCGGCCATGATGTGCACGACATCGGGAACGATGTGGTTCAGCAGGCGCTGATAGTGCGTGATGACCAGCGACGCCGTTTCCGGTCCCCGCAGCGCGTTGACGCCATCGGCGACGATCTTCAGCGCGTCGATGTCCAGGCCGCTGTCGGTCTCGTCGAGGACGGCGAACGCCGGCTCGAGAAGGGCCATCTGCAGCACCTCGTTGCGCTTTTTCTCGCCGCCCGAGAACCCGACATTGACCGGTCGCTTCAGCATGTCCTCGGGAATGCCGAGGGAGCGGGTCTTTTCGCGCACCAGCTTCACGAACTGCATCGGGTCCAGCTCGGGTTCGCCGCGATGGGTGCGGTGGGCGTTGACCGCCGTGCGCAGAAAGGTCGTCGTTCCGACCCCGGCGATCTCCAGCGGATATTGAAACGCCAGAAACAGGCCGGCGCGGGACCGCTCCTCAGGCTCCAGGGCCAGCAGATCCTCGCCGCGAAACGAAACCGAGCCGCCGGTCACCTCGTACCCGTCGCGCCCGGCCAGGGCGTAGGACAGCGTGCTCTTGCCCGAGCCGTTGGGGCCCATGACGGCATGGACCTGCCCTGCCGGGATGGCGAGGTCGAGACCCTTGAGGATCTCCTTCCCGTCAACGGTGACATGGAGGTCCTTGATCTCGATCATGTAATCGCTCTGCATCTCTCGATCTTCTCCTTGGCGCCGACCCTAGCCGACACTTCCTTCCAGGCTGATCCCGACCAGCTTCTGCGCCTCCACGGCGAACTCCATGGGCAGCGACTGCAACACCTCGCGGCAGAAGCCGTTGACGATCAGGCCCAGCGCCTCCTCCGGCCCGATGCCGCGCTGGCGGCAGTAGAAGAGCTGATCGTCGCTGACCTTCGAAGTCGTCGCCTCATGCTCCACCTGGGCCGTGCGGTTGCGCGATTCGATGTACGGCACGGTGTGCGCGCCGCACTGGTCGCCGATCAACAGACTGTCGCACTGGGTATAGTTGCGGGCGTTGGCGGCGCCCGGCAGCATGCGCACCAGCCCCCGATACGTATTATCCGACCGCCCGGCCGAAATGCCCTTGGAGATGATCCGGCTGGTCGTGTTGCGGCCGATATGGATCATCTTGGTGCCGGTGTCGGCCTGCTGCCGGTTGTTGGTGATGGCGACCGAATAGAACTCACCGACCGAATTCTCGCCCTGAAGGATGCAGCTCGGATACTTCCACGTGATGGCCGACCCGGTTTCGACCTGGGTCCAGGACACCTTGGAATTCCGGCCCCGGCACGCGGCCCGCTTGGTGACGAAATTGTAGATGCCGCCCTTGCCGTTCTCGTCTCCCGGATACCAGTTCTGCACCGTGGAATACTTGATCTCCGCGTCGTCCAGGGCGACCAGTTCCACCACCGCGGCGTGCAGCTGGTTCTCGTCGCGCATCGGCGCCGTGCAGCCCTCCAGATAGCTGACGTGCGATCCCTTGTCGGCGATGATCAGCGTCCGCTCGAACTGGCCCGTATTCTCGGCGTTGATGCGGAAATAGGTGGACAGTTCCATCGGACAGCGAACGCCCGGCGGCACATACACAAACGATCCGTCGGTGAACACCGCGCAGTTCAGCGTGGCGAAGAAGTTGTCCGAGTAAGGCACCACGGAGCCGAGATATTTCCGCACCAGATCCGGATGCTTCTGAACCGCCTCGGAGATCGAGCAGAAAATGACGCCCGCCTCCTCCAGCTTCTTTTTGAAGGTCGTGGCCACGGACACGCTGTCGAACACCGCGTCGACGGCGACGTTGGCCAGCCGCTTCTGCTCGTCCAAGGGGATGCCGAGCTTCTTGTAGGTGTCCAGAAGCTCCGGATCGACCTCGTCCAGGCTGTTCAGCTTGGGCTTCTCCTTGGGCGCGGCGTAATAGTAGGCGTTTTGATAATCGATGGGAGGGAAGCCGACCTTGCTCCAGGTCGGTGTTTCCATCTGCTGCCACAGCCGAAAGGCGCGCAGACGCCACTCCAGCAGCCAACCGGGCTCGTTCTTCTTGGCGGATATGAACCGGACCGTATCCTCCGTCAGCCCGATGGGGGCCATGTCCTGCTCGATATCCGTGACGAAGCCATACTTGTAGCGCTGCTGAGCGAGAGATTCGACCTGTCCTACGGTCTCGCTGATCGCCATTCCCAACTCCCTTAACCACACTGAACGCCGACGCCGGCCAGCACCCCGATTTTCCTACCTGATTATATAGCGCTTTTATCCGACTAATCCACTCAGGTATTTTGCTTAACCAACATTTTTCCCTGAACGAAACCGGGCCGACCGGATCGCCCAGTCAGCCCATCATGTTGACGGTGGCGGACGGCAATGACACGGTCAACCCGTCCAGATCGTCGGTCACGATGATCTGGCAGCCCAGCCGCGATGTCTTGGTGAGCCCGAAGGCGAGATCCAGCATGTCCTCCTCGTCCTCGGTCGGCTCGTCCAGCCGCCCGAACCAGCCGGCATCGACGATGACATGGCAGGTGGAACAAGCCAGCGAGCCTTCGCACGCCCCTTCGATATCGATGTCGTTCTGATGCGCGACCTCAAGCAGGGACAGGCCGACGGGGGCGTCCACTTCGTGCCGCGTGCCGTTCGGGTCGATGAAGGTGATCCGGGGCATCTGTTCTATCGCTCAACTGGTTCCAATAGCGGGACTGGCATGGGTTCTAGCGAAACGCCGGCGTCGACGCCAGCGCCTGGGCTTTGGGCCATTCCGGCGTCGGTACGCCGGAGCGCGCCGACTGGACGGCGGCGGCCAGACAGTCGACGGCCCGGTCGACCTCCGCCGCCGTGGTGAACCGCCCAATGCCTAGGCGCAGACTGGCATCGGCCGCCGCAGCATCGTACCCCATGGCCGTCAAAACCGGCGACGGCGCACCGATAGCCGAGGCGCAGGCCGCTCCCGAAGACAGGGCCAGACCCGGACAGGCAGCCATCACGTCTTCCGCCGAAGCGCCGGCAAAGGTGAGTGTGAGAATGCCCGGCATCCGCGGCGCGCCGGCCCCGGCCGGCGCGAGCGGGCCCAGCAGACGCTCTAAACGATCCATCAGGCGCGCCTCCAGATCGGCGATGCGGGCCTGCTCTTCGGACCTTTCGGTTTGGACGATGACGGCCGCGTAGCCCAGACCCACGGCCAGGGCCAACGGGACCGTTCCCGCCCGCAGGCCCCGTTCCTGACCGCCGCCATGGATCAGCGGTTCCAGCGGCACCGGCGGCGTGGCCCGGACGTAAAGAGCGCCGATCCCGGCCGGTCCGTATATCTTATGTCCCGACAGGCTGAGCAGATCGATGGAGTCGGCCGTCACGTCCAAGGCGATCCGGCCGAAAGCTTGGGCCGCGTCGGTGTGGAACAGGGCGCCATGACGGCGGCACAGGGCGCCGATCTCCGCCACCGGATGACGCACGCCCGTCTCGTTGTTGACGGCCATGGCTGACAC
Organism: Inquilinaceae bacterium; assembly: GCA_052168355.1. Classification (GTDB taxonomy): domain Bacteria; phylum Pseudomonadota; class Alphaproteobacteria; order DSM-16000; family Inquilinaceae; genus JBQLZQ01. The sequence continues at coordinate 25,413 of JBQLZQ010000072.1, forward strand.
CAGCGCGGTGCGGTCCGACAGCGCCGTCTCCAGCCGACCGAGGTTCAGCCGCCCTTGGCCGTCGACCGGCAGGATCGTGACCGCGAAGCCCTGACCCTCCAACCACCGGACGCTTGCCATGTTGCACGCATGGTCGGTGGCCACGGTGATCACATGGTCCCGCCCCGAGCGGCGGGCGGCCAGGGCGGCGCCCTTTACCGCTAGATTGACCGCTTCCGTCGCGCCGGATGTGAACACGATGTCAGCGGCCCGGGCGCCGATCGCCCCCGCCACGTCCGCCCTGGCCTGTGCCACGGCCCGGGCGGCGGCGGCACCGCGCTCATGATCCGCCGCGTGGGGGTTGGCCGCCCTGTCCGTCCACCACGGCGCCATGGCCGCGGTCACCCGTGGGTCGACGGGGGTCGCGGCCGGATAGTCCAGATAGATCCGGTCGGCCTGCGACGGCATGGTCAGGCCGCGTCGCGATCGCGCCCGGCGCGGCGGCGTATCGCATCCCAAGCCTTGAGAAATCCCTCGATATCGCCCGTTCCGGTCGCCCATCCCAGACTGACCCGAATGGCGGAGGCCGCCAGCTCAGGCTCGACGCCCATCGCCGCCAGGACATGACTCGACGTGACCTTGCCGGAGGAACACGCGGCCCCGGCGCTGACCGCCACACCGGCGAGATCGAGGCCGATGACTTGCGTTTCCGCCGCCACTCCCGGCATGGCAAGACACGTGGTGTTGGCCACGCGTGGCGCCGTCGCGCCGAAGATGCGGGTGTCCGGACACAAGGCCAGGGCTCCGGCTTCCACCTCATCGCGCAGCTTCGCGAGCCTGGGCTGATCGGCCAGATCGGCCAGCGCCTCCGCCGCCGCGGCGCCAAAGCCGGCGATGCCCGGGAGGTTTTCCGTTCCGCCCCGGTGGCGGCGTTCCTGTCCGCCGCCGCGGATGAGCGGTGTCACCTTGACGCCATCCCGGACGACCAGCGCGCCCACCCCCGGCGGCCCGCCCAGCTTGTGGGCCGACAGGCTGAGAAGATCGACGCCCCATGTCTTCATGTCGACGGGCAGGCGGCCGGCCGCCTGAACCGCGTCGCAATGGACGAGGGCGCCGTACCGCCGGGCCAGGGCGGAAACCTCCGCCACCGGCTGGATCACGCCCGTCTCATTGTTGACCGCCATGACCGAGATCAGCGCAGGCCGGCGGTCGGCGGTCAGCATCCTCTCCAGCGCCTCAAGGTCGATCGTGCCGTCGCCGCGGGACGGCACCCGCTGGCCCGCCACCGCCTCGAGAACGGAGACATGCTCCAGGCTGGAGGTGAGCAGCCGCCCGCATCGCGACCCGACAAGCGCCGTGACGTTGGCTTCGGTCGCGCCGGACGTAAAGATAACCCCGTCGGGCGCGGCGCCGGCCAGTTCGGCAACAGCGGTCCGCGCGGTCTCGATCAGCCGCCGCGCCTCCCGCCCCGACCGGTGGATGGAGGACGGGTTGCCGGCGATGGTCAGCGCCGCTTCGACGGCGGCGCGGGCGGCGGGGCGCAGCGGAGCAGTCGCGTTGTAATCGAGATAGATCGCCTGCGTCATGGCCAGCGGGGAGATCCGATCGTCCTTGCACTCATCTCGCAGCAGGACACGAGAAAAGCCCTTATTCCGCGGCGGCCGGTGCGTCCGCCATTGACGCCAGCACCGGCAGGTAGCGGCCGCCGCCCAGGATCCGCCGATGAATGACGTCGTCCAGAGTCACGGCGCTCAGAAACAGATGGATCTGATTGCCCAACTCCTCCCACAAATCGTGCGTCAGACATCGGCTTTTGTCCGAATGGCAGCCTGCCGCCGAGTGGGCGGGGCACCGGGTCGCCCGGATCGGTTCGTCGACCGCCAGGATGATGTCGGAAACCCGCGTCGCGTCGACCGGCCGGGCAAGAAGGTACCCGCCGCCGGGACCGCGCATGCTTTTCACCAGCCCCGACCGCCGCAGTTTCGCAAACAGCTGCTCAAGATAGGACAGCGAGATTTCCTGTCGCGACGCGATGTCGGCCAGGGCCACCGGGCGGCCGCCGCTGTGCTTGGCAAGGTCGACCATGGCCATCACCGCATAGCGGCCCTTGGTGCTCAGTCTCACCGTTCCGCCCTCCCGCTTGATTTCCGGCCCATCAGCAATCGCCCGTTCCGGTCCGGATCGGACGCGCCTCGCCCGGCTTGGTGTCCACCGGTCCGATCCGGGTTTCGGCGACCGCGTCGGCGGTCTCTAGCTGATCCACACGCTGCCGAAGCGCCGTCACCTCGTCCACCAGCCCCTTGATGGCGCGGGCTACCGGATCGGGAAGGTCCTCGCACGGGGTCCCATAGGCCACGAACTTACCGGCCTCGGCCCGATCCTTGGGCACGACCACCTTGGCCGGGATACCGACCACCGTGGCCCCGTCCGGCACGTCCTTGAGCACCACGGCGTTGGATCCGACGCGGGCCTCGCTGCCCACGGTGAGCGGTCCAAGCACCTTGGCCCCGGCGCCGACGATGACCCCGGACTTGAGCGTCGGATGGCGCTTGCCGGGCTCCAGCGTCGTCCCCCCCAGGGTCACGCCCTGATACAGCGTCACGTCGTCGCCGATTTCCGCCGTTTCGCCGATAACCACACCGGTGCCGTGATCGATAAAAAAACGGCGGCCTATCGTGGCGCCGGGATGGATTTCGATTCCCGTGACGATCCGGGCCAGGTAAGCCAGGAAGACCGCCAAGGTGCGCCAATTGCGAAGCCACAACCAGTGGGCCAGACGATAAACCATCAGCGCGTGAAAGCCTGGATAGGCCAAAACGATGGCCAGCTTGGACCGCGCCGCCGGGTCGCGGGAGGTAACGCTTTCGATATCTTCGCGAATCCGCTTGAACACAGACCCTATCCCTATGATATAGAACGCTCTTTCAACGCGACCTAAAGGGCGCTGTCCGGTGTGGACGAGCGGTCTTTGTCCTGCCTCTGATCGGTATATATATGACCAAGCTGCACAGTCAAGTATTCCGGCGGGTGCTGGCCCGTCTCCGGACGTCCTCCAACCAGCGGATTTTTTCATGCCAGAAGTAATTTTCAACGGGCCTGAAGGCCGCCTCGAAGGGCGCTACCAGCACGGAAAGGGTTCCAACGCGCCCATCGCATTGCTGCTCCATCCCCACCCGGAGCATGGCGGCACGATGAACAACAAGATCACCTACACGCTGTTCCAAGCCTTCGCCCGCCGCGGGTTTTCAACCCTGCGGTTCAATTTTCGCGGGGTCGGGCGCAGCCAGGGCAGTTTCGACCGTGGGGAGGGCGAGCTGTCGGACGCCGCCTCGGCTCTGGACTGGCTGCAGACCATGAATGCCAACGCCTCGCTGTGCTGGGTCGGCGGCTTTTCGTTCGGGGCGTGGATCGGCATGCAGCTTTTGATGCGCCGGCCGGAGATCGACGGCTATATCTCGGTCGCGCCGCCTGCCAACCTGTACGATTTCAGCTTCCTTGCGCCCTGCCCGGCGTCTGGCCTGATCGTGCAGGGAGACAAGGACGAGGTGGTGCCCCATGACGCCACGGCCAAGCTGGCGAAAAAACTGTCCGCACAACGGGACATAAAGGTCGATTACCGCGTGATCCCGGGCGCCAACCATTTTTTCCACAACCGGATGGACCAGCTGGTCGCCCATATCGACGATCATCTGGACACGGTGCTCAAGACCCGCCAGACGGAAACGGCAGGCTAGCCGCAACCGCCCGCTCAGGAACCGATAGACCCATGCCCGCCTTCCGCTCGGACCTGATGCGCGTGCTTGAAACGCGCGGCTATATTCACCAGTGCACCGACGCCGCCGCTTTGGACGAGGCCGCGACTGCCGAACGGATCGCTGGCTATATCGGGTTCGACGCCACCGCCCCCAGTCTGCATGTCGGCAGCCTGGTCCAGATCATGCTGCTGCGCTGGCTGCAAAAGACCGGCCATCGTCCGATCGTGCTGATGGGCGGGGGAACCACGAAGGTGGGCGATCCGTCGGGCAAGGACGAGGGCCGGCAGCTTCTGTCGGACCAGCAGATCGCGGCCAACATCGCCGGTATCAAGTCCGCCTTCGGCAATCTGCTCCATTTCGGCGGCGGGCCGACCGATGCCGTGATGATGAACAACGCCGACTGGCTGGATACCCTCAGCTACATCCCCTTCCTGCGGGATGTCGGACGCCACTTCACCATCAACCGGATGCTCACCTTCGAGTCGGTGCGCCTGCGGCTGGACCGCGAACAGCCGCTGACGTTCCTCGAATTCAACTACATGATCCTCCAGGCGTACGACTTTCTGGAACTGGGGCGGCGCGCCGGCTGCCGGCTGCAGATGGGCGGGTCGGACCAATGGGGCAACATCGTCAACGGGGTGGAGCTGTCGCGACGGATCGACGGCCGCGAGGCCTTCGGCCTGACGACGCCGCTGATCACCACCGCCAGCGGCGCCAAGATGGGCAAGACCGCGGCGGGCGCGGTCTGGCTGAACGCGGACCGGGTCAGCCCCTACGATTACTGGCAGTTCTGGCGCAACGCCGAGGATGCCGATGTCGGTCGCTTCCTGAAACTGTTCACTGACCTGCCGCTTGACGAGATCGCCCGGCTCGAGGCGCTGCAGGGCGCGGAGATCAACGAGGCGAAAAAGGTTCTGGCCACAGCGGCGACCGGCCTGCTGCACGGTGCCGACGCGGCGACGGCAGCGGCCGAAACGGCCGACCGCACCTTCGCGCGGGGCGAGGCCGCGGCGGGCCTGCCGACCATCGACGTGCCCCGGTCCGAACTGGCGGAGGGTATCCCGGCCTTCCAGATGTTCCGGCGGGCCGGCCTGGCCGCGTCCAACGGCGAATCCCGCCGGCTGATCCAAGGCGGCGGCGGCCGGATCAACGACCGGCGGGTGGATGCCGACGACCGACCGGTGCGCCTGGACGATCTGGATGCCGACGGGCTGATCAAGCTGTCGGCCGGCAAGAAGCGCCACGCCCTGGTCCGCGCGGTCTGAATCGGGGCGTCCGGGGCGGCCGGGGCGGCCGGGCTCAATCGTCCCGACGGTCGGGGATCAGGGGGCCCAGCCTGGGTTCGGCGTCCGCGTCGCCATTGCTGTTGTCCAGGAAAAACAGGTTGCGCAGGAAGCCGGGCGCCAGGACCGACAGCGGGTTGACCGTCACCGTGGGATCGTCCAGCGATCCGCGGACGCCGTAGGTGAAGGCGAACAGGCCCCCGCCCTCACCGCCGGTCAGCAGATCGCCAAGCAGCGGGATGGCGCCGATCACGTTGTTGACGCCGATCACGGGGACGATGGTGCCCTGGATGTCGGCCCGGTTGGCGTCGACATCGATCGTTCCGTCGAAGGTCAGGCCCAGCGATCCGCCCGACGTCCGGCCATTGCGCAGCGACAGGGTGCCGTCCTGAAAGCTGAAATCCGAGGTCATGCGCGCGAAGTTGATGCCGCCCTCGCTGGCGGCCAGGTTCTGGATCCCCGGGATGGAGAGCGCCGACAGCAGACGGGCGACGGCGGGCGCCTGGGACAATCGGTAGTTCTGGACCCGCACCTGCCCGGCCAGCGGTCCGTCGGCAGAGGGGCGCGTGCCCTCGATGGCCAGTTGCCCGCCCTCGATGGCCGTGCTGACGTCGAGGGCCTCCAGGGCGGCGCCGGCATTGTCGCTTTCCAGCAGCAGCCGCTGCCCTCCGTCACCGCCGGGCAGATAGCGCACCAGGATGCCACCGCCGCTGTTCGTCTGGCCGGCAAGGTCGATGGTCGTCCATGCGCCGTCCTGGCGGTCGAGCACGCCGTTCACATTGCGCAGGGACCTCTGCTCGCCGAGCACGACCTCCTCGAAGTCCAGTGTGACGGTCAGATCCGGCCCCGGCGATGGCGGCGCCTCGGGCGAGCCGGTGGTCCCGCCTTCCGACGGCGCCGGATCGTCATCGGCCAGGGACTCGAAGATGCGGCTGGCGTCCAAGCGAGGTCCGCGGGCCTCCACCGCATAGCCGTTCCCGCCGCCGGGATCGATGCGCGCGGACAGCATGTGAGCGCCGTATTCGAACCTGTCCAGGGTGACGCCGGTCAGCCGCTCATCCTGCGGATCAAACTCCGCCGACCCCTCTGCCCATAGATCGGAGGTTCGCACAAGAAAGCGGGAAATCCGTGTAAGGGATTGATTGTCCAAGGTGACATCCACCTCCGCCTGCCCCTCCGTTCCGGCCGGCTTGTCAAATCCGATTGCCTCCACCGTGAGGCGGGCGGGGGTCAGGTCGAAGTCGGCCTCGAGCGTCTGCCGGGTTCGGTCGATGTCGGTGTAGAGCACCGATAGGGGCGTCGGGCCGGACAAGCCGTCATAGACCGGCAGACCCAGCGCCGCCCGGCCCTGGCTGTCGGGCGTGCCGGTCAGGGCGATCCTGGTGACAAAGTCGCCGCCGTCGGCGAACCGTTCGGTCCAGTCGAAGGTCACCGGCACACCATTCAGGGCGCCGGTTCCCGAACCGGTCAGCCCCAACCCGTCGAGCGACAGTTCGCCCTCCACCTCTTCCGCCCGGAGTCCCGGCACCACTTCGCCCAGTGCCGCCCGGCGCAGCCGCGCCGACGTGGCCACGGCGACATCGGAAAAGGCCAGATCCGCGATCAGCGGAAAGGTCAATCGCAGCCGCGCCGACATCTCCCCGGACGTATCGCCCGGATCGATCCCGACCGCGGAGACATATCCCAGGCGGGGCCGGTCCAGAACCTCCAGGGCGGTCGACAACGGACCGCTGATCGCGACATTGATGTCGATCGCTTCCCTGCCGCTGTCGAGGCCGGAGATCGTGATCGCCGCCTCGGGCACCGTCAGATCGTCCAGCCGTCCACCGGTCAGGGCGAGATCGAACCCCGCCGCGTCGAAGGTCGCCGTTCCGGCCACGTCGGTGACCGGAGGCATGCCGTCGAGATAGGTCACGGTCACGCCGTCGAATCGGATGGTACCGGCCAGGGTTTCGATATCCATGGCTCCCGGATCGAACGCCGGGACGGTGGCACGGAGCCGGGCGTCTGCCCGCCGGACCACGCCCCGCGTCAGGTTCCGGGTGACCCAGAACCGACCGCCGGGTATCGCATCCTGTGGCCAATAGCCGCGCAGAAGATCGGTGGGGAGATCCAGCACCACCGCATCGGCGGCGATGTCCAGCAGCCCGTCGCCGTCCACGATCGTGGCGGTCGCCGCAATCCGCGGGCCGCCGAGATCGATCGACACCGATTCGACGTCGAGGCGCCGCTGGTCGAACAGGATCGTTCCACCCAGGCCGATCGCGGCGACCGATACCGGCTGGTCGAACAGGGGGGCAAGGTTCAATAGGCCGGCTCCGGCGGTGATGGCAAAGCCACCGGTTGCCGGCTGGAACCGTTGGTCGAGTTTGAGGGTCAGCGTTCCCTCGAGCGGCATGCTGAGCGCCGACAAGGGGCCAAGCAGCGGGTCTTTTTCGGCCAGAGCGTCCGGTTGAACGTTGGCGAAACTGAAGCGGAGATCGGTGCGCCGGCTTTCGAGGGAAAAGCGCAAAGCGGCGGTGACGGCCGCCATCCGGTCGCCCAGCATCACCTCAAACGTCATGTCGCCGATCACAGCCTCGTCGTCGCGGCGCAGCGCGATTCCGGCCCGTTCGGCCTCCCATGCGTCGTTCAGAACGGCATCTTCGACGATCACGCGGCCATCCTCGATGCTGACCTCGATCAACTCCGAAAGCGGACCGCCCCGTTCGGTCGGCGGCGCGGCCAACTGATCCAGCCACGCCAGCGCCACCCCGTCCGCATCCCTGTCGACGCCGCCCGATGGCGCCCCCTCCCCCAGCCCGATGCGAAAGGCGCCGTCCGCATCGCGGCGCAACTGGACCGTGGGACGGATCAGGACCACCCGGCGCGGCGCCACGCTGCCGCGCAGCAGGCTTGGCACGCTGGCCGTCACCGCCACCTGCGGCACGGTGGCGATGACGGCACCGGTCGGGTCCAGCAGCCGCGCGTCGCTGGCCACAAGCTGCAAGGGCCGCTCGAACCCGTCCCAGCGCAGCTCCACGGTACCGACCGACACGTCATAATCGCCGCCGTCGATGGCCGACTGCAGATACGGCGCGAGAAAGTCGACGGTGACGGGCCCGGTTGACAGGCGCCAGGCCACCAAACCGGCAATCACCGCCAAGCTGGCCAACAGCGCCGCCAGCAATTCGATGGCGATCTTGGTCGAGCGGACGATCACGACGCGCCCCCGTCGACCTTGACCCGGACGGGGGCGTTTTCCATGGTGGCGGCCAGGCGGAAACGACTGCCGGCAACCACAGCGAGAACGATCATGTCGACGGGTCCATTGGGCAGTGCCGATTGCTGGCCGAGACCCGGCGACCGCGCGCTGGCCGACCAGGGTCTCGATCGCTGGCAGGACATGGTCCGCCGGCTGGCCGATCCGGACCTGAAGACGTTCGCCGAGGCGCTGCCAGAACAGCAGGACGGCCGCGCCCTGTTGCTGGCGCTGTTCGGCAACAGTCCGTATCTGACCGACTGCGCCCTGCGCGAACCCGCCCTGCTTCGGACCCTCTTGGCCGACGGACCGGACGCGACGTTCGCCGGCCTGATGGCCGACATGGACGCCCAATTGAAGGAGGAGACGGACACGACCCGCCTGATGCACGGTCTTCGGGTGGCGAAACGCCGGGTCGCCCTTTTGATCGCGCTGGCCGACATCGGGGGCATATGGCCGTTGGAGGCGGTCACCGGCGCGCTCAGCGACTTTGCCGAACGCGCGCTGCGCCTTGCCGTCGCCCACCTGCTGCGCCAGACGGCATCCCGGGGCGCGTTTGCGCTGCCAAATCCGGACGATCCGGCGGAAGGGTCGGGGTTGATTGTCTTGGCCATGGGTAAGCTGGGCAGCGGCGAGCTCAACTATTCAAGCGATATCGACCTTATCGTGCTCTACGACGAGGCACGACTAACAACGGACAGGCCCGACGATCTGCCGCTTGCGTTCATTCGCCTGACTCGGGCCCTGGTGCGCATTATGGAAGAGCGCACGGCCGACGGCTATGTTTTCCGTACCGACCTCAGACTGCGGCCGGATCCGGGGGCCACCCCCCTGGCCGTGTCGGTCAATGCCGCGGAAAGCTATTACGGATCCCTGGCCCAGACCTGGGAACGGGCGGCCATGATCAAGGCGCGGCCGGTGGCCGGCGACGCCGAGGCGGGACGCGCATTGATGACCATGCTGCGCTCCTTCGTCTGGCGCCGCAGCATGGACTTCACCTCGATCGAGGACATCCACGCCATCAAGCGGCGAATCGCGGATTTCAGGGGCCACGCCACCATCGCCGTGCCCGGCCACGACATCAAGCTGGGGCGCGGGGGTATCCGCGAGATCGAGTTCTTCGCCCAGACCCACCAGATGATTTTCGGCGGGCGCACACCGGAGCTGCGAACGCCAAAAACCCGCGATGTCCTGAACGCCCTGGCCCGAACCGGCCGCATCGACCGCGAGACGGCCGATACGCTCACCGACTGCTACAGGTTTCTGCGGACGGTCGAACACCGGCTGCAGATGATCGACGACCGTCAGACCCAGCGACTTCCCGAGACTTCGGCCGGGATGGACGTGCTGGTCGCTTTTCTGGGCCCGTTCGACGGGGCGGCGTTCCACGACCGGATGCGGGACTGCCTGCGTTCGGTCGAAGCCCATTATGTGCGGCTGTTCGAAGCGACCCCGGCGCTTCCCGGCGACAGCCGGCTGGTCCTGTCCGGGGCCGACGACGACCCGGAGACCGCCCAATTGTTGACCGAAATGGGGTTTGCCGATCCCGCCGCCGTGGTGCGCACCGCGCGGGGTTGGCTGTCCGGACGGTACCGGGCGATCCGCAGCGAACGATCCCGCCGTTTGCTGGCCGACCTGCTGCCCGCCCTTCTGACCGCTGTCGCCCGCACCCCCAATCCGGGCTTCGCGCTCAACCGGCTGGACGGTTTCCTGGGGCGGCTACCGGCGGGTATCCAGCTTTTTGCGCTGTTCCACGCCAACCCCAGCCTGCTGACGCTGGTCGCCGAGCTGCTTGGCGCGTCGGAGCGCATGGCCGATTATCTGGCCCGCCACCCCGATCAGCTCGATGCCGTTCTGACCCCCGGCTTTTTCGACACCTTGCCCGATGCGGAGGCTCTGGAGCGGGAGCTGGCGGGACTGTTGGCGGCGGCGGCGCATTACGAACAGGTGCTGGATCTAGTCCGGCGCTGGACCAACGATCATCGGTTCCGGGCCGGGGTTCACGGGCTGCGCGCCATCGGCACGGTGCGGCAACGCGGGCGCTTCCTGTCGGACATCGCCGAAATCGGCATCCGTGCCCTTCAGCCCGCCGTCAAGGCCGAGTTCGCCCGCGTCCATGGAATGTTTGCCGAGCCCGGGCTGGCGGTCATCGCCATGGGCAAGCTGGGCGGCCGGGAAATGTCCATCGGATCCGATCTGGATCTGATCATGGTCTACGACGTTCCCTCGGCCACCGCGCCGTCGGACGGGCCCAAGCCGCTGGATGCCACCCGCTACTACACCCGGCTGATTCAGCGCTTGATTTCCGCCATCACGGCACCGACCGCGGAGGGCCCCCTCTACGAGGTCGACATGCGGTTGCGGCCGTCCGGCCGGGCCGGGCCGCTGGCGACCAGCCTCGAGGCCTTTGTCCGCTACCAGGACGAAAGCGCCTGGACCTGGGAGCATATGGCCCTCACCCGGGCCCGCTTCATCGCCGGGCCGCCGCGCCTGAGGAACGAGATCGACCGGGCCATCGCCGCGGTCCTGCGCCGGCGCCGCGACCCGGACTCGCTGCTCCGCGACGTCGCATCCATGCGCGCCAGGATCGAAAAATCGTTCGGCACGAAAGACCCATGGACCGTCAAATATGTTCGCGGCGGGCTGATCGACATCGAGTTCATCGCCCAATACCTTCAGCTTCGCCACGGCCATGACCGTCCCGAGGTCCTGCACCGCAACACCGACGACGCCTTGGCGGGTCTGGCCCAAGCGGGAATCCTGGAGGCGGCGGTCGCGTCGGAACTGCGCGCCGCCCTGTCCCTTTGGCAGCGCGTGCAGGCCTATCTGCGCCTGACCCAGGGCGAGGCCTTCAACGCCAGCAACGCCTCGCCGGCGATGCTGGAGGGGCTGGCCGCGACGATCCTGTCGGAACCGACGGATCAAGACGATGAGGCCGGGCCGAAACCGGATTTCGCCGAGGCCGAACGTCGGGTTATCGAAGTGGCGGCGAACGTCTACGAGCAGTTCCGTATCCTGATCGAGAAACCGGCGGCCGATCTTCCCGCCGCCGACATACCGTCGCCGTAAGGACCGCGATGCGCGCCGGAGGGCGGATCAGCCCTCGGCCGCCTTGAGCACGGCGTCCACGTGCCCCGGCACCTTCACCTTGCGCCAGACCCCCTGCACCACCCCCTGCTCATCGATCAGGAAGGTCGAACGGTCAATACCCATATACTTCTTGCCGTACATGGATTTTTCGACCCAGCTGCCGTACCGCTCGACCACGGCGCCATCCTCGTCGGACGCCAGTCGGATTCCCAGATCGTACTTGCCCTTGAACTTATCGAGCTTGGCCACCGGGTCTTTGGAGATGCCGATCACCTCGGCATTGGCCCGCCCGAACCCCGGCAAAGCCTCGGAAAAGCCGCACGCTTCCTTGGTGCAGCCGGGCGTATCGGCCTTGGGGTAGAAAAAGATGATGACCTTGCGCCCGCGCAGGGACGACAGGGAAACCTCGCCGCCGCCAGCGACGGGCAGGGCAAAGTCGGGCGCGGGTTGACCGACATCGACGCTCATGGCGATGAAACCTCCAAAAAAGATCGGCGGGTGGACAGAGTCTCCTACGGCCTCAAAGGATAGGGCCCGGACGATTGATGGCAAGGTGTTGCGGCGCGACGGAAAACCGGTTCTGCCGGTCATCGCGTCCCCTTGCGCCGAATTCCGAAAGCATAACAGAAAGACATCTAACAGTTTGTAATTTAAGCATATTTCCTGACGCGGTTAACGATGTTTAAAGCGATTCTCTGGGAAAAGACGGCCTTCGATCAGTCTCTGTCCGACTCTGAAATCGTCACCAATCCGGTCGGTCGGTGACGGCAAACAGCCATGGCGCGGCCTATCTTGAAATGACGGAAGCTTTGTTGACGGAAACCCAAGTCTCGGCGTCAGGCTGCCATGTCCTCCTTGCGGAGGACAGTTCGGTCACACAAGACCTTGTCAAGCTGATCCTGACCCAGAACGGACATCGGGTCGACATCTTCGACGACGGCCCAAGCGCGCTCGACGCTCTGCTTACCGACACCTACGACGTGGCGCTGCTCGACTTCCACCTGCCGGGCATGAGCGGCCTTGATGTTGTGACCTCTTTCCTGGAAGAGAAGGGTGCCGGCCCTCGCCCGAAATTCGTCGCAATTACAGGCGACGTGAAGGGCCTTTTGAAGGACCAGGCAAACTGCGAGCTGTTCGATCTGGTCGTTCCCAAACCGCTCGACATCGACGTCATCTCCGAAGTCGTGGACACCGCCGCCACGACCGCGGCCGCCACGCGGGTGGCCCCACCCACCGCCTCCGGTCCAATGATCCGGGGCCCGACACCCGCCGCCGCGTCCCCTGCCCTGACCGCCGCTTCGTCCGCCGCCTCATCGGCCATCGTGCAGTTGGGGTTTTCCCTGCTGCGGTGGCCGGACCGCGAGCGGACCAAGGTCTTCTCCGTATCCGACTACGACGCGGTGATGGTCGAGTCACCCGATGATCTCGACGGGCTGTGGGCTCTGCGCGGCGCCCATCTGCTGCCGGTCATCGACCTTTCCGGAAAGCTCGGTCCGTCGGCCGATCTCGACGCGTCCGCCCTTGGCATTGGTTATGCCGCCAAGATCCGCGACCTGATCGATCGGTTCGGCGAACGCCGGGCCCAACTTCATCCCGATCCCGTACGCTCCGACGACATGGGCGACAAGCTGCTGGGACGGATGCATGTCTCCGGCGGCGCCGTGATCCCGCGGCGCGACGGAAGGCAGCGCGGGCTGGTCGCCTACAACACGGTCCTGAGCCCCGATGTCGTGACCCGCGAGGTCCGCAAACTCGCCGATGGCGGATTCCTGGACCTCAGTTTCTTCGACCGGCTGCATGTTTGCGGCCGCTGCGCGTCGGCGCGGCATAACGTGCGGGAGGAATGCCCCGGCTGCGGGTCGGCCGACCTGACGGAGGAATCCTACCTGCACCACTTCCGCTGCGCCTATCAGGGGCCGGAGTCGGACTTTCGAAAGGGCGACGATCTCGTCTGTCCGAAATGCCGTCGCGCCCTGACCCATTTTGGACGCGACTATGACAGGCCGGGAACCATGGTGCGGTGCCGGAGCTGTGCGACGACGACGTCGGAGCCGAAGGTCGCGTTCGTCTGCGCCGATTGTGACACCAGGGCCGACGGCGACACGGTGCCCACCCACGACATCGTGGAGGCGCGTCTCAGCGATCAGGCGAAGGGTTACCTCAAGGCCGGCGAGTCGTTCCTGGGACTGGCGCAAAAAACGCTGCGGTTCGCCGATCTTCCGCTCGACCTGGTGATCGCGCTCAACCGGGCCGCCCGCGGTTTCAACGAGGACGGGACCCCGTTCGCGCTCAGCTATGTCAGCTACGGCAACGAGGCGGAGATCCAGGGCCAGGCCGGCGCCCGCAGCTTCGCCGAAGCCCGCCGGATCTTTCTCGAAAGCCTCCAGCAGGCGCTTCACGACGAGGTTCAGATCGCGCGCGGCGCCATCCACGACTTCGTTCTGATGCCGGGAAGAACTCCCCAGGCCCTCGAGGCGTCTCTCAGGACGGCGCGGGACGTGGCCAACCGCGCCATCCGCTTCGACCTCGGCGCCGAGTTCCACCTGGTCGGTCCCGAGGATATCGCGTCGTGACCGAGCTCGTGAACGAGGCGCTCGATTATCTTCTGGCACAGAGCTTCGCCAGCAGCCTCGCCCTTTTCTGGTTTGTCGCAATCTTCGAGGTGCCGCGGTACACGCTCGCGTTCCTGGTCACCGCGGTGATGCCCAAGAGACGGTATCCTCAATTCGCAACGCCTCCCAAGGTCAGCGTCATCATCGCCGGGCACAGCGAGGCAGACACGATCGAGCGTTGTGTCCTGGCCATGCGCGAGCAAAGCCACCCCCCCGACGAGATCGTGGTGGTCAGCGACGGTTCGACCGACCGAATGCCGGAAGTGCTGGGCGACCTGCTGCGGCGGGGTCTGATTGACAAGGCCCACAGCACCGAGTTGCGGGCCGGCAAATCCGCCGGCACGAACATGGCGGCCCGCTGGACGACCGGCGATATCCTGATCAACATCGATTGCGACTGTTCCTTCGACCGGCATGCGATCCGCAACATCATCCGGCCGTTCGCCGATCCCGACATCGTCGCCGTCAGCGGCAATATCCTGGTGCGCAACACCGTCGCCTCGCTGGTGGCGACCTTTCAGGCAATCGAATATCTGGTCACGATCTCCCTGGGCAAGCGGGCGGCCGACCAGCTGGGCCAGGTGACCTGCGTCTCCGGTGCCTTTGGCGCTTTCAGACGCGATGCCTACGAAGCGGCCGGCGGGCTGGACGCGGGCGGCGGCGAAGACCTGGACCTGACGATCCGCCTGCGCCGCGCCGGCGGCCAGATCCGCTTTGCCGAGGACGCCATCTGCTATACGGACACGCCGGCCACCCTGAACGCGTTCATCAAGCAGCGTTTTCGCTGGGAACGGGATGCCGTGCGTCTGCGCTATCGCAAGCACGCGGACATGATGAACCCCTTTTCCCGCCGCTTCCGCTGGACGGAGCTTGCGCACGAGATCGAGTTTCTGTTCTTCAACGTCATCGCGGCGGTGATGCTGCCGTTCTACGTGCTGTGGCTTTTCGCCACCTATGGCGGCTTCGCCCTGACCATCCTTCTCTCCGCCCAACTTGGCCTGGCCGTTCTGGATCTCTCCGTTTTCCTGCTTGCGGCGCATGTGACGCCAGGCGCGGCCGGGTTCCGGCTGCTCCCGTTCGTTTTGGGGTTCAGCGTCTTCAACGGCTATTTCATGCGCTTCATCAGGGTCTCGGCCTATCTTCAGGAGTGGATCTTCCGGTCCTCCTACGCCGACAGCTATGTTCCCGACAAAGTGCATTCGGTGAGAGGCTGAACCCGTGATCCGCAAGCTGAAAGCGCGGCCGCGCGTCGACACCTTCCAAAATGCGCCAAGACGCCCCGGCAGTTCCTGGGGCCGCTTCGTCTATCTGGGATTGCTGGCGCTTCTCGGGCTCGGGTTGGCCAATTATGTCTGGGGCGACACGGTATTTCTCCGGGCCGACGGTCTGACGCTGCGCGACCGAACGCTGGTCGCGGCCACGTCCATCGTCCGGGTCGAGGAAGTCCATGTCAGGCCGGGACAGCGCGTTCGGGCCGACGACATCCTGCTGCGGGTCGGTTCGACCGAGGTTCTCGACCGGATCGCCGATCTGGCCATGCGCGACGCCGAACTGGCGGAGCGCGAAGCCGCCCTTCGATCACGAAGAAACCTGGCCGTCAGCCTCCTGCCGCTTGCCGAACGCCGCGCGGCCGAAACGTCCGAGCTGCTGCGAAGCCTGGAATCGCTGTCCAAACAGGGCCTGGTTGCCTCCGATCGCTATGAACAGGTGACCGTCGGCAACTACGACGCCGAAACCGAGAAGGTGCGGCTTGCCACCGAGATCGAGGGTCTGGAGGCGGAAATCGAGGCGCTCGTCACCGCGCGCGGGCATGCCCGCCTGGCGCTCGGCGACCTCGAGGCCCACTACAATTCCGGCGTTATCCGGGCCGCTACCGACGGCATCGTCGGCGACATCGTGCCGTCGGTCGGCGAAGCGTTCAGAGCCGGCGAGCCTCTCCTTTCGGTTCTTTCCGGCGACCCTTACGTGCTGGCCTATCTGCCCCGGTCCTATCTTTTTGCGATAGAAAGCGGGAGATCCGTGCAGGTGCGTTCGGGCCGCCTGACGGCGATCGGCACGGTCACCGATATCCTGCCGGTCTCTCAAGCGCTGCCCGCGGAATTCCAAAACGCCTTCAAACCGGATCAGACCCGGCAGCTGGCCAGGATCGAATTCGACGAAACATCGAACTTTCCGATCTTCGGCAGCGTCGAGATCAGGCAGGCCGGATCCGCTCTTCCGAACTTCGCTCGCCGCTTCGACACCCCGACGGCGCATGCCGGGCCGGCCGATTGACGACCTCGACACCGCGGCTCACGCGGTGTCGAGGCGATGTTGAGGGAACCGCACATGCAAGACCAAGTCCGCGCACTGATCGAACGGCACTGCTCGACCCTCAAGGACGAAGCCGCCGCGGTCACGGCCGCGCTGTCGGGATGGGGCGCCACGCACGCGATAACCCCGGCCGATCTTCTCGACGCCGTGAATCATGCCCACAAGATCAAGGGCAGCAGCGGATCCATCGGATTCGGCGACGTCAGCGCGGCCGCGGCGGCACTGGAGCAGTTTCTGCGCGACCTGAACACCCAATCCGCCGCGCCAAGCGCCGAGGACCGGGCCAAGGCCAACGCGTTGAACACCCGTCTTCAAGTCCTGGCGCGAGACGTCAAGGCCGAGCAGTCGACCCTGTACCACCGCCGGTTTCCAAAAGGCCGGGAAGCCTCCCAGCCCCTCGGAGGCCGCCCGGCCGAACTGCCCGGCGCCGGCGACCAATAACGTTCCGGTAAGAATCGATCTATAATAATAATCAATATGCAGAAAAAGCGGTATAATTAGATACAATATCTAATATACCGATGAGCAAGGCGTGTCTATGACTGTCAGACCAAATTATAGAGACATCATAGTTCTTGTATTGATTGCGTCCACTTTGCTGATGTCGCTGTTCTTTTACAACGACTATCGAGAGACGTTGCGGCGCGAGAAGGACTATCGATCCAACACCACGGTTCAGCTCAGCCGGTACATCGTTTCCGCGGTCGAGGCGGTCGACGCGTTCGTGACAGCGATCACGGGATCCTTCGGCGAAGTGCCGGGCGAAGACCTTCTTACGTTCCAGGCGCGCAAGTCTCTCTCTTTCGATGCCTTGGCCGGCCGCCTGGACCAGATCAGCAGCATCCTTCTCATCGGTCCCGATGGAACGGTTCTCTGGGGCCACACCTCGCAGAACCTGGTCGGCATCAACCTGGCCGACCGCGCCTATTTTCAGCGAGCAAGGAACCGCCAGGGCAGCGGACCGGTGATCGGCCAACCCATCCTGTCGCGGGGCAGCGGCGTTCGGCTGACCCCGCTCGCCTGGCCGATCCGCGATCCGTCCGGACAGTTTTCCGGCGTCCTGGCGATCTCGCTGAACCCGGATTTCTTCGAACAGTTCATGGGCGACGTCGACGAAGACGACAATGTGATCGTCGAGGTCCTCACCCGGGACGGTCACATCGTTTTCGCGCATCCCGACCTTCCGGGCTTCAGCGACAGCGTGGATGCGACGGAGCAAATGCTATCCCAGATCGGCCCCGACCGGGAACCGCACGTCCTGGAGGGCACGGTTGGCGGACGGCGGGACACATGGCTGGTTTCGTCACGCCCGACCTCCTACCCCAACCTCAACGTCCTGATCGCGGTTCCGTTCAAGGCTGTACTGAAACCCTGGATACGCCGAACCGTATCGACGGCGACCGCGGCCTCCCTGCTCGGCGGACTTGCGCTTTATGGACTTTTCCTGGCCCGGCGACGCGAGACGGCGCTGGTTGCCGCGAGCGAAAAAGCGCGTCACGCAACCATCGCGGCCCGACGCGCGGGGCGGAACTTCGAGACCATTTTCGACAACGTCGCCGACGGCATCGTGCTTCTGGACGAGGACTACAAGCTGGAAAGGATCAACCCGGCCGCGATGCGGCTGCTCAACGCCACCGACCGGCAGGATGCCCAGAACCGGGTGGTGCACGTTCTCACCAGCCACCTTCCGGAGACGGAACCCCTCGGATCGTCGGTGTTCCGCGTCGCCCACCCGGACGCGCAGAGTTCCCACGAAGTCCTGGAGTGTTCGCTCAGTACCGTCTCCATCGACGGCATCCATCTTCTCATCTGCGTGATGCGGGACGCGACCCAGCGGGTCCGGTTCGAATCGATGAAGAACGACTTCATTTCGACCGTCAATCATGAGCTGCGGACGCCCCTGACATCCATCAGCGGAGCGCTTTCGTTGATCACCAGCGGCTTTGCCGCCGGCATCCCGGACCAGCCGCGGCATCTCATTGCCATCGCCAAGCGCAACGCCGACCGGCTGCTTGGCATCGTCAACGATATCCTGACCATCCAGAAGATCGACAACGACAGCATGGACTATCGCGACGACGTGCTGGACATCGACGACCTGATCCGCGACTGCGTCGAATCCAATACCGGGTACGCCGTCGGTTTCGGTGTGGAGCTCGAGATCGCGACGCCGCTTCACTCGGCCTCGGTGATCGGAGACCACGACCGGCTGATCCAGGTTCTGTCCAACCTGGTGTCCAATGCCATCAAGTTTTCGCCGGCAGGAGGCACCGTGAGTATCGCTTCCGAAGAGCGCGACGGCGAGGTTGCGATTGCCGTGACCGACCGCGGACCGGGGGTCCCGCCCAGCTTCCGGCCGCGTCTGTTTGAACGGTTCGCCCAGTCCGACGGCCCGCGCGGCGACGTTCCACGCGGCACGGGACTGGGGTTGGCCATCTCCCAGAAGATCGCGACCCATCATGGCGGCCGTTTGAGCATCTGGACGCGGACGGCGGACGAAGTGGGCGAGAACGAAGTTGCCGGCACCACGGCGCGGCTTCATCTTCCCGTCGCGCCGGCTCCGGCCGAAGAGAGGCTCGAATTCTCGGCGGCATAACCCCCGACGACGGCATGGAGCCTGGGTCGCGGCAGTCGATCGCATGCTCTCTTCGACGGCTTGAAGGACACGGCACATGCGGGTGATCTACGTCGACGACGAAGCCGACATCCGCGAGATCGTCGCGTTGGCCTTCTCCCTCACCGATGGTGCCGAGGTCGAAACGGCGGCCTCGGCCATGGAGGGTATCGAAAGGCTCAAGACAGGCACCTTCGATATCGCGCTGTTCGACGTGATGATGCCGGAGATCGACGGACCGACCGCGCTTTCCCTGATCAGATCGGACAAGGCGCTGGCCGGGATCCCCGTTGTCTTCGTGACCGCCCGCAATCAATCGCACGAAGTCGATCAGTTCCAGGCGGTCGGCGCGCGCGGCGTCATCGGCAAGCCGTTCGACCCGCTGACCCTGGTCGACCGGATCCGGGCCTTTCTGCAACCCTGATCCTGGGTTAGGTTTCGAAGGCGTAGGCCGTGGCGCCCCGGATATTTTCGTCCAGGGCCAGTTTGTGCTGGAGCGGCGGAAAGGCCCTGTCACCGCAGTCGGGACGCTCGCACACCCGGCAGTGAAGGCCGATCGGCACCGCCACCCCGTCATCCTGAAGATCGATCCCGTCGGCATAGACCAGCTGGGCGGCATGGGCGATTTCGCACCCCAGGGCCACCGCGAACACCTGGCCCGGCGCGCGATGACCCGTTCCCGGCTTGGCCACCGTCCGGCACAGGCTGAAATACCGGGGGCCATCCGGCAGTTCCGAGATCTGGGTGAGCAGCCTGCCCGACACCCGGAAGGCGTCGTGCAGGTTCCACCGCGGGCACGCGCCGCCGAACCGCGCAAAGGGCAGGTTGCTGGCGCCGAACCGCTTGGACACGTTGCCGGCCCTGTCGATGCGGATCAGGAAGAACGGCACGCCCTTGGCGCCGGCGCGCTGCAGGGTGGTCAACCGATGGCACACCTGTTCGAACCCGGCCTCGAAGCGCCGCTGCAGCACCTCGATGTCGTAGCGGGTCGACGTGGCCGCCCGGAAGAACCGGTCGTAGGGCATCATCACCGCGCCGGCGAGGTAACCGGCCAGACCGATGCGGGTCAGCCGCGCCGCGGCGTCGCCGCCGAACCCGGCCCTGCCGACCAAATCGTCGAGCAGCGGCCGATGCTTGATCAGGCCAATCTGCACCGCCAACTGAAATGTCCGGCTGTGGGGCGACAGCATTTCCGACAGCAGGACACGGCGTCCATGGCGGTCGTATCGACGTCGCACCGCGCCCATCACGTCGACCGGCATGACCTTTACGCGGACCGTCAATTCGCGGTCCAGATAGTCGACCAGGCCGCGATAGAGGTCGCCGGGCTCGATCCCGCCGGTCTGCCACATCTCGTCGGCCGCCGCCTCAAGGTCGGGGAAATGATTGCCCTGGCTTTGAAAGAATGCCTGGGCCTCGTCTAGGGGCGATACGGGCGGGCCGGCGGGGCCGCCCGCCTCGCCGCCGGTCGCCAGGGTTTCGCGCACCAGCCGCGCGTCGTCGCGCTGGCCGCGATAGGCCTGGTACAGGGTCAGGACCGCCTGCGCCGCGGCCGGGGCGGCGCTGGCCAGGTCGGCGATGTCCTGCCGCTTGATGTCGGCGCTTTCGAACAACGGATCGCCGAACGCCTCCTGCAGGCCAGTCGTCAGGCGCGCCTGCTCGTCCTCGGCGAAGCTTTGCAGATCGACATCGAACGCCTGACCCAGCTTGAGCAGAAGGTCGACGGTGATCGGCCGCTGGTTGTTTTCGATCAGATTGAGGTAGCTGGGCGAAATGCCGAGCCGTTCGGCCATTTGCGCCTGGGTCAGCGCCTGATCCCGCCGCAGCCGGCGAACCTTGTGCCCCAACATCGGCTTTTTCGCCATCTTGACCCCGACATTTACAAAAGTTACAAAAATAATCTTAATCTGTCGTGTCACTTTACATATATACTACATTGCTTTCAATGGCTTATTGATCGTGTAAGGAAAATTGGTCATCTTTCTCTCGGTTTTCGCCGATAAGTGACGTTATTCATAGGAGAGACGGATCATGGCCCCCTTGGACAGCATCGAGAAAGGTCGCACCGCCCAAGGATCGCAGGACACGGTAGCGCTGCACGATCGGCGCTTCGATGGCATCCGCCGCGACTACACGCCGGCCGACGTGGCGCGACTGCAGGGATCGGTGCGCATCGAACACACGCTGGCCCGCCTGGGCGCGCGGCGGCTGTGGGAGCTTCTGCACCAGCGCGATTTCGTCAACTCCCTGGGGGCGACCAACGGCAACCAGGCCATTCAGATGGTCCGGGCCGGGCTGGAGGCGATCTACCTGTCGGGGTGGCAGGTGGCCGCCGACGCCAACCAGTCGGGCAACATGTACCCGGATCAGAGCCTCTATCCCGCCAACTCGGTGCCAGAGGTGGTCAAGCGCCTCAACCGCTCGCTCCAGCGGGCCGATCAGATCGAGCATGCCGAAGGCGGCGCCCAGCGCCACTGGTTCGCGCCGATCGTCGCCGATGCCGAGGCCGGGTTCGGCGGCCCGCTCAACGCCTTTGAGCTGATGAAGGCGATGATCGAGGCGGGCGCCGCCGGCGTCCATTTCGAGGACCAGCTGGCGTCCGAGAAGAAATGCGGCCATCTGGGCGGCAAGGTGCTGGTGCCGATCAAAAGCTTCGTGCGGACGTTGAACGCGGCCCGGCTGGCGGCCGACGTCGAGGACGTGCCGACGGTGCTGATCGCCCGCATCGACGCCGAGAGCGCCAAGCTGATCACCAGCGACATCGATGAGCGGGACCACCCGTTCATCGACCGCGACACCAGGACGGACGAGGGGTTCCACCCCATCCGGCCCGACGGGCGGATGGACTATTGCGTCACCCGCGCCGATGCCTTCGCGCCCTATGCCGACCTGATCTGGATGGAGACCTCCAAGCCCAATCTGGAGCAGGCGAAAATTTTCGCGGAGGCGGTGCACAAGCGCCATCCGGGCAAGATGCTGGCTTACAACTGCTCACCCAGCTTCAACTGGAAGGCCCATCTGGACGACGCCACCATCGCCCGGTTCCAGCGCGAGCTGGGGGCCATGGGGTACAAGTTCCAGTTCATCACCCTGGCCGGGTTCCACAGCCTGAACCACGCCACGTTCCAGCTGGCCAAGGGCTACAAGGAACGGCAGATGGCCGCCTATGCCGAGCTGCAGGAGGCCGAATTCGCCGCCGAGGCCGATGGTTACACCGCCACCCGGCACCAGCGCGAGGTCGGGACCGGCTATTTCGATGCGGTCTCCCTGGCCATCTCCGGCGGCCAGTCCTCAACCACCGCCATGGCGGAGTCCACCGAACGGGCCCAGTTCTGACCGCCCGGCATCCTGAAGGAGCATGATGATGAAGACCAAGTTCTGGATCGTCGGCGGTGAGTACCGCGACACCAATTTCCTCGAGATCCGGCAGGGCACGGAAAGCCTGTCCGGTCCCTTCCCCAGCTACGCCGACGCCCTGTCGGAATGGCGCCGGCTGGCGACCGAGACCCGCAGCAACGCCTGCGCCCGTTTCACCATCGCCTGCGAGACGGCCGCGGCCACGGCGGTTCAGGCGTAGGGTCGGGCCTCGACCCAGGTTTAGGGAGGCAAAACGAGGAAGGGCCCTGCCTTGCCGGCGGGGCCCGAACCTTATTCCGAACAGACCGCCAACCACTGGTGGCCGCTAGCCCATGGCGAACGAGAAGGTGCCGCCGCTCGACGACGATCGGGCGCGCCCGCCGCGACCATCCTCGACCTCGACGCTGATTTCCCCTTCGCTGTCGAGACGGCAGACCAGGCTGACCCCTTCGATGGTGGCCAGATAGGGCGGAGCGCCGGTCAAGGGCACCTCCGACGGGCCGCTGCCGGTTTCAACCAGGCAGGTGCCGTCGAAGCGGCTGTCGACCGCACCCTCGATGGCAATGGTGAACTGGCGCAGAGCCTCGTTTTGGGCCGTCGCGAAACCCGTGTCGGCCGCCACCAGCGCCAGTGTGAGTGCCAGAACTACGCCACGCATCGTCCCACTGCGCCTCCCTTCGACATCTTATCCTATGATACTCCTATCGTCGCGCCGATCGGGTCTTGACGCAAGCGCCATCGCAGGCGGAGATGCCGATCATGATCGCTCCGCGCACCTTGACCGACGCTGCCTTGGGCGTCCTGACCGCGTCCGACCCGGCGGACAAGATGCGTCTGACCGCGGCCGCCAGAACCGACCGGGGCGCCGGACGGTTGGCCGATCTGGGCGGCGCCGTTCCCGTCGACAGGCCCGGCCGCCCCAAGCTGCCACCGCTTCTGCCGCCGCGTGACATGCCCAAGCGCCGACGGGCCGGCAGCGCGGCGGGCCGCATCGCCCTGCTCCACGCCCTGGCCCATATCGAGCTCAACGCCATCGATCTGGCCTGGGACATGATCGCTCGGTTCGCCGACCCGGCCCGCGCCGGTCTGGCCCTGCCCGCCGCTTTCTTCGACGACTGGCTGTCGGTCGCCGCCGACGAGGCGCGGCATTTCGGCCTGCTGGCGGCAAGGCTGGAGGCGCTGGGGTCGGCCTATGGCGCCCTGCCCGCCCATGACGGGCTGTGGCAGGCGGCGGCCGACACCGGCCACGATCTGGCCGCCCGCCTGGCGGTGGTGCCGCTGGTGCTGGAGGCGCGCGGGCTGGATGTGACGCCGCCGATGATCGCCGGCTTCCGCCGCACCGGCGACCATGCGTCCGCCGCTATCCTGCAGACCATCCATGACGACGAGATCGGCCATGTGGCCATCGGCCGGATCTGGTTCGAGCATGTCTGCGCCGCCCGCGAGGTCGGGCCGGTGGTCACCTGGCAGCATCTGGTGCGCACCCATTTCCACGGCGTTCTGAAAAAGCCCTTCAACCGCGTCTCACGCGACCTGGCCGGCTTCCACGCCGCCTTCTACGAGCCGTTGGGGGTGTAGCGGCCCGTGGCCGGGCCCCTCCGGCCCTGGCACCGCGCGCGCAACGGACGGGCAAGCGCGCGCCGGCGCTTCGTCCCCATACTTGACTTGCTTAGGAGCTGCGGCATCCTGTCCCTATGGTACACTCAGGCGACGATCGGGGGGAGCCATGGAGACGAACACGCTTCCGGCATTCGACATGAGCGTGAACACAACGGGGTGCTGTCCGAAATTCAATCCCGACGGCTGGGACGACCAGGACCTGCACTTCCGCGACAAGCCGTTCGTCAGGGCCAAAACCCGCTCCATCCTGCACATGCCGATCAACATGGGCAGCGTGTTCTCGCGGGTGCAAAACCACATCAAGGCGTCCGACGCGGCCGGCGCCGAAGACTATTTCGTTCTCAGCCGCGACACGTCGGCGTGGAGAAGTGAGCACCTGTTCGCGGTCCCGGGTCCCGTTCCCGACGAGGAGATGACCAGTCTCAGCGGAGACTTTGTGACCAAGGTGTTCGAAGGGCCCTACCGGCACGTGAGAGCGTGGGAGAAGCAGTTGCGGCAGGCCGTTCGCGCCCGGGGATCCGATCCCAAGGGCATCCATTTCTTCTATACGACCTGCCCGAAATGCGCCAAGGCCTACGGCAAGAACTACGTGGTCGGCGTGGCCGAGGTCTGAGCGCAGGTCGCTGGGGCATCTCGGCTGGCGTGGCTCCTATGTCGGAGCCATCGCCACCGCGCCGGCCAGGATCAGGATCTCGGCGACCTGTTGTCCGGCGCCCAGAACGTCGCCGGTGTAGCCGCCGATCTGGCGGTGGACGCGCCAGCCCAGGACAAGGCCGCCCATGCCGGCCAGGGCCGCGAGAACCAACCCGCCGCCCGGCCCGAACACGGCCACCGCCGGCACCACGGCCAGGGCGAGACCGGCGGCGATCGCCCGCCTTTCCGGGTTCCGGGCCACCACCCCCATGCCGTCGGGGCGGGCCGGCGGCAGCGCGGCCAAAAGCCCGACGATGACCCCCCGGCTCAGACCCCCGCCAACCACCAGGGCGGCGAACACGGGCCCGGGCTCCTCCAAAGCGGTCAGGCAGGCGGCCCGGAGCCCCAGGCTCAGGACCAGGGCGACGGTGCCATAGGTGCCGATGCGGCTGTCGCGCATGATCTCCAGCTTGCGCTCGCGGTCCCAGCCGCCAAGGCTGTCGGCGGTATCGGCCAGCCCGTCCTCGTGAAACGCGCCGGTGGCGAGAACCATGACCGCCAGGGCGGCCAGCGCGGCGACCGGGGGCGGCAGCCCGACCGCGCCGGCGGCCCAAAAGGCGACACCGCCGATCCCGCCGACCACCATGCCGATGACGGGATAGGCCCAGACGCTGCGGGCCAGGTCGGGCGGGGGCGCATCGGCGGGCTGGGGCCCGGTCGGCAGACGGGTCAGCAGCATCGCCGCCATCCGCAGATCGTGGAACAGACCGGAGACGGTCATGAGGCCGCATCCCCGGTGGCCACGCCCGCCTCGGCGAAGGTGGCCATGCCGTCGTGGCAGGCCAGCGCGCCGCGCAGCAGACCCAGGGCCATGGCCGCGCCGGTCGCCTCCCCCAGCCGCATGTCGAGACGCAGCATCGGGTCCTGACCGAGATGGCGCAGCAGCCTGTCGTGCCCCGGTTCGGCCGAGCAATGGCCGACCAGCCCATGATCGAGCGCGCCGGCACGCAGGCGGTGCAGAACGGCCGCGGCGGCGCAGCAGACATAGCCGTCGAGAAGCACCGGGATGCGGCGCAGCCGCGCCGCCAGGATGGCCCCGGCCAGGGCCGCCTGCTCCCGGCCGCCCAGGGCCTGCAGGATCCCCAGCGGGTCGCCGAGCTGGTCCCGGTGCCGGCCGAGACCGGCGTCGACGGCCGCGACCTTGCGCGCCAACCCCGCCGCGCCCAATCCGGTGCCGGGTCCCGCCCAGTCGGCCGCCGGACCGCCGAACAGGGCGGCGGCCAGGGCGGCGGCGACGGTGGTGTTGCCGATGCCCATCTCCCCCAACAGGATCAGGTCGGCCGTTTCCGGCACCGAAGCGGCGCCCCGGTTGACCGCGTCCAGCATCTCATGTTCGGTCATCGCCGGCGCTTGCGTGAAGTCCGCCGTGGGGCGGTCGAGATCCAGGGCAACCACCCTCAGATCGGCGCCGTAGGCGCGGCAAAGCTGGTTGATCGCCGCCCCACCGGTCTCGAAGTTGCGCACCATCTGGGCCGTCACCGACGGCGGATAGGCGGCCACGCCCTGGGCACAGACACCGTGATTGCCGGCGAAGACGATGGCGTCCACCCGGTCGAGCCGGGGCCGATCCCGCCCCTGCCACGCCGCCAGCCATTGGACCACCCGTTCCAGACGGCCCAGCGACCCCGGCGGTTTGGTCAGCGCATCCTGTCGCTTCCCAGCCCGGGCGGAGGCTTGCGCATCGGGACCGGGCAACGTGCTCAACAGGAGACGGATATCGCCTGAGGTTTCGAGGGGAAATTCGAGAATCATGACGATCTCTTCAACCGATGTGACAACGACACGGGTCCGTCCGGTCGGAGACCCCGGTGGGCCCGACCCTCCCCTCGCCGAGGGTGAACGGGTTCGACCGTCGACGGCCGCCCCCGCCCTTCGGCTCCCGTCCCGGTCGGGTGCCGATTCGCCTGCCATGGGTGCGTTGACGGCCGCCCGCTCATGCGATGGCTGCCTGAGATACCGGCGGCCGCGAGGAGGCCGGGAGCCGATAAACCCAGCTTTTCCCCGCGATAAGAGGCAGTCGACCGCCCTTGCGGTCGGTGCGGAGCCGGGCCGTGCCGGCCCCCGCCAAGGCTCTATTGCTACGCATGCTTATCAGTATACATTGCGCGCCATGTCGGGATCAGCGGATAGCACCAGGGCACGGATCATCAGCGCGGCCTACGAGCTCTTCTACAGCAAGGGCTTCGCCCGCGTCAGCGTTGACATGATCTCCGCCCGGGCGGAAGTCACCAAGCCCACGCTCTACTATTATTTCGAGAGCAAGGACGCCCTGGCCGCCACGGCGCTGGATGTTCGGCACAGGCGCGTGCTGGCCATCCTGGAGGAATGGGGGCTGCACCGCGCCGCGTCGGCCGAGAACCTGGTCGACATCCTGTTTACCGAGCTGTTCTCGTGGGCGTCGCAAGAGGGTTGGGCGGGGTCGGGGTTTACCCGCCTGACCTTCGAATTCCTCGACTTTCCCGGACATCCGGCACGGCAGGCGGCAAGCCGCCATAAAGCCGAAGTCGAGGATTATCTCACCGCCAGGCTTCGCGACATCGGCGAGCCTCGCGCGCCCACGTTGGCCCGCAGCCTGGTGGTGCTTTTGGAAGGCGGCATCTCGCTGGCGCTTGTTCACGGCAATATCGGTTACATCCAGGACGCGCGATCGGCCGCCCTCGATCTGGTCCATGCCGGACGATCGCGGGATCCGGTCTGACCGCGGCATCAGCGGGTCGGGCCCCATGCCGGTTCCAAGCGGTTTCCCGTGATCGATCCCCCCGCCACACCCCGTCCGCCGACCCATTTCGCCTGGGTGCGCCACGCTCCCAGCTTTCCGCCGGGCCATGTGTATGGGCGCACCGACGTGCCGGCCAGCCCGATACCGGACGACCTGGCGAAACGTGTCGTGGCGGCCATCGGTCCGCTGGATGTTCTGGTCTGCAGCCCGGCCGCACGATGCCGATCCACGATGGCCGCGCTGCGCGAAGCGGGCCGGTGGACGGCACCGGTGATCCGTCGCGCCGGGTTGCGGGAACAGGATTTTGGTGACTGGGAGGGGCTGGCGGCGGGCGACGTGCCGGATATCGGCACGCTGTCGGCCGTTGAACTCGCGCACCAACGACCGCCCGGCGGCGAGAGCTTTCAGGACGTGTTCGACCGGGTCGCGGCCGAGATCGTTTCCCTGGACGCCGCCCATGGCGGCCGGCGGATCGGGATCGTGGCCCATGCCGGGAGCATCCGCGCCGCGCTGGCGCTGGCCCTGGGCGGTTCGGCCGGGTCCGGCCTGGCGTTTGCCGTGGACCCGCTCTCCATCACCCGCATGACCGCGTTTACAGCCGGCCAATGGCGGATCGATACGGTCAACGCGAAGGCCTTCAAGCAAATGTGACCGATCCGGTCGGTATTGCCCTCTCCCGTTCGTCTACAGTAGAGAAACCCCGGACCAGGGAGGGATCCGCGATGCTGTATACGCTGCTGATCTACCATGCCGAGCAGGAGTACGATCAACATTCCGAGGAAACCCGGGAGACCATCCTGGCCGGCCATCGCCGGGTGCAGGAGGCGACCAAGAAGGCCGGCGCCTTTGTGCTGGGCAACCGGCTGATGCCGACCGGCGCGGCCACCACCATCCGATACAACGGCACCGGCCCGGCGGTGCTGGACGGGCCGTTCGCCGAGACCAAGGAGCAGTTGGCCGGGCTGTACGTCCTGGAGTGCGCCGACCTGGATGAGGCGATCGCCTATGCCAAGACGATCCATCATGCCGACACCAGCGTCATCGAAATCCGACCCGTCGCCTATTACGAGGGGCCGGGCGCCGCCGCGGGCTGACCGACGATGGAGGCCCTGGCCAGCCGGCTGCAGGCGGCCTGTCCGGTTGCCCTGGCGACGTTGATCCGCCTGCTGGGCGACATCGACGCGGCCGAGGACGCGCTGCAGGAAGCCACGGCGCGGGCTCTGGCCACGTGGCCCCATCGCGGCATGCCCGAAAACCCGTCGGCCTGGCTGATCGCCACCGCCCGCAACCACACCGTCGACCTGCACCGCCGCCGCGCCATGGAGGCACGCCATCTGCGGGCGCTGGCGCCGCTGGAGATGCCGTCGGCACCGCCGCCGGATATCGACACGGAGGGGGGCGCCCTGCAGGACGATCTGCTGCGGCTGATCTTCACCTGCTGCCACCCCGCCCTTTCGGTGGAGGCGCAGATCGCGCTGACCCTCAAGACGGTGGCCGGACTGTCGGTGGACGATATCGCCCGCGCCTTCCTGACCGCGCCGCGCGCCATGGAACAGCGCCTGACCCGGGCCAAGCGAAAGATCCGCGACGCCGGCATCCCCTACCGGGTGCCCGGCGACCAGGACCTGGCACAACGGCTCGAGGCGGTTCTGGCTGTCGTCTATCTGATCTTCAATGCCGGCTACAACGCCTCGGCCGGGCCGGACCTCATCCGCACCGATCTGTGCGAACAGGCGATCCGGCTGGGGCGGACGGTCGGCCGGCTGTTCCGGGCGGAACCGGAGGTGACGGGACTTTTGGCGCTGATGCTGCTGCAGCATTCGCGGCGCCGGGCCCGGCTGGACGGCGATCGACGGATCGTGCCGCTGGACCGCCAGGACCGGCAACTATGGGACCAGCCCCAGATCGACGAGGGCCGGGTGCTGGTGGAAAAGGCGCTGCGGCGGGGCCGGCCCGGGCCCTATCAGATCCAGGCCGCCATCGCCGCCCTCCATTGCCAGGCGCGGCGGGCCGAGGACACCGATTGGCCCCAGATCGCCGAACTCTACCGGCTGCTGGAGACGCACCAGCCATCGCCGATCGTCGTTCTCAACCGTGGCGTCGCCGTGGGCCGGGCCGAAGGCCCCCGCGCCGGCCTGGCCCTTCTGGCCCGCATCGCGCCGCTGCCGGAGATCCAGCGCTATCACCATTTTCACGCCGCCCAGGGGGCGATGCTGGCCGAGGACGGTCAGCGGGACGCCGCGGTCGCCGCCTTTTCCCGCGCCTTGGCGTTAACCGACAGTCCCGTCGAACGCGGCTATCTGCGCCAGCGGATGGACACCGTCTGAAAGAAATGCGGGGACCCATGTCGGATCGCCGCACCTTCGTTCGTCTAACCGGTACGGGTTAGAGATCTGGCGGAAGATCCGCCGGGGCCCGACAACAAACAACGGGAGACAGAGACAATGAGCGACGCCTTTCATACCCATGGCGCGTTGAGCTGGTGCGAGCTTCTGACCGATGACGTGGCCAAGGCCAAGGCCTTCTATACCGACGTCATCGGCTGGCAGGCCGAGGACATGGATATGGCCGACAGCGGTGTCTACACGGTGCTGAAAGCCAACGGAGCGCCCGTGGGTGGGATCATGAAGACACCGCCCCAGGCCGGCGGCCCGCCCCGCTGGACCACCTACATCACCGTCGACGACGTCGACGGCCGTTTGACCAAGGCCGAGAAGGCCGGGGGGACAATCCTGTCGCCGGCCTTTTCGGTACCCGGTGTCGGCCGCATGGCCACCGTTGCCGACCCGACCGGCGCCGTCCTGAATTTCATCACCTACGAACCCAAGGACGGCTAGAGCGCGATCGCCTTGGGTGGAAGCGGGTCCGCTTCCACCAATGACGATCGCGCTCTAGCGGCCAAAACCCCATTCGGCGAAGGGGGCCGCGCCGTCAGGTTTCGGCCGGCGCCCCTTCCCGCTCCTTCAGGCGGGCGGCCAGCGCGCCTTCCAGGAAGGGGTCGAGATTGCCGTC
This sequence comes from Inquilinaceae bacterium, assembly GCA_052168355.1. Taxonomy (GTDB): domain Bacteria; phylum Pseudomonadota; class Alphaproteobacteria; order DSM-16000; family Inquilinaceae; genus JBQLZQ01. The sequence goes on from JBQLZQ010000072.1 coordinate 55,701, forward strand.
CAGCACCCCCTGGGCGTTGCCGGTCTCCACGCCCGTGCGCAGATCCTTGACCATCTGATAGGGCTGCAGCACATAGCTGCGGATCTGGTGACCCCAGCCGATGTCGGTCTTGGCGTCCGCCTCGGCCTGGGCCGCTTCTTCCCGCTTCCTGAGCTCGGCCTCGTAAAGCCGCGCGCGCAGCATGTCGAAAGCCTGGGCCCGGTTTCGGTGCTGGGACCGGTCGTTCTGGCACTGGACGACGATCCCGGTCGGCAGATGGGTGATGCGGATGGCGCTGTCGGTCTTGTTGACGTGCTGTCCGCCGGCCCCGGAGGCGCGATAGGTGTCGATGCGCAGGTCCTTGTCCTCGACCTGGATATCGATGCTGTCGTCGATCACCGGCGATACCGCGACGGAGGCAAAGCTGGTGTGCCGGCGCGCCTGGCTGTCGAACGGGCTGATCCGCACCAGGCGATGGACCCCGGCCTCGGTCTTCAGCCAGCCATAGGCGTTGTCGCCCTTGATCAGCACCGTCGCCGACTTGATCCCCGCTTCCTCGCCGGCGGATTCCTCCAGCCACTCGGTTTTGAAGCCGCGCTGGCCGGCCCACCTCACGTACATCCGCAACAGAATCTCGGCCCAGTCCTGAGCCTCCGTCCCGCCGGCCCCGGCATTGACCTCGAGGTAGCAATCGTTGGCGTCGGCCTCGCCCGACAGCATGCTTTCAAGCTGCCGCTTGGCGATGCGGTCGGCGACGGCGGTCAGGGCGGCCTCGGCCTCGGCCGTCACGGCCGCATCCTCTTCCGCCTCCGCCAGTTCCAGCAGTTCGACGGAATCGTCCAGATCGCGGGCCAGGTCCCGGCAGGCCGTCAGCCCGTCATCCAGACGGGTCCGTTCGCGCATCAAGTCCTGGGCCCGGGCGGGATCGTCCCACAGGCCGGGATCCTCGGCGATGCTGTTCAGCTCGTCCAGGCGCCGGATGCTGTTGTCCCAGTCAAAGAGACCTCCTCAGCAGCGCCAACGACTGCTTTGCGCCGTCGACGACCGCTTGTGTTTCGGCGCGCATGATGATGCTCCCCAGCGATATGGATAAGATAGCGATGCCTGGATGTAGGCGACCGGGGGCGGCTAGTAAAGTCCGCCGATGCCGGAGCCGGCGGCCGGGCTGTCCGGCTGGCCGAACGCCGCCGTTCCCGGGTCGTCGGCGATGACGCCACGCGATACGCGGGTCGGCTCGGTTCCCGGGCGATAGGCTTCCCAGATGCCGGGCTGGCCAGGCGGCGCCAAAAGGCCGGTGCCATGGTCGATGCGCACCAGGCTGACGCCCCGCGGGATCCGGAACGGCGGCACCGCCTCCCCTTCCAGGGCCTCGGCCATGAAGGCGCCGAAGATGGGGACGGCGGCGCTGCTGCCCGTTTCACGGTCGCCCAGGGTGCGCGGGTTGTCGAAGCCGACAAAAACGCCGACCGCCAGATCGGGGGTAAAGCCCATGAACCAGGCGTCGAAATAATCGTTGGTGGTCCCGGTCTTGCCGGCCAAGGGCACGCCCAGCGCCGCCAGCCGGCGGGCGGTCCCCCGCTGCACCACGCCTTCCAGCATGGACACCATTTGGTAGGTGGGGATCGGATCGGCGATCCGCTTGCGCGTGTCGGGCGGTTCGGGCGTTTCCTGGCCGGCCCATTCGACGTTCTCGCACGACGGGCAGGGCCGCTGATCGCGGCTGTAGATGGTCTCCCCCGTGCGGTCCTGGATGCGGTCGATAAAGCTTGGGCTGACCTCCAGCCCGCCATTGACCAGCATGGCGTAGGCCGTGGTCAATTGCAGTGGCGTGGTCTCGCCGGCCCCCAATGCCATGGAATAGAGCAGCGGCATGCTGTCCATGATGCCGAAGCGTTGCGCCACCTCGCGCACCGGTTCCAGCCCGATCTGCTGCAGCAGGCGGATGGTCATCAGGTTGCGCGATTTCTCGATCCCCGTGCGCATTGGCGTCGGCCCAAGGAAGTCTTCCGAATAGTTGGACGGCCGCCACAGACCGAGACCCGCACCCTGGTCGATGGCCAGCGGCGAGTCGAGCAGGACGGTGCTGGGGGTGTAGCCACTTTCCAGCCCGGCCAGATAGACGAACGGCTTGAACGCGCTGCCGGGCTGCCGGGCCGCCTGGGTCGCCCGGTTGAACTCGCTCATCTCGAAGCTGTAGCCGCCCGCCACCGCCCTGACCCGGCCGGTATGGGGGTCCATCGCCACCACGGCGCCCTGCACCGCCGGAATCTGGCGCAGCCCGTACAGCGGCGCCGGTCGGTCGCCGTCCCCGCCATCCGCCTCGCCGGTCTGCTGAACGCCGTCGGCAACGGCGTCGTCATACAGCGGCTCCGCCAGGATCACGTCGCCCAGCGCCAGCACGTCGGTCATGGCGTCCACGGCGGGCCCCAAACGCTGCCCGGGGCGCCAGGGCCTGGCCCAGATGACGTCCTCCAGGGCGATCCGGCCGCGCCGTCGGTCGCTGAGACCGATCAGCGCCTCGCCGGCATCGACTTCCAGCACCACCGCCAACTGCCAAGCGCCGGAACCGGCCGGTCGGGCGATCTCGCCCAGCCGTCGGGGCCAGTCGTCGAAATTGTCGAAGGTGGCGATGGGCCCCCGCCAGCCGTGGCGGCGGTCATAGGCGATCAACCCGTCCCTCAGCACCCGCTCGGCGATCTCCTGAAGATCCGGGTCGACGGTGGTTCGGACCGACAGGCCGCCCGCATAGAGCGCGTCGTCCCCGTAGATCTGTTGCAGCTCGCGGCGCACCTCTTCCGCGAAATAGTCGGCCGTCACCCGCTCGGTCGTGCTGCGGCCCCGCACCTCGAGCGGCTGGGACCCGGCTTCGCGCTGTTCGGCCGTGGTGATCACGCCGTCATCGGCCATCCGCTGCAGCACATAACCGCGCCGGGCGATCGCCGCGTCGCGCCGAAAGACGGGGTGATAATTGTTGGGCGCCTTCGGTAGACCGGCCAGATAGGCGGTTTCGGCCAGCGTCAGCTCCGTCAGGGGTTTGTCGAAGAAGTTCAGCGCCGCCGACGCCACCCCGTACGACCCGCGCCCGAGATAGATCTGGTTGAGGTACAACTCGAGGATCTGGTCCTTCGAGAAGGTCCGTTCGATCCGCAACGCCAGAAGCTGTTCGCGGATCTTACGCTCGAACGACACATCGTTGGTGAGCAGGAAGTTCTTGGCCACCTGCTGGGTAATGGTCGATGCGCCCACCAGCCGCCGGTCGGACCCCAGATTGCGAAGATTGGTGACGATGGCCCGCCCGATGCCGACGAAATCGATCCCGTGATGTTGGTAGTAATTCTGATCTTCGGCCGACACGAAGGCCTGGATCACCTGATCCGGTATCGCCTCGATCGGGACGAACAGGCGATTTTCGAACGCGTATTCGGCCATCAGGCGGCCGTCCGCCGCGTGCAGGCGGGTGGTTATGGGGGGTTCGTAGACGGCAAGCTGGGAGTAATCCGGCAGGTCGCGGCTGAAATAGCTCAACGCCAGGAATGCAGCCGCGCCGCCCAGAACCGCCAGGAACGCCACCGAGGAGAGGATCCAGCCGACAAACCGCATCAGTTTCCGTACGTCCGGCCTTGGCGAGGGCGATCGGGCGCCGAGGCCGCGCCGGCTGCCCTTATCGAGGGAAGAGGTAGCATCTCATAGTCTGCCGGCAAAACCTGCATAAATTACTAACAAATCCTAACCGCACCCAACCGCGTCGGACCTTGAAACACTGCCGCCCAATTATGGCCGGCCCATGGCCGCCGGCGCCCCGCCCACGCTCACGCGCTAGGAGTTGGTCAAGGTCTGGTGGCGGGCGAAATACTGGTCGATGGCCCGGGCGATCGCGGCGGCCATGGCCTCGCGATGGCCGGACGACAGCAACGTCCGTTCGTCGACATGGTTCGAGAGATAGCCCAGCTCCACCAGCACCGACGGCACGTCGGGCGCCTTGAGCACCGCGAAGCCGGCCTGACGGTGGGTGTTGCGCACCAAAGGCGTCCGCACCGCCAGATTGTCGACGACAAGCTGGGCGACGATCCGCGACTCGTTCTGGCTGGCCCGCTGGGCCAGATCGATCAGGATGCTGGCCATGATATCGTCTTCGGGGTCCAGGGCGACGCCGGCCAGAGCGTCGGCGCGGTTTTCCCGGGCCGCCAGCAATGCCGCTTCCTCGTCGCTGGCCACGTCGGACAGGGTATAGACCGACGCCCCGCGAACCTGCGGATCGTCGATACTGTCGGCGTGGATCGAAATAAACAGGTCGGCGCCGGCGGCGCGGGCCAGGGCAACCCGATCCCGCAGGCGAAGATAGACATCGCTGTCGCGGGTCAGGACCACCCGATAGCGCCCCCTCGCCTCCAGCGTGGCGCGCAATTTGCGGGCGACGGCCAGGGTGATGTCCTTTTCCTGGGTTCCGGACGGCCCGATCGCGCCGGGGTCGATGCCGCCATGGCCGGGGTCGATGGCCACCACCCGCACCACCGGCGGCGACGGCCGTCGGCCGGGCAGCGGCACGGAAAGGCCGGCCGGAACCGCGGCGACAAAGGCCGTCGCCGGCGCGGCCGTGGAGTCCTGGGCCAACGTTTCCACCTGGGCATCCGCCGCGGGCGCCGGGGACGCCGGTCCTTCGTCGGGCCGGCGCAGCACGGCCGGCGACCGGACGGCCGTCAGCAGAAAATCGCTGGGGTCGGCGGGGCCGAGGTCGAGCACGAACCGGTAGGGCCGGGCCGCCGTGGCCGGCAGGTAGAACATGTCGGCGACGCGGGCCGGCCGTTTCAGGCTGAGGGTCACCCGCAAGGTGCCGTCGCCGACCTTTTCGTGACGATGCTCGGCGATCAGGCCGACCGACGGTGCGGAGGACGAGGTCTCCCACTCCAGCGCCGGGAAATCCAGGACGATGCGGTACGGTTCGTCCAGGGTGGTGAGCCGAAATTCCGACGCCGTGGTCATTTCAAGCACGAATCGGGTGGTTGCGCCGTGGTCGCCCAGGCGCACATCGACCACCGCCGGCGGACGCGGCCCGGACAGCAGGGTTTGTCCCGCGGCCCCATCGGCCAGCAGCGGCGTAAGGCCGACCGCGATCAACAGAAGGCCAAGCAATTTCGCCCTAAATGCCATGCGAACTCAAACTAAGACAGCCAATCCCGTTCAGATATAACGCCGATGAATCAATCCCTTCAACAAAAAAGATAAGATGATATCTCATAGATGCGCGCGGGCAGGCCCACAGGGCCTTCCGTCGCCGATCCCGGCCCGGCCCCCGAAGTCTCCGGTGATCATAATGAAGGATTGTCGAAGCACTCTCCCGTCGCTATGTTCGGTTTGCGACATTTCATGTCCGCCACCAGCCGTATACTGAAACGATTTTCAACAGGGAATCGCCTTAAGGTATTTCGGACGGCTGTAAGTCTTCGATGTGCGGGGTTCTCGGCGAATTGCAGATGGACCCGGCAAAGGGACTTTGTCGGCGGATATGGGCATAGAGGTTTTGTTTGAAGTCGACGGGGCCAATCCTGGCTCTGTCCGGTTTTTCTGGCGACGCCCGTTCTGGCCGCTTTTGGAGCGCCGATCGGGGATTTGGCCGCCAGAAGCCGTTGACTTCGCCCCAACATGTGACGCGTCACCGGTCCGTTTGTCGCACCGGTCCGGGGGCAGCGTCATAAGGATATAGTTATGGCGAAAAACATGCTGGTGGACGCCACCCATCCGGAAGAAACCCGGGTCGTGGTGGTCAGCGGGAACAAGCTTGAGGAATTCGATTTCGAGACCGCTGCCAAACGGCAGCTCAAGGGAAACATCTATCTGGCCAAGGTCACGCGGGTCGAACCCTCGCTGCAGGCGGCCTTTGTGGAGTATGGCGGCAACCGTCACGGTTTCCTGGCCTTCTCCGAAATCCATCCCGATTACTACAGAATTCCGGTCGCCGATCGCGAGGCCTTGATCGCCGACGACCGCAATTTCGAAGCGAGCCGGGACGAGGGCGATGCGGCGACCGCCGATAACGACGCCGATCCGTTTTCCGATCCCCGCGACGGCGACGACACCGACGGCGAGCCCAGCTTCGATCTGGGTCCGGCCGGGGAACCGACGGCCGACGGCGGCGCCGGGAAAAACGGCTCGGACGACGACCATGCGACCGTCGGGGCGGACGGCGGTGACATTGCCGCGGTTCCGCTGCGCAGCACCGGGGTCGAGGTCGTGGGCGGCGACGAAGTCGAGGAAGCCACCGCGCGCCCCGCCGCCCGTCGACCGCGGCGTCATTACAAGATCCAGGAGGTGGTCAAGCGGCGCCAGATCATGCTGGTCCAGGTCACCAAGGAGGAACGCGGCAACAAGGGCGCGGCCCTGACCACCTATCTGTCGCTGGCCGGCCGCTATTGCGTGCTGATGCCCAACACGCCCCGCGGCGGCGGCGTCTCCCGCAAGATCGCGAACCCCAAGGACCGCAAGAAGATGAAGCAGATCCTGGACGATCTGTTCATCCCCGAAGGCATGGCGGTGATCCTGCGCACCGCCGGGTTGGAGCGAACACGGACGGAGATCAAGCGGGACTTTGATTATCTTCTGCGTCTGTGGGATTCGATCCGCGAACTGACGCTCGAATCGACGGCGCCGACCCTGATCCACGAAGAGGCGAACCTGATCAAGCGGGCCATCCGCGACCTGTATTCCCGCGACATCGACGGCGTCCACGTCGCCGGCGAAGAGGGCTACCGGACGGCCAAGGATTTCATGCGGATGCTGATGCCGTCCCATGCCCGCAACGTTCAGCTTTATCGGGACGACAGCGTTCCGCTGTTCCACCGTTATCAGGTGGAGAGCCAGATCGACGCGATGCACAGCCCGATGGTCCAGCTGCCGTCCGGCGGCACCGTTGTCCTGAACCCGACCGAGGCGCTGGTCGCCATCGACGTCAATTCCGGCCGCTCGACGCGTGAGCGCAACATCGAGGAAACGGCCTACAAGACCAACCTCGAGGCGGCGGAGGAGATTGCCCGTCAGCTTCGCCTGCGCGACCTGGCCGGGCTGATCGTCATCGATTTCATCGACATGGAGGACGATCGCCACAACACGGCGGTGGAACGTCGGCTCAAGGAAAGCATGCGCGGCGACCGGGCACGGATCCAGCTTGGACATATCAGCCCGTTCGGCCTTCTGGAACTGTCGCGTCAGCGACTGCGGCCCAGCTTTGTCGAAACCCATTTCCAGACCTGTGCCCTGTGCGCGGGCATCGGCCTGACCCGTACGAGCGGGTCGGTGGCCCTGCAGGTGCTGCGCGCCATCGAGGAAGAAGGCATCAAGCGCCGGGCGCGGGAGGTCGCGGTTCGCCTGCCGACCTCCATCGCCCTCTATATCTTCAATGAAAAGCGAGCGGCCCTGGCGGAGATCGAGCAGCGCTACGGCTTTACCGTGCTTCTGCATGGCGACGACACGCTGATCGGCGCCGACTATCGCTTGGAGCGCACCCGGGCGCGGGAAGACGGCGATATGGTTGCCGCACCGGCGATAGACATCGTCAAGGTCATGGCCGATGTCGACGCGGACACCGATGACGATGTCAGTGACGGGGCCGAGGCGGCTTCCGAAGCGGATGGCGAGGAAGATCGCGGCAAGCGCAAGCGGCGGTCGCGCCGGGGCCGACGCCGTCGCGACGACAGCCGCGATGGCGTCGCGGATCAGGCGGCAGCCGCCGAAACCGCCCCCGGTGACACCTCCGAGTCCGACACCGACGGCGACGATGCGGTCCAGGCCGGTGCCGCGGCCGCCGAGGACGATGAGGGGTCCGAACAACGCCGTAGTAAGCGCCGGCGTGGCCGGCGCGGCGGGCGGCGGCGGGCCGGACGCACACGCGACGAGGCCCAGTCCGTGTCGACCGTGGACACCATGGCGGACGGCGAAACCGCGCCGGACGACGCGGTATCCGACCAACCGACGGAAATCCCCCTGGCGGCCCAGGCCGACGACGCAACGGACGAGGCACCGACGGCGATGCCCGCCGAACCCGCGCTGGCCGCCGAGCCTGCCGCCGAACCTGCCAAGGACGAGGCCAAGAAACCGGCCCGGCGCCGCAGCCGAAAGACCAAGCCGGTGACGACGGGGGACGAGTCGGCAACCGAGACGGTCGAGACCGCGCCGGACGCCAAGCCGACAAAAGCACCCGCCAAACGGCGGCCGCGCCGCGCCGCGTCGGTGGCCGCCGACCCCGTGGAAATCGGCGATCTTGCCGCCGTGAGCGATCCGGTGGTCGTCGATGCCCCGGACAGGCAGGATGAGGCCGCCCAGGATGAGCCCGCCGAAGTCAACGGCGCGGCCGAACCGGCAGCCGCGGTCAATGGCGATTCGGCCGAGCCGAACTCCGACGAGCCCACGCCCGCGCCGGCGCCGGAACCCGAACGTCCGGCGGCGTCTCCCTATCAGGTCATCAGCGAGGCGCCTGAGCGCAAGAAGGGCGGTTGGTGGCGGCGCGTCCTGGATTAGCGATCTCATTCAGGCATGGGGTAGCCATGGGACGTCCGGCGCTCCTTGCTGCCTCAGGCACGCCAGCGCCGTAGGCGATCGGCCGCCTCCTGAATGTCGGCGGTCGGTCCGGCAAAGCAAAACCGCATCGTGGCATGGCCGCGCCCAAGGTCGAAATCGACCCCCGGCGTGGCCGCCACACCGGTCTCGGCCAGCATGCGCTTGCAAAACGCTTCACTGTCGTTGGTCATGTGGGCGATGTCGGCGTACAGGTAAAACGCGCCGTCCGCCGGCGCCAGCCGGTCGAACCCGGCGGCCGGCAGGCCGGTCAGCAGGATCTCCCGGTTGGCGGCGTAGCGGACGACATTGGCGTCCAGCTCCTCCGCGCAGTCGAATGCCGCCAGGGCCGCGTGCTGAGACAGGGTCGGCGGGGAGATGAACAGGCTCTGGGCCAGGCGCTCGACGGCCCCGGCCAGGTCGCCGGGCACCACCGCCCAGCCCAGCCGCCACCCGGTCATCGCGTAATACTTTGAGAAGCTGTTGATGCTGACCGCATGGTCGCTGAACGCCAGCGCGGTTGCCGGCTCCCGTCCGTAGGTGATGCCGTGATAGATCTCGTCGGAGATCAGCCGGATGCCGGCCCGGTCGCAATAGGTGGCAAGGGCGGCCAGCTCGTCGGGGGTCAGCATGGTGCCGGCCGGGTTGGACGGGCTGGCGACGATCAGCCCGTCGGGCCGGGGGTCCAGCCGATCGACCAGGTCGGGCGTGGGCTGGAAGCGGGTCTCGGGCCCGGTCACGATTTCCACCGGCGCGATGCCGAGCGCGGTCAGGAAGTTGCGGTAGGCGGGATAGCCCGGCGCCGCCAGGGCCACCCTGTCGCCATGGTCGAAGGCGGCGAGAAAGCTGAGCAGGAAAGCCCCCGACGATCCGGTGGTCACCACCACCCGTTCGGGCGGTATCGCGACCCCGTAGGCACAGTCATAGTGGTCGGCGATCCGCTGGCGCAGCCGCGGCAGCCCCAGGGCCAGGGTGTAGCCCAGCGTTTCCCGGTCGAGCGCCGCCCGCGCCGCCGCCAGAACCTTGGCCGGGGCCGGCGTTCCCGGCTGGCCGATCTCCAGATGCAGCACGTCGCCATGCGCCTTCTCGCGCCGCGCCGCGGCCTCCATGACTTCCATCACGATGAACGGCGCCACGGCACCGCGTCGCGCCGTCTTCAACGCCATCTCTTGGTCTCCTCCTCGCGCCGAACACACATCGCGCGATTTGGCACGGCAGAAGGCCTGATTGGGGAGTCTGGGTTTCCCAAAGCGTCGCAATCTCTTGAGTCTTGGCTGGGACCGAACGGACAACCTATTGAAAGCTCACGACTGGATCAAATACGGCATCATCGACGATGCGAGGCTCAGAACCAGGAAGAAGCCCGCCATGTCGGTGATCGTGGTCAGCAGAGGGCCGCTCGCCACCGCCGGATCCTGACCGATCCATTTGAGCAGAAGGGGGACAACGCCGCCGATCGACACGGCAATCAGCGTGTTGAGCGCCAGCGCGACGCCGATGACCACGCCAAGCCAGGAATTGTCCTTCCACAACCATGCCACCACGCCGATCAGCACCCCAAGCGCGATGCCGTTGATGACCCCCACGGAAGCCTCCTTGGTCCAGACGCGCCATGCGTCCCGCGGGCGGACAAGGCCGAGCGAGAGTTCCCTCATGGTCACAGCCACGGCCTGGTTGCCCGAGCAGCCGCTCATGTCCGAGACCATCGGCAGGAAGACGGCAATGGCGATCACCGCCGCCAGAGTCTCCTCATAGGCGGAGATCACGCTGGCGGCCAGGATGTTGAGGACGATGTTGGCGGAAAGCCACGCCAGCCGGCGCCGGGCCCTCAGCCATGTGGGCATCGAACGCACCTCGTCGCCGACCACGCCCTGGCGCCGGAGACTCTCGGATTCGGCGCGTTCGAGCGCCGCGGAATCAACGGCGGCGCGCGACACGACGCCGACGAGGGTTCCGTCTTCCTCGACAACCGGCAAGCCGAGAAACGGATGCTCGTCGAACAGCGCCTGGAGATCGTCGAGCGGCAGGGCCACCGAAACCGTGAGCGGCGGCGTCATGATGTCGGTCAGACGGGCGCCGCGCTGCGTGGTCAACAGGCTGCGAAGCGAGACCACGCCGACGGGCCGGCCAGTTTGGTCTATGATGTATGGGTGTTGGCCGCGATATCTCTCGAAATCGTCGTCTTCGGTCACGAAACCGCGGAGGACGGCGCCGACCGTATCGGTCTCGCGGAACGTGAACGCCTCCGCGACCATCAGCCCACCCGCGGTATCATCGTCATATTCGGCGAGACGCCGGACGTCGGCAGCGTCCTCGGTGTTCATCTCGGCGAGAATCGCCTCGGCATCCTGACGGTCGAGATCGCCGATGAGGTCGGCCTGCACGTCGGAATCGAGTTCCTCGATGATCTCCGCCGCCTTGCCGGCGGCGAGCCGCTCAACCAGCTCGGACGCGAGTTCGCTTGGCGCCTCCTCGATCAATTCGGCCGCCAGTTCCGGAGGAAGGAGCGTCAGCACGGCGTTCCGATCCCCAGGCGACAGGGTCAGAAGCTCGCGCAGGGCCTCGCTGATGGGCATCGGATCGAGCAGCGCGGCCAATCCCGCTCCGTCGCCCCGTTCCAGGAGATCGCGAAGGCGAGCGGCGGCGTCGTGCCCATCGTCGATGACATTGGTCATAAGAGGGCCTCCAGTTGCCGCAACACGCTGCATCAAGACCAGAAAAATAAACTTTTTTTATCTATAGACCAATAAAATTCTTCTATGTATAGGTTTGGAATGGTTACGGATGCGGACAGGATTGTCGCGACAGCGGACCGGCTCGCCGCCTTGCACGACAGGGCCTTTGGCGGCAAGCCAGGGGGGCGTTACCGGATTTCAGCGAAGCTGGTGTACCGGATCGCGGGGCGACGGCGGCTGTATGAGGATGACGTGCGCGGTCTCCGCCGCGCTCTTCTCGAGCGCGGGTTCGTGTTGATCGACATGGAAACGTTCTTCGTGGTGATCAGCGCGAACGCCTTCGTGAACTATCGAAGGGCCAACGAGGATTGTCTGGAATGACGATCAAACGCCTACGATCGAAAGGAGCCGGCAAGGAAGTGATCGGCTGGAGGGAGCTGGTCGGTCTCCCGGAGTTCGGGATACCGGAGATGCGGGCCAAGATCGACACCGGCGCGCGAACGTCGGCCCTGCACGCCGAGGATCAGGAACTGTTTGAACGGGCCGGCGCCCTCTGGGTCCGCTTCACGATCCCGTTTCCCGGCAAACGGCACGGAATCCGTGTCGAGGCCCTTTTGCTCGATGCGCGTAACATCAAGAATACGAGCGGCGTTTCGGAGCGCCGGCTCGTGGTCGGGACGACGCTCCTTCTCGGGCGTCACTGTTGGCATATCGACATGTCGCTCGCCGATCGCAAGCAAATGGAATTCGACCTCATCCTCGGACGCACCGCGATCCGGGGTCGGAAAGTGCTCGTCGATCCGGGCCGGTCCTTCCTGACCGGCAAGCCGGACGGTGGATTGTCGCCGCGCGGCACCACTTTCCGCCATCACGGCGACCTTCGCTCCCACGAGTGAACTCGTCCCAAGCATCCCGAACAAGGAGAAGACCATGAAGATCGCCATGATGGCTCGGAACCCCAATCTGTATTCGCACAAGCGCCTGAAGGAAGCCGCTGAGGCGCGCGGCCATGAATGCGACATCGTCAATACTCTGCGCTGCTACATGAACATCGCGTCGCGTCGCCCCGAGATCTACTACAATGGGGAGAAGCTTCCCCCTTACGACGCCGTCATCCCCCGCATCGGCGCCTCGGTGACGTTCTACGGGCTTGCGGTGCTGCGGCAGTTCGAGGTCATGGGCGTCTTTCCGCTGAACGAGTCCGTCGGCATCGGTCGCTCCCGCGACAAGCTCCGCTCCCTGCAGCTTCTCGCCCGCGAAGGGATCGGGCTCCCGGTGACGACGTTCGCCTACGACCCCAAGCAGACCGAGGAGGTCTTGCGGCTCGCCGGCGGCTCGCCGCTGGTGATCAAGCTTCTCGAGGGCACCCAGGGCATCGGCGTCGTCCTGGCCGATACCGACCGGTCCGCCAAATCGGTGATCGAGGCGTTTCGGGGCGCCAACGTCAACATTCTGGTCCAGGAATTCATCAAGGAGGCCGGCGGCGCCGACATCCGGGCCCTCGTCGTCGGCGGCAAGGTGATCGCGGCGATGCAGCGCACGGGAGCCGAGGGTGAGTTCCGTTCCAACCTTCATCGCGGCGGCAGCGCCAGGACCATCAAGATTTCGCCCGAGGAGCGGTCCACGGCGATCCGTTCCGCACGGGCCATGGGGCTCAATGTCTGCGGTGTCGATATGCTGCGCGCCAATCACGGGCCCGTGGTGATGGAGGTCAATTCATCCCCGGGTCTCGAAGGCGTCGAGAAAGCGACCGGCATCGACGTTGCCGGCAAGATCATCGAATTCATGGAGGCTAATGCGAAGCCGGGCAGGACCAAGACCAAGGGCAAGGGGTAATGCGCGATCGCGTACCGTTCGAGATCGGCACGCGTCGGGTCGCGCCGGGCGCCCGACAGCGCGTGGAGTTGCCGGTCAGCGTGCTGTCGGACCACACACCGGTCACCATGTCGGTCCATGTCGTGCACGGCCGGCGACCCGGATCGACGTTGTTCGTGAGCGCGGCGGTCCATGGCGATGAGGTGATTGGCGTTGAGATCGCCCGCCGCCTGATGCGCGCCTCGTCCCTCGACGACCTCCGAGGCACGCTTCTGATCGCGCCGATCGTCAACACTTTCGGGTTTTTGAACCACTCGCGCTACCTGCCCGACCGCCGGGACCTCAACCGGTCCTTCCCCGGTAGCCCACGCGGCTCGCTGGCCGCCCGACTGGCGCACCTGGTCATGACGGAGATCGTGGCCCGGTCCGATTTCGGGATCGACCTGCACTCGGCGGCCATTCACCGCACCAACCTGCCGCAGATCCGCGTCTCGCCGTCGAAGCAGAATACCCTGGCGCTCGCCGAGGCCTTCGGCGCGCCGATCATCCTGACCTCCCCCCTCAGGGACGGCTCCATGCGGCAGGCCGCCCAGGACGCCGGCGTCGACATGCTCGTCTACGAGGCCGGCGAAGGGCTGCGGTTCGACGAACTGGCCGTGCGCGGCGGCGTGAGCGGGATTCTCCGGGTGATGCGCGCGCTCGGGATGGTGCCCGGCAAGGGCATCGCGAAACCCAAGGTTGCCCCGATCCGCGCTACCTCCAGCGCCTGGCTGCGGGCGCCCGCTGGCGGTTTGCTGCGCACCTTCATGACAACGGGCCAGATGGTCGATTCCGGCGACGTTCTTGGTATCATCTCGGACCCGTTCGGCGAGGTCGAGAGCGAGATGGTCGCCTCGGCGCCCGGCCTGATCATCGGCCGCACCAACTTGCCCGTCGTCAACGAAGGCGACGGTCTGTTCCACATCGCGTCCGTGCGGCGCGGCGACGGCGCGGTTGATGCAATCGACAGCCTGGCATCACAGCTTGGCGCCGATCCGCTGTTCGACGAGGATGAAATCATCTAAACGACGATTGCGTCCGAAGCCCGCGGCCCGACGGCGCGTCACCCGGCCGTCGACTCCCCTTTAGCCCTCCCGCAGGCTGGCCAGGCCGTGTCCTCTCGGATCGGCCACCGCGGTGCATCGTTTGTCGGCGGCCCGGTCCCAATCGCAATGGATCAGGACAGCCCGCCCTTCCCCCTCGGTTCCGCCGGTCGATCCGCCGCTGGCCTGGCGGGGTTGGGCCACGGCGTCGCGCGACGGCGTGTCGGCCAGCCAGCTTTCGACCAGGGGAACGGTCAGGGACCGGGCCGAACCCGTGCCGGCCCCGGCGACCAACAGTTCATTCTTTGGCCGGTTGGCCAACAGTGCCAGCCCGCCGAGCGCGGGACCGCTGGGCGGCGGCGCGGCCAGGATCACGCCGGTCTCGGGCGCCACCCGACCGCTGCCGAACAGGGCGTTCAAGGTAAAGCCGCACACCACCGCCATTTCATCGCTCGACAGAACGGCCAGACTGGCCCCCGGCGGCGCCGTCCCCGGCTGCCCCAGCGCCGCGACCATGTCCCGACGTTCGTCCGGCGCCGCATCGCCATAGCCGCGGTCGACAAGAGCCGTCCATATCTCGGCTTGAACTGCCCCTTGCGCGGCCGCGTCCGGCGCGAAATACAGCCGATCATTGTCCACCTCCACCTCCACCGGCGCCTGCCATTCGGGCAGAAAACCCCTCAGATCGGCCACGCTCAGCGGCACGTCGACGGCTCGGGCGGCGTCGGCGTACCGTTGCGCCATGCTGCCCCCATAGAAGGCCCCGACCCCGGAGGCGCGAACTTGGGCCAGGGTCGCCGCCAAGTCCGGCTGTACCAGCCGGTCTCCCTGGCGAAGACCGGTCCCCAACGATCCGGCCGGCGCGATTTCCGAAGCCTCGAGATCGACCGCCAGGGCGCGCGAAACGTCGATGCCGAACCGGGCCCGATTCTCCGCCCCGGCGATCAAAGCCTCCCACCTGAGGGCCCCATAATCGCTGTGCAGCGCGAACAGGCCGCGCAGGAAGCCGGGAATCGCCGCCCCTTCCGCGCCCGGCCGGGTGACGAAGTCGATGGCCCGCACCGGGTCGTCCGGACGGGACGGATCGTGCACCAGGCAGGCCCCGCCACCGCCCAGCCCGACCCGCGAGGGCAACGTCACGGCCATGGTCAAGGCCATGGAAACGGCGGCATCGACGGCGTTGCCGCCTTCGGCCATGGTCTGGCGCCCGGCCAGCGCGGCCTGGGGTTCGTCGGCGACCGCGATCTGACGCTGGAACCCGGCCGGCGGGCCGGCCGGGAAGGTGCACGCCGCCAAGGCGATCAACAAAGGTGCAAAGCCGCCAAGGCGACACAATCTAAGGATAGGATGCCTGGAAAAAGCGTGCATGATTCCCGTTTGAAGTCGATCGTTGCGCGGAGACGGGCGTTTAGGAGGAGACTGTAGGGTGTTGCGCAGATTTCTATCGTTCGGCCTGGCCGTGGCACTGGTCGCGGGTTCGGTCGGGCCGGCCGCGGCCCAGAACCGCCCGATGGCGTTCATCCGGGATGCCGAGATCGAGCATACCATCCACACCTACCTGCGGCCAATCCTGGAGGTTGCCGGCCTTGCGCCCAGCGCGGTGGATGTGATCCTGGTCAATGCGCCGACCCTGAATGCCTTCGTCGCCGGCGGACAGAACGTCTTTATCCACACGGCCACGCTGATGCAGGCCGACGATCCGGGCCAGTTGATCGGCGTTCTGGCGCACGAAACGGGCCACATGGCCGGCGGCCATCTGGCCCAGGGCCAGCAGGAGCTCGAATCGGCGCAACGGACGGCGTTGCTGACGACGCTTCTGGGCATGGCGGCGGCCGTCGCCTCGGGCAATGCCGGGGCCGGCGCGGCGGTGATCGGCGCCGGCGGCACTGTGGCGGAACGCAGCTTTCTGAGCTTCACGCGGGCCATGGAAAACGCGGCCGACCAGGCGGCGATCACCTATCTCAACCGGACCGGCATTTCGGCGGAAGGGTTCCTGGCCTTCATGGAAAAGCTGGAGGATCAGGAGCTGGTGCCCGTCAACAGCCAGGTCGAATATGCCCGCACCCACCCTTTGAGCCGGGACCGGGTCGACTTCATCCGCAACCAGGTGGCCCAGTCGCCGGCAACCGGCACGCCCCTGCCGGCCGATTATTACGAGATGTTCGACCGGATGCAGGCCAAGCTGATCGGCTATCTGACCCCGGCCCAGGCGCTCACCCGGTATCCCGCCGACGATACCAGCATTGCCGGCCAATATGGCCGGGCCATCGCCCTGTTCCGCCGCGGCGACATGGACGGCGCCCACGCCCTGACCGACGCCCTGCTGGCGGCCGAGCCCGACAATCCGTTCTTTCATGAATGGAAGGGCCAGATGCTGTTGGAGACCGGGCGCGCGGCCGAGGCGCGGCCCTACTACGAGCGGGCCGTGGCGCTTTATCCCGACGAGCCGCTGCTGCTGATCCCCCTGGCCCAGACCAAGCTCGAAAGCAACGATCCGGCCGATCTGCAAAGCGCCATCGCCAATCTGGAGGGTGCCGTGGACGGCGACGACGGCGGCTCGCCTCTGGCATGGCGGCTGCTGGCCATCGCCTATGGCAAGACCGGAGATGTCGGCATGGCCGCGGTGGCGCTGGCCGAGGAAGCCCTGGCCAGAGGCGACGACGCCACCGCCCGCCAGCAGTCCGAACGGGCCCAGCAAACCCTGCCCGAAGGGTCGCGGGGCTGGCTGCGGGCCCAGGACATCGCGCGCGCCGCCGAAAAGGAGAGAAGCTGAACACCGCACGGCCGCTCACTTTGTCGTGACGGCCGGGCCCCAACGGCTTGTTCCATCGTCCGGACTTGGCCATGTTTCCCGGAATCGCCCGCCATGCCCCCGCACCCCAAGAAGGTTTCCCTTCTCTCGTGACTAAGGATCGCAACGCCATGATGTCCGCCCGATCGCGCGCCCTCACCGCCCCGCTGGCGTTCGCCGTTGTCCTGGGGGTTGCCGCCGCGACCGCCGCGCCCACCGCGCGGGCCCAGACCGCCACGTTCGACGACACCCAGACGGAAGCGATCGAAACCATCGTGCGGGAGTATCTGCTGGAGCATCCCGAAGTGGTGATGGAGGCGCTCAACGCCCTGCAGGCCCGCCAGGAGGCCGAGGAAATGGCCCAGCAGCGCGAACAGCTTGACCGGCTGGAAGCCAGTGTCTTCGACAGCCCGACCTCGCCCGTCGTCGGCAACCCCGACGGCGACGTCACGCTGGTCGAGTTCTTCGATTACAATTGCGGCTATTGCAAACGCATGCGCGAGCCGATGATGACCCTGATCGAGGGCGACCGGAACCTGCGCGTGGTGATGAAGGAGTTCCCCATCCTGGCGCCCAGCTCGGTCACCGCCGCCCGGGCGGCCCTGGCATCGGCCAAGCAGGATAAATATCTCGAATTCCATGACGCGCTGATGGCCCATCGCGGTCAGTTGACCGACGAAATCGTGTTCGATGTCGCCACGTCGGTGGGGCTGGACATCGACCGGCTGAAGGCGGACATGGACAGCGACGAGGTGGCCGGCGAAATCCAGGCCAATCTGCAACTGGCCCAGGCCATCGGCATCCGCGGCACGCCGGCCTTCATTATCGGCGACGAGGTGGTGCCGGGCGCGGTCGGCCTGTCGGAACTGGAACGCCTGATCGCCGCCGCGCGCGGAAGCTAGAACGGCGACCCTACTCCGCGTCCGGCTGGCGGTCGGGTGCCGTGTCGGCGAACTCGGGCAGCGCCAGGCACTCCGTCTCGATCCGCCGGATGATCGGGTACGGCGCCAGGTCGCAGTCGTAGCGGCGCGCGTTGTAGATTTGGGGCACCAGGAAGACGTCGGCCAGTCCGGGGACGTTGCCGTGGCAGAAGCGGCCCGTCTGCGGCGCGATCTTGAGCATTTTTTCCAACCCCGCGAATCCCTCGGCGATCCAGTGCCGGTACCAGGCGTCCCTGTCCGCCTCCGAGATCTTGAGGGTTCCCGTCAGGTACTGCAGCACGCGCAGATTGTTGACCGGGTGGATGTCGCAGGCGATCGCCTGGGCCAGGGCCCGCACCCGGGCCCGCCCGACCGGCCCCGCAGGCAGCAGCGGCGGGTCGGGATACCGTTCCTCCAGATACTCGACGATGGCCATGGACTGGGTCAGGACGTCGGCGCCGTCGATCAGGGTCGGCACCAGGCCCAGCGGGTGCAGGTCCATATAGTCGGGCGCGCGCTGGTCACGCCGGCGCAGATGGACGGCCACCGGGTCATAACCCAGCCCCTTGAGGGCCAGCGCGATGCGCACCCGATAGGCGGCCGACGATCGAAAATAGGTGAACAGTTTCATGCAGACGTCCGTGGTTGGCCGCTGTAGAACCGTGGATCGGATCTCCCCCTACGTACTAGACCCTCCGCCGCCCCCGTGCCAACGTTCCGCCGGAAGAAATCCCATGACCCAGAGCCCAGACGCCGGTTCAGCCCCGGTCCCGACCGTTCCCGTTTTCGACATCGGCGGCGTGCTGATCGACTGGAACCCGCGCTATCTGTACCGCAAGCTGTTCGACGACGCGGCCGAAATGGAGGCCTTTCTGGCCGATGTGTGCTCGCCGGCCTGGAACCTCAGCCTCGACGGCGGCAAAAGCTTCGCCGACGGGGTGGCGGAGCTGACCGCCCGGTTTCCCGAACATGAAGCACTGATCCGCGCCTATGACGAACGCTGGCCGGAGATGGTGCCCAACATCTTCGACGAGACCGTGGCTGTGCTCGAGCGGCTGAAGGACCAGGGGCCGGTCTACGCCATCACCAATTTCTCCCGCGAGAAGTTCGCCCTGGCCCGGGAGCTGTGGCCGTTCCTGAACAGCTTTGACGGCATCGTTGTGTCGGGCGAGGTGGGGATGCTGAAACCCCACCCGGAGATCTTCATGAAGCTGATCGGCGATTACGATTTGGACGCCCGGGAGTGCGTGTTCATCGACGACGTGCCGGCCAATGTCGAGGGCGCCCGGGCGGTGGGCATGCAGGCCGTGCACTTCCGCACGCCCAAGCTGCTGCGCGCCGACCTGGAGGCGCTGGGGGTGCTTTAGGTCACGGCCCGGAGTAGCGCACCACCTCCTGCTCGATGGCGCCGAAGATCGAGGCGCCGTCCCGGTCCAGCATCTCGATCCGCACCCGGTCGCCAAAACGCAGGAACGGCGTTTTCGGCTGGCCATGCTCGATGGTTTCCAGCATCCGCCGTTCGGCCAGACAGGACGAGCCGACGGACCGGTCGACATTCGACACCGTCCCCGATCCTATGATCGTGCCGGCCCCCAGATGGCGGGTTCGGGCGGCGTGGGCGATCAACTGGGGAAAGTCGAAGGTCATGTCGGCGCCGGCGTCGGGCCGCCCGAATTCCTTGCCGTTGAGGGTGGTGATCAGCGGCAGGTGCAGCCGGCCGCCGTCCCAGGCGTCGCCCAGGGTCTCCGGCGTCACGGCGCAGGGCGAGAAGGCGCTGGCCGGCTTGCCCTGGAAGAAGCCGAAGCCCTTGGCCAGTTCGTTGGGGATCAGGGCCCGCAGGGACACGTCGTCGACCAGCATGATCAGCTTGATATGCCGCCCCGCCCGGTCCGGCGTGACGCCCATGGGCACGTCGTCGGTGATCACCGCCACCTCCGACTCGAAGTCGATGCCGTGATCCTCCGACACCGCCTCGATCGGGTCGCGCGGGCCGGCAAAGCGATCGGACCCGCCCTGATACATCAACGGGTCGGTCCAGAAGCTTTCCGGCATTTCGGCACCCCGCGCCTTGCGCACCAGTTCGACATGGGTGACATAGGCTGACCCGTCGGCCCATTGGTAGGCGCGCGGCAGCGGCGAGGCGCAGGCGGCGGGATCGAAGGCGACGGTTCCCGCCACATCCTTGCCGCCGGCCAGCAGCCGATAGACCGAGCACAGTTCCGGCCGCACGGAGTCCCAGTCCTCCAGCGCGGCCTGCAGGGTCGGGGCGATATCGGGAACGGGAACGGCGCGGCGAAGGTCGGGGGCGACCACGACCAGCGCGCCGTCGCGCCCGCCTTTTTTTTTGAGGGACGCCAGCTTGAGCGGCATTACTCCGCCGCCCGCGCCGTGGCGGCCCCGCCCCAGCTGTCGACATAGCCCTCGAACTCCACACCCGCCGGCAGGTCGCCCGCCTCCAGCGCGTCGCGGGCGTCGAGCATCACCGCGTATTCGTCGGTGGCCGGTTTCTTAGGCGTCAGCATGCCGCCCAGCGCCTTGGGATGCGGCCCGTGGGTAAAGCCGCAGGGGTGGACGGTCATCATGCCCGGATGGATGTTGTCTCGGCTAAAAAAGTCGCCGGCGTGGTAGAACAGCACCTCATCGTAATCGTCGTTGTTGTGGAAGAACGGCACCTTGAGCGCGCCGGGATCGGTCTCGAACGGCCGCGGTACGAAGGTGCAGACCACAAAGCGGTTGGCGACGAAGGTGGTGTGGGCGGACGGCGGCAGGTGATAGCGGTGGCTCATCAGCGGCCGGATATCGGCGACGTTGATGCGCACCGGCGCCAGGTCGCCGTGCCAGCCCACCGCGTCCAGCGGGTTGAACGGATAGGTTACGGTCGACAGGGCCTGACGGCGCTTGATCCGCACCCGCCATTCGGTGTCGCCCTGCTGGTCGCGGAAGGCGTCGTCGATCTGCGGCACATCCAGCATGGCCGGGTCGAAAATGGCGTGCGGCCCGACCAGCCCCTTGTCGGGAAGCTGGTAGCTGGACCCGGTGGCCTCGATCAGCAGGGCCGTCACCGGCGTCGAACACTCGATCCGCCACATGGTCGAGCGCGGCAGGACGATGTAGTCGCCGGCGCGGAACCGCAGATGGCCGTAGTCGCAGAACAGATCGCCCTCACCCTGGTGAACGAACACCAGTTCGTCGCCATCGGCGTTGCGGGCCAGATGATCCATCGACCGGGGCGCCCGCCAGAAGCGCATGCGGACATGGCCGTTGTGCAGAACCTCCGCCGCATTCCAGGGCGATGCCTGGGTGCCCTCGATCCGGGTCAGGTCGAACGCGCGGGGCCGCAAGGGCCCTTCCCAGCCGGACCAGCCGGTCGGCGGATGCGCGTGATACATGTGGGTCGCCGGGCCGAAGAATCCTTCCTTGCCGAGCTCCCGCTCGAACGTGCCGTCGGGCAGATCGGCATGGGCCTGACGCGAGGCCTTGCCCTCGATCCGCGGCAACGAGATCCAATTGCGCATCGCTAGCTCCTTCCCCTGTGGTCCCGGCCGCTTTACGGCCTGGCCGGACCGCTCTATAGTTGCAAATGAAACTAACATCCCAGGGGCGCAAGGACAATGCCCGATACACCCGTGCCCAATACCGTTGCCCCCCCGGTCGGCGCCCCGAGCCTGGTGCTGGAGGATTTTCTGCCCTACCGGCTGTCGGTGCTGGCCAACACGGTCAGCCGCGCCCTGGCCCGGCTTTATCGGGACGAGCACGGGTTGAGCGTCGCCCAGTGGCGATTGCTGGCGATCCTGGCGCGATTCGGGGCGATGTCGTCGAACGAGGTCGCCGCCCGCGCCGCGATGGACAAGGTCCAAATCAGCCGGGCGGTGGCCGGGGCCGTGGCGCGGGGGTTGATCACCCGCGGGGTCGATCGCGGCGACCGGCGCCGCGCGGTGCTGCGGCTGACGGAGGCCGGGCGGCGGCTGCACGACCGGATCGTGCCGCGGGCCAAGGCTTGCGAAGCCCGGCTTTTGGACGCTTTGGGTCCCCGTGAGGCGGCCATTCTGTCGGTTCTTCTCGATCGGCTGCAGACACGCGCATCCGATCTGGATGACTCCCACGACGACCCTTGACCGGCCGGGCAGCCCGGACCCGCCAGCCCCCACTGAACCCCGCACGATGCCGGCGTCGCGCAGAGCAATTGTGCAGGCGGACCGCCATGCTATAACCCGCGTCGGCTATACTTATCTGTTTAACACGCAACCGCGCGGCCGGTGATCCACAACCCATGCTGTCTGACGACGCCACGATCCTCATCCTCAACGGCCCCAACCTCAACATGTTGGGGGTTCGTCAGCCCGACGTGTATGGAACGGAGACGCTGGCCGACGTCGAGGCCGCGTGCACCGACTATGCCGAGGGTCTGGATCTGACCATCGATTTCCGGCAGAGCAACCACGAAGGCGAGTTGATCGGCTGGGTTCACGAGGCGCGCAACAACCATGACGGGCTGATCGTCAATGCTGGTGCCTACAGCCACACCTCGCTGGCGCTTCTGGACGCGCTGCAGGTGGTGGAAGTGCCGATCGTCGAGGTCCATCTGACCAACGTGTTCCGGCGCGAGGCGGTGCGCCATCATTCCTATATCTCGCTGGTCGCGGTCGGCGTCATCTGCGGCTTCGGCAACCATGGCTACCTCATGGCGCTCGACGCGATGGCCCGTCTGATCGACCGGGAAGTCTGACTATTGGAAAGTGGAGGCCATGGCCGAATTCGATATTGACGGCGATCTGATTCGCAAACTCGCCGACCTGTTGTCCGAGACCGGGCTAACAGAGGTCGAATTCGCGGAGGGCGACCGCCGCATCCGGGTGACCCGTCAGGGACGCGCCGTCGCGGCGGAAGTGTCCGTACCGGCGGCGCCCGCGGCCCCGGCCTCGCCGACGCCGGCACCCACGGCGGGGCCCGCCGCCGGGGCCGTCCCCTCGCCCATGGTCGGCACCGCCTATCTGTCGCCCGAACCGGGCGCGCCGGCCTTCGTCAAGGTCGGCGATCAAGTCACCGAAGGGCAGACCCTGATGATCGTCGAGGCGATGAAGGTCATGAACCCGATCCGGGCACCGCGATCGGGCCGGGTGAAGCAGATTATGGTGTCCGATTCCCAACCGGTGGAGTTTGGCGAAACGCTCATGGTCGTCGAGTAGCAACACGATCGGGAGCCACCGCCATGTTCGAGAAGATCCTGATCGCCAACCGTGGCGAAATCGCGCTTCGAATCCACCGCGCCTGCCGCGAGATGGGGATCAGCACCGTCGTGGTTCACTCCACGGCCGACGCCGATGCCATGGCGGTGCGGCTGGCCGATGAAAGTGTCTGTATCGGCCCGCCATCGGCGGCGCAAAGCTATCTCAACATCCCGGCCCTGTTGACCGCGGCCACCATCACCGGCGCCGACGCCATCCACCCCGGTGTCGGGTTCCTGGCCGAAAACGCCAGCTTTGCGGAGATGGTGGAGGAGCACGGGTTCACCTTCATCGGCCCGACCGCCGACCATATCCGCATGATGGGCGACAAGATCGCCGCCAAGCGGGCGGTCACCGGCGTCGGACTGCCGGTGGTGCCGGGATCCGACGGCGCGATCCTCTCGGTGTCCGACGCCGAGAAGATCGCCGGCAAGATCGGCTACCCCGTCCTGGTCAAGGCGGCGGCCGGCGGCGGCGGCAAGGGCATGAAGGTGGCCCGAAATCGCGAAGGCCTGCGCGAGGCGTTCGAGATGGCGCGGTCCGAGGCACGGACCTCGTTCGGCGACGAAAACGTCTATCTGGAAAAGTACCTCGACAAGCCGCGCCATATCGAGGTGCAGATCCTGGCCGACACCCACGGCAACGTCGTGCATTTCGGAGAACGCGACTGTTCGGTCCAGCGTCGCCACCAGAAGGTGATCGAGGAGGCGCCGTCCCCCGCTCTCAATGTCGGCGAACGCAATCATATCGGCGCGTTGGCGGCGCGCACCGCCCGCCTGCTGGGCTATCGCGGCGTCGGCACGATGGAATTCCTCTATCAGGATGGGGAGTTCTACTTCATCGAGATGAACACGCGGCTGCAGGTCGAGCACCCGATTTCGGAGATGATCAGCGGCATCGATCTGGTGCGCGAACAGATCCGCATCGCCGCCGGCGCGCCGATCGGATATGCCCAGGAGGATATCCGCTTCACCGGCCATTCGATCGAATGCCGGGTCAACGCCGAGGATCCCGATAGCTTCGCCCCGTCGCCCGGCCGAATCGGCAGCTATCACGCGCCCGGTGGCCTGGGTGTGCGGGTCGACAGCGCGCTGTACAGCGGCTATCTGGTGCCGCCCTATTACGACAGCCTGGTGGCCAAGCTGATCGTGCATGGGACCACCCGCAACGAATGTCTGATGCGGTTGCGCCGGGCGCTGGAGGAGTTCGTGGTCGAGGGCATTTCGACCACGCTGCCGTTGCACCAGCGGCTGATCGGCGAACCGGATTTTATCAACGGCGACTACGACATCCACTGGCTGGAGAAACTGCTCGCCGCCAAGTAGCGCACCGATGCAACCGATTACGCCGGACATCCTGCTTCGCGCCTACGCCCACGGCCTGTTCCCCATGGCCGAAACCGCCGAGTCGGACGAGCTTCACTGGTTCGACCCACCCATGCGGGGCGTTCTGCCCCTCGACGCGTTTCACCTGCCCCGACGCCTGCGCCGGCTGGTGCAGCGCGGCCCGTTCGACATTCGCGCCGACACCGCCTTTCGCGCCGTCGTCGAGGCGTGCGCCGAACCGGCCGGGGACCGGCTCCAGACCTGGATCAACCCGCGCATCGTATCCCTCTATGAAGGGCTGGCGCGGTCCGGCCACGCCCACAGCGTCGAATGCTGGATCGATGACCGGCTGGTCGGCGGGCTGTACGGGGTGGCGCTGGGCGGGGCCTTCTTTGGCGAAAGCATGTTCAGCCGCGAGCGCGACGCCAGCAAGGTAGCCCTGGTCCATCTGGTGGCCCGGCTTCGCCGCGGCGGTTACGTTCTGCTCGATACCCAGTTCACGACGCCGCACCTGGCCAGTTTTGGCGGCATCGAGATTCCCCAGGCGACCTACAAGGCCCGACTCGCCGAGGCGCTGAAACGTCAGGCGGTGTTCCCCAAGAGCGACGACGGTGCCCTGGCGGCGTTTCTGGAATTCCTGCGGCGTCCCGGGGACCGGGCCTAGGACCGTTTGGAGATCCAAAACAGAAGCCGCGAGCCCCGGACACCGATCCGGGGCCTGTGCGGAACGGCGCCGCCGCGAGAAACGCCAACGGCGCCGTCGCCCCAGGACCCCGGCTCAAGGCCGAGGATCGTGGTCTTTTTGGTTTGTGTCACCTCCGCCCAAAACCTCTCGCCGCGAGCCCCGGACACCGATCCGGGGGCTGTGCGGAACGGTGCCGCCGCGAGAAACGCCGACGGCGCCATCGTCCCACGACCCCGACTCAAGGCCGGGGATCGGGCAATGTCATCGTTGGTTTCGACGCCCGAACCCGCTCTCCGGAGAGCTTCTGCTCTTCTCCAAAGACGATCAGCCGCCGCGCGCTGTCGGCAGCGCCGGGGGAACCGGCGGTCGGTCGGGCAGGCTGAACCGCCGCTGCGGCACGCCGAAATCCTCCCGCTCGGGCGGCCGTTCCAACAGGCAGCGGATCACCCAGACGTCGTAAACCGGGTGGTCCATCGCCGACAGGGACGGCGAGGACGAAAACATCCAGCCCGAAAAGGCGCGCACCCGTTCGGCATCCGGCGGCTCGTCGTAGACCTCGACGAAGGCGGCGTTCTCCGGCGTTTCGTCGGGGGCGGTGGTGCGGCAGGCCCGCACCGTAACCTGCAGGGTGCCGAACGCCACGGTGTCGCCGACTTCCATGTCCAGGGTCGACACCCGGGCGGTGACCTTGTCCAGCGCCTGCAGGATGGCAATCGGCGTGTCGATGGTCGGCTGGGCCGCGCCGGCGCTTCCCGCCCCCACGGCGCCGACCGCCAACGCCAGCAGCGCCGCGGGCCCAACGGCCCGAATGGCGCTAGTTATCGCTCTCACCGGTGTTCTGCAGGCTGTAGATCACCTGGCCAAGAAGCTGTTCGAACCCGGGCGTGGACTGGGTGAATTCGATGGTCCCGCCGGCCGGGATCATGTCGATCTCGCCGCCCGGATCGAGGGCCATGAACTTGCCGCCCAGCAGGCTTTCGCTGGAGACGATGGCCACGGTGTCGGTCGGCAGCTCGATGTCCGGGTCGATGGTCATGGTGACCTCCGCCAGGTAGCTTTCCCGGTCCAGCGTCATGTCGACGATGCTGCCCACCTTGACGCCGCTGATGCGCACGTCCCCGCCGACGCTCAACCCGTCGATCCGGTCGAACCGGGCGGAGACCTCATAGCCCGACACGCTGCGCAGGTTGGCGTTGGAATACGCAAACACCAGAAACAGGACCGCCACGCCCAGGACGATGGCGCCGATGATGGTCTCGATGACGTTGGTCTTCATGGCCGCTCCGCTAAGAGTCCATTTGAGAATGGGACGTGGCCCGAACCGTGCCCGACATCCTGCTTTGCTTCATCGATGCTGACCTTACGTCCCCGTTCTCACAAGGATTCTAAGACGGCGTCCAGGGCTCGTAATCGCCGGTCGCCTTGGCCCGCGTTCCACCCTTAAGGGTATGGCCCGGCGGGCGATAGGCCGCAAGGGTGCCGGTCATGTTCGGCACATGATCCTTCTGCCAGGGACGGCGGGCCGTGCCCTCACCCGGAACCAGATCCGTCTGGTGATGCAGCCATCCGTGCCATTCCGGCGGCACGCGGGAGGCTTCCGATTCGCCTTTGGCGTACATCACCCACCGCCGCTGGCCACGGCCGTCGCCCGACCTGGGATCGACGAAGTAGCGATTGCCGATCTCGTCCTTTCCGATCTGCTTTCCCCTGAGCGACGTCAGAACGCCGATAAAGGACCGCAAGCCCCATTCGTGAAGACTGAAACCCATGAATTGCCGCTATCCGTCGTGGTTCCGCGTGGGTCGTTCCGACCGGCCCAGGCCGCGGCGACTATGGCATCTGGCAGGGAATGCGTCCAGCGCCGACCGCTGTTCGGCCATCGGCCGGACGCCATAGGTTAACGGGTCCCTGCCGAAGCCCTTCACCGAACGCAATGCTGCACTGCAAAAAACAAGGTTCTCGTTCTTTTTCAATACGCTAAATACCAGTCCATCGAAACTGAACAAATAGGAACGCCGGCGGCAGCGGCCCCACCATCAGCCGCGCCGAAGACGGTACGGAGACTGAAATGAACGCCACCAACTCACTGTCGACCTCCAATCCGATCGCCCAGCCGGTCGACATCCTGGCCGTCGAGCGCACCGCTCGTCAGATGCAGAGCGCGCAGATGGCGTCGGTCATCGGTGCCGGGATCCACAGCCTGTCGCAGGGCCTGTCCGCCATCATCCGCCGGGTGCGGTTGATCAACGAGCGGCGTCGCGCGGCGGCCGCCCTGGGGGCTCTTGACGACCACCTGCTGGCCGATCTGGGCATGCGCCGGGGCGAGATCCAGTCCCGTCTGCGCGAAGCGGAGAAGGCCCTGGCCGTGACGCCGGTGGCGCCGGCCACCACCGCCAGCGCCGCGTACCTGGGCGAAGTCGCCAATCAGGATATGCCGGCCCGCCGCACGGCCTGATCCCGCCTGGTTCCGACCGCCCCAACAGAGGGCGATGGCGCGAGGCCTGGACGTTCCCTCCCAACGGCCGGCCTCCCCCGCTCTTGGCCGCGGCGCTCTGCGTCGCGGCCTTTCTGCGTTGAGGCCCGCGGAGACGGCTTCGGATGCGTGACCGGTCGGCGTCGCCCTATACCTGAATGCACCGTGATCGGCTGTTGCCATCGGCGTGAACTTCCCTAAACTGGCCTTTTCCACGCCTTTTTCCAAATACCTCCCCAAACCTTTGCGAAGTCTTGAGCCGGTTCGTTTCGGAGCCGGTTTTTATCGCATTTGATGTTTTTTTATTTGATCGGAAACCGGATGCGGTCGATCGCCCCTGTCAAGTCTTAAAAGTTCCTTAATCTAGTCTTAATTCGCTTCCCGCCCACCACATCTTGTGCCACCATTGTCTTCCTGCCACGACAGCTAGTTGGAAACCCCGGCTTATCGCTGCCTCGGCGGAAAATCATGGACACTGGATTTGGATCGAGAGGGAAGAAGCGATGCGTATCGAGCGGAGATTCACGACGGCCGGCAAGGATCCCTACGCCGAGATCACCTTTCGCCGGGCCACGAGCGAAATCCGCAATCCGGACGGCTCCCTCGTCTTCCACCAGTCCGACATCGAAGTGCCCGAGGCCTGGAGCCAGGTCGCCTGCGACATCCTGGCCCAGAAATATTTCCGCAAGGCCGGGGTGCCGGCCCGTCTGCGCCGGGTCGAGGAAAACGACGTCCCCAGCTTTCTCTGGCGGTCCGTCGCCGATGAAGAGGCGATGGCCGATCTGCCCGCCGACCGGCGCAGCGGCGGCGAAGTGCGTGCCCAGCAGGTGTTCGACCGGCTGGCCGGCACCTGGACCTATTGGGGCTGGAAGGGCGGCTATTTCGACAGCGACGAAGACGCCAGCGCCTATTTCGACGAAATGCGCCACATGCTGGCCCGCCAGATGGCCGCGCCCAACAGCCCGCAATGGTTCAACACCGGCCTGCACTGGGCCTACGGCATCGACGGCCCGGCCCAGGGGCATCACTACGTCGACTACCGCACGGGGGAACTGGTCCGGTCGGAAAGCGCCTACGAACACCCCCAGCCCCACGCCTGCTTTATCCAGTCGGTCGGCGACGATCTGGTGAACGACGGCGGCATCATGGATCTGTGGGTCCGCGAGGCGCGACTGTTCAAGTACGGGTCGGGTACCGGGTCCAATTTCTCCCGCCTGCGCGGCGAGGGCGAATCCCTCTCGGGCGGCGGCCGGTCGTCGGGCCTGATGAGCTTCCTGAAAATCGGCGACCGCGCCGCCGGCGCCATCAAGTCCGGCGGCACGACCCGCCGGGCCGCCAAGATGGTCACCGTCGACATCGATCATCCCGATATCGAAAAGTACATCGACTGGAAGGTGGTCGAGGAGCAGAAGGTGGCGGCCCTGGTGGCCGGGTCGAAACTGACCAGCCAGAGCATGAATGCGGTGATGGCCGCATGCCACGCGCCCGAAGGGACCGCGTCGGACGGCGACGGGCGGTTCGACCCCAAGCAAAACGTGGCCCTGAAGAAGGCCATCAAGGCGGCGCGCCGGGCCATGGTCCCGGAGAACTATGTCCAGCGCGTCATCCAGTTCGCGCGCCAGGGTTTCAGCACCATCGAGTTCCGCACCTACGACACCGACTGGGACAGCGAAGCCTATCTCACCGTGTCCGGGCAGAACTCGAACAACTCCGTGCGCCTGACCAACGCTTTCCTGGAGGCGGTCGAGCAAAACGGGGAATGGAAGCTGATCCGCCGCACCGACGGCAAGACGGCGGAAACCGTGTCGGCGCGCCATCTGTGGGACAAGATCGGCTATGCCGCGTGGGCCTGCGCCGATCCCGGCGTGCAGTTCGACACCACCATCAACGACTGGCACACCTGCCCGGAGTCCGGCCGGATCAACGCCTCCAACCCGTGCTCGGAATACATGTTCCTGGACGACACGGCGTGCAACCTGGCCTCGCTGAACCTCATGACCTTCCGGGGCGCCGACGGCACCTTCCAGGTCGAGGCGTTCGAGCACGCCTGCCGGCTGTGGACCGTCACCCTGGAGATCGCGGTGATGATGGCGCAGTTCCCGTCCAAGGAAATCGCGCGCCTGTCGTACGACTACCGCACGCTGGGCCTGGGCTATGCCAATATCGGCGGGCTGCTGATGGCCGCCGGCGTGCCTTATGACAGCGACGAGGGGCGGGCCACCTGCGCCGCGCTGACCGCCATCATGACCGGTGTTGCCTATGCCACCTCGGCCGAGATGGCGGCGGAGTTGGGCCCCTTCCCCGGCTATGCGCCCAACCAGGACGCCATGCTGCGGGTCATCCGCAATCACCGGCGGGCCGCCTACGGCAAGACACGCGGATATGAGGATCTGGCGGTCCAGCCGGTGCCGCTAAAGGCCGAGCAGTGCAGCGATCCGGCCCTGACGGCGGCCGCCAAGCGCGCCTGGGACCGGGCGCTCAAGCTGGGGGAGAAACACGGCTACCGCAACGCCCAGGCCACGGTTATCGCGCCGACCGGCACCATCGGGCTGGTCATGGACTGCGACACCACCGGCATCGAACCGGATTTCGCCCTGGTCAAGTTCAAGAAGCTGGCCGGCGGCGGCTATTTCAAGATCATCAACCGCGTCGTGCCCCAGGCGCTGCGCACCCTGGGATACGACGAGGCGGCCATCGAGGGCATCATCCGCTACGCGCTCGGCCATGGCACCCTGAAGGACGCCCCCGGCATCAACCACGAAAGCCTGCGCGACCGCGGCTTTACCGAAGCCGGGCTGCAGGCCCTGGAAGGAGCGCTTGGCGGCGCCTTCGACATCAAGTTCGCGTTCAACAAATGGACCCTGGGCGCCGACTTCTGCACCCGCGTTCTGGGCGTCGCCGAAGCCGATCTCGACGATTTCTCGTTCGACCTTCTGGCCCATCTTGGCTTCACCCGGGCCGAGATCGACGCGGCCAATATCCATTGCTGCGGGGCCATGACCCTTGAAGGCGCGCCGCAGCTCAAGGACGAACATCTGCCGGTGTTCGACTGCGCCAATCCCTGCGGCAAGATCGGCAAGCGGTTCCTGAGCTGGGAGAGCCACATCCGCATGATGGCCGCGGCCCAGCCGTTCATCTCCGGCGCCATTTCCAAGACCATCAACATGGCCAACCCGGCCACGGTCGAGGACTGCAAGCAGGCCTACCTCTTGTCCTGGAAGCTGGGCATCAAGGCCAACGCGCTGTACCGCGACGGATCGAAGCTGTCCCAGCCCCTGTCGTCCTCGCTGCTCGACGACGAAGACGAGTCGGACGAGGAGAGCCTGGCCGAAGCCATCGCCGCCGCGCCGGCCGCCGCCCGGGTGCCGATCCTGGCCGAACGGATGATCGAGAAGGTGGTCGAGCGCATCGTCGAGCGCGAGCGCCCGGTCGACCGCGCCCGTCTGCCCGACCGGCGCAAGGGCTATACCCAGAAGGCGGTCATCGGCGGTCACAAGGTCTATCTGCGGACCGGCGAATACGACGACGGCAAGCTGGGCGAGATCTTTATCGACATGCACAAGGAAGGCGCCGCCTTCCGGTCGTTGATGAACAATTTCGCCATCGCCGTGTCGATCGGGCTGCAGTACGGCGTGCCGCTGGAGGAATATGTCGAGGCCTTCACCTTCACCCGCTTCGAGCCGGCGGGCATGGTCCAGGGCAACGACGCGATCAAGATGGCCACCAGCATCCTCGACTACATGTTCCGGGAACTGGCCATCTCCTACCTCGGCCGCACAGATCTGGCCCACGCCTCGCCCGACGATTTGGCGCCCGACGCCATCGGCCAGGGGGTGGGCGAAGGCGACCTGCCGGGACGCGCGACGGAGGTCGCCCGCCAGGCCGCCGCGGAACTGCAGCGGGTCGCGTCGACCGGGTATGTGCGGGGATCGCTGCGGGTCTTCGACGGTGGACGCACCGGCGGCGGCGGGTCGGCGGCGGTGGCCCTGGACCAGAGGACGGAGGTCGAGACGGTGACCGCCGACACCGGCGAGACCATGCTGCTGGAACGTACCGACACGGCGGTCAGCGCCACGGTCGTCACGCCGGTCGACGAGGCGCGGCGTACCGCCCTGGCCAAGGCCGCCAAGGTGTCGGAGGCAAGGGCGCGAGGCTATGAGGGCGACCCCTGCCCCGAATGCCAGAACATGACCCTGGTGCGCAACGGCACCTGCCTCAAATGCGATACCTGCGGGGGCACCACGGGCTGCAGCTAGCCCGGCTCGGCGCCCCGACCGCGAGAAACCCGGCCCCGGTGGCCGGGTTTTTTGCGACGGCCTTCGCCGGCCAGGCATGTCTTCGCCGCGCGATGGCGGTGGGCGCCGGCTCCGCGGTTCCAGGCCCGGGGTCATAGTCATTTGAGTGGATCCGCACCCGATTTTATGTCCACCACCGACGGCGGATCTTGAAAACGCCATCGAGCCGGCAAATCTGTTATCGGCGCCTGGGACCGACCGTCCCGAAACCGCATCGAACAGACCATCCAGTGACAATCCTGACGTTGTGCGCCGGTTTGCTGCTGCTCCTGATCGGCGGGGAGTTCCTGGTGCGCGGCGCGGTGGCCCTGGCCCGCAGCCTGGGCGTGTCGCCGCTGCTGATCGGGCTGACCCTGGTCGGTTTCGGCACCTCGACGCCAGAGCTTCTGACCAGTCTCGAGGCGGCGCTGGCCGGTTCGCCCGGCATCGCCGTGGGCAACGTCGTCGGCAGCAACATCGCCAACATCCTTCTCATTCTGGGTATCGCCGCGGTCATCATGCCCATCCCGGTATCGCCGGACGCCCTGCGGCGCGACGGTTCGATGATGCTGGTGGCGGCCCTCGCCTGCGTCGGCCTTGCTGTCGTGGGCCGGATCGAAGCGCCGGCCGGCATCGCGCTGGTGGCCCTGCTTGTGGGTTACGTCGTCTACACTTATCGGCGCGAGAGCCGCGTGCCCGACGCGTCGGCGTCCATGCATGCCGCCGAGGCGGGGGCGATCGCGGTGACTCCTCAAAGACGGTGGGTCAGCGTGGCCGTCGCCATCGCCGGTCTGGCGATGACCCTTCTGGGCGCCCGCCTGCTTGTCCACAGCGCCATCGACCTGGCCGAAGCGATGGGCGTTTCCGACGCGGTCATCGGTCTGACCATCGTGGCCGTCGGGACCTCGTTGCCGGAACTGGCCACGTCGGTTATGGCGGCGCTGCGGCGGCAGTCCGACGTGGCCCTGGGCAACGTGCTGGGCAGCAACATATACAACGTGCTGGCGATCCTGGGGATCACGGCGATCGTGACCCCGGTCGATGTCCCGGCCCAGATCGCCACATTCGACGTCTACGTCATGCTGGCGGTGACGCTGCTTTTGCTGGGCTTCGCGTTCACGGGGCGAAGGTTGAGCCGTGGCGAGGGGGGCACGTTCGTGCTGCTGTATGCGGCCTATGTCGTGTGGCTGGGCCGGGGCGTGATCTAGAGGATCAGTCCGGTCAATAGTTCGGCCACAATCCCGGCGTGGCCAATTCCAGGACGTTGCCGTCGGGATCGTGAAAATAGAGACTTTCGGCGCCGCGCTTCCAGCGCATGGTGCTGTAGATCGCCACGCCCGACGCCTCGAGATGACGGCGCCAGGCGTCCAGCTGGTCGGCGTCGATTCGGAAGGCGAAATGGGCCGGACCGTCGCTGCGATGGCCGGGCACGGTCCCTGCCTCGTCGGTCGAGTCATGGTCGGTGGCGCCGCGCCGGCAGATCAGGAGGGTCTGCGCCGGTCCGGCGGAATAGGCGCGCAACCGGTTGCCGCCGATCATTCGCTCCAGCCCCAGAACCCCGCCGTAGAACCGGTCCGCCCGATCCAGATCGTCGACATAGACCGGCGTCTCCAGGATGCCGGCGATGGGCGGCGGGATGCGGTCTGTCGTGGTCATCGATCTCCCTGGTCGCTTACTTGCCCACCCGGATCTCCAGCCCCAACCGGTTGTTGACGCCGATGATCTTTTTCGCGCCCTGACGCGGAATGGGAATGTTGTTCTCGATACAGAACCGTATCAGGATTTCCAGCAGATCGTCCTTGCCCACGGTGAAGTCGGCATCCTGCGTGCCGCCGCGATAGGCCATACGGACGGACGCGCCAACGGTGAAGTCTTCGTTGATCTTGGTCGATACGATCTCACCCTGAGGCAGGAAGTCCTCATTCACGCGGCGAAAGGACTTCAAGCTGTCGATCAGCTCATCACCCGTCAGGAAGATCTTGCGCAGTTCAAGCGGCATTAAAACAAGCTCCGAAGATGGCAGTTTAACTTAAGTTGTACTGTTGATGTGCAATGATACATAATACAAGAAAAAGGTTAATTGAGTATTTTTCTTAGTTACCATAGCAACCTATAAGTCAGAATCTATTTGGAAACGCCACCGGTGACGGGCAGGGAGACGCCGTGCAGCGCACGAGCGGCGTCGGAGGCCAGAAACAGCACGATATCGGCGAGCGCGGCCGGAGCCACCCATCCGGCCGGGTCGGCTTTTGGCAGGGCGGCCCGATTCTGGGGCGTGTCGATGATGCTCGGCAGCACGCAATTGACGCCGATGCCGTGCTCGCCGAGTTCGGCCGCCATGGCTTCGGTCAGCCGCAGCACGGCGCTTTTCGATGCGCTGTAGGCCCCCATGCCCGCCCCTCCGGCCAGGGCGGCGGTTGCCCCGACACTGACGATACGGCCCGATTTCCGCGCCATCATGTGCGGCACCACGGCCCGGGCCATATGGACGATCGACCGGGCATTGAGGTCCATCATCAGGTCCCAGGTCTTGTCCTCCACCGCATGCACCGGCGCGCCCATGGCGAACCCGCCGGCCATGTTGCACAGCACGTCGATCCGGCCGAACCTGTCGACCGCCGCCTGGGCCGCTTGGGCGGTCTGGTCGGACTCGGTCAGATCGGCCACCACTCTCATGACCCGGTCGCCGGCCGCGTCGTCGGTCGGCGGCTTGCGCTCCACCAGCACCAGGGACGCGCCGGCATCGCCAAAGGCCTTGGCCACGGCCTGGCCCAGATTGCCGGCCGCCCCGGTGATCAGGACGACGCGATCGGTAAAGTCGAACGCAGCCGCGCTCATTGATGTGTCTCCCCGTGGGCGTTCTCCCGGTGATAGGCGCCGGTGCCGCGGCTGAGCACGCGGTCCTGGGGCAGGATGGTGCCCGGATCCAAATCGTCGGACTGTTTGAGCCGCTCGTAGAGCGGTCCGAAATCGACATCCTTGAGGTGGAGCAACGTGTCCAGACTGTCGATCACGAAATAGGTCTCCTGAAAATCGTCGATGCGGTAGCGGGTGCGCATGACCCGCTCCAGGTTGAAGGCGATGCGGTTGGGCGATGGGCTGTCCAGGCTGAATACCGTTTCGGTCCGCGACGACAGGATGCCGGCGCCATAGATCTGGATTCCGGCGTCCGACGCGACCAGTCCGAATTCCACCGTGTACCAGTAGAGGCGGGCCAGATGATGCAGCACGCCCAGCCCGTCGGCCCGCAACCCGCCCTCGCCATAGGCCTGCATGTAATCGGCGAAGATCGGGTTCATCAGCATGGGCACGTGCCCGAACACGTCGTGGAACACGTCCGGTTCCTCGATATAGTCGAGCTGATCGGGCCGGCGGATGAACCGGCCGGCCGGAAAACGGCGATTGGCCAGATGCTCGAAAAAGACCCGGTCGGGCACCAGCCCCGGCACCGCCACCACCTGCCACCCCGTCTTGCCGGACAGCACCTCGCTGAGGCGGCGAAAGTCGGGGATGCCGTCGGCGGCGATGGACAGACCCTTCATGCCGTCGATAAAGGCGTCGACGGCGCGCCCCGGCATCAGCTTGGCCTGTCGTTCGAACAGGGTCTTCCAGGTGCCGTGGTTCTCGTCGGTATAGGTGTCCCACCCCTGGTCGATGGTGAAGTCGGGTCGCGTTGACGCGGCGTCGGTCTCGATCGCTCCTGCCATGGTTCCCTCCAATCTTGTCGGCCGTGACCGGCCGCGCACGGGCATCTTGCGCAGGCCCCAGTCGTTGCCGATGATGCGGTGCCGGCCCAAATCGAACCGACCAAGGTCTCAATGTACACCCTGTTCTACTACCCCGGAAACGCCAACCTGGCCCCGCATATGATGCTGGAGGACATCGGGGCGCCCCATACCCTGTCCCTGGTCGACCGCAAGCAGCAGGCCCACAAGGCGCCGGAATATCTGGCGCTCAACCCCAACGGGCGCCTGCCGACCCTTGTCGATGGCGATCTGGTGCTGTACGAGGCCGCCGCCATCTGCCTGCACCTGGCGGACCGCCATCCCGAGGCCGGTCTGGCGCCGCCCATGGGCAGCGGCGAGCGGGCCCAGTTCTACAAATGGCTGATGTGGCTGACCAACACCCTGCAGCCGGAGATGCTGATCTTTCACTACCCCGATCGTCACACCGACGATCCGGAGGGCGTGGCCGCCGTCAAAAGCGCGGCGGAGCGGCGCCTGGACGGTCAGTTCGCCCAAATCGAATCCACCTTGGCCGCGGGCGGCCCGTACCTGCTGGGCGACCGGTTCACGGCCTGCGATCTGTATCTGCTCATGATCTGCCGGTGGGGCCGCTTCATGGCCCGGCCACCGCGCGAGATGCCCCACATATCCGCCCTGCTTGACCGCCTTATGGAGCGGCCCGCCGTCCGCCGTACCTTTGAGATCGAAGGCATCGCCGCGCCCTATTTCTGATGACCCTCCCCCTGCCCCAAGCCCCGCCCGACCCGGTGCCGATGGACAACGCGATCGTTCGGCTGGAACCGTTGGCGGAGAGTCATCGCGAGGGTCTGCGAGCCATCGCCGGCGATCCGCGGATCTGGCCCTACATGCCGATCGACGGCGGACAGTCGGACGAGTTCGACCGTCTGATCGACGAAGCCCTGGCGGCGGCCGCCCAGGGCCGGGAACGACCCTTCGCGGTTCGCCGGGCGGCCGACGGCCGTCTGATCGGATCCAGCCGCTATCTCAACATCGCACCCGGCGACGCCGGGCTGGAGATCGGATGGACCTGGTACGCGCCCGAGGCATGGGGCGGCACCGTCAACCCGGCGGTCAAGCGGCTGATGCTGGGCCACGCGTTCGAGGTCTGGGGCGCGGTTCGGGTCGGCCTGCGCTGCGACACGCGCAACCGGCGCAGCCATGACGCCATCCTGCGCCTGGGCGCCGTCAAGGAAGGCGTGCTGCGCCGAAACAAGCAGGTTCAGAACGGCTTCATCCGCGACAGCGCCGTGTTCAGCATCCTGGTCGAAGAATGGCCGTCCGTGCGCGACGGCTTGGACGCGCGGCTGAAGGCGGGCTGAGATCCCCGGCCGGACCGTCGGGGCCGGCGCGCATCCCGGCCGCAGGAGCGTCTTTCGCCCCCCGGCGCGCCCCGGTATGGTGCCCACCATTCCGTTTCACATCCCCTGTAATTTTCACATCCCTTGTAAGGAGACCGCCCCCATGGCCGGAACCATCGAGGCCCGCCTCGCCGAGTTGAACATCGAATTGCCGCACGCGGCGTCCCCGGCCGCCAACTACGTCCCCTTCGTGTCCAGCGGATCCATGCTCTACATCTCCGGTCAGATCCCGTTCTGGAACGGCGAACTGCGGTTTGTCGGCAAGGTGGGCGCGGAGTTCTCGGTCGACGAGGGGCACCAGGCCGCCCGCCTGTGCGGTCTCAACATCATCGCCCAGGCCAAGGCCGCCCTGGGCGACCTGGATCGGGTCAAGCGGATCGTCAAGCTGACCGGCTTTGTCAATGCCGCGCCCGACTTCACCGACCAGCCCAAGGTGATCAACGGCTGTTCCGACCTGATGGTCGAAGTCTTTGGCGACAAGGGCAGGCACGCGCGGTCGGCCGTCGGCGCCGGCGGCCTGCCGTTGGGTGTGGCGGTGGAGGTCGAGGCGATTCTCGAGGTGGCGTAGCCGCGCCCTTCGTTGCAAAAATGGATCGCGGTGCTTGTCGTCGCGCCGCCCGGCGGCCATGTCCTACGGCATACGACAATTGAGAAGGACGACACATGCCTGACGGCGGCGCGCCGGCCGTGCTCAAGGTCATCGGCGGCATCGGAGAGATCGACGCTTCGGTGTGGGACGGGTGTGCCGGGTCCGGCGACCCGTTCGTCAGCCATGCCTTTCTGTCGGCGCTGGAGGATTCCGGCTCGGTGGCCGCGCGTACCGGCTGGCTGCCGCAGCATGTCGTTCTGGAGGACGAGGCCGGCGCCGTTCTGGGCTGTGTCCCGCAATATCTCAAAAGCCATTCCTATGGCGAGTATGTGTTCGACTGGGGCTGGGCCGACGCCTTCGAGCGCGCCGGCGGTCGCTATTACCCCAAGCTCCAGGTCTCGGTCCCCTTTACGCCGGTCACGGGGCGGCGGCTGCTGGTGCGCCGCGGATCGGGCGGCGACACCATCGCCCGGGCGCTGATCGCGGGGCTGGGCCAGGTCGCCGACCGCCACAACGTGTCCTCGGTCCATGTCACCTTCCCCACCGAAGCGGAAGCCTTGCTCCTGCGCGAGGCCGGCTGGCTGGGCCGCACGGGCCAGCAATATCACTGGTACAACCCGGGATACGGCAGCTTCGAGGACTTTCTCGGCGCGCTGGCGTCGCGCAAGCGCAAGCAAATCCGCAGGGAACGGCGCGAGGTGGCGGAAAGCGGCATCGAGCTGCGCGTCCTGACCGGCGGCGATCTCGGGCCCGATCACTGGGACGCCTTTTTCCGGTTCTATCGCGACACCAGTGACCGCAAATGGGGCAGCGCCTATCTGACCCGCGATTTTTTTGACCTGATCGGCGAGCGTCTGGCCGACCGCATCGCCCTGGTCATGGCCCGCCACGAGGGGCGCTGGGTCGCCGGCGCGCTCAACCTGATCGGCGACGACACGCTTTACGGCCGCAACTGGGGGTGTGACGGCGCCTATCGGTTTCTGCATTTCGAGGCGTGCTACTACCAGGCCATCGACTTTGCCATCGCCCGCGGGCTGAAGCGGGTGGAAGCCGGCGCCCAGGGACAGCACAAGGTCCAGCGCGGCTATGTCCCGGTCCACACTCACAGCGCCCATCTGATCCGCGACCCCGGCCTGCGCCAGGCCGTGGCCCGTTTCCTGGAACAGGAAACCAGGATGGTCGACGCCGAGATCGAGGCCCTGAGCGAGGCCACCCCGTTCCGTAAATGCGACGGGCCGACGTAGATCGGGTTACGCGTCAGCGTTTATCAGTGCCGCTCCATAAGGTTGCAGAGCCTCGTCGGCGCTGACCGAAGGGGCGCTACGCCACTCCCGCCGGTGCGCAAGATCCGGGCTGCGGGCCCAAGCGGACCCGGCCTAAGGTCGGCGGATGAAACGCCGGACCATCCACACCGCCATGACGCCCCTGGAGTGGGGCCTGATGCTGACCCTGTCGATTCTGTGGGGCGGGTCGTTTTTCTTTGTCGGTGTCGCCGTGGAAAGCCTGCCGCCTTTCACCATCGTGGCGCTGCGGGTGGGCCTGGCGGCGCTGGCGTTGCATCTGGTGCTGCGGATCATGGGAGTGGCGCTGCCCCGCGACGGCCGGGTCTGGATGGCCTTTCTCGGCATGGGGGTTCTCAACAATCTGATCCCCTTCTCCCTGATCGTATGGGGCCAGACACAGATCGCGAGCGGCCTGGCATCCATTCTCAACGCCACCACGCCGCTGTTCGGGGTGCTGGTGGCCCACGCCCTGACCGCGGACGAGAAACTGTCCCCGGCCCGCCTCATCGGGATCGTTGCGGGCCTTGCCGGTGTGACGGTTCTGATCGGCCCGGAGCTGTTGGCCGGTCTTGGCGACCGGGTGCTGGCCCAGGTCGCGATCCTGGCCGCCGCCTTGTCCTACGCCTTTGCCGGCACCTTTGGACGACGGTTCAAACGGATGGGCGTGCCGCCCCTGGCGACCGCCACCGGTCAGGTGACGGCGTCGGCGATCCTGCTGGCTCCGGTGGCGCTGATCGTCGACCGGCCCTGGGACCTTGCGATGCCAGGCCCGGATGTCTGGGCGTCGCTGCTGGGGCTGGCGATCCTGTCGACGGCCCTGGCCTACATCCTCTATTTCCGCATCCTGGAGACGGCCGGCGCCACCAACCTGTTGCTGGTGACGTTTCTCATTCCCGTCAGCGCCATCCTGCTCGGCGCTCTGTTTCTCGGTGAGCGGCTGGCGCCGGCCCATCTCCTGGGCATGCTCCTGATCGGTCTGGGTCTGGCCGCCATCGATGGCCGTCTGCCGGCGTGGCTCCGGACCCGCGCCCGGCGCCCGGTGGCCGGTTCGGAACCCCGGCCATGACGACGCACGCCGGCCGCTCCAGGCCCGCCCCGTCCGAGACCACGGCGCCGATCGCGCAGCGGATCGACGCCCTGGACTGGAACGCCATCGCCGACCTGCTGGACGGGCGCGGCTGGGCCACGGCGCCGACGCTGCTGACGCCGCGGGAGTGCCGCCAAGCGATCGCCCTCTATGACGACGAGGGGCGGTTCCGCAGCCGCGTGGTCATGGCCCGCCACGGGTTTGGCGCCGGTGAGTACCGGTACTTTTCCCACCCGCTGCCGCCGCCGGTGGCCGACCTGCGGCGGCTCCTCTATCGTACGCTGGCGCCGGTGGCCAATGCGTGGGCCTCGCGGCAGGGCCGATCCCCCTTCCCGCTGACCCATGACGCCTTCCTGGCGGAGTGCCGAAAGGCCGGTCAGACGCGGCCGACGCCCCTTCTGTTGCGCTACGGGCCGGGCGACTATAACCGGCTGCACCAGGATCTCTACGGCGACATCCATTTTCCGCTGCAGGTCGCCATTCTTCTGGACGAACCCGGTGTCGGGTTCGAGGGCGGGGCTTTCGTCCTGACCGAGCAGACGCCGCGCCGGCAGTCCCGCGCCCATGTGGTGCCGTTGGGTCTGGGCGACGCCGCGATCTTCGCGGTCAACGACCGGCCGGTCCGGGGCGCGCGCGGCTTTCATACCGTTCGGATGCGCCACGGCGTCAGCGAGGTCTGGTCGGGCCGGCGCCACACGCTGGGCATCATTTTCCACGACGCGCCATAGTTCCAGTCCCGACATGAGCGACGATCTTGACAAGCGCCCAATATATCGATACTTCTCG
Source organism: Inquilinaceae bacterium (assembly GCA_052168355.1). Taxonomy (GTDB): domain Bacteria; phylum Pseudomonadota; class Alphaproteobacteria; order DSM-16000; family Inquilinaceae; genus JBQLZQ01. Next base: position 96,338 of record JBQLZQ010000072.1, read on the forward strand.
ATATATGGATAAGAATAACACGCTCGTCGCGCTTGCAGCCCTGGCCCAGGAGACCCGGCTCGACGTGTTCCGCACGCTGGTCAAGGCAGGCCCCGCGGGTCTGCCCGCCGGGGTTATCGCCGACCGTTTGGGAGTGCGCCAGAACACCATGTCGACCAACCTGGCGGTGCTCACCCGGGCCGGTCTGATTCGCAGCGAGCGCGAGGGCCGCAGCATCCGATATTTCGCCGATTTCAACGGTATGCGCGGTCTTCTTGCGTATTTGATGGAGGATTGCTGCGGTGGCCGCCCCACCGTCTGCGCCCCCCTGCTGGACGAGATCGCCTGTGCCTGCTGACGGTGCCCTTCCCGCCGCCGGCGTCGCGGCCCGCCCCGAGCGCGCCGTCGGCACTTCCGCGGTTTACACGCTGCCGCGCCGGCTGGCGGCGGAGGGGGTGGGCACTGCGTTCCTGCTGGCGGCGGTGATCGGTTCGGGCATCATGGCCGAGCGGCTGTCCGGCGGGAACGAGGGGCTCGCCCTGTTGTGCAACGCGGTGGCCACCGGCGCGGTCCTCTATGTGCTGATCACCGCCCTGGGGCCGATCTCGGGCGCCCATTTCAACCCGGCGGTGACCCTGGTCGCTGCCCTGGATCGCCGCCGTCCGCCAGCCGAGGCCGGTCTCTTCGCCCTGGCGCAGGTGGGCGGCGGTCTTGCCGGTATGCTGGCGGCCCACCTGATGTTCGCGGAGACCCCGATCCAGGTCGCCGCGACGGTGCGCACGGGACCGGCGCAATGGTTCGCCGAATGGGTGGCGACCTTCGGTCTGATCGCGACCATCCTGGTCACCGCCAAGGCGCGGGCCGACGCCGTGCCCATGGCCGTCGCGCTTTACATCACCGGCGCCTACTGGTTTACCGCCTCGACCTCGTTCGCCAACCCGGCGGTCACCGTCGCGCGCGGGTTTTCCGACACCTTCGCCGGCATCCGCCCGACCGATGTCGCGCCGTTCATCGCCGCGCAGGCGGCCGGCGCGATCACCGCCATGGTCGCCTGCCGCTGGCTGCTGAACGCTCCGACCCATTCCCCAACCGAAAAGGACCTGCCATGAAGCGCCTGCACGTCAACATCGCGGTCGAAGATCTAGACGCCTCGATCCGGTTCTATGCGGCCCTGTTTGCGGCCGAGCCGACCGTGCGCAAACCGGATTACGCCAAGTGGATGCTGGACGACCCACGCGTTAATTTCGCCATCTCCGATCGCGGGCGCCGGACCGGGGTCGATCATCTCGGGATCCAGGTCGAGACCGAGGCCGAGTTGGCCGAGGTTCATGGCCGGCTGACGCAAGCGGCATTGCCGACGTTCGGCGAGGGCGCGGCCGCCTGCTGCTATGCCCGGTCGGAGAAAGTATGGTCGCGCGATCCCCAGGGCGTGCCGTGGGAAACGTTCCTGACCCTTGGCGACAGCCCCGTCTATGGCGAGGATCTGGATCTCACGGCCGAATCGGCCTGCTGCGCGCCGGTCGCGGAGCCGGCGCGACCGGCCGGCCCCTGCTGCTAGAGCGCGATCGTCATTGGTGGAAGCGGACCCGCTTCCACCAATGACGATCGCGCTCTAACTCTATGAATAGAGTAGGATTCACGCCTTGGGTGGGATCGCCGAAGCGA
>JBQLZQ010000073.1:0-62190 GCA_052168355.1 Inquilinaceae bacterium
CCTCCCACCACTCCATCCACGCCGCGTCTCGACGATTCTCGGACGGGCTCCTAGAAAAGCAACCGGCGCCGCCTCACACCCGTTGAGGTCTATCGACGGGATGTCACGCGAACCAGGCCCGTGAGCGCCTTTTCGATCTCGACCAGCAGAAAGATGGTGGCGGCGACGCCGGCGCTGACCGTCCATGCACCGACGTCGAGCGGGGCGCTGCGAAACAGAACCTGAAACGCCGGGACATAGATGAACAGCATCTGCACGGCGATGACCACGCCGACCGCCAGCCATATCACCCGGCTCTGCCCGCTCGCCAAGCCGGACCACGCGGGGGCGTTCAGCTTGCGGACATTGAACAGGTAGAAGAGTTCGTACAGGACCAGCGTGTTGACGGCGGCGGTTCGGGCCACGTCCAGGGCCGCCCCGCGCTCCAGCAGCCACAGGAAAACGCCGAAGACGCCGGCCACCAGGACCGTGGCGACCAGCACCACCCGCCAGATCAGAAACGGCGACAGAAGCGGATCGGCGGTGCGGCGGGGCGGGCGCTTCATGACATCGGCCTCGGCCGGTTCGAAGGCCAGGGCCAAGGCCAGGGTCACGGCGGTGATCATATTGACCCACAGGATCTGAACGGCGGTGATCGGCAACAGCGTTCCCAGGCCGACGGCCGCGGCGATGGTCGCCGCCTCGCCGGCGCTGGTCGGCAGGATGAACAGCAGCCCCTTGCGCACATTGTCGTAGACCGTGCGTCCTTCCTCGACCGCGTCGGCGATGGACGCGAAATTGTCGTCGGCCAGGACCATGGCGGCGGCTTCCTTGGCGGCTTCCGATCCCTTGCGTCCCATGGCGACGCCGACATCGGCCCGTTTCAGGGCAGGGGCGTCGTTGACCCCGTCACCGGTCATGGCCACGATCCGGCCCTGGGCCTGGAGTGCGGCGACCAACCGCAGCTTGTGCTCCGGGCTGGTGCGGGCGAAGACGTCGACCCCGGCCACCCGATCCGCCAGCGCCGCATCGTCCAGCGCGTCGATGTCGGGGCCCGTCAGGACCGGGGCCGGGTGTTCCAGACCAAGCCGGCGGGCGATCGCACCGGCGGTTCCGGCATGGTCGCCGGTGATCATCTTGACGGCGATTCCGGCCCGCCGGCAACGGTCGACGGCGGCGATCGCTTCCTCGCGCGGCGGGTCGGCGATGCCGAACAGACCCAGCAGCGTCAGGCCGTCATCGACATCGGCGTAGCGGAGGATCCGGCGCTCCGGATCCGTCGGTTTCATGGCCAGGGCCAGAACCCGCTCTCCGCCGGCGGCCAGGGCGTCGATCCTGTCCCGCCAGTGATCGGGATCGATCGGCCGCTCGCCGTCCTCGTCGCGTTGCCGCGCGCAACGCGCGATGATGTGTTCGGGGGCGCCCTTGACATAGATCCGGCCATGACCGGCATGGTCGTGGTGCAGGGTCGCCATGTATCGACGCTCCGACTCGAACGGGATGACGTCGGTGCGCGGCCAGACCTTGACGTCGGCTTGGACGTCCAGACCGGCCTTGCCGGCGAAAACCAGCAGCGCGGCCTCCATCGGATCGCCGGAAATCGCCCAGTCGTTTCCGTCGGCATGGACATCGGCTTCGTTGCACAGCAGGGCCCCCAGGGCCAGGGGATGAAGGAACTCCCGCATGGCCCCGTCGATCGGCCGTTCTTCGCTGAGAATGTCTCCCAGCGGCTCGTAGCCGCTGCCGGTCACCCGCAGAACAGCGGATCCGGCGGCAACCGATTGCACGGTCATCTCGTTGTGGGTGAAGGTGCCGGTCTTGTCGGCGCAGATGACGCTGACCGATCCCAGGGTTTCGACCGCGGGCAGCCGTCTGATGATGGCGTTGCGCCGGGCCATGCGCTCGACGCCGATGGCCAGGGTGATGGTGACCACCGCCGGCAGGCCCTCAGGGATGGCCGCCACCGCCAGACCGACCGCCGCCAGGAACATCTCGCCGGCGGCCATGCCGTGAACCAGGGTGCCAAAGGCGAAGGCGATCATCGTGAACGCCAGGATGGCCGCCGTCAGCCAGCGGCCGAACACGGCAAGCTGGCGCAGGAGCGGTGTCGTCATCGCCTTGACGCCGGAAAGAAGAGCGCCGATCCGCCCCAGTTCCGTCCCGTCACCCGTGGCGACGACCACGCCGGTGCCCTGGCCGGAGGCGACCAGCGTGCCCGAGAACAACAGGCCCGTCCTGTCGCCCAGGGCGGCGTCGGGCCGAACCGGATCGCCTGTCTTGTCGACCGATGCCGATTCCCCGGTCAGGGCGGCCTCCTGCGCGCGCAGACCCTTGGCGTCGATGACCCGCAGGTCGGCCGGAACCTTGTCCCCCGACTGGACGAAGACGATATCGCCCGGCACCAGCGTTTCCGCCGGCACCGTCGTGCGGACACCATCGCGCACCGCCACCGCCTGCAGCGACAGCAAGATGCGGATGGCGTCCAGCGCCCGTTCCGCCTTGCCCTCCTGAAGGAACCCGATGGTTGCGTTGATCAGAACGACGCCGGCGATCACGCCGCTGTCGATCCAATGGCCCAGCGCCGCGGTGACAAGGGACGCAACGACAAGAACATAGATCAGGACGTTGTTAAACTGGCTGAAGAACCGCATCGCCAGGCTTCGGCGTTTGGGCGGGGTCAGGCGGTTGGCGCCGACCTGCGCCAATCGCCGCTCGGCCTCGGCCGCCGTCAGTCCCGACGGGGTGGCGCGCACCGTGTCCAGAACCTGGTCGACGCTTTGCGCGTGCCACGGGATGGCGTTGCCGTCTTTGATGGCGGAGGGGGCGGACATGGGAACGGACCCGGATGCTTCAGATTTCTGGCGGACTCCCGTCACCGTGCCCGATCGTTTCGGCCGTGGCGCTGATGTGTGTCAAGCCGCCGCAGGTAGGAATTCTCTATGATCGCGCGGTCGGCCCCGCCACGCCCAGCTTGTCCGCCCAGGGGCGCAGCGCGTCGAGAATACCGGGATAGAGGGCCACGCCCTCGGCCAGGGCCCGGCGCTTGGCCGTCAGGGCGCCGTGGCCCGGCAGCCGGACGGACTCCACACCGGGAACCGGCGGCGACTGCCGGCATGCCTCGGCGATCCAACCGGTCTGGCGGGTGAAGGCGGACAGGCCGCCGAAGGCCGCCGGGTCCAGGATCTGGACAAACACCGCGGCGCCCCACTCGGTCGGACCGTCGGCCCGGCCATAGCCGCTGAGGCCCTGGCTCAACGCCTCCACCATCAGGGCCAGGGCATACCCTTTGTGCCCGTAGTCCTGACCGCCGATGGGCAGGATCGTGCCCGGTGGATCGGTGAACAGCACCGACGGATCGTCGCCCGCGTTTCCGTCCGCGTCCATCACCCAGGGACCGGGCAGGCGCCTGCCTTCCTTGTGCAGCCGCCCGGTCAGGCCGTTGGTGGTGATCGAGGCGCTGGTGTCGATCAGGATGGGGTCGCCGTCGGTGGGGATGCCCACGGCGATGGGATCGGGGGTGAACACCGCCCGCCGGCCGCCGAACGGGGCCACGCTGGCCCCGGCCGGGTCCGAACAGGTGACGATGGCCATGCAGCCGCGGTCCGTCGCGCGGGGCAGGAACGCGGCCAGGCATCCGATATGGTGGCTGCGGCGGATGGCGACCGTCACCGTGCCGTGGTCGGCGACCCGGTCCAGGGCGGTGTCGATGGCCCGCGCGGTCAGCCACAGTCCCGGCAGCCGCCGCCCGTCCCAGGTCAGGACGCCGCCCCGGTCGGCGATGACCGAGGGGTCGCCCCGGGTCTCCATGGTACCGTTTTCGATCGCCGCCAGATAGGGCGCGCACAGTTGCAGACCGTGGGTGGTGTGACCCATCAGATCCGCCTCGACCAGCAGCGTGGCGGTGACGCCGGCCTTTTCGGCGTCCAGCCCGGCCCCTTGGAGCAGCGTTGAGGCGAATTGGATCAGATCCTGGGCATCGTGGCGGGCGGGCATGGGCAACGTTCCTTTTTCGGTGCACCGGACGACTGTGACACGACGATTGACGGATGCCACGAAACGACGCAAGGTTACTGGTATAATAAGTACCTCAGCAAGAGCAGGGCTTCCTCGATCCCGACGCGGCACAGGCCGCCCGGAAAGAGGGTAAGGCCCGCCGACAGGGAGGAGGCCACGATGGACGGATTTGTCGTCCTCGTCGAATTTTCGTTGAAAGCCGATGGGCTGGAACTCTTCAAAGCTTCCGTGCTGGCCAATGCCGAGGCGTCGGTGCGCGACGAGCCGGGCTGTCGGCGCTTCGACGTTCTGGTCCCCAGGGACAGCGCCGATCGAATCGTCCTGTATGAGATCTACGATGACGAGGCGGCTTTCGCGGCCCATCGGCAAACCCCGCATTTCGCCCGGTTCGAAACCGCGACGCGCGATATCGTCGCCGGCAAGGCGGTGCGGATTTGCGGCCTTCACGAGCACGCCGCCCAATGACCGCGCCCGGTCTGAAGCGGATGACGGGGAACCGGTCGCTCAAGCTTGGCCACTTCGTGGTCGAATTCGCAACGCCGGGGATCGGCCACATCCTGAAGGCGGCGGGGTGCGATTTCGCGCTGGTCGATACCGAACATAGCGGCTTTGGCATCGAAACGATCAAAAGCGTGGTGCGGTACATGGAGGCGGCGGACCTGCCGACCATCGTGCGGGTACCGTCCAGGGACTATCACGACATCGCCCGGATCGCCGATGTGGGAGCCGAGGGCCTGATGCTGCCCATGGTCGGCACGGCGGCGGACGCGCGGGCCATCCTGAACAGCATGAAATACACGCCGCTGGGCAATCGCGGCGTGGCGTTGCAGGTGGCCCATGACAATTACCGGCCGGGGCCGGTCGCCGACAAACTGGATGCCGCCAACAGCCGGACCACGCTGTTCGCCCTGATCGAAACGGCGGAAGGCGTGGCCAATGTCGATGCCATTGCCGCCATCGACGGCGTTGACTGCCTTTGGATCGGCCATTTCGATTTGTCCTCCTCGATGGGCATCCCCGGCCGCTTCGATCATCCCGATTTCATCGGCGCCGTCGATGCGGTGGCCGCCGCCGCCAGGCGGCATGGGAAATCCCTGGGCCGACTGGTCCAGACGGTCGAGGACGGCATTGCGCTGAGCCGGGCCGGCTTCGATTTCCTGTGCTACTCCGGCGATGTCTGGGCGCTGCAGGCGGCGGTCAAGGACGGCGTCGACAGGATCCGGAACGGCGCGAAGGCCGGAAGCAAGAACGCGGCGAAAAGCCTGGGCAAGACCAAGAAGCGATCCGGCGCCACGGCGGCGACAAGGAAAGCTCCGGCAAAGTCCCGCAAGAAAAAGGCGGCCGTCCGATGACGGCGTTCCGCGTCGCCCTCAGCGGGGATTTCCTGAAACCCGACGGCACGCCCGCCTATCCCGACTTCGATCTCGAGCCGTTGCGCCGGCATCCGGGGGTCGAATGCGCCTACATCCCGGCCGATGGCGGGATCAAGGCGGAAGCATTGGACGGGTTCGACGCCCTGATTCTTCTGGCGGCGCGGTGCGATCGGGCCAGCCTGCCGGGCGATGGTCGCCTGGCTCTCGTCGCCCGCTTTGGCGTCGGTTACGATTCGGTGGACGTGCCGGCATGCACCGACGCGGGCGTTGCGGTCGCCATCACGCCCGACGGGGTGCGCCGCCCGGTCGCGGTCGCCATCCTCACGCTGATGCTGGCCCTGTCCGGCCGGCTGTTGGCCAAGGACCGCATCACCCGGCAAGGGCCGGAGGGCTGGACCCGGCGCAGCGCCCATATGGGCGTCGGCCTGACCGGCAAGGTGCTGGGGTCGATCGGCATCGGCAATATCGGGGCCGAGATGTTCCGCCTGGCCCGGCCGCTGGACATGACGTTCATCGCCCACGATCCGATGGCCGATCCGGAGGTCGCGAAATCGCTTGGCGTCCGGTTGGTCGATCTGGACGCGCTGTTCGCCGAGGCCGATGTGCTGGCCGTCAACTGCCCGTTGACCGACAAGACCAGGGGGCTGGTCGACGCCCGCCGGCTGGCGCTGATGAAGCCGACGGCCTTTCTGATCAACACCGCGCGGGGCCCGATCGTCGATCAGGCGGCGCTGACCCGGGCGCTGTCCACAGGCGCGCTGGCCGGCGCCGGTCTCGACGTATTCGAGGACGAACCGCCGGCGGCCGACGATCCGCTGCTGGCCCTCGACAATGTGGTCGTCACGCCCCACGCGCTGTGCTGGACCGACGAATGCTTCGCGCGCATCGGCGCCGCCGACGTGCGGGCGGTGCTGGATGTCATGCATGGGCGGGTGCCGCTGGGGCTGGTCAACGCCGCCATTGCGGACGATCCGGCGTGGCGGGCGAAACTGGAGCGGCATCGGGCAATGTTCGGCGATTGAAACCCACCTTGACGTTACAACGACAAGAGCAAAGGGAGGACATGATGAAGATACGATACACCCTATCGGCCCTGACCCTGCTGGCCGCGGCCGGTTTGGCGGGGACCGCGGTGGCGCAAAGCGCCGCCGACCGCGCCGTGGAGGCGGCCCAGCAATTTCGCGGCGAGACCATCACCATCGTCTGGGAGGCGGGGCTGCAATCGCTCGACCCGCTCAACTTCTCCGGCCCCAAATGGGAGGAGCTGACCGGCATCAAGGTCAACGTCATCGAGGTGCCGACCTCGGAGATGTTCACCAAGATCCTGCAGGAGCACCGGGCCGGCACGGGCGCCTACGACGCGCTGAACGTCATTCCGTCGTGGCTGCCGGATCTGGCCATCGCCGGGGCGTTGGAGCCGTTGGACCCTTATGTCGACAAGTACGGCTACCGCGACGAGCTGACCACCATCGCGCCGGTCTATCGCGACAACCAGATGACCTATGACGGCGTCATCTACGGCCTGCCCGACGATGGCGACGTGTTCCTGTTCTATTACCGCACCGACCTGTTCGAGGACCCGGCCCATATGGCCGCGTTCAAGGATCAATTCGGCTACGACCTGGCGGTGCCGACGACCTGGGAGCAGTTCTCCGACATCGGCGGGTTCTTCACCGAGAAGCTTGCGCCGGAGACGTATGGGGCCGCGTTCTTCCGCGACGCGCCCTATACCCAGTTCATGTTCCAGGAACGGTTCCGCACCGAGGGCGGCCGCTTCTTCGACGCCGAGACGATGAACGCCACGGTCAACAGCGACATCGGCGTGCGCGTGCTGACGGAGATGCGGGCCGAGAACGCCTTCATGCCGCCGGGCGTGGAGACGTGGGGCTTCGTGGAGAACCTGGCCGCCTTCCTGGCCGGCGATACCGCCATGACCGTGTCCTGGCCGCCCTATGGCCGCTGGGCTGCGGGTTATGGCACCGACACCGAGGCCCTGTCCTGGGTGCCGAAGTCGGAAATCGCCGGCAAGGTCGGCTATGCCCTGCCGCCGGGCGGCCATCCGCAGCTTGCGGCCGGCTTTTCGCTGGGCGTGTCGGCCAGCAGCACCAAGAAGGAAGCGGCCTATCTGTTCATCCAATGGCTGAACAGCGAGGAGGTGAGTCTGGAAAGGGTTCAGCTTCCCTATGCGCTGCGCGACCCGTTCCGCGACTCTCACTTCACCAGCGAGGAATACCGGTCGCGCTGGCCGGAGGCGCCGGCCTATCTCGAGGCGTTGCAGCAGGGCGCGGTGTCGGGGCTGCTCGACCTGTCGTTGCTGCAGACCGACCGGTACGAGGAGGCGCTGCGTCAGGGCATCAGCCGGCTGTGGGCGGGCGACGACCCGCAGGCGATCCTGGACGATGTGGCGGCGGCGTGGGACGCGACGACGGAGCGGATCGGCGCCGACCGCCAGCGCGCGGTCTATCAGGATTGGGCCGCCAAGCCCAACGCCTACCCCAACTGATGCGGGTGCCGTCGAGGTTGTCTGAACCTCGTCGCTTGGGCGCGGCGGGCGGTGGGGACCGATGAACGTTCCCGCCGCCCGCATCCCCTTCGGCCGCCGGATCGAACTGTTCGCCGACCGGCGGTTCCGCTACCTGATCGTGTGGCCGGCGATCCTGGCCATCCTGATGGTCGGGCTGTTTCCTTTGGTCTATTCCCTGATCGTTAGCTTTCAGAACATCAATCTGTTCGAGGAGGATCGGTCGTTTCAGGGCGTCGCCAATTACGCGCGGCTGTTCGGGGACGGGCGGTTCTGGGAATCCCTGGGCCATACCCTGATCTTCACCGCCATCGCCCTGCCGCTGGAACTGGTGCTGGGACTTCTGATGGCCCTGCTGTTCCTGGACCGGATGCCGGGGCGGCAGATCTTCGTCGCGCTGCTGGTGCTGCCGACGGTGATCTCGCCGATCGTGGCCGGGGCCGCCTGGCGGCTTCTGTTCGATAACCGGTTCGGGCCGATCAACCAGGTGCTGGGCTGGTTCGCGGGCGAGCCGGTGACCATTCTGTGGACCGTCAACCCGCTGTTCGTCTATCCGGCGATCCTGATCTGCGAGGTCTGGCAATGGACGCCGTTCATGTTCCTGATCCTGCTGGCGGCCCTGTCCAATGTCGACAGCTCGCTGACGGAGGCGGCGGAGATCGACGGCGCCTCCTACTGGCGGACGTTCTTCCGGATCGTGCTGCCGGCGATCTGGCCGATCATGGCCATCGCCGTGCTGATCCGGGCGCTCGATCTGTTCCGCCTGTTCGATATCGTCTGGGCGCTGACCAAGGGCGGCCCGGGCACCATGACCGAAACGGTGTCGATCTACGCCTACGTCCAGGGGTTCCAGCAGTTCGAGACCAGCTATACTGCGGCCATGGCCTTTATCGTCATCCTGGGCCTCTCGTTCATTGTCATGGCCGCGCTGCGGCGGCTGGAGATCGCCCGGTGACGGAGACGGGTCGATGAGCGGGGTGGCGCTGGCCGACTACCGGCCGCCGCCCTGGTGGCGGCGGCGGCGCAACGTGACGTTGGCGCTCCGTTATGTGGCGGCGCTGGTGATCACCGCGCTGTTCCTGTTTCCGATCTACTGGCTGTTCATGATCTCGTTCAAGACGCCGGCGGAGATCTTCGCCTCTCCCCCGGTGTGGGTGCCCGGGCGCATCCAGTTCGACAACTATGCCGTTCTGTTCCGCGACGGCGACGTGGTGACCATCTGGAATTCCCTGGTGGTCGCCGGCGTCAGCACGGTGCTGGCCATGGTCTTGGGCACCATGTGCGCCTACAGCCTGGCGCGGTTTCGCACCGGCGGCGACAATCTGGCGATGTGGATCATCTCCAACCGCATGATCCCGCCCATCGCCATCGTCTTTCCGGTGTTTCTGCTGTACGTGATGTTCGGCTGGGTCGACACCTATCACGGGCTGATCCTGCTCTACACCGCGTTCAACCTGCCCTACGTGATCTGGATGATGCGCGGCTATATCCAGGATATTCCGCTGGAACTGGAGGAATCGGCTCTGGTCGACGGCTGTACCCGCTGGCAGGTGCTGCGCCGGGTGGTATTTCCCATGGCCCGGTCGGGGCTGTTCGCGACCGCCGTGTTCACCTTCGTGTTCGCCTGGAACGACTTCATCTTCGCCCTGGTGCTGACCCGCAGCGAGGTCACCACGTTTCCGGTCCAGGTGACCCACTATTTCGGCGGCCAGTCCAACTTCTGGGCCAAGATCGCGGCGATGAGCGTGCTGGGCACGGTGCCCGTCTTTATCGCCGTCGCGACCCTTCAGCGGTTCCTGGTACGGGGCATTTCCATGGGGGCGGTCAAGGGCTGAAAGAGAGACAGATGGCGCGTTTGCGAATCTCCGGTCTTCAGAAATACTACGGCAGCCTGCACGCCCTGCGGGGGATCGACCTGGACGTGCCGGAGGGGGAGTTCGCGGTCTTTGTCGGCCCGTCCGGGTGCGGCAAGAGCACGCTGCTGCGCACCATCGCCGGGCTGGAGGAGGTCGACGCCGGGGCCATCGAGATCGACGGCGAGGTGGTCAACGAGATGCGGCCCAAGGACCGCGACCTGGCCATGGTGTTCCAGAACTATGCGCTGTACCCCTACATGAACGTCTACGACAACATCGCCTTTGGCATGCGGGCGCGGAAGATGCCGAATGCCGTGATCGAGGAGCGGGTGGCCGCGGCGGCCGCCATGCTCGGCATCGGTCCGATGCTGGACCGTCTGCCGCGCCAGCTTTCCGGCGGCCAGCGCCAGCGGGTGGCCATCGGCCGCGCCATCGTGCGCGACGCCCGCATGTTCCTGTTCGACGAGCCGCTGTCCAACCTGGACGCCCAGCTGCGCGAGGAGATGCGGGCCGAGATCAAGCGGCTGCACCAGGATCTGGGCAAGACCATGGTCTACGTCACCCACGACCAGATCGAGGCCATGACCCTGGCCGACCGCATCGTGCTGCTCAAGGACGGCCGGATCGAACAGGAAGGGGCGCCGCTCGACCTGTTCGAACGGCCGGCCACCCGGTTCGTCGCGGGCTTTCTGGGGTCGCCGACCATGAACTTCGTGCCGGTGCGGCTGGCGGCGGCCGGGGACGGGCTCAGCGTCGTCTTCGCCGACGGCACAGCGCTGCCGCTGCCGCCGGCACGGTGCGATGCCCTGATGCCCGACCGCGACCGGGACCTGCTGTTCGGCGTTCGGCCCGAACACATGACCCGCGCCCATGACGGGGCCGCGCGGGCCGGTCTGGCCCGGCTGTCGGTTACGGTCGATTTGTTGCAGCCGACGGGATCGCGCGCCTACGCCACCGTGACGTTGGGCGAGACGAAGGTGGTGGCCGAATTGCAGGCCCACGATGTCGAGCGGACCGGCGAACGCCTGGATCTCTTTGTCGACATGAACCGCGTCATCCTGATCGACCCCGGAACCGACCGGGTCCTGAGCTAGCGAGGATTTGGCCATGGCACAATCGCCCTCCGCCGCCGTCAAGCTGTTCGGCACCGACGAGCCGGTGCCCGACCGTCCTGTGCTGCGCGCCGGCCCGCTGTCGGCGGAACTGGACGCGGGCAACCTGCGCTACATCAGGCTCAACGGGCGCGAGGCGCTACGCGCCATTTCCTTTATCGTCCGCGACCGGGATTGGGGCACCTATGGCCCGGCCATTGAGAACCTGGCCATCGACCAGACGGATGAGGGGTTCACGGTCAGCTACGATGCGACCTGTCGCGACGACAACCAGGCGTTCCGTTATTCGGCGCGGATCGCGGGGCGGCCCGACGGCAGCCTGTCGTTCGAGGCCGAGGGCGCGGCGGTGACCGATTTCCTGACAAACCGCACCGGTTTTGTCGTCCTGCACGGCGTCGAGGGCGTGGCCGGCGAACCGGTCGAGGTGCTGCATACCGACGGCACGGTCCAGAAGGCAAGCTTTCCCGCGCTGATCGACCCCGTTCAGCCCTTCATGGATATCCGGGCGCTGACCCACCGACCGCTGCCTGGCATCGCGGTCACCTGCCGCATGGAAGGCGACGCCTTCGAGATGGAGGACCAGCGCAATTGGACCGACGCGTCCTACAAGACCTATGTCCGGCCCCTGGCCAAGCCTTGGCCCTATACGCTGAAGGCCGGCGAGGAGGTACGCCAGTCGGTGACCCTGACGGTCGAGGGCGACCTGGCCCCGGCGACCGGCGCGGCTGACACGCTGCCGGTCACGGTGCGGGTGGGCGCCGTGGACGGGATCATGCCCGCGATCGGGCTTGGCGTGCCGGGGCGCCATGCCGCCGCCGCGGTGCAGGCGGCGGATTTGGTGCGCCAGGCCGGGCCGGGGCTTCTGATCTGCGAGTTCGACGCCCGCCAGGGACACGACGCGGCAACCATGGGGCACTATAAGGCACTGGGCGCGGCGACCGGTGCCGATCTGGTTCTGGAGGCGGTGCTGCCGGGCCAGACGAAACGGGGCGGCAAGACCGTGTTCACCGCGTCGCCCGACGTGCTGAAGACGGATCTGGACTTTGTCCGCACCGCCGCTGAAAAGGCCGGGGTCCGCTTTGCCGCCGTGGCGCTGTTCCCGGCCGCCGATCAGGGCAGCACCTTGCCCGGCAGCGTCTGGCCGGAAGCAGCACCGCTGGAGGACATCTACCGGGCCGGCCGCGTGGCGTTTCCCGGCGTGCCCATCGGCGGCGGCATGTACTCCTATTTCACCGAGCTCAACCGCAAACGGCCGCCGGCCGAGGCCCTGGATTTCGTTACCCACACCACATGCCCCATCGTCCATGCCGGCGACGATGTCTCGGTCATGGAATCGCTGGAGGCGCTGCCGTCGATCATCGCCTCGACCCGCGCCTTTATCGCCGGCAAGCCCTATCGCGTGGGACCCAGCGCCATCGGCATGCGCCAGAACCCCTATGGCGCCGCGCCGATGGACAATCCCGGCAACGGCCGGCGGGCCATGGCCCGTCAGGATCCCCGCCAGCGCGGGTTGCTGGGAGCCGCCTGGAACCTGGGATACGTCGCTCACATGGCGCGCGGTGGGGTCGACGTCGTCACCCTGTCGGCGCCGGTGGGAGAATCCGGAATCGTCCACGCCAAGATGTCCTATGACCAGCCCTGGTTCGACCGGGAGGGCGGGGTCTATCCCGTCTATCACGTCATCGCCGGAATGGCCGTCGCGGCCGGAAACACACGCCGCGCGACGGAGAGTACGGCGCCCGGCGTCGTGCAGGCCGTGGCCTATGACGGACCCAAGGGCACCGTTCTGTGGCTGGCCAACCTGACCGGAAAGCGGCAACAGGTGACGGTGGACGATCTGGGTGGGCGAGAAGGCCGGATCGCGGTGCTCGACGAAGCCACCTTCGAGACGGCGACACGGGGGCCGGACGGTTTTGCGGCATCGTCGGATGTCGATCTCGGCGGCCTAACGTTGGACCCGTATGCGGTGGCGCGGATCGACATCCCTAGCTAAGTTGGCCGGATGAAAACCGAACCCGTGCTCGGCTGCATCGCCGACGATTTCACCGGCGCCACCGACCTGTGCAACACCCTGGTGCGCGGCGGCATGCGCAGCGTTCAGCTGATCGGCGTTCCGGGGGCGGGACCGCCGCCGGCCGATGCCCAGGCGGTGGTGGTGGCGCTCAAGTCCCGCACCAGTCCGGTGGACGAGGCCGTGGCCCAATCCCTGGCCGCTCTGGACCGGTTGCGTGGCTGGGGGTGTCGTCAAATCCTGTTCAAATACTGTTCGACCTTCGATTCGACCGACCGGGGCAATATCGGGCCGGTCGCCGATGCTCTGCTCGAGGCTCTGGGCGCCGATTTCTCCATCGCCTGTCCGGCCTTCCCGGAAGCGGGGCGGACCATCTATCGCGGCCATCTGTTCGTCGGCGACGCGCTGCTGTCGGACTCGCCGATGCGGCACCACCCGCTGACGCCCATGACCGATGCCAATCTGGTCGGGGTGCTGGGTCGGCAGACGACGGGCCGCGTGGGACTGGTCGCCTATGACACGGTGGGCAAGGGGCCCCGGGCCATCGCCGAACGCTTCGCCGAATTGCGCCGGGACGGGATCCGCTACGCCATCACCGACGTGACCGAGGACAGGCACCTGGTCGATATCGGAGCGGCCTGCGCCGACATGAAGCTGATCACCGGCGGGTCGGGCATCGCGCTGGGTCTGCCGGAAAACTTCCGCAAGGCCGGGCTGATCAGTGTCGCCGCCGATGCCGGCGGGTTGCCCAGGGTGGAGGGGCTGGCCGCCGTGGTGTCGGGAAGCTGCTCGGCGGCGACCCTGGGTCAGGTGGCCGAGATGCAAAAGACCCGTCCGGGCTTTGCCATCGACCCGTTGGCCCTGGCCGACGGGCGCGACCTGGCCGCCGAGGCCTTGGACTGGGCCGCCGACAAGTTGGCGGACGGGCCGGTGCTGGTCTATGCCAGCGCGCCGCCGGACGCGGTCAAGGAAAGTCAGGCAAGGCTTGGGCGGGAAAAGGCCGGCGCCCTGGTCGAGGAGACGCTGGCGGCGGTCGCCGCCGGCCTTGTCGACCGGGGGGTGCGCCGGCTGGTGGTGGCCGGCGGCGAGACATCGGGGGCGGTGGTCAGCGCGTTGGGGGTGACGGGTCTGCGCATCGGGCCGCAGATCGATCCCGGCGTGCCGTGGACCGTGAGCCTGGGCGACCGGCCCCTGGCCCTGGCCCTGAAATCCGGAAATTTCGGCGGCCCGGACTTCTTTCTCCGGGCGCTGGAGCAGTCGCCGTGAGCGAGACCCGTCTGCGCGAGGACATCTGCCGGCTGGGGCAGTCGTTGTATGACCGGGGGCTGACGTTCGGCAGTTCCGGCAACATCAGCGCGCGGCTGGACGACGGCTGGCTGATGACGCCGACCAACGCCGCTCTGGGACGATTGGACCCGGCGCGTCTGTCGAAGCTGGACGATAGCGGCAGCCTGGTCGGGGGCGACCCGCCGACCAAGGAAACCTTCATGCACCTGGCCATGTACGACAAGCGGGCGACGGCCAAGGCGGTGGTGCATCTTCATTCCACCCATTCGGTGGCCGTCGGCTGCCTGGCCGATATCGATCCCCGGGACGTGTTGCCGCCGCTGACGGCCTATTACGTGATGCGGGTCGGACAGTTGCCGCTGGTGCCCTATTACCGGCCCGGAGACGCCGCCCTGGGCGACGCCATCGCGGGGTTCGCAGGGCGTCACCATGCGATGCTGCTGGCCAATCACGGGCCTGTCGTGGCCGGCACCTCGCTGGAGAATGCGGTCTACGCCATGGAGGAGTTGGAGGAGACGGCCAAGCTGTTTCTGCTGCTGCACGGCCGGGCCACCCGCCTGTTGACACCGGCCCAGGTCGACGATGTTCGGGCTGCCTTTCCCACCTCTTAAGAAGGCGTTTCAACCGCACAGGAGACAATGATGACAGCCGACCTGTTTTCCCTGGCCGGCCGGGTGGTTCTGATCACCGGCAGCACGCGCGGGCTGGGTTGGGCGATGGCCAACGCCGTGGCCCGGGCGGGCGCCACAGTGGTCCTGAATGGCCGTGGCGCCGATGGGGTGGAGGCGCGCCGCGCCGAACTGGCGGAGGCCGGGGTGACGGCCGAGGGTGCGCCGTTCGACGTGGCCGACCCGGACGCCGCGGCGGCTGGCGTGCGGGCGGTGGCCGAGCGGCATGGCCGCATCGACGGGCTGATCAACAATGCCGGCATCCAGCACAGACGGCCGCTTCAGGAGTTCGCGCATGAGGATTTCGTCCGCGTGCTCGACACCAACCTTACCGCCTGCTTCACCATGGCGCGGGAGGTGGCGCGCGTCATGGAGGCGCGGGGATCCGGCCGGATCGTCAACATCGCCTCGATCATGGGACCGCTGGCCCGGCCGGGCATCATCGCCTATACCGCGGCCAAGGGCGGGGTGGCGTCCCTGACGCGGGCCCTGGCGGTCGAGCTTGGCCCCAAGGGCGTTAACTGCAACGCCATCGCCCCCGGCTTTTTCGCGACCGAGATGAACACCGCCCTGACCCAGGACGCGGAATTCTCGGCGTTCATCGCCCGGCGGACGCCGTTGGCCCGCTGGGGCCGGCCGGAGGAGATCGCGGGCGCCGCCGTCTTTCTGCTCTCGGACGCCGCATCCTACGTCAATGGCCATGTGCTGGCGGTGGATGGCGGCCTGATGGCGGCCGTATAGCGTGGATCCCGCTTCCATCGCCGAGGCGGCCGACCGGCTGATGCGGCAGCGCCGCGCCGGGATGCCGCTGACCGCCTTGCCGGACCGGTGCCGTCCGCGCGACGAGGCCGAGGCGTACGCGATCCAGCGGGCGGTGCATCGGCTACGGGACGGCGACGAAGCGGTTGCCGGTTACAAGATCGGCTGCACCACCCCGGTCATGCGGGCCTTTCTGGGCATCGGCCAGCCCTGCGCCGGCGGCATCCGAACCGGACAGATCCATCGGCGCAGTGCACGTCTGGCCCATGGGAATTTCAGGCGGGTCGGGGTGGAGTGCGAGATCGCGGTCCAACTGGCCCGCGATCTGCCCGAAGGCAAGGGGCCGGCGGATCGACAGGCCGTCACCGAGGCTGTCGGCGCCTGCGCCGCCGCCATCGAAATCGTCGACGACCGTTACGAAGATTACCGGGCGCTGGGCGCGCCGACCCTGATCGCCGACGATTTTTTCGGCGCCGGTGCCGTGCTGGCCGACCCGGTCACCGATTGGCAGACGCTGGATCTGGCGGCGGCGGAAGGGGCGCTCTTGATCAATGGAACGACGGTGGCGAAGGGCGCCGGCGCCATGGCCATGGGCCACCCGTTCGAACCTGTGGCCTGGCTTGCCAACTTATTGGCGGCCAGCGGGGAGAGGCTGCGCGCCGGCCAGATCGTTCTGACCGGCAGTCTGGTGGAAACCCGCTGGCTGGCCAAGGGCGACCATGTCGCCGCCACCGTGGCGGGACTGGGCACGGCGGAACTGGACGTCCGGTAGGGGCGGGGGCCGTCAGGCCGGGAGGCTATCACGCCGCAAAGACGACATTGACCCGGCCCAATCTCTTGCCGCGCCGAGCGGGGCTGACGACAATCTTTACGTCGCGTCCAAGCCGCGCGAGGCAATCCAGCATCTTCGTTTCGCTGATGCCGCGAAACTGTCCGCGCAGCATGAGCGAAAGTTTGGGTTGGCTGATCCCCAACACATCGGATGCCTGTTGCTGGGTCCATTTCCGGTTTTTGATGATTTCGCCGATCTTGGCCGCGAGTTGGGCCTTGACCTGCATTTCCTCGGCCTCGGCCAAACCCAGATCGGCATAAACGTTGCCAGAGCTTCCTTCGATATCGATCATCTGCGTTTTCCCCTGGCGTGCAATTGCGCCGCCTTCAACCGCTCACGTACTGTTTCGATATCGGCAGCGGGCGTCGCGATACCTCGCTTCGACTTCTTCTGAAAACAATGCAATACATAGACCGCATCCTCGATCTTGACGGTGTAGATGGCGCGAAAGGTGCCAGCGCTCGTGCTCTCAACAATCTCCAACACACCGGCCGATCCAAATCCCTTGAGGGGTCTGGCGTCGCCGTGCTTCATGCCAATCTGTGCCAAGTACAAGGCATAACCGAAGGTGTCCTGCACTTCGCGCGGCATCGCCATCAGGGCCTTCTTGGACGACCCCATCCAAAATAGTTTTATTGTGCTTCTGCCCATATCAGCAGGCTATACCCATATAGGTATATTATACCTATATGGGTATAGCCTGCTCAGCGTTGTGCGTCAATTCAAATACGATGGTGTCGGGACTGGGCGCGGCGCAACTGGACGTCTGGTAGGGGCGGGGGCCTTCCGTCAGGCCCGCAGGCCGTAGCGGCGGGCCCAGCCCAGGCCGGCGACGGTGTCGCCCTTGGGCCGGTACTCGCAGCCGATCCAGCCCTGGTAACCCTTGGCGTCGATCCGGTCGAACAGATAGGGATAGTTGATCTCTCCACGGTCGGGTTCGTGACGGCCGGGTACGCCGGCGATCTGGATGTGGCCGATGACGTCCCAGCAGGCGTCCAGGGTTTCGGTCAGGTGCCCTTCCAGGCGCTGCATGTGATAGAGGTCGCATTGCAGCTTCAGGTTGGGATGGCCGACGGCGGCGATGACGCGGCGCGCCTGGTAGGAGTGGTTGAGAAAGTAGCCGGGAATGTCGAACGGATTGATCGGCTCGATCAGCAGGCCGATGCCGTCCCGCGCGCACCGGTCCGCCGCCCATTTCAGATTGCCGACATAGGTTTCGGCCATGGCGGTGCGGGCGCCGTCGTCGACGGCGAGCCCGGCCATGGCGTGAACCCGCGGGCAATCCAGGGCCTTGGCGTAGGTCAGAGCCTGCTCCACGGCCGCGCGAAAGTCGTCCTCGCGCCCCGGCAGGGCGGCCAGCCCGCGCTCGCCCTTCTCCCAATCGCCCGGCGGCAGGTTGAACAGGACCTGCTGCAACCCTTCGGCCGCCAGCCTTTCGGCCAGTATTTCGGCCGGCCATTCATAGGGGAAAAGATACTCGACGGCCCCGAACCCCGCCCTGGCGGCGGCCGCAAAGCGGTCCAGGAACGGCGCTTCGGTGAACATCATGCTGAGGTTGGCGGCAAGATTGGGCATCGGGAATCCTGTTCGGCGGGACGGCACCGGCAAAGTCTAGCAGAAGGCGGCCGCTAGGCCGGCACGCCTACGCGCTGGGGCGGAAAGGTGACGGTAACGACGGTGCCCTCGCCGGGCGTACTGCCGATGCGCAGCGAGGCGCCATGCAGTTCGGCGAGGCGCTTGGCCAATGGCAGGCCAAGGCCGGTACCTTCATGTTCGCGGGTCGCGGCGGCGCCGACCTGGCGGAACGGCTCCATGGCCAGCTGCACCTCGTCGGCGGTCATGCCGATGCCCGTATCGATAACGGTCAGCTCCAGGGCTCCGGCGTCCCGGTCGCAGTTCGCCGAGACGGAAACCTTTCCGCCGGGCGGGGTGAACTTGACGGCGTTGGAGAGCAGGTTGAGGAAGATTTGCTTCAACCGCAGATGATCGGCGTTCAGGAGCGGCAGGTCCGCCGCCACATCCAGCGACAATGCCACGTTGCCGTTCCGGGCGCGATCGTTGACCAGAAGCAGGCACCCTTCCAGCAGTTTGGCGATTTTGATCGGCTCGTCACGCAGTTCGATGGTGCCCATCTCGATCTTCGACAGATCGAGAATGTCGTTGATGATGTCGAGAAGGTGCCGGCCGGAATTCAGGATGTGCTGGGCGTATTCGTGCTGGTTCTGGTTGAGCGGCCCGCAATATTCGTTGTCCAGCAGTTCGGCAAACCCAATGATGGCGTTCAGCGGGGTGCGCAGCTCGTGGCTCATATTGGCCAGAAACTCCGACTTCGTGCGGTTGGCGGCCTCGGCCTCGCGCATCGCGGTGCGGACGGCCTGCTCCAACCGTATGTTGCGGTCGACATCGGTATGGGCGCCGACCAGGCGGTAAGGGCGCCCATCCTCGGTCCGCAGGGCCTGGCCGCGGGACAAGACCCACATCCACGAGCCGTCCTTACGCCGCATGCGGAAGGTGGTTTCGTAGTGGGTCGTGCGCCCTTCCAGATGCTCCCGTTCGGCTTGCCGGGTGGCCTCCAGATCGTCGGGATGAACCCGGTCGCTCCAGTCCTCCACCCGCCGGGTCAGCATGTCGCCGGTCTCGATGTCCTCGGGGCTGTATCCCAGCATGGTCCAAAACCGCTCCGAAAACACCACCGCGCCGGACTCCAGGTCCCGGTCCCAGATGCCGTCGGAGGTGCCCTGCAGGGCCAGGGCGTAGCGGTGCTCGCTGGTCCTGACCTGTTCCAGCGCGGTGTCCCGGTCGGTGACATCCAGAGCCAGCGAGGCAAAGGCCACGACCTCTCCATCGTCTTCGATCAGCGGCGTGTTGTACCATTCGCAGGTGATGCTTCGGCCGTCCTTGGCGATGTTGACGTTGACATCGCCCATCGGGCTGCGGGTCTGCAGCAGCCGGCGATAGAGCGCGCGCACCGACTCCCTCTGCGGCGGCGGCACCAGAAGGTCGACCGCGTTCCGACCGATCGCTTCCTGCGTTCTCCACCCGAAAATGCGTTCGGCCGCCGGGTTCCAATGGGTAATCCGGTGGTCGAGATCTATTTCCAGGGCCGCGACCGGTGTCTGCTCGAGATGGAGCTTGAGCCGGTGTTCGAGCTGAGCGCGCATCGCCATTTCGGTCGACGCCGTCTCCGCCTCGCGCGCATGGCGGTCATGGGCGGCCGCCAATTCCCCCTTGAGCCGTATGATCTCCGCGTCTCGCGGGTCTGACGACATGCGTCGGGGCCTCAACTCTGCCAGTGCGTCATAGGAACGACTCAGAATAGCGCAGATCGGCCGGGCGGGTCGATAGACAGCGAAGGGCCGTTCGGGCACCGCCGGCGGGATGATTGAGCGGCTTATCCGTGGGACTCATTCCGGTGCGGGGAGAGGGCGTTTGATGAGTGGCCCCAATCGCGCCTGAAGGTCGCGCGCGTCGTATTGCGCCGCGACGTCACCGGGCGGAACGCCGTTATAGGCGCGAACCAGGACATAGCCCGTGTATCTGTTGATGGGGTCGTACCGCTCCGGCCCGTAGTATCCCGGCCAGTAGCCTTGTCCGTAAAACGGATAGCGATGGTGGAACGCGCCGGGGAACGGCGGCGGATATCCGGCCGCGCGATAGCGGGTGGTGCGCTCGATTTCCTGCTCGATGATGGCGACGCCGCCATATCCGTGGACCGTGGCAAGCTCGGCGGCGCGGTGAAGCAGATAGTTCTCGACTGTGGCCCGGGGGGTGCGCGTGTTACCCTCGAACTGGACGCGCCAAATGTCGTCGGCGAGCCGCTGTTCGGTGAACCCCCCGGCGTCGGCCAGGGGCTGATAGGGCGTGGGCCCGCGGTCTGCCGCGCAGCCGGTGGCCAGGACCAGAAGAATCGCGCAGCACCACTTCACCGCCATGGGCAGACACATGGGTAAGAATTTGGCCGGCGACAATAGCCCGACCATCCATCCGGGCGGTGACGGCGTCCGCCGCCACGCACCCGCCGCCGAACGCAATCGCGGGCCTATCCTGTCCGTTCTGAAGCGGCTTTTCACACAGACGCGCTCGGTCCTGGAAATCGCCAGCGGCACCGGCCAGCACGCCGCCCATTGCGCGCCGGCCCTGCCGCACCTGACGTGGCAGCCGACCGAGACCGACCCGGATCTTCTGGCGAGTATCGCCGCCTGGGCCGTTGGCTCGGGCGCGGCCAATCTGCGCCCTCCGGTCCGCCTCGACGTCGCCGATTGGCCGTGGCCCGTGACAAAGACCGATGCGGTGGTCTGCATCAACCTTCTGCACATCGCGCCATGGCCCGTTGGCCAGTCCATGCTGCGGGGTGCCGGCGCCGTTCTGCCGCCCGGCGGGCTCCTGTATCTCTATGGACCGTTCTTCGTCGAGGGCCGCGCGGCGGGGTCCGGCAATGCGGCATTCGACACCGCCCTGAGGGGCCGGGATCCGCGCCTTGGCGTCCGGACGCTTGAGGCGGTGGTCGGTGAGGCGGCGGCCTGGGGGCTGGACTTGTCGGAGCGGATAGACATGCCGGCCGACAACCTTTCCGTTGTGTTCAAGAGACGGTGACGCCTACAATCCGCGCCCGCGCATCGTGGGTGGGCGATTCGCCAGGGCTACGGCCGGTCGGCGTGGCGTCGCCCTCGATACCGGGACTTCCGGTTTCGAATCGAGTATTTGTCACAGAGTTGATCCACCATGAGACAACCACCCCACCATAGACTAAGGCACAGCAGACCAAGACACAGCGATCGAACCCATTGACCGGAACGGTATGGGGCGGGACGGAATTCCCGCTCTCGATGTCGTGAGGGAGGCAGGTTTGGCCCGTACCCCTTGCGGCGGATCATGACCAGGAGCGAGGGACATCATGTCGGTATTCGGCCGTAAGCCTCCTAGCCATGGCGCTCCGCCTGAACCGGATCGCGGCGGCGCCCGACCCAACAACCCGATCGAGGATCAGAAATCAATGCGCAACAAGCCGCCGAGCACGTCGTTCAAGCCCGAAATTCCCCGCCGGTCCGTCGACCTGCCGGGCGTGCCGCGGGTGCCGTCGCAATCGGCGCCTCAGACCGGGCAGGCCAGCCCGGCCGAACGCCCCGCCGAGGACAATGGCCGCAAATTGATCGTCGGGTACGGCATTTCCCTGTCGGGCGAGATCAGCGCCTGCGACCATTTGGTGGTTGAGGGCCTGATCGAGGCCAAGCTCAAGGACTGCATCAAGATCGACGTTGCCGACAGCGGCGTGTTCCGCGGCAGTGCCGAGGTGGACGACGCCGATATCGGCGGCCATTTCGATGGCGACCTGATCGTCCGAGGCCGGTTGAGCCTGCGCGGGAGCGGCGTTGTGTCCGGCACCTTGCGGTACGGCGAGCTGGCGGTGGAAGCCGGCGGGCGGATTATCGGCTCGATTGACCCGTTGGAAACCAGCGTCGCACGGCTCCAGGGGCAGCCGGCGGGCAAACAGCCCTATCAGGCCAAGGCGGACGGGTCGACGTCGGCGCCACCCAACCAGGCGGCCGAGGCGGGAGACTGACCGTCGTCGACCACTCGATGGCGCACGGGGAAGGGGCGATGACCGGGGCAGGCGACGTATGCTCCGCCCCGGTCATTGACGGTCAGACTGAGCGACGATCAGTCTTTGTGGCATGGTCGAAGCGGCCGTGTCGATCGAGGGTGATGGTGAATTCCCAAAAAAGAGCTGTCGTGGCGCCTTGACATCCGCGTCGGATGGGGTCAAATTTTCCATAACGTGGTTGCCTGGCAGTCACGTAAAAGCCGTCGCACTCTCGTGCGATGACTCTCGGCAAGGTCATCGATCAGATGGGTAAGCCAGAATGAGAGAAAAGTAGACGGGGGCCGTCGAAGGCCCCCGTTTCACGTATACCGACCAAACCGAAACCACGGCCCCAACCCGGACGGGTTTTGACGGGTCTTATCCCTGGCCCGGCGCTTCGTTTTGGGGCGCCGGCCGTGGGTCGCGCGGAAAATACTGTTGTACGTAGGACGGGTTGAGCCGGATCGGATCGCATACCAGGGTGCGCCCGCCGCTCTCATTCGGAACCGCCAGGTGTTTGCGCGAAACCTGGACGCAATCCGACGCGGCGAGACCATTGCCCGCGCAGGCGGCGAGCACGGGCAACAGGGCAAGACCGACAATGGCGGCAATTCTCATGGGACCGGCTCCTCGTCGAGGGGGCAATAGGACAACCCGGTGCGATGACCAGGCGGGTGTCTGCCTACCACGGTCATTGCGTCAGGCGTCATTTCATATGGAGGCTGGTTGGCCTGCGTAACAGGGGCGGCCACGGCCGTGCGGCGGACGGTCGCTGTTGCCAGTCGGCGCGCGACCATGTCACGGTGCCATCCGGCCGCGTTGGCGCGGCCGTGTGCCGGCGTCTCGGCATTCCGTTTGCGGAGGGATCTTGTCTTGACCGATCAGGATTTTGACGTCGCGCTGGCGCTTCTCATGGAGGACATGGAAGGCGACCAGGGCGACCGGCACGAAATCTTCATGCGCGTAAAACAGATGATCGATCAGATGCGGGCGATGGGCATGCCGCCTCCCGACGATCTGGTTCGTTTGGAAGATCAGCTTGCCGCGGAGTTCGAGGAGGACGCGCGCAAGTCTCGCATTTCCGATCCTTCACGACCGTCATAGGCGGATCGGGAGGGGCCATGCCCCTCCCGCGCCCATGGGTTTTTCCACGATCAGGTCGGGTTGATGGCCCGTCCGTCCTGAAAATACTCGTCGACATAGGCGGGGTTGATTTCCAGCGGATCGCAAACGATCGCCATGCCGCCGCTGGTCTGGGGAACGGCAAGGCGTTCCCTGGGGACGGAGGCGCAATTGTCGTCCGCCATCCCGGTTCCCATCGTGTCGGAATGCGGGCGGGTGTTCATGCAGCCAGCCACGAGAAACGCGGCGGCAACGGGGATCATAAGGGCGAATTTGGTCATTGCGTAACCTGCTCCCGGTAAAGGTTATGTCGCGGCGGCGATGTCGACCGCCCGTAGACAGTGAAACATCCTCGACCGCGGATTGTTCCAAATCGGTCCGTGCCGTGTTTCGAGACGGGCCTTAAGGAACGACCCCGAGATACTGGGCCCGAGGCCGGATCAGCCGGCCGGTGCGGTATTGTTCCATGGCGTGTCCGATCCACCCAACCGTGCGGCCGATGGCGAACAGGGCCAGGGGCGCGCCGTCCGGCAGGCCCAGAACCCGGGCCAGAAGGGCGGTGGCGAAGTCGATGGACGGCGGCAGGCCGGCAAGGTCGCTGGCGGCCTCGGCCACGGCGTGCGCGGCCGCGATATCGGGATGATCGGGCAGGGCGCGGGCCAGCATCCCGAGCAACGCCTTGGCCCTGGGGTCGCCGCCGGGATAGAGCCGGTGGCCGAACCCCGGAAGCCGGTCGCCGCGCCGCAGCATGTCGGCCACGACACCGCGCGGCGATGGCGTGTCCAGCAGCGTCGGCAACAGGGCCGAAACCCGGGCGGTCTGCCCTCCATGGCGCGGTCCGGCCAGGGCCGAAAGCCCGGCGAGCACCGTATTGTAGGGGGGCGCACCGGTGGAGGCGACGCAGCGCACGGTAAAGGTCGAGGCATTCAGCTCGTGGTCGGCCATCAGCACCATCGATGCCCGGATCAGGTCAGCGGATCCTGCGTCGCAGCCCCAGCCTTCGGCCAGCGCCGCATGGGTTGGTGTCGCCCGCGGCGGCGACCTCGTGACCATGGCGGGAAGCCATCGCAGCAGCCGGGCGCCGGTTCGGGCCAGACCGTCAGGCGCCATGTTGAAGGACTCAAGATCGAACGACGCGGCATGGGGCAGCAGGCTGAGGCACCGCTCCAGCGGCGATAGGTGTTCGGCGGCTCGCAGCGCAGCGGCATAGCCGGGGGGCAGGGGCGGCGCCGATGCCGAAAAGGGATCGACGTCGCCGCACTCCCAGATCAACCCGGCGACGCTTTCCAGGGTCGCGTGCCGGGCCAGCCGCACGGCGTCGCGGCCGCGATAAAAAAATCGGTCGCCCGCGATCAGGGTGATCTCGGAGTCCAGCACCGGGGCGCCCCAGTCGAGGGCGCTGTCCGCGCGATCCGGGTCGTGGGCAGCGCCGGTGCGTCGATCGACCAGGGCGCGCACGTCGGCGGCCGGATAAAGCCGTGTCCGCCGGCCGGGTCGCGTTTCCGATCGGATCATGCCCCGGCTGACATAGGCGTAGAGGGTGGCGGTGCTGACATTCAGCTCCGCCGCCGCCTCCTTCGCCGTCAGAAAGGCCGTTTCGGTCATGGCTGTATATTGATCAATACAATCAATATTGACAATATATAAGAGGCTTCCGATCCTTTCATTCGGCTTTTGACGGTCGAAAGGAGAGGGATATGGGAGTGGGGTTGGACGATGCGGTGGCGGCCGAGACCGCACTGAGCCATGTCGATGGAGCCGAAGGCTTGCTCATCCTGCGCGGTCTGCGGGTGGAGGACGCGGCCCAGAAGATGGACTTCGAAGCCATGGCCGCCCTGTTGTGGCAGGGGCTGGCGCCCGAAGCCGATGATTCTTCGGGACTGACATCGGCCCTCGGCCGGGCGCGCACACGCGCCTTTGACCATCTGCCACGGCTGCTGCCGGCCGCCGACGGGCTGACTCCGGTGGAGGGGTTGCGGCTGTTGCTGGCCGGGCTTGCCGACCGGGAGCCCGGATCACACGCGGTATTGGCGGTCGCCGCGATGCCGGTGTTCGTGGCGGCCCTGGAGCGCAGGGCCAACGGGCTGGATCCGGTGGCCCCCGATCCGCGGGCGGGCCAGGCCACCGACCTGCTGACCATGCTGTCCGGAACCGAGCCGGATGCCAAGCGAGCCAAGGCGCTGGACACCTATCTGGTCACCGTGGCCGATCACGGTCTCAATGCCTCGACCTTTGCCGCCCGAGTCGTCGCATCGACCCGGGCCGGTATGATCTCATCCCTGGTTGCCGCCCTGTGTGCGCTGAAGGGTCCTCTGCACGGCGGCGCGCCGGGCCCGGTGCTCGACATGCTCGACGCCATCGGCCGGCCGGAAAACGCGCGGCCCTGGCTGGCGGCGCGTTTGGCGGAGGGGGACCGGTTGATGGGGTTCGGCCATCGCGTCTACCGGGTGCGCGATCCAAGGGCCGATGTCCTGAAAAAGGCCCTGGCCGGTCTTCCGTCCGACCGGTCCGCCCTGGCCGAGGCGGTGGAGCGCGAGGCCCTGGATCTGCTGGCCCGGCACCGTCCCGGACGGGCCCTGGAGACCAATGTGGAGTTCGCCACGGCCCTGCTGCTCGATGCCGTCGGTCTGCCGCGGTCGCTCTTCACCTCCGTCTTCGCGGTCGGCCGCGCCGCCGGCTGGGCCGCCCATGTCATGGAACAGGAACGGGACGGCCGCCTGCTGCGCCCGGCATCGCGGTATGTCGGTCCCTGGCCCCAGGTGGCGGCCTGACGGCGCGGGATCGATCTCCAGGGATCAGTCGCCGCGCGCGACGCCCTCGCGCCTGGGATCGGCGCCGCCGATCAGGCCGCCGTCGGTGACCTGGATGCCGTGCAGGCCGCTGTTGAGGTCGCGCACCGTGACGGTCTGACCCAAGGTCTCCAGGGCCGCTTGAAGGCCGGCCGCCTCGGTTCCGGCTTCCAGGTCGGTGCCGCCGTTGCGGTTGACGACGTGGCCCATGTCGATGGCCGCCTGGATGTCCATATCCCAATCGAGAACGCCGATCAGAGTCTTGGCGACATAGCCGATGATGCGGCTGCCGCCCGGCGATCCGATCACCAGGAAAAGATCGGCGTTGTCGTCGAACACGATGGTCGGGGCCATGGAACTGCGTGGCCGCTTTCCCGGCTCGACCCGGTTGGCCACCACGCGGCCGTTGTCCTCGGCCCTGAACGAGAAATCGGTGAGCTCGTTGTTCAGCAGGAAGCCGCGCACCATCAGGTGCGACCCGAACCCGCTCTCGATGGTGGTGGTCATGGACACGGCATTGCCGTCGGCGTCGATGATCGAGATGTGGCTGGTGCTGGGCAGTTCGAGCGAGGCGTCGGGGGCATAGAGGCTGGCTTCACGCCAAGGCGGGTTGCCCGCCGAAGCGGGGGTTTCCATCGCGCCGTCCCGGTCGATCCCTTGCGCCCGGGCGGTCAGGTAGGCGGGGTCCAGTAGCCCGGCCGTCGGCATCGACACGAAATCGCTGTCGGCCATGTACAGGGCGCGATCGGCATAGGCCAATTTGGACGCTTCGGAAAACAGATGCCACGCCTCGGCCGAGCCCGGCCCCAGGGAGGCCATGTCGAAATGCTCCAGCAGGCCCAGGATCTGGCCGACCGTCAGCGCGCCCGAACTGGGCGGCCCCATGCCGCAGACATCGTAGGCACGATAATCGATACACACCGGATCGCGTGGGATCACCCGATAGGCCGCAAGATCGCCGAGCGCGAGAACGCCGGGATTGCCTTCGGCCCCCGTCACCGTGTCGACGATGTCCCCGGCAATCTCGCCCGTATAGAACGGCGCCGATCCCTGGGACGCGATCAGCCGCAGCGTGTCGGCGAAGTCGGGGTTGCGCAACGTGTCGCCGGCCGCCAGCGGCGACCCGCCGGGAAAGAAATAGTCGCGCGTCGGCTGAAAGGTCCGCAGCCGTTCCGCTCCGTCCTCCCGCAGCAGTCCCGCCAGGCGCGGCGAGACCTCGAAGCCGTTGTCCGCCAGATCGATGGCCGGCTGGAACAGCTCGCTCCAGGTCAGCTTGCCGTAGAAGCCGTGCACGGATTCCATGAGTTTGAGGGTGCCGGGCGTACCCACCGAGCGGCCGCCGACGACGGCGTCCATGAACCCCATGGGCTCGCCGTCGGGGCCCAGGAACAGGTCGGGCGTGGCGGCCATGGGGGCGGTTTCGCGTCCGTCGAAAGCGGTCAGGCTGTCCGATGCCGCGTCGTAATAAAGAAGGAACGCGCCGCCGCCGATGCCGGAGCTCTGGGGTTCCACCAGATTGAGGACAAGCTGCACGGCGACCATGGCGTCGACCGCGCTGCCGCCCCGGCGCAGCACGTCATAGCCGGCTTCCACTGCCAGGGGGTTGGCGGCGGCGACCATGAACGACTCGGCTGTCGCGGCCTGGCTGACGGCGCGCCCGGTGGCGGCCTCCGGCGGGGCATCGGCCGCCGTGGTCTGAGCCCGTGCCGGCGCAAAGGCGAGCAGCGCGGCGACGGCGGCCAGGGCGACGGGTCGGAACAGGGCGCGGTGCGGCATGACGGACATGGCAGGCTTCCCGGTGATTGCGGTTGCGGACGGGGCCGGCGTGCGCGACCGCTGGTTGGCTGGGCGACGCCGCAGGAGGAGTATTTCATGCATGGTCCGGTTGCGCCAGAACCCGATGTTGGTCCCGACGATCAGTGCGCGTCAGCCGCCCGACCACGCACCACGCGCCTGGAGCACCTGCTTGAGCGCGCTGGGTCGGTCGGTCATCAGCCCATCGACGCCAAGGTCGAGAAGGCGGTTCATCTCGGCGGGGTCGTCGATGGTCCAGACATGGACCTGCAGCCCATGACGGTGCGCGGCGGCGATAAACGCTCGGTCCACGATCCGCACGCCGTATCGCGCGACGGGCACCTGCGCGCACGCGGCGTCGAAGCCGCCGAGAACGGGACCGACCGGTGTCAACCGCAGACGCGCGACCGCCACCGGTCCCATCGACGTGCACAGGCCGGGGCCCAGCGCCCGGCGCAGCCGTGCCAGCCGCCGGTCCGAAAAGGAGCCGACGCAGACCCGCGACAGGGTGTCCGTCCGCCGGATCAGATCGGGCAGCAGTGCGGCGGCCGCGTCGGTCTTCGGGTCGATGTTGATCCGCGTGTGCGGCCAGGCGCCCAGCAGGTCCTCGGCCAGCGGCGGCGCCTCCCCGTTGGCCATGCGGGCCCGGCGCACATCGGCCCAGTCGAGATCGCCGAGCGCGCCGGCGCCGTCCGTCACCCGGTCCAGCGTGTCGTCATGGAAGGCGACCAGAACCCCGTCCCGCGTCGCGTGCACGTCGGTTTCGAGATAACGATAGCCCAGCGCGACCGCGGCGGCGAAGGCCTCCATGCTGTTCTCGGGCGCCGCTTCGGTGCCGCCGCGATGGGCGAAGGCCAGCGGGCCGGGATGATCGAGATAGGGCCAGGACGAGGGCGGCATGGGCCAGAGAGTTTTTTGATCCGGTGGTAGAGTCTGTTGATAGATATAGAACACGAATCCCGGACGAAGATCCGCATCTGTGCGTGACCGCGCCGTTGGCATTTCTTTGGGCGTCACGGTCCTGCACCGGCCTCGGCTTGGAGACCGGGGCTCGCGGCGCCCGTCGTGGGCGCGCGCCAAATCCCGCTCCCAAACGGTCCTTAGGGCGAGAAGTGGCGGTCCAGGTAGGACAGGATGATTTCGCGCTGGGCGTCGTCCAGGGGCGGCATGCCCTGTTCGGTGACCATCCAGTCTAGCAGATGATCCCAGCGTTGCCGGGTGAGCCGCTGCTGGGTGACCAGTTCCATCGAATGGCACGCGCTGCACAGATAGAAGGTGTCCTCGACCCCGGCGCTGACCGGCAGGCCCTCGAAGGTCTCGCCGGTATCGGTGGCCGCCGGTGCCGAGGGGGGCGGGGCACGCAAGGCCGCCAGCGGATCATAGACCGGCGTGGCCGGCGCCGGCGCGCCCCGGGCAGCGGCCATCGGATCGTGGACGATGGCCGGCGCCGCGCTCCGCGCCGCCATCGGGTCGGGAACGGGACGGCTGGTGGCGACCTCGGCCGGTACCGGTTCCGGCGCCGCGGATTCCGGGGGCGGTGACGGATCGGCCGGCGCCGTCGCCGCCGGTATCGGGGCCGGCGGGACGGGCTGCTGCCCGGCGATCAGGAAGCCGGCGGCGCCGAACACGGCGGCAAGGGCGGAGGCCAGCAAAAAAGCCTTCATGACGGCGTGGCCGTCAGACCGCGAACAGCGCGATGCGGTGCTGCATGTTGTTGAGATACCCCTTGGGGTTCCAGCCCGGAACCACCGGCGGCTGCATGACCCCCTCGCTGTCGGTGGCGCGGGCCCAGACCTCGTAGTAGCCGGCGATCGGCGGGGTCACCTGGACGCGCCACTGCTGCCAGGCATATTTGTTGGCCGGCGGGTCCAGTTCGGCTTCGGTCCAGGTGGCGCCGAAATCCAGGCTGACATGCATCGCTTGTACGTCGCGGTCGCCGGCCCAGGCGTGGCCACGGACTTCCACCGGGGCGCCGGCACCGGCTTCCGCGCCGCTGGCCGGGGCGGTGATCAGCGACTTGACCGGCATGGACTCGATGATCACGAAGTCCTCGTCCGGTACCTCGGTGCCCGGCGCCACCGGGTAGGCGGGCATGCGGTAGGAATCGCCCGTCATCTTGGCGCCGTCATGGACCTGGTCGCGCACCCAGATCCGCGTCAGCCATTTCTGCGAGCAGGACCCCGGCCAGCCCGGCACCACAAGGCGCACGGGGAACCCGTTGAGGGCCGGCAGCGGCTGGCCGTTCATCTCGAAGGCGATGAGGTTGTGCTCCTCGCGCGCCTTGTCGATGGGCACGCCGCGCGACAGCGGTTCCTTTTCGGGATCGCCCGACAGGTGCATGTCGGCGCCGTAATGTCCCGTATAGACCGCGGTGTCCTTCACGCCGGCGCGGTCGAGCACGTCGCGCAACCGCACGCCGGTGAATTCGGGGCAGGCGATGGCGCCGGTCGTCCACTGGTTGCCCGACGCGCCGGGCACGAAGAACGCGCGGCCGTTGCCGCCGCATTCGACCTGAAGCTGCAGCGTGACCACCTCGAAGTCCGAGCGCAACCGGTCGAGCGTGAGTTCGAGCGGCGCGTCGACCTCGCCGTCCACCGTCAGGGTCCAGCCGGAGGCGTCGCCGGCCAGGGCGGAATCGGGGACCAGCCCGTTGTTGCGGATGAACATCCGGTTGTTGGGCGTCACCGCGTCGTCGAGCAGATGGGCCGGTGTTTCGGCGTTGAGGGGCCGGTCGCCCAGGAGGACGAGACCGTCCTTCTCGGCCATCGCGTCCATCTCCGTCCCCTGGGCGAGGGCGACGGGGATCAGACCGTGGCGCAGATTGCCGCCGAACGGGATGGCGGTGCCAAGCGCCGCGCCGAACGCGGCCAGCCCGGTACCGCGCAACAGCGCCCGCCGTCCGGTTCCGCTGGCGACCGTGCTCTCCAGCCGGCCGTCGCGATCCTCGGTCATATCGGTCATCGGCCCATCCTCCCATTTGTTGTTTGTAACGCATAGTAGCAGACGCTAATAATAAAGACACCGTCGCCATTCGTACAGACCAGTGTGGCTGCCTGTGGCATCCGGACGCAACCGGGCCGCAGACGGCCGATCAAAAGCTGGGCGGGGTGCAGGCCGAGACGATCTCCGCCTCGTGGTCTCCGACATTGCGGAAGCGGTGGGGCTGCCGGCTGCTAAAGGCATAGGCGTCGCCCGGGCCCAGCACCTGGCGGCGATCGCCGACGGTGACCTCGACATGGCCGCGCACCACCACGCCTGCCTCCTCCCCCTCATGATGCAGCATGGCGCGTCCGGTGTCGGCCCCCGGCGCGTACCGTTCGTGGAGGACCTGCAGGCTGCGTCCGGCCAGCTCCCGCCCAACCTGACGGTAGGACAGGGCGCCCCCGCCGATTTCCACCAGATCGTCGGCGGTGAAAAAGACCTGCTCCGCCGGCAGATCGGCGAGGGCGAAAAAGTCGGCGAGGCTGAT
Source organism: Inquilinaceae bacterium (assembly GCA_052168355.1). Lineage (GTDB taxonomy): Bacteria > Pseudomonadota > Alphaproteobacteria > DSM-16000 > Inquilinaceae > JBQLZQ01. The sequence continues at coordinate 31,168 of JBQLZQ010000073.1, forward strand.
GGGGATACCGTCCAGCACCTTCTTGAGCGACCCGATGGAGGGGCTGGCGCGATCCTGCTCGATCAGCGAGATGGTGGCGTTGGACACGCCGGCCCGCTTGGCCAACGCCCGCTGGCTCAACCCGCGCTGTTCGCGCAGACGACGAAGGCGGGCGCCCAGGGCGGGGTCGGAGGGGGAGGGCGCGGCGCGGTCCATCGGTCAATTCTCTGTTAAAACCGTTGAATATTCTGAACGGAAACGGCGTAAAGCGCAAGATAATGGCGTTTCGCCGCTCCGGTTTGGTATCCCGCTTGTCGCGTTTTCCGAACAGGCGTAGCCTCAAGGTGAGTCCCCATTTCACGCCATCGCGATCGGAGTTCGAGTCATGGACGATGTCCTCGCGCCGCCGGCTTCCGTGGAGCCCGCGCCCAACAACCTCGAAGCGTTCTGGATGCCGTTCACGGCGAACCGCCAGTTCAAGAAGGCGCCGCGCCTGTTCGTTGCGGCGGAGGGCATGTACTACACCACCATCGAGGGGCGGAAGGTGCTGGACGGCACCGCCGGCCTGTGGTGCGTCAACGCCGGGCATTGCCGGCCGCGCATCGTCGAGGCGATCCAGAAGCAGGCGGCGGTCCTGGACTATTCGCCGGCGTTCCAGATGGGCCATCCCAAGGCGTTCGAGCTGGCGTCGCGACTGGCATCGATGATGCCCGGCGATCTGGACCACGTGTTCTTCACCAATTCCGGGTCTGAAAGCTGCGACACCGCGCTCAAGATCGCGCTGGCCTATCACCGGGCCCGCGGCGAAGGCCATCGCACGCGCCTGATCGGGCGGGAGCGGGGGTATCACGGCGTCGGTTTCGGCGGCATCTCCGTCGGCGGCATGTCGGCCAACCGCAAGCAGTTCGGCACGATGCTGTCGGGCGTCGACCATCTGCGCCACACCCACGATCTGGAGCACAACGCCTTCAGCCGCGGCCAGCCGGCCTGGGGGGCGCATCTGGCCGACGATCTGGAGCGGCTGGTGGCGTTGCACGACGCCTCGACCATCGCCGCGGTGATCGTCGAGCCGTTCGCCGGGTCGGCGGGCGTGCTGATCCCGCCCAAGGGCTATCTGGAGCGGCTGCGCGAGATCTGCACCCGCCACGGCATTCTGCTGATCTTCGATGAGGTCATCACCGGCTTTGGCCGCCTGGGCGCGTCCTTCGCGGTCGAGTATTTCGGCGTCCAGCCCGACATGGTGACTTCGGCCAAGGGGCTGACCAACGGGGCCGTGCCGATGGGTGCGGTGTTCGCGACCAAGACCATCTACGACGCGTTCATGGACGCCTCGGACAATATGGTCGAGCTGTTCCACGGCTATACCTATTCGGCCCATCCGCTGGCCTGCGCTGCGGCGCTGGCGACGCTGGACACCTATCGGGAAGAGGATCTGTTCCAGCGCGCCGCCGACCTGGCGCCTTATTGGGAAAATGCCGTTCATGCTCTCAAGGGTGAACCGCATGTCATCGACATCCGCAATCTGGGACTGGTCGCCGGCATCGAACTGGAACCGCGCGCCGGGGCGCCGACCAAGCGGGCGTTCGAGACGTTCCTCAAATGCTATGAAAAAGGCGTCTCGATCCGCACCACGGGCGACATTCTGGCCCTGACGCCGCCTTTGATCGTGGAGAAGGATCAGATCGACCGGATGGTCGAAACCATCCGCGAAACCCTGCACGAGATCGACTGAAGGCGAGGGTTCGTACGGACCTCCGCGCCGCGGGAGCAGCCGCGGCGCCGGTTCGCGAAATCCCCGGATCGCCTCCGGGGCTCGTCGGCGGTCAGACCTTGGGCCAGACCGGGTGGTGGCGGTCGATGACGAAGGGGTGACGGTGGCGCAAGGCCCCATGGCGGTGAGGATGGATGTGGGGTTCGGGGCCTTCCCAGCCTTCATGGTCGTGATCGTGGTGGGCGTCGTGCACATGCGGATGCGCATGCTCCTGATCGGGATGATCGTGCTCCAGGATGTCGGGGTCCCCGGCGGGCCACAGCGCCAAGGCCGCGGCCGTTGATGTGAGCGCGATGCCGCCCAGCACGGCGAAGGCAACCCCCGGCGCCATCGTCGCCGCCAGCCAGCCGGCCAGCGGATAGGCGATCAGCCAGCAGGCGTGGGACAGGGCGAACTGGGCCGCGAACAGCGCCGGCCGGTCGCCGGGATGGGCGGACCGCCGAAGCAGCCGGCCGGTCGGCGTCTGGATCAGGGACCCGCCGGCGCCGAGCACGAACCACAACGCCAGCAGCGTTCCCAGCCCCGTCACCCATGGACCCAGCAGCAGGCCAAGGCCGAGCAGCGCGCCGCCGGCCAGCATGACCGGCCGGTCCGGCAGCCAATCGAGCAGTCTCGGCAGCGCCAGGGCGACGAGGATCGATCCGGCTCCCGACGCGGCGAAGGCCAGGGCCGTATCGCTGTCGCCGCCGCCGAACCGGTCGCGCACCAGGACGACGCTGTTGACGATGACCATGGCGCCGGATGAGGCGACCGCCAGGGACAGGGCCAGAAGCCCGCGCAATCGCGGCGTGCCCAGATAGGCGCGGACGCCGAGGGTCAGGGCCCGGCCGAAACCGGTCTCCCGGTCCACCGGGGCGGGCACGGGCAGACGGATCGAGGCGACCAGAATGGCCGAGGCCACAAAGGCGGCGGCGTTGGCCGCGAACAGGGATCCGTACCCCACCAGCATCAGGGCGGCCGCCGCCAGCATCGGGCTGAGCAGGCTTTCCAGGTCGGACGCCAGGCGCGACAGCGACAAGGCGCGCGTGTACCGCGCCTCGTCCGGCAGCACGTCGGGAAGGGTCGCCTGAAAGGTCGGCGTGAAGCCGGCCGAACAGGCGCTGAGCAGCACGATCAGCCCATAGACCTGCCACAGTTCCGTGACGAAAGGCAGGCTGGCGACCAGGGCGGCGCGCGCCAGATCCAGGCCGATCAGCAGCCGCCTTCGCGGCACGCGGTGGGCGATGGCACCGACCAGCGGCGCGATGCTTACATAGGCGATCATCTTGAGCGCCAATGCCGTACCCAGCACGACGCCAGCCCTGCCGCCGGCCAGGTCGTAGGCCAGCAGCGCCAGGGCCACCGTCGACAGCCCGCTGCCGGCCAGGGCGATGGCCTGGGCCGTGAACAGCCGGCGGAATGTGCGGTCGGCAAGCGGCGACATGATGACGGAGACTAGCGTGGGGTCAGTGTGAAAGCCTAGCGGAAGGTTGTTCTGGCGCAGTGCTTGGCGCGGGCACTGATGGATTCGACCATGCGACCGATAATCGGGTGATCGAGTCCGTCGGCCATCGCCCGGTCGGCGACTTCACTGAGCTTCGCCGGTAGTGTTTCGGCCATTTCCCGGCAAACGGAAAAAACGTCCTGTTTGGGAAGCCGCGCCTCGGACGCGAATTTCTCCCATTGGCGCACCCCGATCTCCTCCAACAGATAACTGCCTCCGATCTTGGTCGCGAGCTTGAGCTTTCGCGGATCGAAATCGTAGACGAGTGTGCTGGCTACGTCGTAGAGCGGCGCGAGCCGTGCTGACCCGCCAGCGCCGATGAGCAGAGAGAAGTTCTTGGCATGAGTGTCCGTGCCGCAGATCAGCCAGTTGAACATCAGGGCACGGGCCAGTGTCCAGGAATCTTCCAGGGGCGCGGTCGAATGGGTGCGAACGACGCCCATCATCGCACTTACCGAAGGGCCGCCCTCGTTCTGATATTTTTTGGTCGGTGGCAGGCCGAGGGCCTGGCACAAATCTTCCTGATGGATCCGACGGACACGATCGCCGATCCGTGCTCGGTCATAGCGCTCGACGACGATCACGGCTTGGCCATCGAAACGAAGAACCTTGGATCGCGCCGCCGGTAGCCCGATCTTGCTGGCTAGAGCTAGGCACAGATGCTCGTTTTCCGCGTGGCCGTCGAGCCCTTCGAGCGGGGGTTTGAGAATGTGCGTCGTCGGCGTACGGCCGGACGGCACGCCCCACCGCTCACCGTCAAAAAAAAGGGCGGTCTTGGGTTGGGCTCCCGCCAGACTGAACTGACCGGTATCTCCCTGCATCCGTCCGGCCGCCCCTTCCTTGCGAAGAAGCGCCAGACGCTCACTGAGGTCGGCCTTTGTCAACCAGTCTACAGAATCCGCGCCCGATCCAAGAATGGTGTCCATCCGATCCATTTGGACGAATTGAACCGCGCCGGCGCAGTCTTCACCGACCGCGCCGAGAAGCGCGAATGCATTTCGGGGCGAGACGTGAAACTGCTGTCCCCATCTTGTTAGGACCGCTTCGTTCTCTGGCAGCAAACCCCAGAGCCAGGGTTCGATGCTGGCATGGCCATGTTCGGCCACCACCAGCGGCATCGAGACGGAAAGGGGATAGCTGTCACGACCGGATCGCCAGTTGTCCAGATAGGCGAACCGCAGGCGACCATTGGATGCCCGCGTGACGGAGCCCATGATTCTGCCTTCGGCGACAGCGACAAGCGGTTCACTCACGGATCGAACTTTTTGTGCGTGTATTCCGCGAGCAGCGCGTCGATATCGATCCGGGTACGGCTATCGTCGGGGGCGACATGATGATCGTCCTGATCGGTGCTGATAGAGAGAATTAGGTCCAGAGCGGCCAGTGTGCGCAGCACAAGGCCGATCTCGGCGCCCGCCTTGCCGTGCTCGACGGCGACCAGCCATTGACGACCGACGCCGACTTTCTGGGCCAGGTCGCTTTGGCTTAGTGCGAGCTGGCGACGGCGGTCACGAACGATCAGGCCGATGTCGAGGGGGGTGCGAATATCCACGGGGGTCACTCAATTCATCATCGAATGGCGACATTATAACATGTCGTCGAACGGTGACAAAACAAAATGTCGTTGATCGCATACACCTCAAAATGTCGTCGAACGAAGACGGGGAGGCGTCGCTCTCCGCGCAGCCCCTACAGCAGGTCCCGCAACCGGTACCAGGCCATGGCCAGGACCAGGGCCGGCATGCGCAGCAGGCGGCCGCCGGGGAAGGGGCGGTGGGGGATGCGGGCGAAGATGTCGAACCGCTCGGCGGTGCCGGCGATGGCCTCGGCCATGACCGTGCCGGCGATCCCGGTCAGGGCAACACCATGCCCGGAGAAACCCTGCGCGAAGAACAGGTTGGGCGCAAGTCTTCCCAGATGAGGCAAGCGGTTGATGGTGATCCCCACATGCCCGCCCCAGCAATGGGTGATGGGTACGCCGTCCAGGGCGGGCAGGGTGCGGACCATAGTACGCTGGATCGACCGCGGCAGACCGGGTCGCTCGAATGTGGAATAACTGACGCGGCCGCCGAACAGCATCCGCCGGTCGGGTGACAGGCGGTAGTAGTTGAGCACGAAGTTGACGTCGGCGACGGCGATGTCAGCGGGCAGGACGCGGCGCGCCAGATCTTCCGACAGGGGCGCGGTGGCGACGATGGAGGTGGCGACCGGCATGATCCGGGGCCGCACCAGCCGCTCGACGTCGGGCGACAGGCCGGGCAGATAGGCGTTGCCGGCCAGGGCCCCGAACCGTGCTTCCACCCGGCCCTTGTCGGTGATCGCGGCGATCCTCGGTCCGACCTCCAGGCGCGTGACTTCGGACCCCTCGAACAGGCGGACGCCGGCCGCGGCGGCGGCGTCCGCCAGGCCCAGGGCGTAGTTGAGGGGGTGAAGCTGGCCGCCGCCGGAATCCAGCAGGCCGCCGATATAGAGCGGGCTGTCGACCAGGGTCCGTACCTCGTCTCGGTCGACCAGGCGGGCCTGGTGATAGCCGCACCGGTCGCGCCACTCGGCCAGGGTCGCCGCCAGGTCGCGCTGCTGGCGGGGCTTCAGGGCGGCGAACAGGTAGCCCCATTTGAGGTCGCAGGCGATGGCGTGGCGGGCGACGCGGTGGCGGATCAGATCCTTGGCGTCCTCGCCCAATTGCCACAGACGGGCCGCGTCGTCCTTGCCCACCAACCCGGCGATGGTCGCCATGTCCTTGTTATGCCCCGTGACGATCTGACCGCCGTTGCGGCCCGACGCGCCCCACCCTATCCTGCGCGCCTCCAGCAGGACCACGTCGAAGCCCCTCTCCGCCAGGGTCAGGGCGGTGGTCAGCCCGGTGAAGCCGCCGCCCACGACGAGCGCGTCGCACCGCACGGTGCCGGCCAGCGGCGGGTGATCGGGCGCCGGGTTGGCGGTGGCCGCGTACCAGGAGGGGGCGTGCCCGGAAAGCGTGTTGCCGTTCATGCCCGACTTCAATCACGGCCGCGCGCGGGCCGCAAGCATGGGGACGCGGGGCAGGCTTCGGCGGGGCGGTCCTCACCCGGCCACGGTCAGGAGCGGCGTCACGGTGTTGGAAGGGAAATCGCGTTCCGGGCGCGGGAAAGGCAAATGGCGGAACGTCATTGCGGTCGTCCGGTACTACGACATGGCCATGGGGGTCGGTCTCTTCATCGGGGCTGTCCTGTGCTTTCTTGTTCTCATTCCCGTCTTGGTTCTGTTCGACGTTTCCCGGAACGCAAGCTCGCGGGCAATGGCCGTTTGCCTATCCCTCCCGATGGTCGTGGCGCCCATGGTCGCCTACATCGCGCGAAGAAGGCACGGCGGCGTGGGAGAGGCGTTCCGGGTTTGGAAACACCGGCGACCGCGCCTGCCGCCCCGATAGCTCACGCTGCGTATCCCGGAGCGTATCGGGGCCATGCAAACGATGGAGAATCACTGTCGCCCGGAACGAGCCACGACGCTGCGCGACCTCCGCCATCGTGTGGCTGTGGCCGATCACGGGCATTTCGGCCGCGCGGCCGAATGGTCGCGGATCTGTTCAAGGACGTCAGAACGGTAGGCTGATCCACCAGTCGACGTCGCGCTCCGAGCCTTCCACGGTGACCCGTGGAGGGCCGCAGCCATTGACCAGCGCGGCAATGACGACGGCACCCGCTATCGTCCTCGCGTGCCGCGCGATAGACCGTGTGCGGCACGGCGTACCCTTTTGTCCGGCCGGAGAGCGCCTACGTTGAGGGCGGCGCCCCACAGGCGCGAACGATGGGCTTACTGGCAAGGGACGGAATCGGATCATGTTTTATTGGGTCACCGGCATGATCGAGCAAACAGGGTATGTGGGCATTGCCATCCTGATGTTCCTGGAGAACGTGTTTCCGCCGATCCCGTCGGAACTGATCATGCCCCTGGCCGGGTTCACCGCGGCGCGGGGCGATCTGGCCCTGGTCCCCGTGGTTCTGGCCGGCTCCGTCGGCTCCCTGGCCGGCGCACTGCTATGGTACTATATCGGCAAATGGCTGGGCGACGAGCGCCTGATGCGCTGGGCGGCGCGCCACGGGCGCTGGCTGACCGTGACGCCGCGCCAAGTCGAACGGGCCATCCGATGGTTCGACCGTCACGGCACCAAGGCGGTCCTGATCGGCCGGTTGATCCCCGCCGTGCGCACGCTGATTTCGGTTCCGGCCGGGATCGCCGACATGCCGCTACCCCGCTTCCTTTTGTTTTCGGCGCTGGGCACCGTTGCCTGGACCGCGCTGTTGGCGGCTGCCGGCTTTTGGCTGAAAGACGGCTACATGGCGGTCAGCGCCTACGTGAACCCGGTCTCCAATCTGATCCTGGCGGCCATGGTGCTGTTCTATGTGTATCGGGTGGCGACCTTTCGCCGGCGGGTGGACGCCGGCCGTTGACGGCGCCTACACCAATCGAAGGTGCCTACACCTTGGTCATGTACCATTCATATTCGAGCGGCGTGATCATGGAGAAGAACTTGTCGCGCTCGGCCCATTTCAACGCCAGATAGACCTCGATAAACCGCTTTCCGAAATAATCGGCGAAAAAGCGGCTGTCGGCCAGGAGGTCCAATGCCATCATCCATGACGATGTCAGCGTCGGCTCCAGTTTTTCGTAAGCGTTGCCGGTGATGGGCGGTCCCGGCTCGATCCGCTCCGCGATGCCGTGGTGAACGCCGGCCAGAACCGCGGCGGTGACCAGATAGGGGTTGCAGTCGGCCCCGGCCACCCGGTGTTCGACCCGACGGCTGCCCGGTTCGCCGAACGGCACGCGCAGGCTGACGCTGCGGTTGTTGATGCCCCAGCTTGGCGCGTGCGGGGCATAGCTGTTGGGTTGGAACCGCCGGAACGAATTCTGGTTGGGGGCGAAGACGGCCATGCCGTCGGCCATGGTCCGGGCCAAGCCGCCGATGGCGTGGCGCAGCGGCGGCGCGCCGGCGGGATCGTCGCTGGCGAAGATGTTGCGTCCGTCCCGGTCGCGCACGCTGACATGGATGTGGAACCCGTTGCCCGCCAGGTCGGGATAGGGTTTGGCCATGAACGTCGCCTCGACCCCGTGCTTGGCGGCCACGCCCTTGACCACGCGCTTGAACAGGACCGCGTCGTCGCAGGCGTCCAAGGCGTTGTCGACATGGTGCAGATTGATCTCGTACTGCCCGGGGGCATATTCCGATGTCGTCGAATCCACCGGGATGTTCTGGGCTTCGCACGACTGGACGATCTCGTCGAGCAGCACATCGAAATCGTACAGTTCCTCGATGCCGTAGACCTGGGTCGTGCTCTGGCGGCGGCCATGCAACGGCGACATCGGCGGGGAGGGAGCGCCGGACGGATCGCGATCCCGATCCAGAAGATAGAATTCCATCTCGATGGCCACGGTCGGAAACAGCCCGTCGGCGGCCATTCTGTCCATCACGTTCTGCAGCACCGTGCGGGGGTCGGCAAAAAACGGCGACCCGTCATGGTCGCGCATGGACAGCAGGACTTGCCCCGTGGGCCGCGGCAGCCAGGGGATGGGGTCCAGGGTCATGGGGACGGGCATGCAGATCCGGTCGGCGTCTCCATCGTCATAGCCCAGCCCCGTCTCCTCCACGGTGCTGCCGGTAATGTCGGTTGCGAAGATGGAGCCGGGGAAACCCAGCCCATCCTTGTAAAGCTTTGGCAAATGCTCGATCGGCAGTTTCTTGCCGCGCAGGACGCCGCAGGTGTCGGCGATCAGGACATCGATCTGGCCGATATCCGGGTGGGCCGCGCGAAAGGCGGCGACCTCGTCGTCTAACGGCTCTGACCCGATGTCGGGGGCCGGCGTTGGCGCGGTGATGGACATGGGGCATCCGCTGATGGTGGCCGATGGGGCCATCGTGGCGATCGCCGGGTGCCTGTCAAGCCGCGAGGCCGGAACGCCGGCGGCGGCCAAACGGTGACGGATTGTTGATTACGGTGCTGCTATCATTGCCGAATCGAAAACGACATGGAGCCGGCGGCCAATCCGCGCGCCCGCTGGGATTTTATGCAAAAAATCAAAGATTTCATAGTTGAACACAAGATTACTGAAGTGGAATGTCTGGTTCCCGACATGAGCGGAATCGCCCGTGGCAAGATCCTGCCGGACCACAAGTTTCTCGACGGGCTGGGTCAACGAGGCTTGCGGGTGCCGGAATCGATTTTCGTCCAGACCGTCACCGGCGACGAACCGGAGGACGAGACGGTGACCGATCCGGCTACGATCGATGTCTATATGACCCCGGACCCCGAGACCATCCGCATGGTCCCCTGGTACTCCGAGCCGACCGCGCAGGTGATCTGCGACTGTGCCTATGCCGACGGAAGCCCGGTTGAGATTTCATCCCGCCAGGTGCTGCGCCGGATCCTGAACCTCTATGCCGAACGGGGCTGGCGGCCGATCGTGGCCCCGGAACTGGAGTTCTTTCTGGTCAAGCGCAACACCGATCCCGACTACCCGCTGGAGCCGCCTTTGGGCCGGTCCGGCCGGCCGGAAACCGGCCGCCAGGCCTATGGCATCGACGCGGTCAACGAATTCGATCCGATCTTTGAGGACGTCTACGATTACTGCAGCGTCATGGGCCTGGACATCGATACGCTGAGCCACGAAGGCGGGGCGGCCCAGATCGAGATCAATTTCGACCATGGCGACGCGCTGGAGTTGGCCGACCAGGTGCTCCTGTTCAAGCGGACGGTGCGCGAGGCGGCGCAACGCCACGAGGTCTATGCGACCTTCATGGCAAAGCCGATGCAGATGGAGCCCGGCAGCGCCATGCACCTGCACCAGTCGGTGGTCGACCTGGAAACCGGCGCCAACCTGTTCGCGGACGCCGACGGACAGAACACACCGCTGTTCCGATCCTATATCGGCGGATTGCAGAAGTACGGCCCCGCCGCCATGCCGTTGTTCGCTCCGAATGTGAACTCGTACCGACGCCTGCACCCCGACAGCGACGCCCCGATCAATGTCCATTGGGGCGTGGACAACCGCACCGTGGGGTTCCGCGTGCCGCTGTCGGACGGCAATGCAAGGCGGGTGGAAAACCGGGTGGCCGGCGCCGACGCCAATCCCTATCTGATGATCGCCGGCTCCCTGGCGTGCGGTTATCTGGGCATGGTCAAGGGGCTGGAGCCGACCAATCCCGTCGTCGGCAGCGCCAAGCGGCTGGCCTTCACCCTGCCGCGGCACCTGTTCGATGCCCTGATCAAGCTCAGCGCGTCCAAATCGCTGCGCGAGGTGCTGGGCGACAAGTTCGTCGATGCGGTATGGTATGTGAAGGAAGCCGAGTATCAGGCCTACCAGCAGGTGATCAGCTCGTGGGAGCGGGAGAACCTGCTGCTGAACGTTTGAGCGCCGGTGGGTTTGAGCGCCGGTTGGACTATGGACAGGGGCCGATGGCCGAACCGATCCGCATGGTGACACCCCACTATTCGCCGCAAAGCCCGCGCTCGCGCCGGGCCGAGTTGCTGGTGCTGTGCGCGCGCATCGGGTTCACGCCGCCGCCGGAAGCCTGACGGAACTGGCACGACGTCAATCGTCGTGCCGGTCGTTCGCGTTTCCCAAAGTCGCCCTGTCGAAAGGCCCACCAATGACCGCGCAAACCGCAGCCGAAACCGTGCCCGCCCGCTCCACCGAGGATTGGCGCCGCGCCGATACCGCGCATCATCTGCACCCCTTTACCGACTATCGCGCCCTGTCGAACGAGGGCGGCAGCAGGATCGTCGTGCGCGGCGAGGGGGTGTGGCTGTGGGACAGCGACGGCCGTCGGATGATCGACGCCATGTCCGGGCTGTGGTGCGTCAATGTTGGTTACGGACGTCGGGAACTGGCCGACGCCGCCCATCGCCAGATGATGGAGCTTCCCTACTACAATACCTTTTTCAAGACGGCGACACCGCCGTCGATCGCCCTGTCGGAACGGCTGGCCGCCCTGACCCCGGCCGGGCTGGACCGAGTGTTCTACGCCAATTCCGGATCGGAGGCTGTGGACACGGCGGTGCGCATGGTGCGCCAGTTCTGGGACCTGGAGGGCAAGCATCGCAAGAAGACCATTATCGGCCGCCGGTACGGCTATCACGGGTCGACCATGGCCTCGGCCAGTGTCGGCGGCATGGGCGCGATGCACCGGCAGGTCGATCTGCCGCTGCCGGGGTTCGTCCATATCATGCCGCCCTATTGGCACGATCTGGGCGGCGACGAGGACCCGCAGGCGTTCGGACGCCGGGCCGCGTCGGCCCTGGAGAACCGTATCCTGGAACTGGGTGCCGACAGTGTGGCGGCCTTTTTCGCCGAGCCCATCCAGGGGGCCGGCGGGGTCATCATCCCACCCGACAGCTATTGGCCGGAAGTCCAGAGGATCTGCCGCAAATACGACGTGTTGCTGGTGGCCGACGAGGTGATCTGCGGCTTCGGGCGGACGGGCGCCTGGTTCGGATCGGACCTTTACGGCATTTCGCCCGACCTGATGACCCTGGCCAAGGGCCTGACCTCCGGCTATGTGCCGCTGTCGGCGGTGATGGTGGGCGACCGGGTGGCGGCGACGCTGATCGATCGGGGCGGCGAGTTCTATCACGGCTTTACCTATTCGGGGCATCCGGTGGCGGCGGCCGTGGCCCTGGCCAACCTCGACATCCTGGAGAACGAGGACTTGGTGGCAAGGGCCGCCCAGGACATCGGGCCCTATCTGCAGCAGCGCCTGCACGAGACGTTCGCCGACCACCCGCTGGTCGGCGAGGTGCGGGGGGTGGGCATGATCGCCGCCATCGAACTGGTCGAAGACCGGAAAACCCGTGCACGCTTTGCCGGGGACGGGAAGGTGGGCACCCTGTGCCGCGACCATTGCTTTGCCCGCGACCTGGTCATGCGCGCGGTGCGCGACGGGATGGTTCTGGCGCCGTCGCTGATCGCCAGCCGCGACGAGATCGACGAGATGGTGACGCGGGCCAAGGCGGCGATCGACGCGACGGCGGCCGACCTGGGCCGGTAGGGGCTGGCCCGCACGTTCGGTCTCGACGGGGATCCGGGCGCGCAAATGATTCGGTGGTTCGACGTTAACCAGAATTCCTAACGAGTTCTTAAGACTGACGGGACATGGTGAGGACGTCGGGTAACAAAAAGGGCGGCCCCAGCGATGAACGTTCAAAAATATGTCGTTTTGGGAGGCCTTTTACTAAATCTTACGGCCTGCGGTCTGCCTGTTCCCATCATGGTCGCGTCCTATGTCGCGGATGGCGTTAGCCTTGTTGCCTCGGGCAAAACCATCACCGATCACGCCCTGTCGGCGGCGGTGGCGGAAGATTGCGCCATGTGGCGGGTCACGCGTGGCGAGGCCATCTGCTTCACGATCGAGTCGGACACCTTCGAGGGCCCCGACGGCGAGGCGCTGCTGGCCGAGGTGCCAGGAGACGACCGGCGGGATTTCGGTCCCACCTCCTGGCGGGCCGATCAGCCCGACGCGGTCCGGTGGGGCCCTCGCGACTGACGTCTTCTCGGCGGGCCCGCCCCTGCTGACGCCCGGCCGGTCCCCAATCCCTCGGTTTTTGTGCCGCACCGCACACGCGACGCAATCCCCCGATTGACAACGGGTTGCGCGCCGGGTTCACATTGCCGCCAACAAACGATCGCGGCCTCGGCGGCGCGTGTCTGTGTTCGAACACGGTCGCCGGTGCCGTCACCTTCCAGGAAAGGACAGGGGCATCACATGGTGAAATCGAGGATCCTAACTGCCGCCGGCGTTCTGGCGCTGGGTCTGGCGGCGCCGGCCGGGGCCGAGACGCTCAATATCTACAACTGGTCGGACTATATCGGCGAGACGACGCTGGAGGATTTCAGCGCCGAGACCGGCATCGACGTCAACTACGACGTCTACGACAGCGCCGAGATCCTGGAAGCCAAGCTGCTGGCCGGCAATTCCGGCTACGACATCGTGGTGCCCACCGCCATGCCGTTCCTGGCCCGCCAGATCGAGGCCGGCGTGTATCAGCCCCTGGATCGGGACAAGATCCCCAACCTGGCCAATCTCGACCCCGCCATGATGGAGCGGGTGGCGGGCGCCGACCCGGGCAACGCCCATGCCGCCATCTACCAGTGGGGCACCAACGGCATCGGCTACAATGTCGACATGGTGGCCGAGCGCATGCCCGACGCGCCGACCGGCAGCATGGCCCTGATCTTCGACAAGGACGTGGTCTCGAAGTTCGCCGATTGCGGTGTCTCGCTGCTGGACTCCCCGGTCGAGGTCCTGCCGGCGCTTTTGAACTATCTGGGGTACGACCCCAACACCGAGGATCCCGAGGCCCTGCAGGCGGCCGAGGACCGGATGATGGAGATCCGGCCCTTTATCCGGAAGTTCCATTCCTCGCAGTACATCGAGGATCTGGCCAACGGCGACATCTGCGTCGCCTGGGGCTTTTCCGGCGATGTCATCCAGGCCCAGGCCCGGGCGGTGGAGGCCGGCAACGGCGTGGACATCGCCTATACCATCCCCGAGGAGGGGACCATCGTGTGGTTCGACGTGCTGGCGATCCCGGCCGACGCGCCGAACCCGGATGCCGCCCATGCTTTTATCGACTTTGTCCTGCGGCCCGAGGTGATGGCGGACATCACCAATTATGTCGCCTATGGCAACGCGGTGCCGGATTCCCTTGAGTTCGTGGATGAGGAAATCCGTACGGATCCGACCATCTTCCCGACCGACGAGGTGCAGGCGCGGCTGTTCGCCAACACGCTGGTCAGCCCGCGGTTCGACCGGCTGCGGACGCGAAGCTGGACACGCGTACGGACCGGCCAGTAAGCAAATCGTGTTCGCCTTTCCCACGGGCCCTCGGTGATGCCGGCGCCGGCGGCGAAGCCCGAGCGGCCGCCGCCGCGTCCCGCCCCCTGGCAGGATCCCCAAGCCTCGCCGATGGTGCGGATCGAGCGGGTGTCCAAGCGGTTCGGCGACTTCACGGCCGTCGACCAGGTCAGCCTGACGATCCACGAGGGCGAGTTCTTCTCGCTGCTCGGCGGGTCGGGCTGCGGCAAGACCACGCTGCTGCGCATGCTGGCCGGGTTCGAGGAGCCGAGCGACGGGGCGATCTTCATCGACGGCGTCGACATGGCCGGGGTGCCGCCCTATGCCCGGCCGGTCAACATGATGTTCCAGTCCTATGCTCTGTTTCCCCACATGAGCGTGGCCCAGAACGTCGCCTTCGGCCTGCGCCAGGACCGGGTGCCGCGGGCCGAGATCAAGGACCGGGTGGCCGAGGCGCTGGCCCTGGTCCAACTGGGTGCCCTGGGTGGCCGCAAGCCGCATCAGCTTTCCGGCGGCCAGCGGCAGCGGGTGGCGCTGGCCCGCAGCCTGATCAAGCGGCCCAAGCTGTTGCTGCTGGATGAGCCGCTGGCGGCGCTCGACAAGAAATTGCGCGAGGAAACCCAGTTCGAACTGGTCAACATCCAGGAGAAGGTGGGCATCACCTTCGTCATCGTCACCCACGACCAGGAAGAGGCGATGACCATGTCGTCGCGCATCGCGGTCATGGATGCCGGCACCATCGCCCAGGTCGGGACCCCGTCGGAAATCTACGAATATCCCGGAACCCGCATGGTGGCCGAATTCATCGGCTCGGTGAACCTGTTCGAGGGCAGGGTGATCGAGGACGAGCCCGACCATGTGCTGATCCGGTCGGAGGACGCGGGCGGCACCCTGTACATCGATCACGGCATTTCCGGGCCCGAGGGCGCGCAGGTCTGGGTGGCGGTGCGTCCGGAAAAGATCGTGCTGTCGCAGGATCCGCCGGCGGGCGGCGACGGGCACAACACGGTCAGCGGCACGGTGCACGAGATCGCCTATCTGGGCGATGTCTCGATCTACCTGGTGCGGCTGGAATCGGGCAAGATCGTGCGGGTGACCATGCCCAACGTCTCCCGCGCCGCCGAACTGCCGATCACCTGGGACGACCGGGTGACGCTGACCTGGCGCGCTAACGCCGGGGTGGTGCTGACCCGGTAGGGGCGCGGCGGTCGATCACTCGACCCGGGCGGACGCCACCTGCAGCAGCAGCCGAACAAGGTCGCTCTGACGGCCCGTGCCAGTTTTGGCGAACACGGCGAGGAGCTGGCTGCGCAGCGTGCTGCGGGCCACACGGCGACGGGTGGAGATGGCTTCGATCGACTGACCGGAGCCGATCTCCATAGCCAGACGAGCCTCGGCCAAAGTCAGACCGAACGTCTTCATAAGACGGGTTTCGGAGATGGCCAGCGGCTGGTCGAGGTTGGCAATGATTACCATGGCCATCGGGTCACCATGCCGTCCGGCATAAAATGTGCCGGGGCCGAGGGGGAGGATGGTGAGGCGATAGTCACGCCCACCGGACGGCCGGGGCACCGTGATGTCGGCGGCTCCAGTGGCGTCGGCCCGCAGGGTCGCCGCCAGATGCGAGCGAAACCGTTCACCAGCGCTCGCATCGTCGATGGAAAGGCGGCCGTGGCGGCGCCTCAGGCCGTCGTGCCCCTGAAGCAGGTCCTCCGCCGCTTGATTTGCGTTTTCGATCCGGCCGCCCTGACGGATAATGAACAAGGCATGGTTGATCCGATCCAGCGCTGACTCAAGCGCCGCGGTGTGGTTTTCCAGCCGAGATGAGATCCGTTGTAGCCGATCGAAGCGCCTAAAATGGGGTATCAGGCGGCTCAGGCGGGCGAATTCGGCGGCTGAGAAGTTTTCTTGGCTCGGAGCCCGGTGCAGCCCAATGGTCAATTGCTCGCTCTCTGCCCCGGACACCCGCAACCCGGCCAGAACCTTGGTGCCAATCTTCGGCAAAAACTCCTGGTAGAACGGATTCTGTTTGATCTCTTCGGGTGTCACCAGCCCGGCGGTGTCGTACCAGCGGTGGGGCTGCTGCTCAGCAACCCGACGATAGGCGAGATCGTATTGAGCATACTCGTCGAAGTAAGCCCTTTCGGCATCGTTTGGGAGGCCCCAGGTATGGACGCCCGCCACGATGTTGTCCGGACCATTGCCATCAATGAGAATCGCGGCCCCGGACAGACCCGCGTAACGCGTCAGTTGCTGCAACGCGGCTTGGATGTGTGCACGTTCGGCTGCTGCCTCATAGAGGGCGTCAAGGACCGCTGTTTCCGTAACGACCCGAGCCATCCTCCGCCACCCTCGCTCACCTGAGACAAGATCCGCGCCTTGGTCGAAATCGCGGATATGCTGCAGTGTAAAAGGCGGTCAGAATCTGATTCATCCACCGTTTGGTGGTAAAAATAGAAATCACCCAGTATTTATTCGCATACTTTAATTATAAAATATCTAAATTTATCTGTAGAATGGATTTTTTATTTTGAACACACAGAAAAAAATATCAGCTTATTTGGTTTATGATGGTAATTACTTTGTATGCCGAGATCTTGGTCCCTTACTGTGGATGGCCCGTAGGGTGCTCACCTTCGCCGAGGCGGCCAAAGCTCCCTTCCCGTCACCTGGCGCCCGCGGTGGCCAGCGTGGCCAGCAGACGGACAAGGTCGCTTTGCCGGTCGGTGCCGGTCTTGGCGAACACGGCGAGAAGCTGCGAGCGCAGAGTGCTGCGGGCGACACGGTGACGGGTAGCGACGGCGGCCAAAGTCAGACCTGAGCCGAGCGCCTCGGCGAGACGCGCCTCGGCGGGGGTCAAACCGAAAAGAGCGGCAAGCCTGGTCTCGCCAAGGCCCAGAGGGGTGTCACGGTCGATAATGACAATCATGACTTTCGGGTCGCCCGGCCGTTCCGCATAGAAACTGGCCTCTGCCAGGGGGAGAACGCTGACCCTGTAGGCCGGCCGGCCCGACGGGCGCGGCACGGCCAGATCGCCGGCGCCGGCGGCGCCGGCCCGGAGCGCGGTTTTCACATGTTGGCGAAGGCGGGCGGCACTTCCGGAATCGTCGAACATCAGGCGGCCACTGCGCAGACACACCCCGTCATTCGCCGCAAGCAGGCATTGGGCGGCCGCGTTTGCGCATTCGACCCGTTCGCCTTGACCGACAATCAGAACCGCCTGAGGTAGCCTGTCCAGCGCCGCCTCGAGCCCGGCCACACGGTCTTCCAGGCGGGCGGAAATCCGTCGCAATCGATCGAAGCGCTTAAAGTGGGGTATCAGGCCATCGAAAGCGGCCAGTTCCGATGCCTCAAATTCGCCGGCGCCGCTGTCCCGGTGCAAGGCCAGAGTCAGCACGCGGTCATCGACTAGGATCCGCGCGCCCGCGACTGCCCGAGTGCCGATCCACGGCAAGAACTCGCAGAAGAAGGGATTCCTGCGCTTCGAGTCCGGATCGATGCTGGACGTTGCATCGTACCAGCGGTCGGGTGGCGCCCGCAGCGCCCCGATCCGCAGCAAGTCGCTCGAGACGTAGCCGTCAAGGTAACGTTGTTCGGCATCTTCGCGGTAGCCCCAACTGTCGATCCCGGCGATCCGGGCATCGGACCGGTTGTCGCCAGCGAAGATAACAACACCGTAGGCGCCGGAGAAATCGGCCCATCGGCTCAGTGCGGCCTCGAGATGCCTCGTATCCGTGCCCGCCTCGTAAAGCGCGTCGACAACCGGATCTTCTCTTTCCCGATCAAGCATGCCTCCCACCATTATTCGGCTTCTAAGGGACTTGTTTTCCAAGAAATTCATTCAGCCTCTATGAAATGTTAGCGACGGATCCGGGACAAATACAACGCAAAAAATGGAAAAATGTCATAAATACCGCCATTTCCACCATTTGGTGGATGCCACCGAGCGGCGGCGATGTTCAACTCATGCGCGTAACGTGAGGCCAACGGGAGGGCGCGCCATGAGGGCCGCAATCGAAAAACACTCGACAAAAACAAGCCCGACGTCGACTGGGCCCACCCGCCGTCGGGCGTGCGTGAGCAGCCTCCCTGGCGTCTTGCTCAAACGATGCGCCATCGCCGTGGTCTGCGGGGGGGCCCTGCTGGGCACCGCGGATCTGGCGCCAGCCAGCGAGCTGGTCTACCGGCCGATCAACCCGTCCTTCGGCGGCAACCCGTTCAACTCCGCCCATCTGCTGGGCATCGCCAACGCCCAGAACAAGTTCGAGGACCCGGATTCCGATTTCGGTGGTTTCTCCGGATTGTCAGACGCGGATCTGTTCGTAAGCAGCCTGCAAAACCAGTTGCTGGGCGCCCTGGCCGGGCAGGTCAGCGACGCCATCTTCGGTCCCGACCCGCAGGACAGCGGCACCGTGGTCTTCGGCAGCCAGACCATCACCTTTAACCGCGGGCTGGAATTCATCGCGATCCAGATCTTCGACGCTGCCACAGGGGAAACCACGCAGATCCAGGTGCCGGTACTGACGCCCTGACGCAGGGAACGCCGACCCGAGCATGAAGACCGGCAGAGAACCGACAAGGCAGGGCGATGAAGACCATACCTGCGACACTCACCCCGATCCTTAAGGCGATGTGCGCGCCGGCGCTGATGCTGGCGGCGCTGATCGGCTGCGTGCCACAGGGCCTGGTCGAGGGTGCGCCGCCCAGCGTCACGGAAACGACGACCACCCACCGCGCGCTGCTCGATCTGCCGCCGCCCGAGGACAAGGTCGTGGTCGCCGTCTATGGCTATACCGACCAGACCGGGCAGTACCGGTTCAGCGACTCGGTCCAGACGCTGTCGCGGGCGGTGACCCAGGGCGCCACCTCGGTGCTGATCAAGGCGCTGCAGGACGCCGGGCGCGGATCGTGGTTCACGGTGGTGGAGCGCGAGCGGCTCGACAATCTGGTGCGCGAGCGGCAGATCGTGCGCGAGATGCGGGCGCTGTACGAAGGCGGCGGCGACCTCAACCAGCTCTATCTGCCGCCCATGCTGTTCGCCGGAATCATCATCGAGGGCGGCATCATCGCCTACGACACCAACATCGTTACCGGCGGGCTGGGAGCGCGGTTCCTGGGCATCGGCGGCGCCACCGAATACCGCGAGGACACGGTCACCGTCTATCTGCGCGCGGTCAGCACCAACACCGGCGAGATCCTGAAATCGATCCAGGTCGCCAAGACCATCTATTCCATCGGCGTGGCCGCCAACGTGTTCAGGTTCGTGGCCTTCGAGGAACTGCTGGAGGTCGACGCCGGCTTTACCGCCAACGAGCCGGTCACGGTGGCCCTCAAGCAGGCGGTGGAGCGGGCGGTGATCGGAATGATCGTGGAGGGCGCGGCGGCCGGGTTCTGGCACTTCGCCGACCCGGCCGCCCAGGCGGCGCTGGTCGCCGACCATCTCGACGAAAAATGGCCGAACCGCGAGGAACTGGAGATGGTCCTGGAAGCCGAGTTCGACACCAGGACCGAAGCTGCCGGTTTCGTCACGCGATGAGGCCGGGCACGACAAGCCCGCCCACGGCAGGGCGGCCGGACATTGCCCCCCGCGATCGCTCCGCGGGTGGGGCCAGGAATTTCGTCGCCGGACAGGCATCGACGCTGGCGGCGGCGAAAGGGGGCGGCGCGGGAGGGGATGACCCCGCCTCGCGCCGCGAACATCAGGCCGCGGCGAGGCCGCGGCCCAACAGGAGAAAACTACCATGAACCGGACCATCAGGAACACGCTGTTCGCCACCGTCTCGGCCCTGGCCCTTGGCTTGGCGGGCGCGGCCCAGGCGGACACGTCCATCGTCACTATCTCGACAAACAGCGACAGCAACCAGGTTTTCATCGAGCAGATTGGAGGAGCCAACAATTCCCGCTCTGATGTGACCATCAGCAACAACTCCGACTTCAACCAAGGTCCCGGAGGGACGGGGGGTGCGGCCGGCGTGCATGTCAGGCAGGCTAACAGCAACAACGCCGACTCGGACGTATGGATTAACGACCGCAGCGACCGGAACGTTGTTGGTATCAATCAACAGAACACGGTCAATGCCAGGGCCGATACAAAGATCCTTGGGAATTCCGACTTTAACACGGCGACCATTGACCAGCGTGACGGCACCGGCAAGCAGGCGTTCCAGACCATCCAGACCAACAGCGAACGCAACGTCTTGCGTATCAACCAAAATGCTGGCAGCACCCAGCTTGCACGCCAGACTGTTACAAACGGCGACAGAAACCAACTGAGGGCGACACAGTCTGGTAACAACCAGACATCTACTCAAACCGTCACTACAGGCAATAACAACATTTTGACGGCGACGCAGACGGGGAGTTTCCAAACCTCCACGCAGACCGTGATGACTGGAAGTTTCAATAAGATCAACCACACCCAGGGCGGTCTTACCAATACAGCGACAACGCATATCAGCAACGGTAACTCCAACGTCGTTGCGGTCGTCCAGCCTTAAGCTATGGACGCCTTGGCCGGCGGGCGCGATGCGTGCCCGCCGGCCAGTTTTCGGGGAGAACAACATGGCGTGGCGAGGGGGGCCTATGGAACCGGCGAGGACGGTCCTGGCGTCGGTCGGGCCGGCGGCACTTCTGGCGGCGACTTTGCTCGCCGGGGCCGCCCAGGCCAACGACGCGCGGGTGGCGATTTCCGGCGGCGACGGCAACCGGGCGACCATCGAGCAGACCGCGGGCGCCACCGGCGGCGTGGCCGCCATCGCGCAGATCGGGTCGGGCAACGAGACGGCGATCATGCAGACCGGCGGGGCCGGCAACGACGCCGCCGTGACCCAGCGGGGGATCGGCAACCGGGCGGCGGTGGACCAGACCGGCGGCGGCAACCGCGTCCGGTTGACGGTGACCGGCAACAACAATGGCGGGAGTATCGGCGGCGGCCTGGGTGACCTGGGTATCGATTTCGGCGGGTTCGGCCTGGACCTGTTCGGGCCGGCCAACCGGATCGCGCAGAGCGGGCAAGGCCACGACGCCGATGTCATCGTCACCGGCGACGACAACGCATTCGCCGTCCTTCAGGACGGCGCCGGCCATGGCGCGCTGCTGACCCAGACGGGAACCGCCAACGCCGCCCTGATGGCGCAGCTCGGCGGCGCCGGCAACCGGGCGGCGCTGGGCCAGGCGGGAGCGCTGAACATGGCCGCCATCGTCCAGAACGGGTCGGGCAACGGCGCCGGCCTCGTCCAGTCCGGGACCAGCAACCGGGCCGCCCAGATCCAGGCCGGCGACGGCAACCGGGCCGACCTGGCCCAGTCGGGCGGCGGCAACACGGCGCTGCAGCAGCAGACCGGCAACGGCAACGGCAGCGACGTGGCCCAGCGCGGCGGCGGCAACCGCCTGACCCATATCCAGATCGGCAACCGCCTGGCGATGCCGCGCATCGAACAGTCGGGCGGGGCCACGGCCTTTGTGCTGCAGACTCCGTTCGGCACCCTGGTGGGGACGGACGTGGGCTCGGCGGTGCTGGTCGGGCCTTGATCTCGACCCTGCAACGGAGGGAACCATGAGCGGACGCGGTACACCCTGGACCAGGGCGAAACGGCTGGCGGCCGGCGCCGCGTGCGCGATGGCGGCGGCGGGCGCGACCACGGCGGCGGGCCAGCCGGGGGACCGGAGCGGCGGCCAGGGCTTCGTCCTGGTCATCGACGGGCCGGCCGGCGCCGGGTTCTCCGGCACCTGCGAGGCCGACGGGCCGGAGGGGGCCAGCCGCATCGCGCTCGACGGCGCGGTGCCGCACCGGGCGGAGATCGCGGCGACGCGCCTGACCTGCCGCATCGAAAGCCGCGGCGGCCCGATCGAGGTCAACGTCACCGACGGCAACGGCAACACCACCCGCTCGGTCTCCAGCGGCACCCTCACTTTGACGATGGGATAGGGCGGGCCATGCAGGGCCGCGATGATCGCTGGCGATCGTCATCGTTCCATCGAGACACCGGCTTCATCCGCAAGGGCCGGCTGCGCGCCGCCCTGCTGGTCCTCGCGGTGCTGTTCTGGACCGTGATGCTGTGGGCGACGTGGCAGGCCCTGGCCGCCGCCGCACCGGTGGGCGGGTTCGCGGTGGAGGAGCTGCGGTTGGGCGACAGCCTGGACAGCGCCCGCGCGCGTTTTCCCTATCTAAGGGTGGAGACGGTTCCCTATCTCGATCCTCTGGTCGGCGACCGCTACCGGTTTCTCCACGGGGGGGTGGCGGCGGCCGAACATGTGGGACGCCACGACGCGGCGGAAGGCGACGGGCTGCTGGTGGTGACCGCGCGGTTCACCGGCGACGAACGGCTCTATGCCATCACCACGCGGCGCGAACGGGACGGTCTGGACTGCGCCCGGGAGTACGCGGCGGCGGCGCGGCAATACGGCGCCGCCGATGACGCGACCAAGGCGCCCGGCTACGCCCTGTGGATCGAACAGGGGTTTGGGGTCGACCGGGTGCTCGAATTCTACTGCATCGCCGGCGAGGCGGTGGAGATCGACCTGCGCGATCGGCGCGAACCGCAGGCCTTTCTGCGGCGCCTGGCCGACGAATTGGCGCCTATCGTCCGCGAGACACTGACCACCGTGCAGTAAGGCGTCGCAAGGAGAGCGCAAAGGAAGTCGACGACATTACAAAAAAATATTAAACAAATACAAAATAAATGCTACGGTGCTCCCTTGATGGTCATTGAAGCCATGGCGGCCATCCCTTGGCCGTCCCTAACGAGGGAGGGGCACATGAAGGCGCTAGGAGGTTTTTCCAAGACAGCAGAAGTATTCTCTCCGCTTCCGGAAAACCGGTTCCACCCGCCGAAACGGGTCGAACGGGCGGGCGTGGCCGGTGCCGGCGGCCAGGCGCTGGAGCCGCGGGCGGAGCTGCAGCGGGTCGTGCATCGGCTGCTCGGTCGAACCGGGGACCTGCGGGTCCTCGAGGCGGGCTGCGGATCGTCCTCCCACATCATCCTGCCGGCCGATGCGCACATGGTGGGGATCGATATCTCCCCCGAACAGCTGGAAAAGAATGCCAGGCTCGACGAAAAGATCCTGGGCGATGTCCAGGCCCATCCCTTCGATCGGGACAGTTTCGACCTGATCGTCTGCTGGGATGTCCTTGAACATCTGCCAAAGCCAAAGGATGCCTTGAGGTCGTTCGTCAAGGGGGTCAAGCCGAACGGGCTGATCGTTCTGGCCCTGCCCAATGTGCATTCCGTGAAGGGACTGGTCACCAAGTTCACGCCGCATTGGTTTCATGTCTGGTTCTACCGCCGGATCTTCGGCAGCAGGACCGCGGGCAAGCCCGGTTTCGCGCCGTTTCCGACCTTTCTCCGGCTGGCCGTCTCGCCCCCAGCGCTGCATCGGTTCGCGCGCGAGAACGGACTGATCGTGGAATTCGCCAGCGTCTACGAAAGCGGCATGGTCAAACGGATCAAGGGACGGTCTCAGGCCTTCCATACGGTCTATCGCGGTGTGCTGGGGCTGGTGCGGTTCCTGTCGCTGGGGACCTACGACGGCTCGAAGTCGGATTCGATCCTGGTGTTGAGAAAGCCGGGCCCGTCGGCGGCGTAAGGCGAGGTTCGGGAGACGACCGCTCGGGCGGTCTCCGAGATTTTCGCCGCGCATCTCGCGCGATCGCTGGGAATCGGCCGCCGGGCCGTGATAGGCTCCATGCCATCGGCGCGGCGGGGAGACATCGTGGGATGACGGGGCAGGGTCCAAACGGGCGCGGCGTGCCGCGCGGCGCCGCGTGAGTCTTCCGCGCCGCCGGCCATGGCGGGCGGTGGCAAGCGCGGCGGGGCGGCGGCTGGTCGTCGGCGTGCCCTATGCGTGGCTGCTGCTGTTCTTCCTGGTGCCGTTCGCCATCGTGCTGGCCATCAGCTTTGGCGAACCGCTGATCCGCCAGCCGCCGTTCTCGTGGCCGTGGGAGGGGGGCGAGCCGGGGTTTCTGACCCTGCGGTTCAACCTGGGCAACTACGAGTTCCTTTTGACCGACGCGCTGTACGCGGTCGCCTATCTGAACTCCCTCAAGATCGCCCTTGTCTCGACCGTGCTGTGCCTGATCATCGGCTATCCCATGGCCTATGCCATCGCGCGGGCGCCGACGGCGTGGCGCATGCCGCTGATGATGCTGATCATCCTGCCGTTCTGGACGTCGTTCCTGATCCGGGTCTATGCCTGGATCGGCATCCTGAAAAGCAACGGGCTGATCAACAACGCGCTGATCGGGCTGGGGATCATCGACCAGCCGCTGGAGCTGCTGTACACGGACTTTTCGGTCTATCTGGGCATCACCTATTCCTACCTGCCGTTCATGATCCTGCCGCTCTACGCCACCCTGGAGCGGCTGGATCCGACCCTGTTGGAGGCCGCCTCCGATCTGGGCAGCCGGCCGTGGCGGGCCTTTCTGGCGATCACCCTGCCGCTGTCGCTGCCCGGCATCGTCGCCGGGTCGCTGCTGGTCTTTATTCCGGCGGTGGGAGAGTTCGTCATCCCGGCCCTTCTGGGCGGGCCGGACACGCTGATGATCGGCAAGGTGCTGTGGGACGAATTCTTCGCCAACCGCGACTGGCCCGTGGCGTCGGCGGTGGCCATCGCCATGCTGCTGTTCCTGGTCGGGCCGATCATGGTCTTCCAATGGATGCAGGGCCGCGCGCAGGCGCGGGAGCGGGCGTAGCGTGAGATCGTCCCGCCTTCTGCTTAGCGCCCTGGCCTTTGGGTACGCCTTTCTCTATGTCCCGATCCTGCTGCTGATCATCTATTCGTTCAACGAATCGCGCCTGGTCACGGTGTGGGGCGGCTGGTCGGCCAAATGGTACGGCGAGCTTTTGCGCAACGAGCAGATGCTGTCGGCGGCTTGGCTGTCGGTGCGCATCGGCGCGGTGTCGGCGACGGTCGCCGTGGTCCTGGGCACGGCGGCGGCCATGGTGCTGGTGCGGTTCGGGGCGTTTCGCGGACGCACCCTGTTCGGCGGCATGATCACCGCCCCCCTGGTCATGCCCGAGGTCATCACCGGTCTGTCGCTGCTGCTGCTGTTCGTGTCGCTGCAGCAATTGGTGGGGTGGCCGGCCGGACGCGGCATGGCGACCATTGCCATCGCCCACATCACCTTTGCCACCGCCTATGTGGCGGTGGTGGTGCAGTCGCGTCTGGGGGCGCTGGACCGGTCGCTGGAGGAGGCGGCGATGGATCTGGGCGCCCGGCCGGCCAAGGTGTTCTTCGTCATCACGCTGCCGATCATCGCGCCGGCCCTGATCGCCGGCTGGCTCTTGGCCTTTACCCTGTCGCTCGACGATCTGGTCATCGCCAGCTTTGTATCCGGGCCCGGGTCGACGACCTTGCCGATGGTGGTGTTCTCCAGCGTCCGGCTGGGGGTCAGTCCGGAAATCAATGCCCTGGCCACCATCATCGTGGCGATCGTGTCTATCGGCATCCTGATCGCCGCCCGGCTGCTGGCCGGCCAGGAACGGCGCCGCCGTCACGACGAAACCCTGGCCGCCGGCGATACCGGCTAGCGCCGACGCCACGGCCCCCTCCGGACGGGCTGGACCGCGGTCGGCGGTTGCCGGTACTCTCCCGACCATCGTGCGGGCCCGAGGGGCCACCACCGCCAAAGGAATACCCATGCCGTCGACTCCCGCCGCAGAGGGCTACCGCATGCCGGCCGAATGGCGCCGGCACGACCGCTGCTGGATGGCCTGGCCCACGCGCGCCGAGATCTGGGAGCGGGTCGACCGCCAGGGCCGCGCCAAGAGCGGGCTGGACGCGGCCGGCACCGCCTATGCGGCCGTGGCCCGGGCCATCGCCGAGTTCGAGCCGGTGACCATGGTGTGCAACCCGTCGGACGTGGCCGAGGCGTCGCTGGCCTGCGGTACCGGCGTCGACGTGCTGTCCATGCCCATCGACGACAGCTGGATGCGCGATGTCGGCCCCACCTTTCTGATCCCCCACGGCACGGGCGCCGCCGGCGGGCTGGCGGCCGTCGACTGGCGGTTCAACGGCTGGGGCGGCCGCTATCCCGACTTCGACGACGATCAGGAGGTGGCGGCCCTGGTCGCCTCGCGCGCCGGCGCGCGCTGGTTCGAGGCGCCGCTGGTGCTGGAAGGCGGGGCCGTCCACACCGACGGCGAGGGCACGCTGCTGACCACCGAGCAGTGCCTGCTCAACCCCAACCGCAACCCGGACATGGACCGCGGCCGGGTCGAAACCCTGTTGCGCGACTATCTGGGCGTCTCCACCATCGTGTGGCTGCCGCGCGGGCTGGAGGACGACGAGACCGACGGCCATATCGACGAGATCGCGTGCTTTGCCCGGCCGGGACTGGTGCTGGCCGTTTCGACCGACGACCGCAGCGACGGCAATTACGAGATCCTGCAGGACAATCTGGAGCGGCTGCGCGGCGCCACCGACGCGGCGGGGCGGTCGCTGGAGGTGGTGACCCTGCCCCAGCCGCCGCGCCGCGAATACGAGGACGGAACCCGGATCGCGCTCTCCTACGTCAATCTGTACGTGGCCAACGGCGCGGTCATCGCCCCGGCCTTCGAGGTGGCCGAAGACGAGCGCGCCCACCGTATCCTGCGCGAGGCCTTTCCCGGCCGCAAGGTGATCCCGGTCCCGGCCGGCGACATCGCCATCGGCGGCGGCGGCATCCACTGCATCACCCAGCAGCAGCCGGCCCTGACGGACGAGCCGCCGGAGGGGTAAGGGCCGGGGGTCGTTTCTCTCCTATCGGCCATGATGCAACCAGGGCGGGTGCGCCGACGAACCGATTGTGCCCAGATCCGGTCTCGATCCGGTCATAATCCTTTGTCACACATCATTCAGGAAGCGATGTTGGTATGGGGAACCGCATCCATAGATTGCATCTTTGTGCATCTTGAAAGTTCGGCTTCTATAGGCTGAATGACCTAATTATTGACTTTATTCCTATAATTGGCTAAGGTCCATGATCGGGTGGTGGATCGGGGTGGTGCGATGACAGATGTCGGTGGTGGTTTGGGCGAGGGACGGGGTAGTCGACGCCGTGGGGCTGTGCAGGCGGCGTTTGGCGATGTCGAGGGTGCGACTGCGTTACCGGCGAGGATGCGTCAGAGACGATGGCTTCTCAGCGCCGGCAATGACGGACGTCAACGGGCGGCAAACCGCGTGACGGCGGGTGCGCCGTTGGCGATTAGAGATGTGGCGGATGAGATGGGTGGTTCGCCATTCTCCCCTCGTGTCGAGATGGGCGACGGCGGGGCCCGGTCGGGTCTTGAAAACGGATCGGCCATAGCAGGGCGCGGCCGTCTTGATAGGGCGGCTTCCGTGCAGGATCCGGACCATGAGCAAGGCGATCTCGAAAAACCAGAAGGCACCGAATGGCGACGGGTTGGTGCATCCCTTGCCGACCATATCGACCGGGCGGTTGCCTATGGTCAGGCTGTGCCGACCGAACTGAAAGAGCGGCTTTCGCTCCTCGCGGCCCGTGCCGCAGGTCTCGATACAGCAGCGGATTTCTATGCCCGCTATCTGGACGGGAGCGGTGGGATCAATCGGTTGACCCGCGATCAGGTCATCGCTCTTGA
This sequence comes from Inquilinaceae bacterium, assembly GCA_052168355.1. Taxonomy (GTDB): domain Bacteria; phylum Pseudomonadota; class Alphaproteobacteria; order DSM-16000; family Inquilinaceae; genus JBQLZQ01. Next base: position 58,806 of record JBQLZQ010000073.1, read on the forward strand.
GCCTTTCGCCAGCGCCGAAACCGAGAACAAAGAGCGCTTCGAAAACTGGACTTTTGTCGGCGGGAAAACTGCCGATTCTGATGACGGCAACACTAATACCAATATCGATGCTCATCTGCTCCGTGAGCTTGAAGACGGCCAGCGGTTGTCGTTTTCGGACCATTGGGACCAGAACTTCAACATTTCAACGTTTATCGAGGAGCGTCTGGCGGATGGTCGGAATGTCGAGATTTGGGATCTGGCGGGAGAGCTTTTGACGAAAGACGAGGGACTCTCATTTTCGAAGTTGCTGAAAGAACTCTTAGGAATCAATCTGGATTTCACACTGTCTTTCGGAGCGTCAACCTTGAAGTCCGAGGGCGAATTCGACGCCGTGCGGACGGGCGACGTGATCCGTATCGAAGGGGTCGTCACCCACTCCGTTGACGACGATTACAACTTCAATCCGGGTCGAGAGAATAGCGACGACGCGGAGGTGCTGGAGAAAGCCGGTTTTGCGAAAACTTTCACAACAGAGGCGGCTTGGCAGCAGCCGGTCACGGCGACGGTGAGCGTCGAGGAGAGGCCAGGCATGAAATCGGTTCTGCGGGTCATCGACGTTGAATGGGGCGAACCGGTGGACGTGCGCGCCCCGGCCCCGGACGAGGCGCAGCCGTGACAGCGCCCGCGGACATGCGCGGCGGTTGGCGCGCGGCGCTGCGGCGCCGGCGGTGCCTTGTCTTCATCGGGATGGCGGCGGTGCTCTTTTTCCTCTTCTGGCCCTACCTGCCCAGCCGGCCGCACTGCCAATGGGAGCCGATCATGGAGCCCTTGGGCAAGGAGTATGCGGGTGAGGTGTTGGCCAATCTGATGAGTTTCGACGTGCCCTACATCTATCGCCCTGGCGAAATTCGGGTGACCCTTTGGGATCTGTGGGACGACGATCAATGGGTCGGCAATTCCCACTACAAGCCGCAATATTATCTTTACCGCGAACGGCTGGAGGCCGGTGTGGTGCCCGACTCGATGATCCCGATGAGCGATAGGGATTGCGACACCATCCGTTTTCTCGCCACCGATCCGCCCTCGGGGGCGGGTCCTTCCCGCCCATGATCGCGTCATGCCGATGCGGTCCGAGGTGGCCATGACGGGGCGTCTGACGGCGGGTTGGCTGTGGTGCCGGCGGCGGGTCTGTATGCTGGTCCCGGCCGCGGTGCTCGCCTATGGCGTGGCAGTCGTGCCCTGGGTGCCCTCGCTGTTGCCGTGTACGCAGGGCATCGGCGCGTGGACGCCCGTCACAGGGCCACCTCACCCGTCCTATGTAACCATGCTTGCGAAGCGGTTCGTCGCCAACGAGGTCGTCCACGCCTACGCCTTTGGCTGGATTCTGGTGCGGGCCAAGGACCTTGCATGGAAACCCGACGGGCGGATCGGCCGGTCCCACCGCGAGGCGCTCTTCTATCGCCAGTATTGGGAAAACAACGATGGGCGGGTTTGGGGGACTCGCAGTCCCCACGCCGAGCTGCTGGAGGCCATGCTGGCGGCGGGGCGGGCGGTCGACGCGCCGCTGCCGTCCTGCGAGTCGGTGGGGCACTGGCGAAGCGACTGGTATTGGTTCTGGAACCGCTGACGCGATGGGCAAGCGGGAGAATTCGGCCGGGGCGATGCCGGGAGTCAACCGATGACCGGGGCGGCCGGCGGCCGGTTTCGGTGGCCTGCCGGATGGCGTGACCGGTGCCGCCGGGTGGGCGTGGGGCTGGTTGTCATTGTGGGCTATCTGTTTTGGCCGCCGCTGATCCTATGGCTGATCTTGAGCCGGGGACGGCGCATCGCGCAGGGGCGGAGCCCGGGCCGGTCGGGCGCGGTCGGCGGCGCGGCTCCCGCATCTCACATCGCGCCGGGGCCGACAGAGGAGAGGCCCGTCTGGACCCTCCATGACCCGCCCGAAACGGTGCGCGAGGCGCTGGGCTGGGCCGGGCAGGGCATGCGGATCTACTATCTGAACCGCCCGCCTCTGGTCTGGGCGGTGGTTTTCTATCTGGCAATCCAGTTTCCGTTCTGGCTCCTGTCGCAGTCCGACCGGCCCGACCTTGGGCCGCTTCCGGTGCCGGGGCTGACCGTTGATGTGTGGGACGAGCGGTGACCGGCGCCCAACCGCTTCTGCGTCGGATCGGAAGGCGTCTCTGGCGGGTCCTTTGGACCGGGTCGCTGCTGGCCGCGACCCTGTCTCTGTTGGTCGGCCTGCCGGTCCTCCACTATGCCCCGGATTGCCAATTCCGGCCGATGCGCAGCCCCATGACCCATGCCTTCATGGCCGAGCTTGTGTCCTACTTCCACGATTTCGGGTTCGACTACGTCTATATGGGTGGCGATGTCTTTATCCGCGACCCCGACCTTTTGTGGTGGGTCTTTTCGCGTGTTGCCGAACCCAACGGCATTATCCTGGAGAATGACGGCCAGACCCTGCTGGACAGTCAGCTTTCCAACGCCCAGACCAAGGCCCTGATGAGGGTTCTTTATTCCACCACCTCGCCGCTGCCGCCGGAAGACCCGGTTCGCGTTTTTCTGAAAGCCGTCGATGACCAGGACGAATTCGACTTTTGTACGTTGAAGCGTCATCTGGCCATCCGGTCGCCGGACGAGACATGGCGATGACCTTGGTCCGTGCCGCTTTTCTGGGAGCCGCCAGGCTGCACGACGTCGCGGTCGCCATCCGGCTGCGGCGGCGCGCGGGCGGCGTGCTGCTGGCCGCCGCCGCCGCTTTTGTCGCGTTCCATTTGGTCGTGACGGCGCCGCTGGCGGGGCATCGGACGCCGTGCGTGACGGCGGCCGGCGAGTGGGACGAGATCGCAGGCCCCACCAGCCGCGCCTATCGGGCGATGCTGGGCCGGCATCTTGTCGCCCACAGGGTCAATCACGGGTTCTATCTCGGTCGCATGCGGGTCACCCCGTGGGACCGGTTCATGGCCGACCCGGAGCGGCTGGACGCGCCGACGCGCGCCGCCCTTGTGGATATGTACGATTGGCGGCAGGTAAGGTTGGTCGTGCCTGACCCGCCTCTCGCCGCGGAAATGAGCTGCGAAACGGCGCGCCTCCTGATGACGACCCGCTAGGATTTCGGGTTCAATAAAAGAGGCGGCGAGCGCCTCCCGAAGATCCCAATCCCGTGTGCCTCCGCGATAGCCGGGAAGAACGCCAACGGCGCCGTCCCGCACAGGTCCCGCATCGCGTGCGGGACTCGTCGTCGAGGATTGCCTGTCGGAGATATCCAAGAAAAGCAGTCGCGAGCCCCGGCCCCCGAGCCGGGGCCTGTGCGCGACGGTGAAGCCCGGAGACGGCCAACGGCGCCGGCCCGCACAGGTCCCGCGTCAGGCGCGGGACTCGTCGTCTGGGATTTCCTGTCGGA
>JBQLZQ010000074.1:0-25800 GCA_052168355.1 Inquilinaceae bacterium
CGGCGCCATCGCCCCAGGACCCCGGCTCAAGGCCGGGGATCGTGGTCTTTTTGGTCTGTGTCACCTTCGCCCAAAACCTCTCGCCGCGAGCCCCGGACACCCCGCCAGGGGCCTGTCTCTAATAGGCTTCCAGCGTCCGGCGGGAAATGCGCACGTCGCGGTTGATGAACACGCAGATGATCAGGCCGAAGCCGATCATGATGGTCAGCATCGAGGTGCCGCCGTAGGAGATCAGCGGCAGCGGCACGCCGACCACGGGCAACAGGCCCATGACCATGGCGATGTTGATAAAGACGTAGAGGAACAGGGTGACGGTCAGCCCCAGGGCCAGCAGCCGGCCGAAATGGTTGCGGCTGCGCAGGCCGATGACCGTGCAATAGACCAGGATCAGGACATAGAGGCCGATCAGGCCCAGCCCCCCGGCCAGGCCGAATTCCTCGGCCAGCATGGTGAAGATGAAGTCGGTCTGCTTTTCGGGCAGGAAGTTGAGGTGGCTCTGGGTGCCGCCCAGAAACCCCTTGCCGAACACCCCGCCCGAGCCCAGCGCGATCTTCGACTGCAGGATGTGGTAGCCGGCGCCCAGCGGATCGTTCTCGGGGTTGAGGAAGGTCAGCACCCGGTTCTTCTGGTACTCGTGCAGAAACTGCCAGGCGACCGGGATCGACCCGACCCCCGCGGCGATCACCACGGCGAACTTCCACAGCCGCACCCCGGCCAGGAAGAACAGCGCCCCGCCGACCATCATCAGCATCAGCGCGGTGCCCAGATCGGGCTGCCGGAGCACCAGGGCGACCGGCGCCAGCACCATCAGCAGCGGCGCGATCAGCCGGGTCGGCCGCCACACCTCCTCCAGCGTCGGGCTGTGGAAGTACCGGGCCAGGGCCAGGACCAGGGCGACCTTCATGATCTCCGACGGCTGCAGCTGGATGACCCCCAGATCGATCCAGCGCTGGGCGCCCATGCCGATCGACCCCATGACCTCGACCACGATCAGCAGGGCAAAGGCCGCGCAATAGATCGGATAGGCCATGCGCAGCCAGAACCGGAGGTCGAACATGGCCACGAACAGCATGATCGCGACGCCGACGCCAAAGCGCACCATCTGACGCGACGCCCAGGGCGAATAGCTGCCGTTGGCGGCCGAATAGAGCATGGCGAAGCCGACGCAGGCGACCATGCCGATCAGCAGCACCAGGCCCCAGTTCACCTGGACGAACCGTTCGCCCAGGGTCATGCGGCCATGGGCCGACTGGAAATCGTGGCGGGCGGCGAAGCTCATCCGTCGCCCTTTTCGGTCGGCGGTTCGGTCACCGGCGGGACCGACGCCACGATCCGGGCGCTGTCGCGCTCCTGCGCGGCCTGAAGGATGTCGCGCGCGATCGGCGCGGCCACGGCGCTGCCGCCGCCGCCATGCTCGACGATGACGGCGGTGGCGTAGCGGGGGGCGTGGATGGGCGCGTACCCGACGAACAGCGCGTGATCGCGGCGGCGCCAGGGCAGATCCTCGTTCTTGACGATACCGGCGGCCCGTTCGGCGGCGCTGATGCGGCGTACCTGGGAGGTTCCGGTCTTGCCCGCCATCTGCATGCCTTCGATGGGTATCTGGGCGGACCGGGCCGTTCCGCGCCTGCCGTTGGTGACCTCGACCATGCTGTCGAGGATGACCGCCAGGGACCGGTCGCTGACGCCGATCGACGCCGGCGGCGCCTCGTCGGCGGCTTCGCCCTCGATCCTGCGCATCAGGTGCGGCGTCACCACCTTGCCGCCATTGGCCAGCCGCGCGGTCATGGTGGCCAGCTGCAGCGGCGTGCTCAGGACAAAACCCTGGCCGATGGAGGCGACCAGCGATTCGCCCTGCTGCCAGGTCTCGCCGGTCTTGGCCAGCTTCCACTCCCGGGTCGGCATCACCCCGGCCCGTTCGCCGGGCATGTCGATGCCCAGCTTTTCGCCGAGCCCGAACCTGACGGCCATGGCCGAGATCTTGTCGACGCCAAGCTTGCGGGCCAGGTCGTAGAAATAGACGTCGCAGGACTGGGCCATCGCGTCGATCAGGCCCAGACGGCCGTGGCCGCCCCGCTTCCAGCAATGGAACCGGTGATTGCCAAGGTGCATGAAGCCGGGACAATGGACGCTGTGATCGGGCGTGATCTGGCCGTCTTCCAGGGCCGCCAGGGCGACCACCATCTTGAAGGTGGATCCCGGCGCGTATTCGCCGGCGATCGCCTTGTTGTTGAGCGGCCGGTACTCGTTGTTGAGCAGGGCTTCCCAGTTCTTGGTGTCGATGCCCGTGGTGAACAGGTTGGGATCGTAGCCCGGGCTGGAAACCATCGAGTAGATCTCGCCGGTGTGAACATCCATGGTCACGGCGGCGGCGCTGTGTTCGGCGGCCAGCCGTTCCTGAACGATCTGCTGCAGCCCGATATCGACGGTCAGCTGAAGCTGCCGGCCCTGCTGCCCCTCGTCACGGCTCAGTTCCCGGATGACCCGGCCGACCGAATTGACCTCGACCTGGCTGGTCCCCGCCTCGCCGCGCAGTTTCGCCTCGTATTGGTGCTCGACCCCGTTCTTGCCGATCCGGAAACCGGGCAAGGCCAGCACCGGATCGCCGGTCAGTTCCTTTTCCGACACCGCCCCGACATAGCCCAGGACATGGGAGGTGGCGTCGTTGAACGGGTAGTGCCGCAGATCGCCGACCTCGATGGACAGGCCGGGCAATTCGGGCGCGTTGACCTCGATCTTGGCCACCTGATCCCACCGCAGGTTTTCGCGGACCGTGACCGGCACGAACTTCCGGCGGCGGCCCACATCGCGCCGGATGCGGGCCAGGTCGCCGTCGCTCAGCGGGACGATGGTGGACAGCTTGGCCAGCGTGGCCTCCACATCGCCGGCATCCTCGGCCACCAGGACCACACGGAAGTTCTGCTCGTTGATGGCCAGCGGGGTCCCGAACCGGTCGACGATCAGCCCGCGCGACGGGGCCAGCAGCCGCAGGTTGATGCGGTTGTCCTCGGCCAGGATCGTGAAACGGTCCCGCTGCTCGACCTGAAGATAATACATGCGGCCGGCCAGGACGCCCAGCAGCCCCAGTTGGGCACCGCCGAGCACGAAGGCCCGGCGGGACAGATTGCGGTAGCGGTCCGTATCGCGGTCCATGGCGGAATCAGGCGTCCTGCAGAAAACCCCGGTGAACCTGGATGATCAGCCAGGCCAGCACCGGAAAGAGAGACAGGGTCAAAAGCAACCCGACCATCGGCGACAGGACCGGCATCAGCGCCCCGTAATAGAGGCCGGTCGCCAGCCATTGCAGAACCAGGCCGGTCAACCCGGCCATGGCAAAGCCGATCCACAGCACGTGAAAGGACTTGCCGACCAGGAATCGGCGCTGCTCGATGATCAGCCATCGCAGCAGGAGATAGACAAAGGCATGCAGGCCGACGGGAGCGCCCATCAGGATATCCTGGAACAGACCGATGGCGAACACCACCGACACAGGCATCAGGTCGGGCCGGTGAACCGACCAATAGTAAAGGCTGGCCAACGTCAGGCTGGGGGCGACGGCGCCGTAGTAGGGTATCTGCAGCGGAATGGCGCCGAGCAGCACCAGCAGAAACGTCACGCACCCCGGCGCGGCCCGGCGCGCGGTTTCGTCCAGCTTGTTCAGAAAAGTGCCGCTCACCGCCCGTAACCCGGCATCGAGGCCATGTGGGCCCCGCCTGCCTCGAGATCGAAGTCGAAGATCCGCGCGAATTCCACCCGGCTGGGGTCCTCGACCGGCTGAACGCGGATGGCCCCGTCCTCGATCGACGCGACCACGCCGACGGCGATCCCGGGCGGGAACATGCCGCCATGGCCCGAGGTGGAGATCCGGTCGCCGACCTGAACGACGCTGTCGGCCGGCAGGTGCAGCAGCCGCGGCTGATGCGTGTTGTCGCCGGCCAGGATGCCGCGATGGCGCCGGCCCTCGACGACGACGGGAATGCGGGCGTTCAAATCGTTCACCAGAAGGATGCGGGCCGACCGGGATCCGGTCTGGACGATGCGGCCGATCAGGCCCTGACCGCCGATCGCGGCCTGGCCGTCGCGTATCCCGTGCTGGTCGCCGTAATTGATCACCAGGCTGCGCACGAAGGCGCCGGAATTGTCGGCGATGACGCGGGCGGTGATGACGCTGTGGGCCACGTCGGGCCGGTAGTTCAGCAGCGACCGCAGGCTCAAATTCTCGGCCTCGAGCCGAAACGCCGCCTGCTGGTACTGATGCAGCGCGGCATTTTCGGCGCGCAGCCGTTCATTGGTTTCGCGCAGGTCGGCGAGGTTCTGGAATTCCTCGATCATCTCCGCCGCCGTGGCCGCCGGGCGGGCGAAGGCGTTCAAGATGGGGGCGACCGCATCGGTCACACGGATCCGTACGCTTTCGACAAAGACGGCGTCGAACTTGCCCACCATCATGACAGCGACGGCGGTCACCAGCAGCGTGACAAAGGAAAAACGCTGCGCGACGGACTTGATCGCTGCGATACGAACCATGGGTCTGGTTCGCTGTTTCACCGGCCTACCCTTCGTTTTGCTCCGACTGCCGCAAAGATCGCCGCAACCGCCGGATTCAAGGCCGCTAAGGGCCTGTTATCCATCACTATCGCAGGAGAATCGTTAATACATGTTTATGAGGACACTTTTAAGGGTTTTCAGTTCTTCCAGGGCCCGGCCCGTGCCCAGAGCCACGCAGGACAAGGGATCGTCGCCGATGGACACGGGCAGTCCCGTGGAGTGCCTGAGCACGAAGTCCAGATTGCCCAAAAGCGCCCCGCCGCCGGTCAGGACAATGCCCTTGTCGACGATGTCCGCGGCCAGTTCCGGCGCCGTATGCTCCAGGGCCACCTTGACCGCCTCGACGATGGCGCCGACCGGCTCGGCCAGGCTTTCCGCCACCTGACGCTGGGAAATGACCAGTTCCTTGGGCACCCCGTTCATCAGGTCGCGTCCCTTGATCTCCATCAGCAGCCCGTCGCCGTCTTCCGGCGGGCAGGCCGACCCGATTTCCTTCTTGATCCGCTCGGCCGATCCCTCGCCGACCAGAAGGTTATGGTTGCGGCGGATATAGGCGATGATCGCCTCGTCCATCTTGTCGCCGCCGACCCGCACCGACCGGGAATAGACGATCCCGCCCAGCGACAGCACCGCCACCTCCGTGGTCCCGCCGCCGATATCGACGACCATGGACCCGGTCGGCTCGGTCACCGGCAGGCCGGCGCCGATCGCCGCGGCCATCGGCTCCTCGATCAGGAACACCTTGCGGGCACCGGCCGATTCGGCCGATTCCTGAATGGCGCGGCGTTCCACGGCGGTCGACCCGGACGGCACGCAGATGATCACCTGGGGGCTGGCGAAGCTGCGGCGGTTGTGCACCTTGCGGATGAAATGCTTGATCATCTCTTCCGCGACCTCGAAGTCGGCGATGACACCGTCGCGCAGCGGCCGGATGGCCTGGATATTGCCCGGGGTCCGGCCCAGCATCTGCTTGGCCTCGTCGCCAACGGCCAGGACCTGGTTGCGGCCCCGGAAATTCGTGATCGCCACCACGGACGGCTCGTTCAGAACGATCCCACGGCCCTTGACGTACACCAGCGTATTCGCGGTGCCCAGATCGATGGCCATGTCGGCGGAGAGGAAACCCAGAAGATTGGCGAACATTTGCCTGCGCTTCGTTAATCTCGGATATGCGGCTCGATGCTTCCGGGGGGTGTCAGAAACCCCGATCGCTCGTTTCGCCTCGCCTATTTACCACTCAAGTTCTTCTTAAGCCGTTAACGCTGTTGGGAAGGCGGCAAGAATCGTTTGGCCCGTTAGAATTGGCCCTGAACGGCCCCTCGCCGGCCGGTGACGGGCGATGGCCCGGCCGATCCCGCCGTCCCCGCGTCCCAGTATCCCGCGTCCCAGTATCCCAGCTGTCAGCGCCATTCGGCCATCGCCCCGTATCGTCCAAAGCCAGCGGCCAGGGCCACCATGGTCCCGCCGCATGGCCGCCCGTGGCGGCCGAGGTCACTCGAACATGGTTAACAAAATCTTAAAATTGTGTCCGGCGCGGGGTCATTGGTAAGCTTAACGCCAAGGGCACGCAACGGTTTTGTCGGGCCCGGCAAGAAGACCAGAAGCACGTCTCGGCCCGGTCGGGACACCCGCCAAAGGCAACGGCGCGGGCCGTGCCCTGATTCCGGGCGGGATCTCACACCGATTGAAAAAACCAATGCTTAGGGATAGATTCTTCTAAACAACGATACGATGCGGGGGAACAGGCATGAAACTGCTGGCCCATATGTTCAGGCGCTTCGTTCAAAACGGCACCTTGCGGGTCATCGATGCCGATGGCGCGCTGCATGTCTTCGCCGGCGGCCCGGGCCCTCAAGTCACCATCCGACTGCACGACAAGGCGCTTTACACAAAGCTGTTCTTCAAGCCGGAACTCTATGGCGGCGAAGCCTACATGGACGGCACCCTGACCTTCGAGGACGGCTCCTCGGTCGAGGATCTGCTGACCCTGTTCGCCACCAACCGGCTGGCCCTGGGGTCCTATCCCCTGCAAAGCGCTTTGCGGCGCGCGGCGAAGGCCGTCCGCCATATCCAGCAGTACAACCCGGCCAGCCGGGCCCGAAAGAACGTGGCCCACCACTACGATCTGTCGAACGACCTCTACCGGCTCTTCCTGGACCAGGACATGCAGTACAGCTGCGCCTACTACCGGAAAGAGACCGATACGCTGGAGCAAGCGCAGGAGAACAAGAAGCGGCATATCGCGTCCAAGCTTCTGCTGAAGCCGGGTCAGAAGGTGCTCGATATCGGCTGCGGCTGGGGCGGCCTGTCGCTGTATCTGGCCCGCCAGGCCGATGTCGAGGTCACCGGCATCACCCTGTCCACCGAGCAGCTGGACGTCGCCCGCAAGCGCGCGCGGGAGGAAGGGCTGGATGGGCGGGTCCGGTTCGAGCTGATGGACTATCGCGACGTGCAGGGCAGCTTCGACCGCATCGTGTCGGTGGGCATGTTCGAACATGTCGGCGTCCCGCACTATCCGGCGTTCTTCGAAAAGATCCACGCGCTTCTGCCCGATGACGGCGTGGCCCTGTTGCATTCCATCAGCCATCGAAGCCCGCCGGGCGCCACCAGCCCGTGGCTGCGCAAATACATCTTCCCCGGCGGCTATTCGCCCGCGGTGTCCGAGGTGATGGCGGCGATCGAGCGGAAGTATCTGTGGGTCACCGACATCGAGATCCTGCGCATGCACTACGCCTACACGCTGGCCGAATGGAACCGCCGGTTCCAGGCCAACCGCGACAAGGTGGCCGCCATGTACGACGAGCGGTTTTGCCGTATGTGGGAATTCTACCTGATCGCGAGCCAGATGGTCTTTCGGCACGGCAGCGAGATGGTGTTCCAGATGCAGATCGCCAAAAAGGTCGACGCGGTGCCGTTCACCCGCGACTACATGGTCGACGTCGAGCGGGCGGAACAGATCCCGACGGTGTCGCCCCAGGAACGTCCCCGCCGCGCCGCGGCCGAGCGGGCGTAATACACAAGTTAATGGTGCTTTAAGCTCTCGCGCCTGTAAACGGTCCCTCAACCTTGGAGAGACGTGCCGGGTCCGCGAGCCCGGGGGCTTTGATCGACGTTGCCCGCCGCGGCGTATCGCACCGTCGCCATGTCTCTCATAACGGTTTCGTTCCGATCGGCGGCCTTGGCCTTCCGCTCAGAGCCCCGATGCCCCCTTTGCTTAGCGCCCTCCACACACTTCTCCAGGGCCGATCAAACAGCGCTTTGGAAGTTTGTGTTGTGGACTTAGGCAACTATCGTATTTCGACCAAGGTATTGGGTATCGTCTGTCTGCTCAGCGCGGTGACCATCGCCGTCGCCGGGGCCGGCATCACGGCCCTCTCATCCATGCACACCGCGTCCTCCGAAATCGACGTGGCGGGCGCCGAAGCGCTGACCGGCGCCAACCTGGTGGCCAACAGCATCCGCCTCAACCGGGTGGAGTTCCGGATCGCCGCCAACCCGTCGGCGGAAGAAATCGAGGCTGGCCAGAAGGAAATCGCCGACTTCCGCGCGGCCTTCGAGGCCGGGCTGGAAAAGGCGATGCAAACGGCCGGCGAAAACCAGCGGCGTCTGCTGGCCGTCGTCGAACCGGCCTACCGAGCCTACCTCCTGGAGATCGATGATACCCTGACCGTCGCCAGGCGCAACGGCGCCATGGCCAGCGACGTTCTGGCGGCGTCCGATGACCTGTCCCGGCAGGCCGAGCGGCTGCGCGAGGAGGTCGACAGCTTCATCGCCAAGGTGCAGGCGGCCTAGGCCCGCACAGCCTTCCAGCAACGGCCCACCGACGGCCGGCACCCCGGCGATCGCCCGAAGGCGGTCGCCGGGCGGCCCAGCCGGCGTTCTCCGGCTCCCGATCAGCCGCGGCGGCGCCGGTCGGCGGCCGCCGGATCACTGCGGGTCGCGGCGGATCGGAAAACCAGTTCGGCACCCTCTTCGGCGTGTCCCAGGCGTTCGGCGTCCCGCAGCGCAGGTCAGCGCCGGTCTCGAAACAGGCTCACAGGCGGAAAGACCCCGGCCGGTGGAGAGGACTGCCAGGTCATTTCTCACCATCCAAGTCGATATAATACTTCTATGTATAAAAAATGAAGTGTATGTAATACCACATCCGGAAGGAGTGGTCATGATAAGTTTATTATCTAATAAATACTACCTTTCATTTGGCAATTATCGTATTTTTCTGTTCTTTCTTTTCTTTCTAACTCTTATCTGTCCCACGCCGCTCCTGTCCCAGTCCCTGCCGCCGGGAGCCAGCCCCGACCGAACGATCCGCATTCCCGATCCGCCGACGCCGAGGCTGACGCCCGGTGCCCCGGACGGATCGATCGTTCCCCGCATACAACCGCCGCCGGCCCAGGAAGCGCCGGTCGGCACGGTAGCGCTGCGATCGATCCAGATATCCGGTGTCAGCGTCTATGACGAGACCGTGCTGCGCCCGCTTTATGCCGATCTGCTCGGCCGCGAGATTTCCTTTTCGGAGATCTACGGCGTCGCAAACCGGCTGACGGCGCGCTATCACGCCGACGGCTATGCCCTGTCCCAGGCCTTCGTGCCGGGCCAGGAAGTGACCGACGGCACGGTCCGCATCTGGGTCGTCGAGGGGGCCCTCGCCTCGTTTCGGATCGAAGGCGACGCGGGCGGCAATCGCGACGTGATCGAGCGCTACGCCCGGCGTCTGTTGCGGTCCCGGCCGCTGCGCACGGCCGATCTGGAGCGCTACCTTCTGCTGATGAACGATCTTCCCGGCGCCGCCGTCACGGGGTTCGTGGTGCCGGGCGATCAGGGTCTGGCCAACGCCGAACTGGTTCTCAGTGCGTCCGCGAAGGCCACCTCCGGCTTCGTCGGGCTGGACAATCGCGGCTCGCGCTTTTTTGGCCGCGGCCAGGCCTATGCCACGTTTCAGGCCAACGCACCCTTCGGGGCGGGCGAGTTGATCGAGGTCTCCCCGATCGTCACCGGTCCCGGCGACGGGCCGGAAAGCCTGGGCGGGTTCGTCAATGTCCGCGTTCCGGTGTTCGCCAACGGCGCCTATGTTCAGGGTTTCCTGGCCGGGAGCGAGACAAAGCCCGGGGGCTTCCTGGACTCCCTGGATCTGCGCGGCCAGGCGCTCATCGGCACGCTGGCCTACGGCTACCCTCTGTCCCGGACCATCGACCGCTACGTCTACGCGACCGGCCAGATCGACATCATCGAGACGGAGGAGGACATCTCACGGGACCAGCCGTTCATCGAGGACAGTCTGCGCGTGGCCCGCGGCACGCTCAGCCTCGGCCAGGCGGATCGCTGGGGCGGCGAGACCTTCGGCGACGTCAGGCTGAGCGTCGGCATCGACGCGTTGGGCGCCAGCGACGGCGACGACCCGCTGCGATCGCGGATCAACGCCGACGGCGGTTTCGTGGCGGTCAGGGGAAGCGTTCTGCGCCGGCAGTCCCTCGACGCGATCGCCGACAATCTGCGGATCGTGGCGGGGGTTTCGGGACAGTACAGCGCCGATCCGCTGCTCTCGGGCGAGGAGTTCGGGGTTGGCGGACCGGTCTATGGTCAGGCCTACGATTACTACGACATCGCCGGCGACTACGGCATCGCCGCGCGGACCGAGCTGCAATACGGCCTCCCCACCGCGCAGACCCAGGCCGTCAACGCCGCGGAGCTGTTCGCCTTCTATGACATCGGCAAGGTCTGGAACCACGATCCGCTGACCTTCGAGATCGACAACGGCTCGCTGGCGTCGCTCGGCGGCGGTGTAAGGGTGACGATGGTCAACCGCGTCGTCGGAAGCATTTCGGTGGCCAAGCCGCTGACCCGCGATGTCACGGCCGAGGGCGACCGGGACCTCAGATATTTCGTCAGGGTGGGGGTGGCATGGTGACCGAAGTGAAAAAGGGAACGGCGGCGGGTCGGTTGAGGGTCCTTGGCGCCTGTGCGGTCGTGGCGGTCCTGTTGGGCGGACCGGTTCCGGCGGTTGCCAAGAGCAACAGCCATTCGGGGCACAATCATCAGAACCAGGTGCACCCGCACAACCACGCGCCCTCTCAGCCGGGTCGCCCCGGGACGGGGCAGAACCCCGGCCAAGGCTGGGGGCGCCCGGGCGGCGGCGGTGGCGGCGGCGGCGCTCAGGTAGCGCCCTCCATATCGCAAACTCCCGGTCCGATCGTCGGCGTCCACGTACCGCCCGGGTCCGCCGGCGGTGGCGCTCAAACGCCGATTCTGACCCTGACACCCGCTGTCCCGCTACCGTCAACCCAGGCACCCGTCCAGACGGTTCCGACACCGCAACCCTTGGCCATTCCCCAGCCCCAACCCATGGCCATTCCCCAGCCCCAACCCGTCGCCGTGCCGCCGCTCCTTCCCAATCTCACGCCGACGGCGACACCCACACCCCGACCCCAGGCCATTCCACAGCCCCAGCCCATGGCCATTCCCCAGCCCCAGCCCGTCGCCGTGCCGCCGCTCCCGCCCAATCTCACGCCGACGGCGACACCCACACCCCGACCCCAGGCCATTCCACAGCCCCAGCCCATGGCCATTCCCCAGCCCCAGCCCGTCGCCGTGCCGCCGCTCCCGCCCAATCTCACGCCGACGGCGACACCGACACCCCGACCCCAGGCCATTCCACAGGCCACGCCATCTCCGATCCCGACCGCCACACCGAACCCCATACCCCAGCCGGTACCGCAGCTCGGGCCCCCACGACAGCCGCAATCGGTTCCAACGCCGATGCCGCAGACCGCCGGACAAACGCCCCCGACGTCCGGTCCGGCCGCTCCGACACAGCAGTCCGGCCCGCGGCCGCTGGCGCCTGACGCGACGTCGGCCGCCGGCGCCCAGGCCATCCCCGGCGGTGTGCCGTGGACGCAGATCGGGCACGCGGTGATCTTCCAGCAGCCTCACGCCGCCGGTGGCAGCGATCCGGTCGGAACGGCCGAACGATCCGCCGCGTCGGGTCCTGTCTTCATTCCTCCGCAGGTGAGCCACGGCGTGGCGACGCCGCACGCGACTGCCGACCAGCCCGTGCCGCCGGTTGCCGCTCTCTATTGCCTTCTGCCCACCGGCCGGCGGGACGTCGGGTCATTCGGCGCCCTGACCAACCCACCCCCCGGTTGGGCATTCGCACAGCCGTCCACCTCGGCGCACGTCGCCCTGCAGGGCGGCGCCGGCTATATCGATTCCGTGCAACGGTCGCTGCCGGCCATACACCCCGCCCATTCGGTATGCCTGGTCGACCTTGTCCGCTTCGAGTAGGACACCGCCGGGCGCGGCGAGACGCTGGAGCGCGATCGTCATTGGTGGAAGCGGACCCGCTTCCACCAATGACGTGAATCGCTCTCTCACTCTATGAATAGAGTAGGATTCACGCCTTGGGTGGGGTCGCCGAAGCGATTCCACCCAAGGCGATCCTGCTCTAGTTCTTGGTTTTGTCCACCAGCTTGTTGGCGCCGATCCAGGGCATCATGCCGCGCAGCTTTTCGCCGACCTGTTCGATGTCGTGCTCGGCGGAACGGCGGCGCATGGCCTTGAAGCTGGTCTGGCCGACCTTGTTCTCCAGCATCCAGTCGCGGGTGAACTGGCCCCCCTGGATCTCGCCCAGGATGCGCTTCATCTCGGCCTTGGTCTCGTCGGTGACGATCCGGGGACCTCGGGTGTAGTCGCCATACTCGGCGGTGTTGGAGATCGAGTACCGCATGTTGGCGATGCCGCCCTCGTAGATCAGGTCGACGATCAGCTTGACCTCGTGCAGGCATTCGAAATAGGCCATTTCCGGCGCGTAGCCGGCCTCGACCAGGGTCTCGTACCCGGCCTGGATCAATGCCGTCAGGCCGCCGCACAACACCACCTGCTCGCCGAACAGGTCGGTTTCGCATTCTTCTTTGAACGTCGTTTCGATGATCCCGGCCCGACCGCCGCCGATGGCGCTGGCATAGGACAAACCGATGTCCGTGGCCGCGCCGCTGGCGTTCTGCGATACTGCCAGCAGGCAGGGAACGCCGCCGCCCTTCTGGTATTCCGACCGCACCGTATGGCCCGGCCCCTTAGGCGCGACCATGAACACATCGAGATCGGGGCGCGGTTGGATCAGGTTGAAATGCACATTGAGACCGTGGGCGAAGGCGATGGCCGCACCATCCTTCATGTTGGGCGCCAGATGATCGGCGTAGATGTCGCCCTGAAGCTCGTCGGGCGTCAGCATCATCATCACGTCGGCCCATTTGGCGGCATCGGCGGGCGTCATGACCTGGAACCCGGCTCCTTCCGCCTTTTTGATGGTCGCCGATCCCGGACGCAACGCCACCCGCACGTCCTTGACCCCGCTGTCGCGGAGGTTGGCCGCGTGGGCATGACCCTGGCTGCCATAGCCGACGATGACGACCTTTTTGGCCTTGATCAGGTTCACATCGGCGTCGCGATCGTAATAGACCCGCATCTCTTCTTTCCTTGTTGCGCTTGTTCGTTCGTGAAAATGGGCAAGGCCGGCGGTGGCCAGCATACCCCCATGTTAGTCGCCGGGCCCCAGCAGCCCCTGTTGTCCCCGGGCGATGGCGACCACGCCGGTGCGGCTGACATCGTTCAGCCCCAGGGGTTCCATCAGCTTGATGAACGCGTTCAGTTTTTCCGAGGAGCCCGTGACCTCGAAAACGAAGCTGCTGTCGGTGCTGTCCACCGCCCGGGCCCGAAAGATATCGGCGATCCGCAGGCTCTCGATGCGGGTGGTGCCGGTTCCGGCCACCTTGACCAGCGCCAGTTCGCGTTCCACCGCCGGCCCCTCGTCGGTCAGATCGTTGACCATGCGCACCGGCACCAGCCGCGACAGCTGCGCCTTGATCTGCTCGATGATCATCCGCGTGCCGGACGTCACCAGGGTGATGCGCGACAGGCCGCGGGCGGTATCCACCTCGGCCACTGTCAGACTTTCGATGTTGTAGCCGCGTCCGGAAAACAGGCCGATGACCCGGGCCAGCACGCCCGGTTCGTTATCGACCAGGACGGCGATGGTGTGTTGTTCGATCGTCGGTTTGGCAGCGTGTTCGGTGGCGGACATGACGAGGCATTCTCAAATACAGGGGGATCCGGCGCCGCCGCGCGGCGAAGGCGCGGGGAGGATTTGGGAAAACGCCGACGCCCTATACCAGTACCATACCTTCTTCCGAGGTGGATTGCTCGCCACGGTCGGCGGGGCCCAGCAGGATCTGGTTGTGCGCCGCCCCACCGGGGATCATCGGGAAGCAGTTCTCCCGCTGGTCGACCTGCATGTCGACCACCACCGGGCCGGGGGTGTCGATCATCCGCTGGATCACGTCGTCGACCTCCTCGATCGCCGTCGCCCGCAGCCCCGTGCACCCGAAGGCCTCGGCCAGCTTGACGAAATCAGGCAGGCTTTCGGAATAGCTTTGGGAATAGCGTTCGCCGTGCAGCAGTTCCTGCCACTGCCGGACCATGCCCATCCACTGATTGTTGGTGATGAAAACCTTCACCGGCAGCTTGTACTGGGCCAGGGTCGACAGCTCCTGGATGTTCATCAGGATCGACGCTTCGCCCGCGACGTCGATGACCAGCGCGTCCGGGTGGGCGATCTGCACGCCCATCGCCGCGGGCAGGCCATAGCCCATGGTGCCCAGCCCGCCCGACGTCATCCACCGGTTCGGCTTTTCGAAGGGAATGAACTGGGCGGCCCACATCTGGTGCTGGCCGACCTCCGTCGTGATAAAGACGTCGTCGCGGTTCTGGGTCATCTCCGCCAGCCGCTTGATGGCCTGCTGCGGCTTGATCACCGCGCCCTTGGTGCGATCCTGATCGAACCGCAGGCAGTCGCGGCTGCGCCATTGGTCGATCTGCGCCCACCATGTCTTCAGAGCCGCCTTATCGGTCTTGGCCCCCGTCCGCCGCCAAGCCTCGATCATGGCCTCCAGAACCCGCGCGCAGTCGCCGACGATCGGCAGGTCCACATGAACGTTCTTGTTGATCGAGCTGGGATCGATATCGATCTGGATCTTGGTCGATCCCGGCGAAAAATCGGCGATGCGCCCGGTCACGCGGTCGTCGAAGCGGGCACCGACATTGATCATCAGATCGCAGCCATGCATGGCCAGGTTGGCCTCGTAGGTGCCGTGCATGCCCAGCATTCCCAAGAACTGAGGATCGGATGCCGGAAAAGCGCCCAACCCCATCAGCGTGCTGGTGCAGGGAAAGCCCGTCAGCCGGACCAGTTCGGTCAGCAGTTCGGCCGCGCGCGGACCCGAATTGATGACGCCGCCGCCGGTATAGAAGATCGGCCGCTTGGCCTTGGCGATCAGCGCCACGGCCTGCGCGATCCGGTCGGGATCGCCTTCGGTCTGGGGGCGGTAGCTGCGGTGTTCGATGTCTTCCGGCCCGATATAGGGCGACGCCGCGAACTGGATGTCCTTTGGCAGATCGACGACCACCGGCCCGGGGCGGCCGCTGCGCGCCACATGAAACGCCTCGTGCAGCGTGCGCGCCAGGGCGTCGGGGTCCTTGACCAGATAATTGTGCTTGGTGCACGGCCGTGTAATGCCGGTCGTATCGCACTCCTGAAAGGCGTCGTTGCCGATCAGATGGGTCGGCACCTGGCCGGTCAGGCAGACCAGCGGGATGCTGTCCATCAGGGCGTCGGTCAGGCCGGTGACGGCGTTTGTCGCCCCCGGCCCCGACGTCACCAGAACCACCCCCACCTTGCCGGTCGACCGGGCATACCCCTCCGCCGCGTGCACCGCCGCCTGCTCGTGCCGGACCAGGATGTGGCGGATGGCGTTCTGCTTGTACAGCGCGTCATAGATCGGCAGCACCGCCCCGCCGGGATAGCCGAAGATCACGTCTACGCCCTGATCGCACAGTGCCTTGAGAACGACTTCGGCTCCGGTCAATTGCGCGTCGGACATGGGATCCTAACCTTCGACTGGGCCCAAAAAGGGCCATAACCCGTTGATACATGGACGTTAAATTCCCGCCGTTGGGCGGCGGGGACCGGCAAGCTAGACGGGACGATCGCCGAGGTCAATGGGTTTTCCAAATTTTCGGCAAGATTTCACCCGATAATGTTTTTGAATATTGCGTGTCGATTGAGATCCGGTGGCGGATGGCCGGGTGCGGCGGTCCCGCGGTCGGGCTTTGACGGGTGAACCAGGTCCGCTGCCGTTTGGCGTAGCGGCGGGTGGCCTGGCGGGCCGCGGCGGCGGCCTCCTCCAGGCTGCACAGGCCGGCCAGGTGGCGCCGCAATTCCGGCACGCCGACGGCCTTGAGGATCGGCGCGTCGTCGGGTGGGCCCGATGCCAGGAAGGCGCGCAGCTCGTCGAGCGCGCCGGCATCGAGCATCGCGTCGAACCTCGTCTCACAGGCGGCATAGAGCGCGGCCCGCGGCGGCAGAAGCCCGACGGCGCTGAAGGCCATGTCCGCCGGCGGAGGCATCGGGGGATCGGCCTGCCAGTCGGCCAGGCCCCGGCCGGTCGCCTCCAGCACCTCCCAGGCCCGGATCACCCGCTGGGTATTGCCCGGATCGATCCGGGCAGCGGTTGCCGGGTCACGGGTTCGCAGGGAAGCGTGAAACGCCGTGGGACCCATTGTCGCATGGCGCCGCCGCGCGTCCCGGCGCACCGACGCGGGCACATCGGGGATCACCGCCAGCCCGTCGGTCAAAGCTTTCAGATAAAGCCCCGTGCCGCCGACCAGGATCGGCCGCCGGCCCGACGCGGCAACCGCCCGGATCTCCCGTTCCGCCATCGTCCGCCAGATCGCCGCCGAGCAGCGCTGGGAAGGATCCAGAACACCGTACAGGCGATGCGGCGCCCGGCCGAGATCGGCCGGTCCGGGCTGGGCGGTCAGGATCGGCAGGGCCCGATAGATCTGCATGCTGTCGGCATTGATGATGGTTCCGTCCAGCGCTTCGGCCAGATCCAGGGCCAGGGCCGACTTGCCGCTGGCGGTCGGGCCGGCGACGATCACCACGTCGACGGTCGTCGCGTGCGGGGCCGCACCATCCGGGGTCACGCCGCCGCCCTCCGTCGCGCGGCATGTGTGGACAGCCGTCGCGGCGCTGCGGCATAAACCGGGCGGTGTCGTCTCGCCCCCTCTCCCCTCATCGTCGGCCATTGCCCCGTCCCATGGACCATGTTCTGACCCTGACCGCCGATCCGGCCAAGCGCGGCCTGGACGATAGCATGACGGAAGCCGCCGCCGCCGCCCTCGCCGCCACCGGCGCGACGGTGGCGCCGCGCGACCGGCTGGCGGCGGGTATCGCCTGCGATATCGCCTTCGCCGGCGTCGACCTCGCCATCGGTCTGGCGGCCGCCCGCGCCGCCCTGGCCGAAGCACCCGTCGATATCAATGCCGGGCCGGCCCGCGATCGGCGAAAGGCGCTGCTGATCGCCGACATGGACAGCACCATCGTGGTCGGCGAAACGCTGGACGAGCTTGCGTCGCTGGCCGGTGTCGGCGACCGCGTGGCTCCCATCACAGCGCGCGCGATGAATGGCGAGATCGGGTTCGAGGCGGCGCTGCGCGAACGGGTCGCCCTGTTGGCCGGCCAGCCGGCTTCTCTGGTCGATCGGGTGCGTGCCGGGCTGACCCTGATGCCGGGCGCGCCCAGCCTGATCGCCACCATGGCGCGGGCGGGTGCGCACACCCATCTGGTGTCGGGCGGCTTCACGGTGTTCACCGACGCCGTCGCCTCGATGGTCGGGTTTGCCGCCGCGTCGGGCAATCGGCTGACCGTCGTGGACGGATATCTGACCGGCACCGTGGCCGAACCGATCCTGGGCCGCGACCAAAAGCTGGCGACCCTGCGTGAGGCCGCCGCGGCGCGCGGGCTGACGCCGATGGACGCGGTGGCGGTCGGCGACGGCGCCAACGATCTGGCGATGATCCAGGCGGCGGGCCTGGGCGTGGCGTTCCGCGCGAAACCGTCGGTGAGAGCCGCCGCCGCCGTATCGATCGATCACGGCGACCTGACAGCCCTGCTTTATCTGCAGGGCTACCGGGACGAAGAAATCCTCTCCGGGTCCACGCTCGCGGTGTAGGCGCCGGTCAGCCTTCGGCGATGCTGAGCGCCACGAAACGCAGGTCGCCCTCGCGCTCGACCAGCAGCAGCACGGACCGGCGGCCGGCTTCGCTGGCCTCCTCGATCTTGCGGGCGACGTCGGACGGCGATGACACCTTTTCCTGGCCCACCTCGACGATCACCTCGCCGGGACGGAGCCCTTTTTCCTCGGCGCTGCTGCCGGCCAGGACATCGGTGATGACCACACCTTCGACATCGGCCGCCAGATTGTATTGGTTCCGCACTTCGGTGTTGATCGGCGCAAGGGACAGGCCCAAAGGCTCAAGCGCGCTTTCATCGACTTCCGAGTCCGGGACGGCCGCCAACAGTCCGTCTTCTTCCGCTTCCTCCAGCTCGCCCAGAACCACGACAAGCTGTTCCGACTGGCCCTGGCGCCACAGCCGGACGGACACTTCCTTGTTCACCGCCGTTTCGGCGACCAGCCGCGGCAGGCGGCGCATCTCGTCCACCTCCCGTCCGTCGAACTCGACGATCACGTCGCCGGCTTCGATGCCCGCCTCCTCGGCCGGTCCGCCCGGCGTGACGCCGGCGACCAGGGCACCGCGGGTGTCGCTCAGCCCCAGGCTTTCGGCGATCTCGTCGGTCACCGTCTGGATGCGGACGCCAAGCCAGCCGCGCCGCGTCCGGCCGAATTCGACGATCTGATCGACCACCGAGCGGGCCAGGGACGACGGAATGGCAAAACCGATGCCCACGGATCCGCCCGAGGGCGAAAAGATCGCCGTGTTAATGCCGATCACGGCGCCATCCATGTTGAACATCGGGCCACCGGAATTGCCCCGGTTGATGGAGGCATCGGTCTGGATGAAGTCGTCATAGGGCCCGGCATTGATGTTGCGGGCCCGTGCCGAGATGATGCCGGCGGTGACCGTGCCGCCCAACCCGAACGGGTTACCGATGGCCACCACCCAGTCGCCGACCCGCATCTCTTCGCTGTCGCCCCAGCGCACGGCGGGCAACGGTGTCGACGTTTCGACCTTGAGCACGGCCAGATCGGTTTTGTCGTCCCAGCCTACCAATTCGGCGTTCAGGTTCGTGTCGTCGGACAGGATGACCTTGATCTCGTCGGCGCCTTCGATGACGTGATAGTTGGTCACCACATAGCCGCTGGGATCGATGATGAACCCGGACCCCAGGGACGTGGATCGCCGGCGCGGCGCCCCTTCCCCCTGATTGCGGCGGTCGAAAAAGTCGCGGAAAAAATCTTCGAACGGCGAACCCGGCGGGAATTGCGGCAGTTCCGGCGCATCGAATTCCCGGTTCGGCGCAACCTGGGAAGTGGAGATGTTCACCACCGACGGCAACAGTTCCTCCGCCAGATCGGCGAACGACTCCGGGGCCGGCGCTGCGCGGCCCGTCGAAACGGCCGCTATCATCAGGGCCAGGGCCATCGCCACCACCATCGACGCTCGCCCAAGCAGATGGACAGTGAGCGGATCGGCCATGCCGTGACGGAGACGAGCCTTGGAATGACGGTTGGACCGAAGGACGATTGCCTGCTCGTGCACGTCGACTGTCTCCTCGAAAACCTTTTGGTCAAATATCGGGTCGCGGTGTCGAACCGGCCGGCGGCCCGTCGCGACATCACGGTTTAATATGGGCGCACAACGGCCCCACGTACAACCGGGCACGAGAAGTTGATGACGGCCGCCCACCCGAAGGAATCCTGTTCGTAGAATATGGTTCAAATACGGCGGGAAACCGGCGCCTGTAACCCGGCGACTACCGCAGCAACCACACCAGCAGGACCCCGATCACCGCCGCCGCCAGCCCCGATGCGCGCAGATGCGCCGATGGCAGCGCGGTCATCCGGGCCACCACCTGTTTCATCTGTTCCGGGAACGCCGCGTACAGAATACCTTCGATCACCAGAACCAGCGCCAAAGCCGTCAGGAAATCGATCACAGCGCCTCCCTGCCCCCTTTCGGCTCAGACGTCCTATTGCGCCGCAGGAAGGGCGGGAAGGCCCGGTAGCGCGTCCGCCGGCACGTTGGTGGGTGCCTGGGTACTGAAATAACGGAAGAAATCGCTATCCGGCGACAACACCATCGATGTCCCCTCCCCCAACGCCACGCGATAGGCCTGAAGCGAGCGGTAGAACGAGAAGAATTCCGGATCCTGGCTGTAGGCCTGGGCCTGGATGGCGATGGCTTCCCGGTCGCCCTCACCGCGAATGACCTGTGAGTCCCGTTCGGCCTCGGCCAGAAGAACGGTCCGTTCGCGGTCGGCGCGGGAGCGGATCTGCTGCGCCTGCTCCTGACCCTGGGCGCGGAACTCGGCGGCTTCCCGCTCACGTTCCGAGATCATGCGGTCGAAGATCGACTGGCGCGTGTCCTCCGGCACGTCGGCGCGGCCGATCCGCACATCCAGGACCCGGATCCCGAAGCGCTCGGCCTCCTCGTTGACCGCCGCGCGCGTCTGTTCGATGATCCGCGCCCGGTCCCCCGACAGAACCTCGAGAAGTGTCACGTTACCCAGTTGCCGCCGCAACGTGGCGTTGATCAACGTTGACAACCGCGCCTGGGCCCCCGACTCGCTGGTCACCGTCTGATAGAACTGCAGCGGATTGATGATGCGGTACCGGGCGAAGCTGTTGACGTCGAGCCGCCGCTGATCGGCCAGGATGACCTGCTCGACCGGCGGGTCGAGGTTGAGAATCCGGTCCTCGTAATAGACCACGTTCTGGATCAGCGGCAGCTTGAGCCGCAAGCCAGGTTCCTGCACCACGCGAACCGGTTCGCCGAACTGGAGGACCAGCACCTGCTCCGTCTCGCGCACGGTGTAGAACGATCCCGCCGCGATGAAGCCGAGAACGATCAGGACCGCACCCAGGATAGCCAGACGCTTGTTCATGTCACTGCCCCGTCTGGCCGGTGGTGGCGGCGGCGCCCCCCCGGCGGGTGAGTTCGTTGAGCGGCAGGTAGGGCACAACGCCTTGATCGCCGCCGACATCGCCGTCGATGATCACCTTCTCGACGCCCCCGAACACCTGCTCCAGGGTTTCGAGGTACAGGCGACGCGCCGTGACCAGCGGTGAGATCTGGTAGGATTCCAGAACCGCGAGGAACCGCTGGGCGTCACCGCTGGCGTTGGCGATGATCTGCTCGCGATAGGCGGACGCTTCCTGAATCAGCCGCTCGGCCTGGCCGCGGGCCTCGGGCAGGATCTGGTTGCGGTAGGCCTCGGCCTGGTTGCGGACCCGTTCCCGTTCCGCCGACGCGCGGGTGACTTCGTTGAAGGCATCGACCAC
The DNA here is from genome assembly GCA_052168355.1 of Inquilinaceae bacterium. GTDB lineage: Bacteria > Pseudomonadota > Alphaproteobacteria > DSM-16000 > Inquilinaceae > JBQLZQ01. The sequence goes on from JBQLZQ010000074.1 coordinate 20,898, forward strand.
CGGCGGCGGCGGATCCGACGACTGGAGCTGCACCTGGGTGATTTCGATACCCGCGCCGTACTCGTCCAGAATGTTCTGCAGAAGCTCCCGCGACCGTCCCTCAATCTCACCCCGCGCCTCGGCCAGGGCCGGCTGCAGGTCCGTCTGGCCGATGATCTCGCGCATCGCGCTTTCGGCGGCGACCTTCACGGTCTCTTCCGGATTGCGGATGTTGAAAAGATAGTCGCGGGCGTTGGCGATCCGCCACTGGATGGTAAAGTCGATGTCGATGATATTCTCATCGCCCGTCAGCATCAGGCTTTCTTCCGGCACGTCCCGGGTGGTCGTCAACTGACGTCCGTCGGGACCGGCGGCAAAACCGATGTCGATCCTGTTGACCCGCGTAACCGTCGGCAGCAGCACGGTCTCGATCGGGGCCGGCATGTGATAGTGCAGTCCGGGGGGGGCGCTGCGCACATACTCGCCAAACCGCAGAACCACGCCTTCCTCATCGGGCTGGACCCGGTAGATGCCCGACAGCAGCCAGATCACCAGGATGACCAGACCGATCAGGATCAGCCCCCGGCTGCCCCCAAAACCGCCGGGCACGAACCGGCGGAACCGATCCTGCCCACGCCGCAGCATGTCCTCAAGATCGGGCGGGGTGGGTCCCCCGCCGCCGCGTCCCCACGGAGATTGGCCGCCACTGTTTCCGGGTGATCCCCACGGACCCCCGCCGCCTCCGCCGCCCTGGTTGTTCCATGGCATCAGCGAAGCACCCCTATCTTGATATTCTGCTTGTACGGCACTGTCTGTAGGCCTTTCCTCATTGGGGTGTCCACCCCTCTTTCGGCACAACCGATCGCATATTATATCGTGGCCTTATGTGGTGTGGTGCACGAGAGTCCACCGCAAATATTGGGGATGGACGGGAGTTGTCAACCATGGCGGATGTCGGCAATGAGCAGGTTCTGGAAGCCTTGGCGCGGGTTTCCCTTCCCGATGGGTCGGGCAGCCTTGTCAGCGGCTCCATGATCTCGGGCATGACGGTGCGCGATGGCCACGTCCTTTTCTCCATCGAGGTGGATCCGGCCCAGGCCGAGGCGTTCGAGCCGGTGCGGCAGGAGGCCGAGCGCGCCGTGACCGGGGTACCCGGCGTCCTGTCGGTCACGGCCATCCTGACCGCGCACCGCGACGAACCGCCGCGCCAGCCGACCCGTCCGGCCCCGTCCTCGGCTCCGGCCGGACCGGCTGGCCGCAAGCAGGCGGTGGAAGGCGTCGGCGCGATCATCGCCGTGGCCTCGGGCAAGGGTGGGGTCGGTAAATCCACCACCGCGGTCAATTTGGCCCTGGGGCTGGCGGCGGCCGGTCGCGCGGTCGGTCTGCTCGACGCCGACATCTATGGCCCGTCCCTGCCGCGGATGTTGGGTATCAAGGGCAAGCCGGCGTCGCCGGACGGCAAGACCCTGGATCCGATGGTCAGGCACGGGCTCAAGGTCATGTCGATCGGGTTCCTGATCGACGAGGAAACGCCGATGATCTGGCGCGGCCCGATGGTCCAGAGCGCCCTGTCGCAAATGCTGCGCGACGTCAACTGGGGCACCTTGGATATCTTGGTGGTGGACATGCCGCCGGGCACCGGGGACGCCCAGCTCACCATGGCCCAGCAGGTGCCGCTGGCCGGCGCGGTGATCGTGTCGACGCCCCAGGACATCGCCCTTCTGGATGCCCGCAAGGGGCTGAACATGTTCCGCAAGGTCGACGTGCCGGTGCTGGGGATCGTCGAGAATATGTCCTTTTTCCAGTGCCCGAAATGCGGCGAACGCACCGATATCTTCGGTCATGGCGGCGCCCGCCTGGAAGCGGAGCGGCTGGGCAGCCCGTTCCTGGGGGAGGTTCCGCTGGAACTGGCCATACGGGAAACATCGGACGCCGGTACGCCGATCGTGGTGTCCCAGCCCGACGGCCCCCACGCCGCCATCTATCGCGGCATCGCAGAGGCGGTTGCCCAACGGCTGGACGCGTTAACCACGGGCAGGCGCGCCGCGCCCAAGATCGTGGTTCAGTAATCGCCTTCCCGACGGCCAGGCGCGACCGACACGCCCCGCCTCGGCCCCGAAATAGTCCCAATCCTATAGGATATTGTCGGTCGAATCAGACCACGAGCGGCCGGACCGGCCATTGCGGCTCGCGGGCATTGCGAAGGAATATTTTGGGATGCGTCGTTATCGGGGTGCGTTAGCATCCGCTGTTTTATTATTGATCGGCATCGGCTTTCCGGCCGTTGCCCAACCCCAGGACTTTGCCATTCGCAACCACGGCAACGCCAACATCGAAGAGGTTTATGTGTCCGTCCAGTACCGTCAATTCTGGGGCAGCGACCGGCTTGGATCGCAGGATATCGCCCCGGGGCAGGAGGCAACGGTGTCGTTGAGCGAATTCGGGACGGAGTGTTTCTTCGATATCCGGGTGGTGGACGCCAACGGTCAGGTCCGCGAATATTGGGGTCACAACACCTGCCTCAACGACCGGGTGGATTTTCCCTGATCGGGGCTATGGGACCGTTTTCTCCGCATCGAGAACGTCCATCAGTTCCCGCCACTCGCGCTTGGCCAGGCCGCTGTCCTCCTGCGTTACCGTCTCGCCGTTCAGCATCCGTTTGACGATGGCCAGACCGGTGGCAGACAGGGCGGCTCCACCCAGCCGGTATTCGGCGAACGCCTCATAGGACAGCGGTACCCAACGCCGGAGCGTATCCAGCATGATGTCGGCATAGACCCGGATCTCATATTGCGCGTGCGGATCGGCCCGCAACCGCAGGAAATGCATGAGATTGTGCAGGTCGATCTTCCAGTACCATTGGGTATAGGTGTTGAGCGTCAGGTTCATGCGCGCCAGTTCGCGCGCCAGGCCCGGCGCATCGTCGTCGCCATCCTCGTTCAGCATCCGGCGATAGTGATCGGCGTTGCGGGCGGCATCGTCGCGCAGCAGCCCCAGCACCTCCGCCGCCCGGTCCGGCGGCAGTACGGTTCCCCGCCCCTGTCGGTTGGCGGCCGACTGGGCCGCGAGGTGTTCGGGCCGAGGCAGATAGAATTCCCCGTCCAGGATCGAATAGCGCGCCGAGTATTCGTTCACGTTGGCGGTGCGGTGGCGGATCCACTGGCGGGCGACGAAGATCGGCAGCTTGATGTGATACTTGATCTCGCACATCTCGAACGGCGTCGAGTGCCAGTGCCGCATGAGATAGCGGATCAGCCCGCGATCCTCGAGCACCTTCTTCGTGCCCTTCCCATAGGACACGCGCGCGGCCTGCACCACCGCGGCATCGTCGCCCATGTAATCGATCACCCGCACGAACCCATGATCCAGGACAGGCAGCGGTTCGAACAGGATCTCCTCCAGCGCCTCGACGGTCGGCCGCAGCGTCGGCCGGGTGGCGGCCCGAAGCTGGTCGATTTCGCTGCGCTGCTCGGCGGTTATCGGCATGATGGGATTCTTGATGTTGGGGCGGGCGGTCGAATCCCGGCAGTCTAGCGCCACGCCCGGCCCCTGGCCATGGTCGCTCTTTCCGACGCTGTGTCGGAGACAGCGAGCGACGCCGATCTGTCGGGTTCCAAAATCCGAAGTGCGAAGCTGTCGGGCCTGGAGATCGCGGGATGTCGATTGACCAGAGCGACGATCGATGGCGTGGCCGTGGAAGACCCCCTCAGCGCCTACAGGGCAACGCAAAGACCCGATGTGAATTAGGCCCGGCCTGCCCCTTCCATCACGCTCCCGGAACGACTATATTGGGGGTGTCGGGAAACCGACTATGGCGATAAACGCCATGCTCAATAGCTTGTCCGGACCCGAAGGGCAGTACTTCGGCGCCTCCACCATGAGGCCCAGGCATGATCATCGAGGCGAGGCCAAAGCCCGCCCAGAGCAGGGCCTGAGCCTGATCCATGGGGGCGAAATAGGATCGACGGCTGGTGAACGGTATGGTTTTTGCTCGGTATGGTACCACCGTTATCGGGCCATTCTGATAGTTGCCAACGACAACTACAGTGAGGCGCGCCTCGCCGCTTAACAGCAGCTGGCAAGCCAAATTAAGTCCTGGCCGGTCACACGGTTAGGCGGGGTTCGGGGCGCACCTGGCAACAGAAGCGCCCCACTTTATTTTTGCGCCCCCGTCATGGTCCGCGCTGCTTCTCGTCCGTGCCCCTCGCGACGGGCTCGACGGGCCACGCAACGTTCCGGGCGCCGCCGACGTTGTCCATGGAATAATTACGGCCAGACCTTCCCATCCGGGCGATGCGTGGCTAATGTATAAAATATGACCGATGACGCCCTGAGATACGATCGCATGGTCGAGCGGGCCCTGCGTGGCGTTGTTCACCAGGCGCTTTCCCACATCGTCAAATCGGGGCTGCCGGGCAACCACCATTTCTACATCACGTTCGACACCGGTCATGACGGGGTGACGATCCCATCTTACCTGCGTGAGCAATACCCCGACGAAATGACCATCGTGCTCCAACATCAGTTTTTCGGGCTGGAGCTGTCGGACGAATTGTTCAGCGTCACGCTCAGCTTCAACAACAAGAACGAGCGGCTGGAGATCCCGCTGGCGGCGATCACCACATTCGCCGATCCGTCCGTGAACTTCGCGCTTCAGTTTCAGCCGATGGGCGGACCGGACGAGACCGGGGACGACGGGCCGGACGACGCCATCGAGCCGGAGGATCCGGAGACGCCGGACACCGACGGCCCGGCCAAGGATGGATCGAAAGTCGTCACCCTGGACACTTTCCGCAAAAAGTAGGCCGCGAGAAATCGGCGGTACCTAGAGCGCGATCGTCATTGGTGGGATCGCCGAAGCGATTCCAACCAAGGCGATCCTGCTCTAGGAGCCTGTCCGAGAATTCGCTAGACGATGCGAGGG
>JBQLZQ010000075.1:0-74894 GCA_052168355.1 Inquilinaceae bacterium
GCGTCAGTTCATACCGCTTGGCCATCCATCAACCTCCAGACCGAGGAATCTGGAGATCCATGAATCACACATCAGCCCAATTTTGAATCCTGAATGTCGATTCAGCCTAGGACAGCCGACGCCTTGGACTGGCTTATGCAAGGCTCCGAGGGGCTGGGCCCAAAAGCCGATAGCCGACCGGGGAGGGCGCGATGACCGGAGCTGCCGGCGTATTCGCCGGCGACGCACCACCGGCCGCCGGCGGCTTCGCATCGACGGGCTCACCGCCGGTTGAACCGGGCGCTGATGCCCCGCCCGATGCCGGGATCGGCACTGCTGGAGCGGTCGCTCCGCCCGCATCGGGGCCCGCCAGCGGCACCGCCGGTGCGCTGCCCCCGTCCAACGTTCCAGAAGCATCGCCGGGTACCGCCGTGGCCATGGTTCCCGCCGGGCCGATCGATCCCGCGATGGTGGTCAAGTCGTCGTGTGCGACGCGGCCGATCAGGCTGTAGAGCAGTCCGTCGCGCTGCCAAAACAGCACCGACCGTCCGCCGGCCTGCATGGCCAGGAACGCCGTATCGCTGGGCTCGCTGGCGGTGCTCACATACAAGGCCATCCAGGCGCCGTCGACGTCCTCGTAGAGAAGCTGGGCGGTCGGTCCGCCGGGTACCGACAGGATGCGCCCGCCGATCAGGTCGAACCCGTACTCCGTAAGGTCCGGAGGTTGAAGCGATGACAGGGCAAGGTTCGACGGCAGCGACGTGAAGATATCGGCACCCGGCTTCAACAGCCTGTCCATGGGCGCCAGATCCCCGGCCAGGCGCAGATGAGCCGCAGCCACCGGGTCGCCCACATCCATCGCTCCCGGTACGGCCACAAGAGGCGTGGACGGGTCGGCCACGGTGACCGGCAATGTGTCGAGAAGCGCGACCTCGTCCGTGGACCAATCATTGGAAGACAAGGGACCGATGCCGACCCAGACCACCCCGGCGACCGCCGCCGCCAACGACGCGGCGACCAGCCCCACACCCGAGCGGCCGCGCCAAGTCCGGCGCCCGACCGATTGCCTCAACTGGTCTTCCAACGTCTCCGTGCGCTCCGGCAGGTCGTCCGCCAGATAGCGGTCGAACACATCGTGCAGCCCTTGGATCTGTGCCCTATAGGCCCTGACCCGAGCCGCGTCCTCGGGATGCGCGGCAAGATGCGCCTCGACCCGACGCCGGTCGCCAAAATCCAGCGCGCCGTCGACATAGGCATGGATCATGTCGTCGGTGATGTCACCGGATTGGATGGAAGCAACGCTCTTCATTTCACCCTACGCAACCTTTTGCTCGTTTCGCCGGCCATCAGGTGACGCAATGCTTCGCGCCCCCGGCTGATCCGTGACATGACCGTTCCGATCGGGACCGCCAGAACGTCCGCGGTCTCCTTGTAGCTCAGCCCTTCCAGCCCAACGAGCAACAGCACTTCGCGCTGTTGCTCGGGCAGTTTTCCCAGGGCCTCGACCAGTTCGCGATTTTCCAACCTCGCCAGCTGGGTCGGGGGTTGAGAAAGCTGGTTGGAAAGGTCGTCGATCGAGACCTGTTCCCCTTCGCGGTACTTCTTCTTGAGCTGATCGGCCCGTAAATTGTGAAGAATCGTAAAGAGGTATGCGCGCATATTGCGAATACTGTGCCAGGAACTCGATCGCGCGATGGCGCGCGCCAGGCTTTCCTGCACCAGATCGTCGGCTTGGGTCGGGTCGCCGACCAGCGCCATTGCGTATCGCCTCAAGGCACGAACCTGCCCCGAAAGCGCATCCTCGAAGGTGTCCACCAGCGGTACTGCTCCCCATTCCTTGGTCAGGCGGCCCCGGTTCCGGATCGTTTTGACCGTGCCTGTCACGGGATCCGGAGTCACCTTGGCCCATCCTAACAGAGACCGTGGCCCCGGCGAGTTTATTCCAAATAATCGACGTGTCGGGCGATCGCGACTCCCAGCGCCGTGGACCGTCGACGATGCGGCTGGGACTCGGCATGGCTACAGGTCCCCGTCCGCCTGGGCTTGCCTTAGGGAGACCATGGGCCCTTCATCCGTCTCCACGGCTTCTTGCCGGTCGGCCAGATCGTCCCGCGTCAAACCGGGGGCGTTGACGATCCGTGCGTCGGGGTCATAGGTGACCTCGCCCCAATTCAAGCTGACCTCCTTGCCCCCAAGGCCAAGAAAGCTGCGGCGGGCGACGATGACCTGCACCGGTTCCTCGGTTCGACGATCGACGATGACGTCGGTCACGGTACCGATATTCTCGCTTTCCGCGCCCCAGACCGGCTTGTCGAGGAAGACATCCGGCGACGGCTGGTCGTCGGCGTCCTGGGCACCGGCGCCGGATGTCGCAAAAGCCAGGCAAAGGGGCAGCGTCGCGCTCAAGGCCAGTCTTCTCACGTCGCGGAACACATCTCTCATCTGAACTCACGGCACCGGTTTGAAACAAATACGCCTTGAATGCAGAGACCGCCTCGAAGCCGAAATATTCCGACAGGAATTATTTCCCCGGACCGTTGGAATTTGCGAGATAGGAGCGACAGATAGGGCTTGGCGCCGTCGGAGCGTCCAGGCCGCGATCCCAGGGAGCCGAACCCATGCTTGCCGTATGCTACTATCCCGAGCACTGGCCCGAAGAAATGTGGGCCGACGATGCGCGGCGGATGGCCGATCTGGGCATCCGCCACGTTCGCATCGCGGAGTTCGCCTGGGGCCGGATCGAACCCGAACCCGACCGGTTCGACTGGGCATGGCTGGACCGCGCGGTGGAGACCCTGGCACATGCCGGGCTGAAGATCGTCATGTGCACGCCGACGGCGACGCCGCCCAAATGGCTGGTGGACCGCCATCCCGACATTCTGCCGGTGGATGCGCAGGGGCGGCCGCGCCGGTTCGGTTCGCGCCGGCACTATTGCTTTTCCAGCCCGACATTCCGGGCCGAAAGCGCCCGCATCACCGAACGGGTCGCGCAGCGCTACGGCACTCACGATGCCGTCGCCGGCTGGCAGACCGACAACGAATACGGCTGCCACGATACCGTTCTCAGCTATTCGGAGGCCGCGCTGCAGGGGTTTCGCGGTTGGCTGACCCGCCGCTATGGCGATATCGCCGCCCTCAACGCGGCGTGGGGCAACGGCTTTTGGAGCATGGAGTATGGCGACTGGACGGAAATCGACCTGCCCCAGATGACGGTGACGGAGGCCAGCCCGGCCCACCGGCTCGACTTCCGGCGCTATTCCTCCGCCATGGTCGATCGTTTCAACCGGGCCCAGGTGGACATCATCCGGCGGCTGTCGCCGGGGCGCTGGGTGACCCACAATTTCATGGGCCGGTTTCTGGACTTCGACCATTTCGCGGTGGCCGAAAGCCTGGACCTGGCCAGCTGGGACAGCTACCCGCTGGGGTTCACCGACACGTTCGGCTTCGACGCGGCGGTGGCCCGTCGATACGCAACCACCGGCCATCCCGATATCGCGGCCTTTCATCACGACCTCTATCGCGGTGTCGGGTGCGGCCGGTTCTGGGTGATGGAACAGCAGCCGGGGCCGGTCAACTGGGCCGCCTGGAACCCGGCGCCGGCACCCGGCATGGTGCGGCAATGGACCTGGGAGGCGCTGGCCCACGGGGCCGAAACCGTGTCCTATTTCCGCTGGCGTCAGGCGCCTTTCGCGCAGGAACAGATGCATGCCGGGCTCAACCGGCCCGACAATACGCTCGATACCGGCGGCGAGGAAGCGGCCCAGGTGGCACGGGAGCTGGACGGGCTGACGCTGCCGGACACCGTGCCGGCGCCGGTGGCCCTGATCTTCGACTACGAGGCGGCGTGGATCCTGGACATCCAGCCCCAGGGCGCGGACTTCTCCTATCTGACGCTGGCCTATGACTGGTACGGGGCGCTGCGCCGGCAGGGTCTCGATGTCGATATCGTGCGGCCGGGCCAGCCGCTGGACGGCTACGCCATGGCCGTCGCTCCCAGCCTGCCGCTGATCCGGCCCAAGACGCTGGCGGCCTTGCGCGCCTTCACCGGTCCCACCCTGTTCGGCCCGCGCACCGGATCCAAGACCGAGAGCTTCCAGATCCCCGACGCCCTGCCGCCGGGACCTCTGCGCTCGCTGCTGCCGCTGACGGTGACGCGGGTGGAAAGCCTGCGGCCCGGTCTGGAACGGGCCGTGACCTGGGGCAATAGCCGGTTCGCCGCAACCCGCTGGGTTGAGCGGCTGGAAACCGAGAGCGAGGCCCTGGCCCGGTTCGAGGACGGGTCGCCGGCCCTGGTCGCCGCCGACAACCGCTACTACCTGGCCTGCTGGCCCGACGAGGCGCTGCTGGACGCGGTTGTCGCCACGGTCGCCGAACGCGCGGACCTGGCCCTGACGCCGCTGCCCGAGGGCGTGCGCCTCCGCCGGCGGGGGGCCTTGCGCTTTGCCTTCAACCGGTCGCCGGAGACGGTCGACGTGCCGGCCCCCGCCGGCGCCGGCTTCGTGCTGGGCGACCGCCGCCTGCCACCCCAGGGCGTGTCGATCTGGCGGGAATAGGGGAGCCCGGAAACGGGCACGCACGGGCTTGCCTGCGCACGGTCTCTGCCCCATCTCCCTTGTACCAATGGACCTTGCCGGCGGCTTCGGGCGATGGCTGGGACGTGAACTCATGGAAGGGAGACGCTCCATGCGACGCCTGGTCACCCTGCTTGCGGTCGTATTTCTGTCCGGCCCCGCCTGGGCGCAGCAGGCGGTCGATGTCGAGCTGGTGCTGGCCGCCGACGGGTCGGGATCGATCACCGAGGAGGAGATGCGGCTGCAGCGGGAAGGCTACGCCGCCGCCATTTCCGATCCGCGCGTGCTGGATGCCATTCAATCGGGTTTTCTGGGCCGCATCGCGGTGGCCTATGTCGAATGGGGCAGCGCCCAGTCTCAGCACACCATCGTCGACTGGACCATCGTCGAAGACGCCGCCTCGGCGGCGGCGTTCGCCGACGCGCTGATCACGCGGCCCCGCCAGGCGACGGGCTGGAATTCGATCAGCAACGCCATCCACTATGCCGCCGAGATGATCCGCGCCAACGATATCGACGGCACCCGGGCGGTCATCGACGTGTCGGCCGATTCCGGCCAGTATGGCGGTCTGCCGATCCACGCGGTGCGCGACCGAACGGTGATGGACGGCATGACCATCAACGGGCTGGCCATCAAGAACCGCGGCGGCAGCGGCGGGTCGACCCCGACCGGCATGCCCCTGGACGAGCATTTCCGGCGCGACGTCATCGGCGGCGCGGGCGCCTTTGTCATGGTCGCCGACGACGAGACCAGTTTCGCCGACGCGGTCCTGAACAAGCTGCTGCTGGAAATCGCCTCCCCCGACTGGCCCGGCCGCCACGCCGCGTTGGAAGGGGATGAATAGGCACGGGGTTCGCCTCAGCTGCGCGTCACCCGGTCGGTGTCGGGATAGCGCGCGACGGCGGGCGCGCCATCCGTCTTGCCGGCGTCTTCGGCGGGCGGGAAGGTCGATCCCGAATGCGCGACGGCAAGCGCCCCCCACCGCGCCGCCAGCGCCAGGCACGCCTCCATCGGCCACCGCCGCGCCGTGCCGTGCACCAGGCCGGCGGCAAAGGCATCGCCGGCGCCGGTGGCATCCACCACGGTCGCGGTCTCGGCCGGAACGTGAAGCCGCGTCTTGCCGTCGGTGGCGAAGGCGCCATCGGTGCCCTGGGTGACCACCAGCCAGCCCGGCGCGAAACCCCGGTCGCGCAGGGCCGCCCAGGGGTCGTCCGAGTCCGGACCGGAGAAGTGATCCCGCGATGCGACGATGATCGACGCCGCGCCGATGGTGTCGGCGCCCTTGAACTGGCAGACGATCGGGATTTCGGCCGCCAGAAGACGCGCGATGACGTCTTGGGACAGCGGCCAGCGCGAGCCGACATAGGCGCAGGCCGCGCCATGTACGGCGACGTCAGGCCAAGTCGGGCCCGACCGGGTATGGCCCAGGCTGACGATGGTGCGCTCGCCGGTCGGGTCTATCAGGATCAGGCACGATGGCGTGTCGCCGTGCATGCGGCCGACGGCGCCGCTGTCCCAATTCCAGGGGCAGGCCTCGATCTGCCGCAAAAGGGCATCGCCGATGACGTCTGACCCGACAAAGCCGATCAGGCGCACCCGGTTGCCGGCGACGGCCAGGGCGCTGCCGGCATTGGCGGCCGCGCCCCCCAGACGCAGGCCCAGATCGACGCCGCTGAGCTCCCGCCCGGGGCCGATCCCCTGATCCAGCCTGATCACCCGGTCGGCGTTGATGTTGCCGAAGACGAGGATCTCCGTCATGCGGGCCGCGTGTTCATTCAGGCCGCATCGGTCGCGACCGCGTGCATCACCAGTGCCGAGGCCGGCCACAGCGGCGGCGGCTGAAACCCCGATCGCGTCAGCAGCGCGCCGGGCAGTACGACGCCGCCATCCTCCGCCAGCGCGGCGTGCATCGGCGTGCCGATCGGGCACCCCAGCGGCGGGGGCGCCGGCAGGGTCAGCCGGTAGGTGCGGGCGGGGTCGAGCCCGGGCAGCCGCACCGTCGGCGGGGTGCGCCAGGCGCTGGTCGTCAACTGCGCGATGCAGAACAGGCCTTCGCCGGCGTCGGGCCGCACCGTGCCATAGGTCAGGCGGCTCTCGTCCGGATCGTCGGCGTAGACCCTTTGTCCGCTGTGAAGAAGATCCCGGAACCGCTTGTGGAGCGTGATAAACCCGGTCAGCTCCGTCCGGTGCGCCCGGTCCAGCGTTCGCAGGTCCAGCTCCATGCCCATGTGGCCGAACAGCGCGGTGGTGGCCCGGAAGGCGAGGGTCAGGCGGCGGCCCGTCGTGTGACTCTGCGGCGGGCCGACATGGGCGCCCATCAGTTCCGGCGGAAAGAAGCGGGAGAAACCGCGCTGGATCGTCTGGCGTTCCAGCGCGTCGTTGCAGTCGCTGGGCCAGATGCGATGGGTGCGGCTGAGGATGCCGAGATCGGCCCTGGCGCCGCCCGACGAACAGCTTTCGATCTCGACATGGGGATGATCGGCGCGCAGCCGGTCGATCAGGGCGTAGACGGCCCGCGTCTGCCGCCCCACCGCCGCCCGGCCCGACACCGTTCCCGGGGCCAGGTCGCGGTTCATGTCCCACTTCAGATAGTCGATCCGGTTGTGCTGCAGCAGCGCGTCGAGGGCGACGTGGATGTGGGCGAACGCCTCCGGGTTGGTGAGGTCGAGCACAAGCTGATGCCGGCCGGTCGGTCGCGGCAACGGGTCGGCGTGCAGCGCCCAATCCGGATGGGCGCGGTAGAGGTCGCTGTCCGGGTTGACCATCTCCGGCTCGACCCACAGACCGAAGCTCATCCCCAGGCCGCGCACATGGTCGATCAGCGGCGTCAGCCCGTCGGGCCATTTGCGGTGATCGGGCGTCCAGTCGCCGAGCGACGAGGTATCGTCGTCGCGGTCGCCGAACCAGCCGTCGTCCAGGACGAACCGTTCCGCCCCAACCTCCGCCGCGACATCGGCAAGATCCGACAACGTCTTCAGATCGTGATGAAAATAGACCGCCTCCCAACTGTTGAAGGTGACCGGGCGGGGGGCCATGACGCCGTTCGGCCAGACCAGCACGCGGCGCCGGACGAAGCGGTGAAAAGCGTCGGACAGGCCGTTGAGGCCATGCTCGGAGAATGCGGCATACAGGATCGGCGTATCGTAGCGCTCGTCGCTCTCCAGAACGATCTCGCCGGGCATCGGCAGCTCTCCGGCCTGCACCAGGCGCGCGCCTTCGACATCGGTCTCCACCGCCAGCCGGTGGTTGCCGCTCCAGCCCAGATGAAAGCCGTAGACCGCGCCCCGCGTTTCGCCAAAGCCGGCCTGCCCGGCGATCAGTCCGGGAAACGCATCGTGGGAGGTGCGGCCCCGCCGGTTTTCGCGCCCGGCGATGCCCTGGCCCAGAACGATGCGGCGCTCGTGGAACTCGCGGTTCCATTGACCGTCGAAGACCAGGGCCTCGGCGGCGTCCAGCGGCAGCGGCAACGTCCCGGCGGCCAGCCAGTCGAGCCGGTAGGGGTGGGGCCCGCGATTGTGCAGCGCGCTGCGGAGCGACAGCACGCCGGTCTGCGGATCGATGGCGACATGGACCTCCAGCCCCAGGCCCGCCGCCGCGTCGTCGAGCGCGAGAACGACGCCGTCTGCCTCCCGCGTCAGATGGGTCAGGACCAGGGCGGTGACCGACCGTCCGTCGGCGCACGATCCCGAAAGAGCCGGCGCGCCCAGCCGGTCGAACCCCGCCAACGGGACCAGCGTCGGCGGCGTGTCGGCGTCCAGCGCGTTGCGCGGCACCGGCCGGGCCTGTGCGTCGCAAAATGTCTCGAGGTCGGTATCGGCCGGCAGGGACGAGCCCCAATAGGCGCATCGCGGCACGCCATCGCCACGCGCGTCCACCACAAAGGTGGAGTGCGGTCCGTCGAGACGGATCAGCCGGTCCGGGCCTGTGTGACGGTTGGGCATGGTCTGCGTCGATGCAAAAGAGGCGGTGCTCCAGGCCGCCTCTTACCACCGACCCGATGGGAAGCGCCAGTGGCGGCGTGGACACGGCGCCGGCTTGTCAGCCCTTGGAGGCGCCCAGGGTCAGACCGGCGATGAAATGCTTCTGCATCAGGAAGAACATGACCACCGGCGGTAGGGCGGCGACAATCGACCCGGCCGAGATAAGTTGCCACGACCCCGTCCATTGGCCGCGTAGCGACTGGATGCCGGCGGTGATGGGCTGCGAGGTGTCGCTTTGCACCAGCACCAGGGCCCAGAAATAGTCGTTCCAGATAAAGGTGAAGATCAGCACCGCCAGGGCGGCGATCGCCGGCCGCACCAGGGGCAGGACCACATGGCGGAAGATTTCGATCTCCGTCGCCCCTTCCATGCGCGCCGCCTCGATCAGCTCGAAGGGAAGCTGCTTGATGAAGTTGCGCATGAACAGCACGCAGAACCCGGTCTGAAAGGCGATGTGGAACATGATCAGACCGCCCAGCGTGTCATACATGCCCATCGCGATGGTTAGCTCCCGCACCGGGATCATGAGGATCTGGAAGGGGATGAAGTTGCCGGCGATGAACATGGCGAAGACCAGGATGTTCAGCTTGAACCGGTATTGCGCCAGCGCGAACCCGGCCATGGTGGCCAACGCGATCGATCCGACCACGGTCGGGATCGTGATCAGCACGGAGTTGAGCAGGTAGAGGCCCATCGGCGTGCGCTGGAACACCTCGCTATAATTCTGGATCAGCAAGAAGTCGCTGGGCCAGCCCCAATAGTTGCCGAGATTGAGGTCCTCCAGGCTGCGGATGCTGGTCAGCGCCACGGCCATGAGCGGCAGCAGCCAGATGAACAATGAGACCCACAGGGCGACGCGGTAGCCCATTTGGGCCGGGGCGGAGCGTTTTTCGATGGGAGTCGGGAACATGGGCCGGTCTTCCCCTAACGTTCCGCGCGCAGCATGCGGGTCAGGAAATAGGTGATGTAGACGGCCATGATCAGGAACAGCACCACGGCCACCGACGCGCCATACCCCATGCGGTAGTTGAACAGCGCCTCTTCGTACATCTTGTAGGCCAGCACGGTGGAACTGCCGTACGGCCCGCCGGCCGTCATGATGGCCACCAGATCGAAGCTGCGCAGGGCGCCGATGACGGTGATGACGATGGCCAGGAAGGTCGCGGGGCGCAGCTGCGGCAGGATGATGTGGAACAGCATCACCCAGCCTCTGGCCCCTTCGACGCGGGCCGCCTCGATCTGCTCGTGGTTGATGTTGTTGAGGCCGGTCAGGTACAGGATCATGCAATAGGCGGTTTGCGGCCACAGCCCGGCGGCGATGATCGCCGGGGTCACCCAGAACTCGTGGGACAGCAGCGATACCGGTTCCACCGCGACCAGCCCCAGCACCGCGTTCAGCAGGCCGTTGAAAGGGTCGTAGAACCAGCTGAAGACCAGCCCGATGACCACCTGGCTGATGACGAAGGGGAAGAAGAACAGGGATTTGGCCAGGCGGATGCCGGCCACTTTCTGGTTGAGAAACAACGCCAGCGCCAGCCCGAAGACCGGCGCCAGCATAAACAGCGCCAGCCACATCACGTTGTTGCGGATGGCGATCCAGAAATCCGGGTCGTCGGTGATCAACTCGACGTAATTGTCGAACCCCACGAATGTCTTCTCGCCGATGCCATCCCAGATGTGAAAGCTGATCCAAATGCTTTGCAGGATGGGATAGACCACGTAGATCGAGAACATGATCATCGCCGGCGCCAGAAACAGCCAGGGCGTCCAGCTCATCTGGGTGCGGCGGAGATAGGCCCGCCATGGGGCGACCGCGGCGCCGCCCGGCCCCACCGCGGGGGCCAGGCTGGTGCCGGAGCCGGTCATGTCAGTTGCCCCGTTTCAGAATGCGCTCCCTCGCACGGTCGAGTTGCGTGAGGATCTGGTCCTGCCGGTCGGGCTTGACCATGAATTCCTGGAACCCTTCCATGCCGGCGCGGGCCATTTCCGGATCGGTATCGCGGTCGAAGAACTGGGCGATGCCATCGGCGTCGTTGAGCATGGTGTACCCGGCCTGCAGAAACCGGTCGTCGGCAACGCCGGCATCGCGATGGGGCGGCAGTTGAAGCATGCCGATGTTCAAATCGCGCTGCACCTCCGGCCGGGCGACAAAGGACAGGAACGTCCGCGCGTCTTCCTTGTTGCTGGCGCGGGCCGGGATGTGAATGGTGTCGATGGGCGCGTCCTCATACATGCCGATGGCGCTGTCGATGACCGGGAACTGGAAGAACCCGATCTTGTCGGCGACGTCGTCCGGAAAGTTCGGCGTGATGAAATTGCCGATCAGATACATCGCCGCCTGCCCCTGATAAAGGAAGGGCTGGGCGTCCTGCCAGCTATAGGCGGCGTGGTTCTCGATAAAGCAGTCGGCGTCGATCAGCTTTTTCCAGTTGTCGAACACCGCCACCACGCGCGGGTCGGTATAAGGCACATCGCCGGCCATCAGCTCCATGTGGAAATCCAGGCCGTTGGTCCGCAGATTGAGGTAATCGAACCAGCCGGCGGCGGTCCACAGGAACTTGGTGCCGATGGTTACCGGCGCGATGCCCTCGGCCCGCAGCGCCCCACAGGCGGCCAGCAGGTCGTCGAACGTCTCGGGCACCCCGATGCCGGCCTGCTCGAACAGGTCGGTGCGGTAATACATGCCCCATTGGTAATAGGTGTAGGGCACGCCCCACTGGGCGTCGTCGATGGTCATCGCCGAGGTGGCCGACGCCATGGCGGTGGTCAGGTCGTGTTCTTCCCAGATATCGCTGACATCTTCCAAAAGGCCGCGGTCGACAAAGGCCTTCATGCGCTCGCCCGCGAACCAGAACACCACGTCCGGCGCTTCCGACGTCAGCCAGTTGCGGATCGCCGTCTTGTAGCTTTCATGGTCGAAAACGTTGAACTGGACCTCGATATCCGGATATTCGGCCTGGAAGTCGGCCACCACCTTGTCCCACGCCGCCTTGGGCGCCGGGTCGGAGGTGTTGGCGTTGACGACCAGCGTTCCGGCCAGCGCTGGGGCGCCGTACAAGAGGCTCGCGGCAAGAACGGCCGCAAGGGCGGTGGAAGGGTCACGGGAACGCGCCATGGGGATCGGTCTCCTCACTGTAAGACAGGCCACCCTTTCGGCGGGCAACCGATTGTTCGGCGTCCGATCGCGCCATGATGAGAGGGGCACGCCGGACAGTTGTGAGCATTGTCCGTTACACGGTAGGCGTGTCAAGGCTCCTGTCTTCACATTCTTTTGTCATATATATGAGTAATCGCCCCAACTGGCGCGGCGGATCGAGGGTCGAAGCATGAAAATTGACGGGGTTGCCCATCGCACCATCTGGCCCGATGCCGGGCGGCAATGGGTCGGGATCATCGACCAGACCGTTCTGCCGCACCGGTTCGAAACGGTGCGCCTGGTCACGGTCGAGGATGCCGCGCGGGCCATCGAGGACATGCAGGTGCGCGGCGCGCCGCTGATCGGCGCCACCGCCGCCTATGGGATGGCCCTGGCGGTGCGCGACGATGCCTCGGACGAGGCCATCGACAGGGCTTACGAGCGTTTGGCGGCGACCCGCCCGACGGCGATCAATCTGCGCTGGGCGCTGGACCGGATACGCGGGCGCTTGCGCAACCGTCCACGGGACGATCGCGCCGACGCGGCGTGGACCGTGGCCGCCGACCTGTGCGACGAGGATGTGGCCATAAACCGCGGCATCGGCCGCCACGGGCTGGAGATCCTGCGCCGCGCCGCCGCCGCCAAACCGGCGGGCCAGCCGGTCAACGTGCTGACCCACTGCAACGCCGGTTGGCTGGCGACGGTGGATTGGGGCACCGCCACCGCTCCCCTTTACATGGCCCATGACGAGGGCCTGCCGGTCCATGTCTGGGTCGACGAAACGCGGCCGCGCAACCAGGGCGCCTCGCTGACGGCGTGGGAACTGGGGCATCACGGCGTCCCCCACACCGTCATCGCCGACAATGTGGGCGGCCATTTGATGCAGCACGGCATGGTGGATCTGTGCATCGTCGGCACCGACCGCACCACCGCCACCGGCGACGTCGCCAACAAGATCGGCACCTATCTGAAGGCCCTGGCCGCCCGCGACAACGGCGTGCCGTTCTATGTCGCCCTGCCGTCGCCGACCATCGACTGGACCGTCGCCGACGGGGTGGCGGAAATCCCCATCGAGCAGCGCGGCGGGGACGAGGTTTCGCGCATCGCCGGGCGCACCGACGCGGGCGAGGTCGTGTCGGTCACCGTCACGCCGGAGGGCAGCCCCGTCGCCAACTACGCCTTCGACGTGACGCCGGCCAGGCTGGTCACCGGCCTGATCACCGAACGCGGTATCGCCGAAGCCTCCGCCGAGGGGCTTGACGCCCTGTTTCCGGACCGGGGCGGGGAGAGGGGCGACCCTTTGTGACTGCCGGGGCTCCGCCAACGCGTTGCCGGTTCGGCGGGACGATTACTCCGCCGTCCGTTCCCTATACAGCGTCGGATCAATAATAAAACTGGTAAACAGTGTCCAGAAACATCCGTGACGCCGGATGGGTCATTTTGTTTTTGGTTAATTCTTGTTTTCTTAGTAATTGTTGTGTATTGTCTTTTTTGTGCTGAAAGGCGCGACAGACGGGAGAGAGCGTGGCTTATGCGGCGGGTCCTTGGGCCGCCGGGTAGTGGCGCCGCGAAGCGGCGGGTGGCGACGATCTTCGACGTCGCGATGAACGCCTGTCTTCCGCACATCCAAATCGCATAACCGGAGACCGGTACGTGCCGTTGGCCCATGGGGCTGGGCCCGGACTCTCGGCCGCGTCGCGCGCCAACGCCCCCGTCCGCTCCGTCGATCGCATGGGATTGAACGAACCCGCCAAGGCGGGGCGCGTGCGGACGATGGCCCGGAACCGGCAAGCGCTGATCGATGGAAGACGCACCGATCGGTCCGTCGGGCCGCCATCCTCGTCGAACTCGGTGTCGTGTTGGGTTTAAACGCTGTTCTGGGAGTACATGCAATGCCATCTCGTTCGTCGACCCCCGTGCTGCTGGTGGTCCTGCACTGGGCGTCGGTCGTCGCGATTACCGTTAGTGTTTTGTCGGGTTTGCGGATCGCCGCGGACGATCCGGACTCCGTCGTTAGCCGTTTTGTCGCCCCCATCACCCTCTACGGCCAGGTCCACGAGATACACGCCCTGGCCGGGCTTGCCGTGGTCAGCGTGGCCCTGGCCTATGTGGCGTATATGTGGTTCGGCGCGCACGGCGGCCGCCTGCGGATCCCGCCTCGGCCCCGGCAGGGCGGCAATAGGCGGCTGACATGGCGGCGTCGCAACCTCATCGTCTATCGCGTGATGTTCGCGCTGATCGCGGTCATGGGCGTCACCGGCGGCCTGCTCTACTTCGACTGGATCCCGTCGACGGGCGCGGCCTCGTGGTGGCTGCAGTCGGTGCATCTGGCGTCGGCCTGGGGCGTGCTCGCCATGACGCTTCTGCATGTGGTGGCCCAATACATGTTCGGCGCCGCGCCGGCCCAGGCCCTGGGCCGGCGCCTGCGGCAGGGACTCGACTGGCTGCTCAAGATGCTGCGTCCTCGGGCCGAACGGGCCGGCCACAAGGGCCGGCTGCTGTCCCGCCCCGCGATGGTCCTGGCGGCGACGGCGGCCATCGGCGCCGCCGCCGGCGCGAGCATGTTGCGGGCGGACACGACCGTCTACATCGATCTGCCGCTCGCGAACGTGGCGCCGACCGAGGCGCCGCGTCTCGACGGCAGGACCGAAGACGCCGTCTGGACCGCCACGGCCCCCGCCCGGGTCATGACGCGGGAAGGGATCAACCTTCCGGGCGGCGAGAGCCTTGTCGAGGTGCGCGCCGCCCAGGACGGGGAGCACATCTATTTCCTGTTCCGCTGGCAGGACCCCACCCGCAGTTACAAGCATCTGCCGCTGATCAAGACGGCCGCGGGCTGGAGGCTGCTCCACGAGGAATACGATATCGAGGACGAGGACCTCTACTACGAGGACAAGTTCGCCGTCCTGCTCAGCCTCAAGCCCGTGATCGGCGGCGGCGTCACCCATCTTGGCCCCCGGCCGCTCGCCGGCCGGCCAGGCGGCCTATCCGGTCGCGGCCTGCACTACACGACCGACGGCTCCATCGCCGACATGTGGCAGTGGAAGTCCGTACGCAGCCAGCCCCTCGGCGGGCTCGACGACGATTTCTTTGGGCCTCCCGTCGAACCCAAGGAGGCCGAGATCGCCGGCACCGCCCGCTACAAGGGCGGCTATGTCACGGATCCCGGCACCATCGGCTCGGCCAACAACTTCAAGCACGAGGGGCCGGGCGGCTACCGTGGCGAGGTCATTCCGCTCCGCCTGCCGGCCGACCATGCGGCCCTGGCGCGGCGTCTCGGCCCGCTCAACCCCGGCCCGGAGGCGGACGCGCAGGTCCCGTGGGCGATGTACGAGGGCGAATCCGCCGACTACACGCCGGAACTCGACGCCGCCATCCCGGTCGGCGCCATCGTTCCCGGCGTCCTCATCAAGGGTCAAGCCACCATCGAGGGCGACCGGGGCGACGTGCACACCGCCGCGGAATGGCGCGACGGCTGGTGGACGCTGGAGACGCGCCGCCGGCTGGATACCGGCAGCCCGAACGACGTCGCGATCGCCGCCGGGATCCCCGTCTATCTGTGGGTCAGCGTGTTCGATGCCTCGCAGACCCGTCACAGCCGCCACATGCGGCCTCTCCGGCTGATGATGGCCGAGGCCGCCGGGTCCTGACCGGCGCGGGTCTCCCCAATCTTGCTGCCGGACATGCAGGTCGCGGCAAAGGGGGGAGGTCGCTCGGCAGCCGACGATCTCCCCTATCCCGCGCGCCCTCACGCCTCGGGCTGACCACCCGGCCGACCTGACGGCGCGGTTCTCGTGACGGCGGTGCTCATCTATTCTCCGGTCAGGTTGGATAGAAGCCTTCAATGCCTTGACATGCATATGCACGACACTATCTTTATCCCATGAGTGATGCCGCCCTTGCCCGCGATATGTGCGTCTGCTTTGGCGTGCGCCATGCCGCGCGGATCCTGACCCGCGCCTATGACGAGGCGTTGCGGCCCGCCGGTCTGAAGGCGACGCAGTTCTCGATCCTGACGGCGCTGTCCCTGGCCGGGAAGATCTCGATCACGGCCCTGGCCGACCTGATGGGTCACGACCGCAGCACCATGTCGCGCAACCTGCGGCCGCTGGAGCGCGACGGCCTTGTGACCCTGTCGCCGGAAGGCGCCCGCCGGGTCAGGACCGTCAGCATCACCACGGCCGGCCGGGAGCGCTACGAGGCCGCGTACCCCTTGTGGACCCAGGCCCAGGCACAGGCGCTGTCGCGCATGGGCACGGACGGCTGGCCAAAGCTCAAGGCCGATCTGGCGACCTTGGAGAGCGCCATGTGATCCGACCCCTGGCCAAACGCCATTCTGCGTCTAAGTGACGTGTATATGCACTATATCACGGTGCGTCCCGACTGAGAGGTTGCCAAGCATGACCGGCCCGTCCGCCCGTTTTCTTCTGTCCGCCGCTGTCCGGCTGGGGATTGCCGGTCTGATGATCGCCTCCATGGCCGGCGGCATCGTGCTGCTGCATGCCCGCGCCGATGCCGGCCGGTCGGATGTGGCGGCGCCGCCGCTGCCGGTCGCCACCCAGACCGCGCGGCTGGAGCCGGGGTACCGGGTCACCGACCGGTTCGTCGGGCGGCTGGAGCCGGCGCGGCGCACCAGTCTGGCCTTCGAACGGTCCGGGCTGGTCACCGAGATCCTGGCCGACGAGGGCGACGTTCTGGCGGCGGGGCAGGTCGTCGCCCGGCTGGACGTGGACCCGCTGAATGCCGAGCGCAGGCGGCTGGAGGCCGAAAAGGCGGCCGTCGCCGCCGATCTGGATCTGGCGCGGCGGACCCTGGACCGGCAGCGCACCCTGACCGCCCAGGGCCATGCCAGCGCCCAGCGTCTCGATGAAACCCGGCTGGCGGTCACGGCCCTGGAATCCCGGGTGCTGGCGCTGGAGGCGGCGATCCTGACCGTCGACATCGACATCGCCAAGTCGGCGCTGCGGACGCCGTTCGCCGGCACCGTGTCGGGCCGGCATGTCGACGAGGGCGCGGTGGTGACCGGCGGCCGCGCGGTCGTCGATTTGCTTGAAACGGACCGGCCCCAGGTCCGGGTCGGCGTCTCGCCCGAGGCCGCGCGGGCCATCGAGGCAGGTGCCGCCGTGACGCTGGAGGCCGGCGGCCGGGCGCTCGCCGCCGGTGCCGTCCGGGTCCGCCCGGACCTGGCCACCGACACCCGCACGGCGACCCTGCTGATCGACGTCGCGGCGGCCGAGGGCGCCGTCTTCGGCGATGTCGTGGCGCTTCATGTCGACCGCTTCGTGGCGGATCCCGGCCTGTGGCTGCCGCTCGACGCGCTGGTCGAGGGCCAGCGCGGGCTATGGACCGTGCTGACCGTGGTCGACGGCGCCGCCGGCCCGACCGTGGCGCGGGAGGCGGTGGAGCTGCTGCGGGTCGCCGACGGACGGGCCTTCGTGCGCGGCACGCTGGTCGAGGGCGCGCGGGTGGTCGTCGGCCATCCCGACCGGGTGGTGCCGGGCCAGGCCGTCGCCCTGGCCGGACCCGTATCGTGACCACCTTGTTCTTCCGCGACTGGCGCCTGTTCGCGCTGGCGGTCGGCACGCTGGTGGCGCTCGGCCTGTCGGCCCTGGTGTCCATCGGCCGGCAGGAAGATCCGACCATCACCAACCTGTTCGCGACCGTCGTCACCGCCTATCCCGGTGCCGATCCGGGGCGGGTCGAGGCCCTGGTGACCGAGCCGATCGAGGAGGAGCTGCGCACCATTCCGGAGATCGACACCATCGAGTCGACCTCGCGCACCGGCATTTCCGTGGTCCAGGTGGAGCTGTCGTCCTTTATCGGCGAGGCCGATATCGAGCGGGCCTGGTCGGAAATCCGCGACGCCCTGGCCGACGCCGCGCTGGAGTTTCCCGCCGGCGCCGGCGAGCCGGACTTCGACAACGACCGCACCGGCGCCTACACCGCCATCAGCGCCATCACCGCCCGGCCGGGCACCGATGTCGCTCCCGGCATCCTGCGCCGCTATGCGGAGATGCTGCAGGACCGGCTGCGCCAGGTCGCCGACACCAAGCAGGTGGATCTGTTCGGCGCCGACCGCGAGGAAGTGCGGGTCGAGATCGATCCCGTCCGCGTGGCGTCCGTGGGCTTGACCCCGGCCGCCGTCAGCGCCGCCATCGCCGCCGCCGACGCCAAGGTGCGGGCCGGCCAGGTGCGGGGCGGGCGGTCCGATCTTCTGGTCGAGATCGCCGGTGAGATCGACGGCCTGCAGCGGGTGCGCGATATTCCGCTGACCGAGGGTGCCGACGGGCGTGTCCTGCGCGTCGCCGACGTCGCCTCCGTGGTCCGCGCCGTGGTCGACCCACCCGACAGCATCGCCTATGCCGATGGCGACCGCGCGGTGCTGGTGGCGGCGATGATGGAGAACGATCGCCAGGTCGATACCTGGACGCAAGGCGTGGACCGCGCCGTCGCCGCGTTCGAGGCGACACTGCCGGCCGGGCTGGAACATCGGCAGATCTTCCAGCAGCGGGCCTACACCGCCGACCGGCTGTCGAACCTGGCCGGCAACATGGCCATCGGCGTGGGGCTGGTGCTGATCGTGCTGGTCTTCAGCCTGGGCTGGCGGGCGGCCCTGGTGGTGGCCGCGGTGATCCCGCTGACCGCGCTGGGTACCATCGCCATCCTGCAGACCCTCGGTGTCTCGATCCACCAGATGTCGGTGACCGGTCTGATCGTGGCGCTTGGCCTGCTGGTCGACGCGGCCATCGTCATGACCGACGAGATCCGCAAGAGGCTGGCCGCCGGCCAGGACCGTCCCACGGCGGTCGGCGACGCGGTCCGCCGCCTGGCGATGCCGCTGCTGGCTTCCACGGTGACCACGGTCCTGGCCTTTCTGCCGATGGCCCTGCTGCCGGGGCCGGCCGGCGACTTTGTCGGATCGATCGCCATCGCCGTCATCGTCATGCTGATCATGTCGCTGCTGCTGGCGGTGACCATCACGCCGGCGCTGGCCGGCTGGCTGTTGCCGGACCCGACGTCGGGGCGCGGCGGCGGGGTGGCCTTGCGCCCGGTCGTCCGCGCTTTTCGCCGGTCGCTGGATTTGTCGCTGCGCTTCCCCGGTCTGGCCGTTCTGGGCGCCCTGATCCTGCCGGTGATCGGCTTCGGCGCGTTTCCGTCGCTGACCGCGCAGTTCTTTCCCGGCGTCGACCGCGACCAGTTCCATGTCCAGCTTCGTCTGCCCGGCGGTGCCGCGATCGGCGAGACGGAACGCCAGGCCAAACGGGCCGAGGCGATCATCCGCGCCGCCGACGGTGTGCGCCACGTCCACTGGGTGATCGGCGAAAGCGCGCCGTCCTTCTATTACAACATGACCATGAACCAGGACGGCGTGGCCGCCTTCGCCGAGGCGCTGGTGACCACGGAGTCGCCCGCCGCCACCGTCGCCGCCATCCCGGACCTGCAGCGCCGGCTCGACGCCGCCGTACCCGGCGCCCGGATCCTGGTGCGCGACCTGGTGCAGGGGCCGCCGGTGGGCGCGCCGGTCGAGCTGCGCCTGGTCGGCCCGGACCTGGAAACCCTGCGCCGGTTGGGCGAGCGGGCGCGGGGGCTGATGGCCGGCGTCTCCGGCGTCACCCACACGCGGGCGACCCTGGCCGGCGGCGACCCCACCCTGATCTTCAGCCTGGACGAGGACAAGGTCCGGCTGGCCGGTTTCGACCTCGGCACGGTCGCGGCCCAGTTGGACATGGCCCTGGAAGGCGCCGTCGGCGGCTCCCAGATCGAGGGCACGGAGGAAATGCCGGTCCGGGTCCGGGTCGGCGGCGCGGCGCGGGCGTCGGTCGATGCCGTGCGCGCGCTGGAAGTGGTGGCCGCCGACGGCCCGGCGCTGACGGCGTTGGGCGGGTATGCCGGCGTTCCCCTGGCGGCCCTGGGCACCGCCGCCGTCATACCGTCCGAAAGCCCGGTCACCCGGCGCAACGGCGAGCGCGTCAATCTGGTGCAAGGCTATGTGGCGCTCGGCGTTCTGCCGGAGGAGGCGCTGCGGCAGGTGAGGGCGCTGCTGGCCGAAAGCCCCCTCGACCTGCCGGCGGGCTACCGGCTGGAATTCGGCGGCGATGCGGACGCCAGGGCCGAGACCGTACGCAACCTGGCCTCCACCCTGGGTCTCGTGGTGACGCTGACCCTGGTGACCATCGTCCTCACCTTCCGCAGCTTCCGCCTGTCGCTGGTGACCGTCGCCGTCGCCGGCCTGTCGATGGGGCTCAGCCTGCTGGCCCTGGCCGTGTTCGGCTATCCGTTCGGCATCCAGGCGCTGATCGGGGTCATCGGGTCCATCGGCGTGTCGATCAACGCCGCGATCATCATCCTGACGGCGCTGCAGCAGGATCCGGGGGCGGCGGCCGGCGACCGCGACAGCATCGCCGGTGTCGTGGCCGGCGCCGGACGTCACATCGTCTCGACCACGGTGACCACCTTCGGCGGCTTCCTGCCGCTGATCCTGGCCGGAGGCGGGTTTTGGCCGCCCTTCGCCATGGCCGTGGCCGGCGGCGTGCTGCTGTCGACAATCGTCTCCTTCTATTTCGTCCCACCGATGTTCGCCCTTACGGTCGGCCGCCGGCGCGAGACGGCCCGGCCCGCCGCCACCGCCACGCCCGCCCTCAGGCCCGTCGCCGTCCAGTGACGGTGTAAGGAAACTCCCGTCGCGCTACCATTTGAGATCGTCTCCGGCCGCTGTAAGCTCTGGCTCATGTACCAGGAACACTCACGCGGCGTTCTTATCAGCGGTTACGTCGCGCAGATCCGTCTGACGCGGCTGTCCCCCAAGAAGGAATGGGGGACAACAGTACTTATCGACGTGAAGGCGGGGCCGTTCGAAGGCGCGGTTCGGGACGACTCCCTCGTTGGTATCGCCCGTTTTTGCGAGCAGCTTTCCCGGCTACATGAACAGCTGGTCGGCGACGCGACCCTAGGGAGCAATGAGAAACTCACGTTGGTCATGACCGGGCACCGGCTCGGCGGGATCTCGGTCCGGGTCGACCTTTATGGCGAGCATATCCCTTTGTCGAAGCTCTCCTTTGAGTTCGACATCGACCAGAGCTATCTGCCGACCATCATCAAGCAACTCCGGGAAGAGTTCCCGGAAGGATAGATGCAGCCGGTCGAAGTCCTGACGCACGGCACTGCGACCGTGCCGTTACTGGTCCACCCAGTGACGTTGTGACGCGGCGCCGAACGCTGCCGTCCAACGTTCTTCATTAGCGGCCGTCGCTTCCGTCGGTTTCACCATGCACAAGGACGCCAATCCCCATGACCAATCCCTTCACGCCCCCCGCCGTCGGCACGGCCCTGGCCACGGCCCAGGTGCTGGCCTGGCGTCTGCCCATGCTGGGGCTGATGATGGCCGACCCGAACCCGGCGCGGCGGCGCGAGGCGGTGCGCATGGTCACGGAAAAGCAGACGGCGATGGTGGCCGGCGCGTTCGAGGCCCAGGCGGTGCTGGCCCGCGCCTGGCTGTCGATGTGCCTGGGCGGTTCGCGTTCGGTCGATCCGGCCGCGCTGGCGCGACGCATGGCCCGCGCCGCGTCGGTGCCGGCCAACCGCACGGTGAGGGCCAACGCGCGCCGGCTGACGGCGCGCAAGAAGCGCTGATCGTTTACGCCACGCGCAGGCTGTCGTCCCGCACCGTTCGGGCGGCTTCGGTGACCGCCGCGATGGTGGGGAACGAGGCGGTTTCGACCATCAGGGTCCGGGCCAGGCGCAGGCAGCGCGTCTCGCACGCGGCGCGGCGGTCGGGATCCTCGATCCATTCCAGATCGATGTTGTGGGCCAGACCCAGGATGCGGCGGATCATCTTGGCGGCGGCAAAGCCGATGGCGTCGGTCAGCAGCCGGTCCACATAGGCGATCCGCTCCGCCTCCAGCGCCGTGGCGCCGGCGGTGTCGGCGAACAGATCGACCGGGTAGGCGTCGCCCTTGGCCTGGGTCCGCCACAGGGCCAGGAATTTCTCCCGGAACCCCGTCCACACCGCCTCCACCGTCTCCAGCACCCAGGCCTGATAGTCGGCGCGCGGATCGTCCCGCGTGGCGTGGCCGTCCTGGGAGAAATAGTTGATCAGCAGATTGCCCAGCACGGCGCCGATGTCGAACCCCATGGGGCCGTAGAAGGCGAATTCCGGGTCGATGATCCTGGTGTCGTCGGGCGTGATCATGACCGATCCGGTGTGCAGGTCGCCGTGCAGCAGCGCCTCGGCCCGGTTCAGGAACATCAGCTTGAGCCGCGAGACCGCCACCTTCAGCGCCGCGTCGGCGCGGATGTCCGCCGCGATGCCGTCCAGCTGCGGGCTGGTCCAGCGGTTGCGTTCGTGCACGCGGTAGGGATCGGTGAAGATCAGATCCTCGGTGATCTTGCACAGCTCGGTGTTGCCGCAGAACACCGCCATCCGGGCCTTCTTGTCGGCGGCCGGCATGGCCAGGTCGGAGGTGAAGAACAGCGACCGCGCCATGTAGGTGGAGATGTCGTCGGCGAACCGCGGGTAGCGGATGCCCTGGATCATGCCCCGGCGCATGATGATGTGCGGCGACAGGCGCTCCATAACCAGGGCATAGAGGGCCGGGTCGTAGTGATGCACTTCCGGGATCAGGCGTCCGACATGGCGGCCGTGCTCAGTCAGGCAGCGATGCTCGAAAAAGGCGCGCTTGAGCTCCATGGGCCAGCCTTCGCCGACCAGGCGGACATAGGGCAGCGCCTGCTTCAGGCAGACCGAGCCGGCCGGCCCGTCGACCAGGAACACCAGATTGAGGTTGCCGTCGCCGACCTCGCCGACGGTCCAGTCCGCCGGGGCGCCGCCCAGCCGCCGCGCCACCTCCGGCAGGCCGGCCAGATAGGCGGCGGCCGTCTGTTCGGTCAGCGCGCGGTAGCCGTCGGGAATGTTCAGCGCCACGTTCCTGCTCCTCCGTTTCCTGCTTTTGATCTGTCTGTAGTCAAACGGCGGCACAACGGCAATGGCTTGACGGGCCGGCGGCGGCCGATAAGGTTCGCAAGAAAGAGGCGAGTGGCGCACCCTCCGATGGAAGGACTAAACGATGCCCCAGCATCTCGCCGCCGTAACCCTGCTTGTCGACGATTACGACCGCGCTATCGCATTCTATGTCGGCCGGCTGGGCTTCGATCTTATCGAGGATACGGCGCTCGGCCCGGGTCGGCGGTGGGTGCTGGTGGCGCCGCCCGGCGCGCCGGGGACCCGCCTGCTGCTGGCCCGCGCCGATACTGATGCCCAGCGGGCCCGGATCGGCGACCAGACCGGCGGCCGGGTCATGCTGTTCCTGCACACCGACGATTTTCAGCGCGATCACGAGGCCATGCGCGCCCGCGGCGTGGTCTTTCTGGAACAGCCGCGGATTGAGACCTACGGCACCGTGGCGGTGTTCGGGGACCCGTACGGCAACCGGTGGGACCTGATCGAGCCGGCCGGCGGGTGGGATACAAGTCCGGTTGCCTCGCCTCCGGAAGGCCAATAGGATATCTGACAAGAAACGATGAACGAGGCGGCGCCACGGGCGCGTCGGACTGGGAAGAGGCGGCCGGTGATTTGCGCGACCCGATAAAGTATGCCTTCATCTGGCCGGCCTTTCTGGTCGTGCTGATCGTCGCCCTGTTTCCGCTCATCTACTCGCTGACGATCAGCTTCCAAAGCATGCGGCTGGTGCCGCCCCGGCCGCCACGCTTCGTGGGTCTGGACAACTACGCCGACCTGCTGACCCAGGCGCGGTTCTGGGCGACGGTGTGGACCACCGCGACCATCGTTTTCCTGTCGGTCTCCATCCAGTACGTTCTGGGTTTCGCCATCGCGCTGGCCCTGTTCGCGCGGGTGCCGGGGGAGCGGCTGTTCCGGGTGGTCTTTCTGCTGCCGATGCTGATGGCGCCCATCGCCGTGGCGCTGGTCGGGCGGATGCTGTTTCATTCCACCGTCGGGCCGATCAATCACCTGTTCACGGTCCTCGGTCTGCCCAACCTGCCGTTCCTGACCGATTCCAACTGGGCCATGGGGGCGATCATCGTGGTCGAGGTATGGCAATGGACGCCGTTCGTGATCCTGATGATGCTGGCCGGCCTGCAGACCCTGCCGGCGGAAGTGTTCGAGGCCGCGAACCTCGAGAACGCCTCGCCCTGGCAGCAATTCTGGGGCATCACGTTCCCGATGCTGCTGCCGATCTCGGCCGCCGTCATCTTCATCCGCATCATCGAAAGCTTCAAGATCATCGACACGGTGTTCGTGCTGACCGGCGGCGGCCCCGGCATCGCCACCGAGACGCTGACCCTGTTCGCTTACCAGGAAGGCTTCAAGAAGTTCAATCTCGGCTATACCTCGGCGCTCAGCTTCCTGTTCCTGATCGTGATCATCCTGTTCGGGGTGATCTATCTGGCCGTGCTGCGACCGCAGCTGGAGAAACGGTCATGACCACGTCGCGCGCCTTCATGCCGCTCGTCTTCGGGCTGTGCCTGATCTGGTTCCTGATCACGCTGTTCCCGTTCTACTGGACGCTGATCACCTCGTTCAAGCCGCCGAACGCGGTCAATGGCGGGCCGACCTATCTGCCCTTTATCGACTTCCAGCCGACGGTGAAGGCTTATCTGGACGCGGCGTCCGGATCGCGCGGCGACTTCGTGCGGCCGTTCGTGAACTCCACCCTGATCGGCCTCAGCGCCACCTTCCTGTCGGTGCTGATGGGATCGATGGCGGCCTATGCCCTGGTGCGGTTTCCGTTCCGGGTGCGGCTGCTGGCCGGGGTCGCCTTCGCGGTGATCGGCATCGGTCTCTTTCTGCTGGGAACCCAACTGGGGTTGTCGCGGGCCCAGGCCATGGGCGTGTCCTTCGTCATCGCCCTGCCGACATCGGTGGTGCTCAACGGCATGAAGCTGCCGGGGCCGGTGCTGGGCAACAACGACGTGGTGTTCTGGTTCGTGTCCCAGCGCATGTTCCCGCCCATCGTCACCGCCTTTGCCCTTTACCTGCTCTATTCCGAACTGGGCAAGGAAGGGCTGGTGATGCTCGACACCTATTGGGGCATGACCCTGTGCTACACGGCGTTCTCGCTGCCCATCGTCATCTGGCTGATGCGCGACTTCTTCCAGGCCCTTCCCGTGGAGATCGAGGAGGCGGCGCTGGTCGACGACGTGCCGCGCCTGCGCATCTTTTTCGAGATCGTGCTGCCCATGGCGCGGCCGGGGCTGATCGCCACGTCGATGATCACGCTGGGCTTTGTGTGGAACGAATTTCTGTTCGCCCTGCTGCTGACCACCGCCGATCGGCAGACCCTGCCGATCCTGCTGGCCGGGCAGAATTCCTATCGCGGCGACGAATGGTGGGCCATCTCGGTGGCGGCCATGGTCAGCATCGGTCCGATGATGATCATAGCGATACTCCTGGCCAGGCTGATGCGATCGGGCCTGACCTTGGGGGGAATACGATGATCGTGAGTTCTACAAACGGGAGGTACCCAATGAAGAAGACCTTATTGCTGGGCGCGAGCACGATGGCCCTCGGCCTTGCCCTGACCGGCGCGGCCCAGGCCCAATGCGAGCCCGATTTCAGCGGCGTGACGTTGCGTGCCGGGGCCCAGACCGGACCCTTTATCGCCAGCGCGGTGCAGGCGGCCGGCGAGGGCTGGGCCGAGAAAACCTGCGGCACCGTGGAGGTCGTCGAATTTCCCTTCGGCGAGCTCTATCCCAAATATCTGACGGCCATGGTGGCGGGCGAGGCGTCGTTCGACGTCATCACCTTCGCTCCGGCCTGGACGCCGGATTTCGCGCCGTATCTATCGGAGATGCCCGACGCGATCAAGCAGACCGAGGAATGGAAGGACATCCACCCGGTTTACAGCGAGCGGCTGATGGTGTGGGACGGCAAGACCCTGTCGCAGACCATCGACGGCGATCTGCACAGCCTGTCCTACCGCACCGACCTGTTCTCCGATCCCGACGAACAGGCGGCGTTCTCGGCCGAGTACGGCTACGACCTGGCGGCGCCCGAGACCTGGGACCAGTACTACGACATCGCCGAGTTCTTCACCCGGCCCGACGAGAACCTGTGGGGCACGGCCGAGGCGTTCCGGCGCGGCGGCCAGCAGTTCTGGTTCTTCTTCAGCCACGCCGCCAGCTACACCAACCATCCCGACAATCCGGGGTCCATGTTCTTCGATCCCGAAACCATGGACGCCCAGGTCAACAATCCGGGCTGGCTGAAAGCGCTGGAGGATTACATCCGCAGCGTCGAATACTCGCCGCCCGGCGCGCTCAACTTCAGTTCCGGCGACATCCGCACGGCCTTTGCCGGCGGCACCGTGGCCATGAACTTCGATTGGGGCGACACCGGCGTGATCGCGGCGGACCCGGCCCAGAGCCAGGTCGGCGGCAGCGTGGGGTCGGCCATCCTGCCCGGATCGACGGAGATCTGGAACCACAAGACCGGACAATGGGATACGTTCGACGAGCCGGTGCGCTCGCCGTTCATGGCCTTCGGCGGCTGGCAGGCGGCGGTGCCTCAGTCTTCCAACAATGTCGAGGCGGCATGGAACTTCGTCGAGTTCCTGTCGAACCCTGAAAACAGCGGCACGGCGGCGGTGACCGGCGGGTCGGGTGTCAATCCGTACCGCTTCAGCCACTTCGAGAACCTCGACCGCTGGAGCGAGATCTTCTCCGATGAGGAGGCGGAGATGTATCTGGCGGCCCAGCAGGGCAGCCTGGATGCGCCGAACGTGGCCATCGACATGCGTCTTCCCGGCTACTTCTCCTACACCGAGGTGCTCGAGATCGAGCTGTCCAAGGCGCTGAACGGCGATGTCAGCCCGCAGGACGCGCTCGACGCCATCGCCGCGGAGTGGAACGACCTGACGGACGAGTTCGGCCGTGAGGAGCAGCTTGCCGCGTACCGCGCGTCGATGGGGCTTCCGCCGCTCTGACGTCGCGTTTTGCCAAACCCCTCCCGCTTCGGCGGGAGGGGACATTTCTCTTCCGACCGACCGAAAGCCGCCCATGGCCCGCGTCAGCCTGACAAACATCATCAAGAAATTCGGCGAAGTGACCGTTATCCCTGATCTCAATCTGGAGATCGAGGACAAGGAGTTCGTCGTGCTGGTCGGGCCGTCGGGCTGCGGCAAGACCACCACCCTGCGCATGATCGCCGGGCTGGAGACGGCGACCGAGGGCACCATCCGCATCGGCGAGCGCGACGTGACCCAGCTTCGCCCGGGATTGCGCAACTGTTCGATGGTGTTCCAGAACTACGCGCTCTATCCGCACATGTCGGTGCGCGACAATATCGGCTACGGCATGAAGGTGCGCGGGATGGACAAGGACGAGCGCGACCGCCGCATCGCCGACGCGGCCCGCATCCTGGGGCTGGAGCCCTATCTCGACCGGCGCCCCAAGCATCTGTCCGGTGGCCAGCGCCAGCGGGTGGCCATCGGCCGGGCCATCGTCCGCGACCCCGAAGTGTTCCTGTTCGACGAGCCGCTGAGCAACCTCGACGCCAAGCTGCGGATCGAGATGCGCACCGAGA
Source organism: Inquilinaceae bacterium (assembly GCA_052168355.1). Lineage (GTDB taxonomy): Bacteria > Pseudomonadota > Alphaproteobacteria > DSM-16000 > Inquilinaceae > JBQLZQ01. The sequence continues at coordinate 27,205 of JBQLZQ010000075.1, forward strand.
TCAAGAGCCTGCATAGGCGCCTTCAGAACACCGTCGTCTATGTCACCCACGACCAGGTGGAGGCCATGACCCTGGCCGACCGGGTGGTGGTCATGAAGGATGGGGTAATCGAACAGATGGCCAGGCCTATCGAGCTTTACGAACGCCCCGCCAACACCTTTGTGGCGTCGTTCATCGGCGCGCCCAGCATGAATTTCCTGCCGGCCCGGCTGATCGGCGACGGCGCCGGCGCGGCGCTCAAGTTCGACGCCGGCCCGACCTTGCCGCTGCCCCCCGACCGGGCCGAGGCCTATGCCCGCCACCGCGACCGGCCGGTGATCCTGGGTCTGCGGCCCGAGCACATGGAGGGCGGCAGCGCCGGCCCCGCGGTGCTGACCATGACGCCCCGCGCGGTGGAGCCGCTGGGCGCCCATACCCTGCTGATCGGAGAAATGGCCGGGGTCGCCGACCTGACGGCGCAGGTCGACGCCCACTACCCGGCCGAACCGGACGAGCCCACGCCCGTCACCTGCGACCTGTCGAAGATGCACCTGTTCGACCGCGAGAGCGGCCGGGCGCTTTAACCCATTGCGACAAGCGCCTCCGCCCGCCGGCGCCACTCGGCGGCGTAGGCGGTCAGGCCGGAAATGCCGAATGGCTCGACGGCGGTCAGATCAAGCCGCGCCGGCTCCGTCCGCTCGGCCCACCCCCACAGCAGCGCGGCCCCCAGGGCGGTGCCCTCGGCGGCGGTGGAGGCGCGGACCTCCTGGCCGGGCCGCAACGCCGCGACCAGCCGCCCGTAGGGCGCGTTGGCGGCGAAACCGCCGTCGATGGCGACGGGGCCCGTCGACCCGATAAGATCGATGGCGACGCTGGACATGAGGGCGGCATAGAGGGTGGCCAGCGCCGTGCGCGCCGTTGCCGTCTCGGGCGGCGGGCCGTCGATGCGGCCCTTGCCGCCGGTGCCGGGAAAGGGACCGCCGCTGTCGCTGAAGGATGGCAGGGCCATGGTGCCGGCGGCGATCAGATCGGCGATGTCGCCTGCCGTCGGGTCGGGGGTGCCGCGCGGGCCCGCCAGGGCGCCGTATTCGCGCCCGATCATGAAGCGGCTGCACGCCACCGGCCGGCCGGTGGCGTCGACATTGGCGGCGGTGTCCCGTTCGGGCGCCAGGCGGTCCAGCGGGTAGGCGGCGTTGAAATTGATCAGCCAGGTGCCGGTCGACATCAGGGTCACGTCGTCCAGCCCGGCGGCGCGGTAGCGCAGGAAGTTGGCGTTGCTGTCGTGGATGCCGCACAGCACCGATACGTCGGGGGCGAGACCGGTGGCGGCCGCCAGGTCGGGCCGGATCGTGCCCAGCACGTCCCAGGGGGCGCGCAGCGGCGGGAACAGCGCCGCCCATCCCCTGTCCTTGGCGATGCTCGCGAAATCGCCGGTCTTGGGCGCCCAAAGATGGGTCTGGGCGCCCAGCAGGGTCACCTCCGCCGCCGCCACGCCGCACAACCGCCAGGCCCAGTACTGGGCGTAGGGCAGGATCAGGCGGGTCCGGGCGAAGGCGTCGTCGAACGCTGTCTCCTGCCAGGTGAACTGCCGGGCCAGGGTCAGCCCGCCGGGGTTAATCGGGGCGAACACCTCCGCGAAGGGCGGGGCGATGGCGGCATAGGCGTCCTTGACCGCGTCGGGCGGGTCGGCCTCGTAATCCATGATCGGCAGCGCCAGCGCGCCGCCGTCGTCGACCAGGGCGGCGGTGGAACCGTAGGTGCAGGGCACGATGGCCCGCACCCGCGCCCGGCCCGACAGAAGCTTGAGCGCGCCCAGGATCCAGTGCCAGACACGATCGGTGTCGACATGAAGGTAGGGCGGCCCCGCCACCGGCCGGTTGTCGGCCCGCTCGTCGGCCAGGATCCGGCCCTCGGCGTCGATCAGCATCAGCTTGAGGTTGGTCTTGCCAAGGTCGATGACGGCGACGGCGTCGGTCACGAGGGGCGGTTCCCGTCCAGTGAAGCGATGACGGCATCATGCTTAGAGGATACGGTCCACCGGGTAAATTCCACGGAGTCCCGACCGCCGCCGCAGGGCTCCGTTGAACCGGAACGGCGGCTTGTCTACAGTCCGCCGGCGGCGGAATTCCCATCACAAGACGAGGAGCATGCGACCATGGCGAAGCGGAAGGACGAGGCCCTGCGACGGGGGATCATCGCCGTCTGTCGGCAGATGAACGACCTCGGAATCAATCAGGGCACGTCCGGCAATGTCAGCGCCCGGCTTCCCGACAACCCGGACCGGTTCCTGATCACCCCGTCCGGCATCCCCTATGACGCCATGAAGCCCGATCAGATCGTCGAAATGGATCTGGCCGGCGGCTATTGGGGCGACTATCTGCCCAGCAGCGAATGGCGCATGCACCGGGATATCTTTCTGCACCGGCCGGAAGCGGCGGCGACGGTCCACACCCATCCCATCTATGGCACGGCGCTATCCTGCCTGCGTCTGGAAATTCCGGCCTTTCACTACATGATCGGTGTCGGCGGCGGCGACACCATCCGCTGCGCCGACTACGCCACCTTCGGCACTCAGGCGCTGTCGGAACGGATGCTCAAGGCCCTTGCCGACCGGTCGGCCTGCCTCCTGGCCAACCATGGCATGATCTGTTTCGGCAAGAACCTGGACAAGGCCCTGTGGCTGGCGGTGGAGGTCGAAACCCTGGCCAAGCAGTACTGGCACGCCCGCCAGGGCGGGGAACCGGTCATCCTGCCCAAGTCCGAAATGAAAAAGGTACTCGCCCTGTTCCAGGGATACGGCAAGCAACCGGGCGATGTCCGGCCGGGCGAAACCCTGGCGTTCGAGCCGCCCGAACGGCGCGACGGCGGTGGGCGCAAGGCCGCCAAGCCGGCAACCAAAACCGAGGCTGCGAAGACCAAGCCGGCCCGGCCGGCAAAATCCGTCAAGGCGGTCAAATCCGCAACCAAGCGGGCCCGACGCAGCGGCGCGAAGATCGGCCGCGCGGCCGAATAGGACCGGCGCGGCAGGCGGACGGGCAGGACCCATGTGCGGGCGTCACTGCCGCGCACAGGTCCCGGATCGGTGTCCGGGACTCGACGTCACAGTGGTTTGGGCGTCGGGCTCAGGCGCGCGTCAGCCTTATCCGCCCGTAGAAAGAAGCGGCGGTCCCCGGACCCGGATCCGGGGCTCCGCGTCACCATGGTCTGGGCGTCGGGCTGAGACGGGAGTCTGTTTCGTGCACGTTCATTGTTGAAAAACAAAATCATAAGGGAGGAACCTCACACAATGCTCAAATCGATAGACCCGCTGCTCAACGCCGACCTGCTGTATGTGCTGCGGGCCATGGGGCATGGCGACGACCTGGTGCTGGTCGATGCCAACTTTCCCGCCGCCGCCATCGCCAGCCGCACCGTCAGCGGCCGGCTGATCCACCTCGACGGCGTCGATGTGGCCCGCGCGGCCCGGGCTATCCTGTCGGTCCTTCCTCTCGACAGCTTTGTCGACCAGCCGGCCCGGAGGATGGAGGTGGTCGGTAAGCCGGACGAAATTCCGCCGGTCCAGCAGGAGGTGCAACAGGCCATCGACGCGGCGGAGGGGCGCAGCTGGCCGATGGGATCGATCGAGCGGTTCGCTTTTTACGAGGAGGCCAAGAAGGGCTTTGCCGTCGTCGCCACCGGGGAGGGGCGGCCCTATGGCTGCTTCCTGCTCAAGAAGGGCGTGATCCTGTGACCGCGCCGCCGCCGGGCGGCGGCCGTATCGCCATTCTGGGGGTGTTCGTCGCCGATCTGTCGTTCCGGGCAGGCCGGCTGCCGGCGATGGGCGAAACCGTGATGGGTACCGGCTTTACGCTGGGTCCCGGCGGCAAGGGGTCGAACCAGGCGGTGGCGGCCAAGCGCGCGGGGGCCGAGGTCGCCTTTATCACCAAGCTGGGCGACGACCCTTTCGGAGATCTGGCCCGCCGGACCTATGCGGCGGAGGGGATCGACCCGACCTTTGTGTCGACCAGCCCCGATCTGCCGACCGGCGCGGCGTTCATCCTGGTCACCCCTGACACCGGGGAAAACGCGATCGTCGTCGCGGCCGGGGCAGTGGAGGGGCTGCGGGTGGAGGAAATCGACGCGGCGGCGCCGTCAATCGCGGCGGCGGATGTGTTCCTGACCCAGCTCGAACTGCCGGTGCCGCTCGCCGCCCACGGGCTCGCCCTGGCCCGGGCCAAGGGCGTGCCGACGATCCTCAACCCGGCCCCGGCGGTGCCGCTGCCGGACGCGGTCTATCCCCTGGTCGATTATTTCACGCCCAACGAGACCGAGGCGGCGATGCTGTCCGGCCGGCCGGTCGAAACCAGGGCCCAGGCCGAGGACGCGGCCGACATCTTTCTCCAGCGCGGCGTCGGCACGGTGCTGGTCACGCTGGGTGCCGAGGGCGTCCTGCTCAAGGACCGCTCGGGCGTTCAGCATGTTCCTTCGTTCCGGGCCGGAACGGTCGTCGATACGACCGGTGCCGGCGACGCGTTCAACGGCGGCTTCGCGGTCGGTCTGGCGCGCGGCTTGGCGCCGGCCGAGGCGGCGCGGTTCGGCTGCGCCGTGGCCGGGCTTTCGGTGACCCGGCACGGCACCGCGCCCTCGATGCCACGGCGGGACGAGATCGAGGCTTTGTTGCGGGGCACCGCCGCGACCTGAGGCCGACGGCTGCCGATCGGTCGCCAGAACGGGGTGGAGCGTTCGCGTTCCGCCTCGTCCCGCGTCCAGCCGATATCGCGCAACAGCCAGTCCGTCCGTCCGGCCAGGCGATGACGGGCCGCCGCGCGCCGGGCCCAAACGGTCAACCACCAGACGCCCAGGACGACCGGGCGCAGAAAAAGCTCGACATATCTGATCATTGAACTCCACCTGGGAACGAAAGCCGGAGGGTTTCTGAATGCATTCAGTTCGGAAGATAGGCGTTTTTCTGTATCGATCAAGAAATAATTAGGCTTGATCCCGTCGTGGAGGTGGGCACCCTTGAGCCGATGGGAGACCGAACCGGAAAACCAGTCGGGCCACTGACGCTCGACGATATCGCGACGGCGATCGGCGTCTCGCGGACAACCGTTTCCAACGCCTTCAACCGGCCCGATCAACTGTCCCACGCACTGCGGGAAAAGGTGTTGGGCGCGGCGCGGGAGATGGGGTATCCCGGCCCCAACCCGCTGGCCCGGAACCTTCGCACAGGACGGGCCGGCGCCATTGGTCTGGTTTTTTCCGAGGTCTTGACCTATGCCTTCAGCGATCCCACCACCATCGCCTTTCTCCAGGGCGTGGCGCGGGTGTGCGAACCGGCGGAGGCGGCCTTGCTGATCCTGCCGGCCACAGATCCCGTGGCGGCGCAGAAGACCGTGCGCCAGGCGGCGGTGGATGGATTCCTGGTCTATTGCATGCCCAAGGACAGCCCGGTGGCGACGGCGGTTCTCGACCGGCGCCTGCCGGTCGTGGCCGTCGACCATCCGGCGTTGGAGGGCGTGCCCGGTGTGGGCATCGACGACCGTGCCGCGGCCCGCGTGGCGGCCGCCCATCTGGTCGATCTCGGCCACCGGCACTTCGCCTGCATCTCCATGGAGGTGCAGGACGATCGTTATGTCGGTCCGTTGACGCCGGAGCGGCAGGCGGATGCCGCCTTCCACACCAGCGTCGACAGGCTGGCGGGTTACGAGGATGCGTTGCGGGCCGGCGGTATCGACCCATCTCAGATGGAGACGCAGGAGCGGCCGGGCAACAGCGAAGACGGTGGTTTCGACGCCGCCCGCCTGTTCCTGTCCCGGCGCCCGCGTCCCACCGCCATTCTGGCCATGAGCGACCGGCTGGCCATCGGCGCTCTGCGCGCCGCCGAGCATATGGGGCTGCGTGTGCCCGACGACGTATCGGTGATCGGCTTCGACGATATCCCGGACGCCGCCCACGCCCGCCCGCCCCTGACGACAATCCGCCAGCCGCTTATCGACAAGGGGGCGGTGGCCGTCGAAATGCTGCTGGCCGGTGCCAGGGGGCCGTCGCGGATTCTGGAGACCGAGCTGATCCGGCGCGGCTCCACCGGACCCGCGGCCGCTTTCACCGGCGGCGTCGACGCCGATGGCGGTTGATTCGATGTCCGCGATCGATCCCCCCGACAGCCCGGCAGCGGTACCGCTCTATCGCCAGGTCAAGGACATCCTGGTCCGGCGCATCGCCGGCGGCGACTGGCAGGCGGGCGATCTCCTGCCCTCGGAACCGAAGCTGGCGGCGGAACTGGGTGTCAGCCCCGGCACGGTGCGCAAGGCGCTGGACGAAATGACCCTGGATCAGCTCGTTGTCCGCCGCCAGGGCAAGGGCACCTTCGTCGCCACCGCCACGTCGGATTCCACCCTGTTCCGCTTCTTCAAGCTGGTCGACCGCGGCCGCGACCGGATCATGCCGGCCAGCCGCCAGATCGGGCGCAGGGCCGGTCGCGCCAACCGCCGGGAACGGGAGGTCTTCGGCCTGGAGGCGGGCGATCGGGTGGTGCGCATCCGCCGCGTGCGCTCGGCCGGCGGGGTCGACATGATGATCGAAACGGTGATCCTGCCGCTGGCCCGCTTTCCGGCCATGGAAACCTACGCCGACGATCTGCCCAACACCCTCTACGATCTCTATCAGCTGCGCTTTGGGGTGACCGTGCGGCGGGTGGAGGAGGTGCTGACGGCGGTGCCGGCGACCGCGGAAGAGGCAACGCTGTTCGGGCTGAGGGAAGGCGCCCCGGTCCTGGAAATGGACCGCAGGGCCTTCAGCTTCGACGCCAAGCCCGTGGAATGGCGCCTCTCGCGCCTCGACTGCCGCCGGCACGCCTATCTGAGCACGATCGAGTAGGGGGTCCCGCGCTACAACCCGCCGACCGGGATCGGGGGATGGCCGGTCAACCCGACGCCGGAGCGAACGTCGTCCGCGTTGACGGCGACACCCAGGAAATTATTCATCGCCGCGTAGTACTGGCCCATATGCGCGCTCAAGAGCCGACCGATATGCTGGCCGTTTTCCTGGGTGTTGCCGGCCAGTTCGGCGAGAACCGCGACCCATGTGGTCACGATGACGCCGGCGGCGGCCAGGCGCTGTGTCGTCACCTGGGTGATCATCGGGTTGAAGTCGGCGCAGGCGTCTATGGTCACATAGACCTCGTATCCCTCACGCAAGGCCGAGATGGCGGGAAACGCGGCGCACACCTCGGTCGCCAAGCCCGAGATCACCAGCTTCTTGCGGCCGGTCGCCTCGACCGCCTTGCGCGACGCCTCGTCCCGCCAGAAATTCACGAAGGGCCGATCGATCACGGCCACGTCGGGGAACAGCGCCTTGAGTTCCGGCATCGTCGGCCCGTTCGGCCCCTGCGGCCAGCTTGTCCCCATGATCACCGGAATGTCGAACGCCTTGGCGGTACGGGCGTGGCCCAAAATGTTGTTCTTCAACTGAAGCGGATCTACCGAGGTTAGAAACTGCATGAGACCGACTTGGTGATCGATCATCAGGAAGACGCAATTGTCCTTGGTCAGGTCGGATTTCGGAAGGCTCACCTTTGTCTCCAGTCCAGTTCATCGATGTGTCGCAATCGGCGCACGACCGCCGATCCGGTGGCAGCGGCGTTGGTCGGGCCGATGCCGTGACAAGTTGGACCTGTGCGCTTCGGTCACTAGTGGCCGCAATTGGTTTGATCTAGTGTCGAAAATGGAATGATCATTCAGGACTTGAGCGACGCCCGCATTCTCGTCGAGTTGCGCGACCGGTTGAATTTCGCGGAGGTTGCGCGGACCCTCCGGATCCCCGCGGCGACCGTGAGCCGCCGCCTGATGCGGATGGAAACCCGGGCGGGCGTGCGCCTGTTCGATCGGACGACCCGGTCGGTCAGCGCGACGGAGGCGGGGCGACTGGCCGCCGGGCACGCGGAAAAGATGCTGGGGGAGGCCGAGGCCGTCGACCTGTCGCTCGACACCATGCGCAAAACCCCGGTCGGGACGGTCCGTGCCACCACCCCCGTCATCTTCGGGCAGGCCCTTCTGGGCCCGGTCGTCGTCGCGTTCCTCAAGGCATATCCCGCGTGCGACCTGGCGATCGACCTGTCGGACCGCCATGCCGATCTGGTTGAGGAGAATTACGACGTCGCCATCCGCATCGGGCCGCCGGGCGACGAATCCCTGGTCGTCAAACCGCTTGGGCTTGTCGAAGCGGGGCTCTACCGATCACCGGCCATGGGCCCGGCGTCCGCGACGATAGCCGATCCCGAGGCCTTGGCGCGGGCGCCGGTGGGTTTGCTTCACGGCGGCGAAGGGGCCAAGCCGATGCTGAAGCTGACCTCGGCGAATGGCCATGAAGCGTGCGTGCCCCTGACCCCGCGCCTGGTCTGCATGAACCCATGGCTGCTCAGGGACGTGGCGGTGTCGAGCGATCTTGTCGTGGTACTGCCTGGCATCATCGGCGATCCGGCGGTGCGCGCCGGCGACCTGGAGCGGGTGCTGCCCGGCTGGTTCGCGCGACGCGTGCCCATTCACCTGGCCTTCACCTCCCGGCGGCTGATCCGGCCGGCGGTCCGGTCGTTTGTCGACTTGGCGGCCCGGGCCATCCCCGACCTTCTGAAATCGGCCGAGCCTGTCCGCCGCCTGCACGCGTCAGTCTGACGCCTCGCCCATAACTGGCTCCTAAACCAGTCCCACGGCGCGTCGCCCGTCCTCGGTCTTGAGGGAGAAGTCGCCGCCGTCATAGGCGCGCGCCGCATCGGTCGTCAGCCAGGCGATGGCTTCGGCCACCCATTCCGGCGCGATGTGCGACGACCAGTCCAGCGTGCTGACCCGGTTTATCCCGGACGCCTTGATGGCGGTCTGCATGCCGGTCGCCACGGTGCCCGGCGACAGGCCGACCACCGATATGCCTTGGTCGCCCCATTCCAAATGGCCGCATCGGGTCAGGGAAAGGACGGCTGCCTTGCTGGCGCAATAATGGCTCCAGCCCTCCAACACGCCCGTGGCCGCGCCGGACGAGATGTTGACGATGACGCCCCCGCCGCCGGATTTCATGGCGGGGTAGGCGGCATGCATGCCGTGGTAAACCCCCTTCACATTGATGTCGACCGCCTCGCCCCACGCGGCGGGATCGGAATCTTCCAGTCGCGCGATGGGCTCGATCACCCCGGCGTTGTTCACCAGAAGGTCGAGGCGGCCGAAGCGCTTCATGGCGGTTCTCACCGCCTGCTGCACGCTCTCGTAGCGGGACACGTCGCAGACAACGGCGACGGCTGTCGGGCCGATCTCTCGGGCCAAGGTCTCGATGGCCCCGGCCGAGCGCGCCGCCAGGACGACGTTGGCGCCGTAGTCGGCCAGTTTTCGGGCGGCGGCGGCTCCGATGCCGCGGCTCGCTCCCGTCACGAGGGCGGTCTTGCCGGAAAGGCGGATGGTCATGGGCTGTTCTCTAATTGTTGGTGTGAACGGTGGAGCCGATGCTCTCTATCCCTCTCGGGCCTACATGTCGATGAAGACCGGGCTATTCGTAGACCATCTGAGAGCCGCTGTCCGAGGGGCCGTGATTGGGTCCTCGCTCATCACCGTCTCGGCGAGGGGGCGTCGTGAGTTCTTGCATCCTTCAGTCTCGTGTCTTATACAAGAGTTAGCTTGCCCAGATGAGAAGGCGGGCGCCGGGCCGGTCCTTTGCCGGCCCGCGACAACGGGGGAGGGGTATGCGCCTTCTGATCGTCGATGCCGGCAATTACAGCCGGTCGCCGGCCGCCGAGGCGGTGTTGGGAAGGCTTCTGGCCGAGTCCGGCCTGGCCGGCCGGGTCGCCGTCGGCTCCGCCGGGCTCAAGGACAAGCATGCGGGCGATCCGCCCGACCCGCGCACGGTCGCGGTGTGTGCGATGCGCGGCCTCGATCTGGGCGATTTCCGCTGCCGCCAGATCGGGCCGAAGGATTTCCGGGACGCCGACATGATCCTGGCCATGGACCGCGAGAACCTCGAGGCCCTGGAAGCCCTGCGCCCGGTTGGCGCGGGCGCGCGGCTGGGGCTGTTTCTCGACGCGCTGGACGGAGGCGAGGTGCCGGACCCCTACTACGGCGGACCGGACGGGTTCGACCTTATGATCGACCTGATCGAACGGGGGGCGGCCGCCCTGGTCCGCGATCTGGAGGCCCGCGATGTCGCCTGAGCGCGATCCGGCCCTCGACATGGGCGCCCATGACCGGGGCATGACCCGGCGATGACCAGAATCGTCGTCAGCGAATTCATGACCGACCGGGCTGTGCGAATGCTCCAGAACCGGGCCGAGGTGCTCTACGATCCCGATCTGGTGGACGATCCCGACCGGCTGAATCGCGCGGCGTCGGGCTGCGCCGCCTTGATCGTGCGCAACCGCACCCAGGTGCGCGGCGGTCTGCTCGACGCGCTGGCCGGGGCGCGGGCGGTCGGGCGGCTGGGCGTCGGACTGGACAACATCGATGTGGAGGGGTGCCGGGCGCGCGGCATCGCGGTCATCCCGGCCACCGGCGCCAACGCCGTGGCCGTGGCCGAATATGTGATCGCCGCCCTGCTGATCCTGACTCGCGGCGCCTTCGGGGCGTCGGATCGGGTGCTGGCCGGGACCTGGCCCAGGGCCGAGCTGGTCGGCGGCGAGATCAGCGGCCGTACGCTGGGGCTGGTCGGGTTCGGTGATATCGCGCGGCAGGTGGGGCGCCGCGCGGCGGCGCTGGGTATGGAGGTTGTGGCCCACGACCCGTTTGTCGATCCCGCCGATCCGGTCTGGAAGACGCTTGGCGTCCGGCCCGTCGATCTGGCGGCGCTGATCGCCGAAAGTGACGCCGTCAGCCTGCACGTGCCCTTGACGCCGGATACGCGACATCTTGTCGATGCCGCCCGGCTCGCCGGCATGAAAAGGGGGGCGATCCTGATCAACACCGCCCGGGGCGGCATCGTCGACGAGACGGCGGTGGCCGACGCGCTGCGGTCGGGTCGCCTGGGCGGCGCCGCCCTGGATGTTTTCGCCGGGGAGCCTCTGGCGGCCGGCGGCCCGCTCGTCGGCGCGCCCAACCTGATCGCCACCCCGCACATCGCCGGTGTGACGGCGGAATCTAACGACCGGGTTAGCGCCTTGATCGCCGAGAAGGTCCTGCAGGCGCTGGAGGCCGCCTGAGATGGCACCGGATACCGCCAACGTATCGGTCCTGTGCGTGGGGATCGCGGTCATGGACCAGGTCTATGAAGTGGATCCGATGCCAACCCGTCCCGCCAAGCATTTCGCCAGAAACTATCTGGAGGTCGGGGGCGGTCCCGCCGCCAACGCCGCCGTCACCGTTGCCCGGCTGGGCGGCCGGGCGGTCCTGTGGGCCCGGGTCGGCGACGACGATCTGGGCCGCCGTATCCTGGATGAGCTGGCGGGCGAGGGTGTCGATGTGGCGCCCGTGCGCCGCGTGCCGGGCGCGCGCTCGGGCGTCTCGGCCGTGCTCGTGGACCGGCGGGGGGAACGGCTGATCGTCAACTACGCCGATCCGGCTTTGGGCTCCGACCCGTCCTTCCTGCCGCTGGACAAGGTCCGGGATATGAACGCGGTGCTGGGCGACATGCGCTGGCCGGAAGGATCGGGCGCCTGCCTGGCCGCCGCGCGAGCCGCCGGCGTGCCGGCGGTCCTCGATGCCGACACAGTGCCGGACGACGCGTCGCCGGCCCCCTTCGCGGCGGCCAGCCATATCCTGTTCTCGGGTCCGGCCCTGGCCCGGTTCGCCGATGCGCAAGGCATCGAGCCCGGCCTGCGTCGCGCGGCGCGGGAGACTGGCGCCTGGGTCGCGGTCACGGCCGGCGCCGACGGGGCCTATTGGCTGGACGACGGCACGCTGCGCCACCAGCCGGCGGTACCGGTCGCCACGGTCGATACGGTCGGCGCCGGCGACGTGTTTCACGGCGCCTTCGCGCTGGCCCTGGCACGGCGCCAGCCGGTCGCCGACGGCATGCGCTTCGCCGCGGCCGCCGCCGCTCTCAAATGCACGCGGCCCGGCGGCCGGCGGGGTATCCCGACCCGTCCGGCGCTGGACCGGTTTCTCAAGGAGCACGCCGCATGACCCTGTCCGCCGGAAAATACTGGGGCATGCGGCGGCTGGCCGACCGAGACGGCCGGTTCAAGATGACGGCGGTCGATCAGCGCCCGCCGATCAAGAACCTGATCCGCGAACGGCGCGGCCTGGACCATGTGCCGTACGAGGATATCGCCGCGGTCAAGGCGGTGCTGGCGCGGGAGCTTGCGCCCACCTCCTCGGCCATGCTGCTGGACCCCCATGTCGCCTACCCGCAGGCGATCGAGCTGGTCAGCCCGGCCCAGGGCGTCATCGCGACCCTGGAGGACTCCCTGTTCGAGGACACGCCGGGCGGCCGCAAGAGCGCCGAGATCGATCATTGGAGCGTCGAGAAGATCAAGCGGTCGGGGGCCGACGCGGTCAAGGTGCTGGCCTGGTACCGGCCTGACGCCGACGCGGCCGTCAACGACCACCAGCGCGCCTTCGTCGAGCGGATCGGCGCCGACTGCGCCCGCTTCGACATTCCGTTTGTGTTCGAGCTGCTGGTCTACCCCCTGGCCGGCGACAAGACCCAGACCACGGACTATGTCGAGCACAAGGACAAGCATCCGTCCCTGGTCCTGGACAGCGTCAGGGAATTCGCCGATCCGCGTTACGGTGTCGATCTGTTCAAGCTGGAAAGCCCGGTGCCCGCCGGCGACGTGCCGGACCCGGCCGATCCGAACGATCCCACCGTGGCCGAAACGCAAGGCTGGTTCGACGCGCTGGGGGAGGCGGCCGGACGACCCTGGGTGATGCTGTCGGCCGGCGCGGGGATGGACGCCTTCCGCCGGGTGCTCACCTACGCCTACCGGGCCGGCGCCAACGGTTATCTGGCCGGGCGGGCGATCTGGTGGCCGGCCTTCCAGCACTTCCCCGATCTCGACGCCATGACGGCGGCGTTGCGCCAGACCGGCGTGCCCTATATGCGGGACCTCAACCGCCTGACCGACGACGAGGCCACGCCCTGGACCGATCATCCCTGCTTTGGCGGCGGCGTTGCCCTGGCCGGCAAGGGCGACCGGTTCCGGGAGACCTATCGCGACTTTGCGGGGAAGATGTGACGGGGCGCCGCCGCATCGGACTGGTGGCGCTGGCCCGCGCCACCTTCGACGTGCCTTTCGCCGAGGAGATGGCGGCCCGCGCCTTCGCCGCGCTGGACCTGCTCGACGCCGATGTCGTGGGAGGTCGCGATCTGCTGTTCGACGCGACGGCGGTGGGCGGCGCCATCGCGGCCCTGCGCGACCGGGATCTCGACTGGGTGGTGGTGTTGCAAGTCACCTTTACCGATGCCGCCATGACCGTGGCCCTGGCCGACGCCATCGACGCCCCGCTGCTGCTGTGGGCGGTGCCGGAACCGCGCGCCGGCGGCCGTCTGCGCCTCAACGCCTTGTGCGGGATCAACTTGGCCGCCCATGCCCTGGCCAAGGCGGGCAAGCCTTACGGGTATCTCTATACCGCTCCCGATGCCGGCGCGCCGGCCGAGCTGGCGGCGGCGCTGGACCGGGGACCGGTCGCCGCTCCCGTCCCCCTGGCGGTGCCGCCGACCGCGGAGGGGCCTGCCGCGGAAACGGCGACACGGGTTCTGGCGGATCTCGACGGTCTCGCCATCGGAGTCGTTGGAAGTCATCCCGACGGCTTCGAGACCTGCGCCTACGATGCCGGCGCCCTGGCCGCCCTGACCGGCGTGACGGCGCGGCCGCTCGACCTTGGCGCGGTGTTCTCCGCCGCCGCCTCCGCCGATGCCTCGTCCGTCGACGAGGTGCGGGAGCGGGCGGCGTCCGACTATGCCGGGCTCGATATGGTGGAGCCGGAACCGCTTGATCGCAGCCTGCGCGTCTATACCGCCCTGAAGGGCCTCGCCGAGGACAATCGTCTGGCCGGGCTGGCGGTGCGCTGCTGGCCGGAGTTTTTCACCGAGTACGGTTGCGCGGCGTGCGGCCCCATGGCCATGCTCAGCCAGGACGGCACGCCGTGCGCCTGCGAGGCGGATGTCTATGGCAATGTCACCGCGCTGATCCTGCAACGGTTGGCGGAGGCCCCGGTGTTCATGGCCGATCTGGTGGACATCGATATGGACGACGATACCGGCGTGTTTTGGCACTGCGGTCTGGCCCCGGTGTCGATGGCCGATCCGGACGACGCGCCGCGCGCCACCGTGCATTCCAACCGGCGGCAGCCGCTGCTGGGAGAGTTCGCGTTGAAGCCGGGCCGGATCACCATCGCCCGGCTCAGCCAGTCGCGCGGCCGGACCCGCATGGTGGTGGGCGGCGCCGAGATGCTGCGGCGCCCCAAGAGCTTCACCGGCACCTCCGGCGTTGTCCGGTACGACAGGCCCGCCGGGGCGGTGCTGGACACCGTCATGACCGAAGGCCTGGAACATCATTACGGCTTTGCCTATGGCGACCACCGGGCCGAGCTGACGGCGGTGGCCGGGGCGCTGGGCGTGCCCGTCGTGCCCTTGGGAGGTCGGCCGTGATCGTCGATCCGCACAGACCGGACTGGACCGGCATGGCGCCGGTGCGGGAGATGCGCGCGCCCCAGGCCAACCCGGACGGGGTGACTTTCATGACCGAGGTCGGGCCGGTGTCGGTCACCGTCTATGCCCGCGACATGTTCCGCATCCGGCTGGGCGACCCGACGGCGCCGTTCTACGGGCTGCTGGAACTGCCGCCGGTGACCGACCCCGCCGAGCTGGGGGGCGCGGTCCAGGCCGTCCGCACCAACTCCGGCTGGACCGTTTCGGCCGGCGGCACCACCCTGGTGCTGGACGCCGATCCCTTGCGCATCGCGTTCCGCCGCGGCGGCCAGTATGTGACCGGCACGGCCAGCGACGCTCATTTCGTGCGCGAGCACCGGCTGCCGGCGTTCTCCCGGATCGACGGCGGATGGTTTGCCGCCCTGTCCCTGGACAGCGGCGAGCCGGTTTATGGCCTGGGCGAAAAATGGGGCCCGCTCAACCGGCGCGGCCAGCTTGTCGTGTCGTGGGCCGAGGACGCGCTGGGGGTGAACGCCGAGGCGTCCTACAAGAACTGCCCGTTCGCCTGGAGTCCCAAGGGGTGGGGGATGTTCGTGCACACGCCCGGCCGCGTTACCCACGGGGTCGGCTACCCCCAATGGTCCCAGCGCGCCTATGGGCTGGCCGTCGAGGACGAGGTGCTGGACCTGTTCTTCTTCGTCGGCGACAGTCCGGCGGACCTGCTCGAACGCTACACCGCGCTGACCGGGCGGATGCCGATGCCGCCGCTGTGGAGCCTGGGCGTTTGGCTGTCCCAGGCCTACTACCGGACGGCCGACGAGCTGTTGGCGGCGGCTGACGCGACACGCGAAAAACAGATGCCGTGCGATGTCATCGTCCTCGACGGCCGGGCTTGGCTGGACACGGACACGCGCTTCGCGTTCGAATGGGATGCCAGCCGCTATCCCGACCCCAAGGCGGTGACCGACCGGATCCACGATCGCGATCTGCGCCTGTGCTGCTGGGAGTATCCCCTGGTGTCGGTCAAGCATCCGCTGTTCGCGGAGATGGAGGACAAGGGCTGGCTGCTGAAGGATCCGGAAACGGGCCGCGCCTATCGCCATGTCTGGGATCCCGCCCCGTTCGGCAAGGTGCTGACGCCGTTGCCCGAAAGCGGCATCGTCGATTTCACCCATCCGGCGGCCTATGCTTACTGGCGGGATCGCCACGCCGGTCTGTTCCGCAGCGGCGTCGACGTCATCAAGACCGATTTCGGGGAGCAGGTGCCGGAAAACGCGGTGGCCCACAACGGCGACACGGGGCGCCGGCTGCACAACGTCTATCCCCTGCTGTACAACCGCTGCGTCTTCGAGGCGACGGAGGATTATTTCGCCCGCGCCGGCAAGCCCGGGCAAGGCCTGGTGCTGGGCCGGTCCGGCTGGGCCGGCAGCCAGCGCTATCCGCTGCAATGGGGCGGCGATCCCCAGGCCGACTGGGAAGGACTGGCCGCCAGCCTGCGCGGCGGCATGTCGTGGGGCCTGTCGGGCGCGCCCTGTTACGCCACCGACATCGGCGGCTTCTACGGGCCGCAGCCGGGATCGGAGCTGTTTATCCGGTGGACCGAGGCGGCGGTCTTTTCCTCCCACATGCGGTTCCACGGCATCGGGCCGCGCCACCCGTGGGATTTCGGCGACGAGGCCTTGGCCATCATCCGGCGCTTTCTCGAACTGCGTTACCGGCTGATCCCGTATCTGCGCGGCGTTTTGGCCGAGGCGGCGGAAACCGGGGTGCCGTGCATGCGGGCGATGGTGCTGGCCTGTCCCGACGACCCGGCCGCCTGGGCGTTCGATCTGCAATACATGTTCGGCCCCGATCTGCTGGTGGCGCCGGTGGTGCGGTCGGATGGCGCCGTCACGCTCTATCTGCCGCACGGGGATTGGTACGATTTCTGGACCGGCGAGAAGGCCACCGGCGGCCGTGTGATCAAGGGGGTCATGCCGCTCGACCGGATACCGCTGTATGTGCGGATGGGAGCCGTGCTGCCGCTCGGGCCCGCGGTCGAACATACCGGCGAACTGGAGGGAAGAAACCCTGTCGAACGCCTGACGATCTACGGCGAGGCGCGGTTCGCGCCCTGCCTGGAAGGGCGGCCCGTCGGGGTGCGGCAAGGCGCGCTGACGACCGTGCCGGACGGCACGGCGGTAGACCAGGTCGGCGGCGACTGAAGTATGGCGGCCCGGCCGGGGCGGACCCGGCCGGAAGAAGGCACAGGGCCGTGACCGGATATCGGGGACGGCGAAACGAACAAGCCGGGCAAAACCGGCACAGTGGAGGAGGGCGCCTGGATGAGCGTGTTTGACCGGCCGATCGCCGTTCTGTCGCGCGTCAACGACGGGATCGAGCGTATCGGCAGACATGCCGGCCTGTCGCTGGTGGCGGCGATGACCATCGTCATCCTGATGCAGGTGGTGTTCCGCTACGTCTTCAACAACGCCCTGTCCTGGTCGGAAGAGGTGGCGCGCTACATGATGGTCTGGATGACCTTTCTGGTGGCGCCCATCGCCTACCGCAAGGGTCTGAATGTCGGTCTCGACCTGTTGGGCAGCGTGCTGCCGGCCCGCGCGATGGCGGTGCTGGGCATCGTCATCCACGTGCTGGTCATCCTGCTGATCCTGGCGCTGTACCGCGAGACGATCGGGATGCTCGACCGGGGCCTGCGCATCACCGCCCAGACCTTTCAGTTGCCGATGTTCTACATCTATCTGGCGGTGCCGATCGGTTACACCGCGATGATCCTGGCCGGGGTGGAACTGGTGCTGCGCGCCGTGCGGGACCTCGGCCACCCGCCGCCGACGCCGGTCGCGCACGCGCCCCCGTTCGAGCCGTTGTGACGACTGCGCCATGATCGCCACGCTGTCCATAAACCGCCAGGGAAGACGGCCATGTCCTTGATGTTCTTCGCCATATTCCTGGTGCTCATGATCGTTGGCATGCCGGTCGTCTTCGCCCTGCTGCTGGGGCCGGGGATTGCCCTGATCATCGAGGGGCGCGGGTCCTTCATGACCATGATCAACATGCGGCTCTACAACGGCATCGACAGTTTTCCGCTGATGGCCATTCCGTTCTTCATCCTGGCCGGCGAGATGATGAACCGCGGCGGCATCACCATGAGCCTGGTGAAGTTCAGCCAGGCGATGATCGGTCATTTCCGGGGCGGATTGGCGCAGGTCAACATCCTGTCCAGTATCCTGTTCGCGGGGCTGTCCGGATCGGCGGTGGCCGACACGTCGGCGCTGGGATCCATGCTGATCCCGGCGATGGAGAAGAACGGGTATTCCAAGCGTTTCGCGGCCGCCGTGACCGCCGCCTCGTCGGTGATCGGGCCGATCATCCCGCCCAGCGGCATCATGATCCTGTACGCTTTCATCATGAACGTCTCGGTCGGCGGCCTGTTCGCTGCCGGGCTGGTGCCGGGGTTGATGGTCGGCGTCAGCCTGATGATCACCACCTGGTACCTGTCGCGCAAACGCAACTATCCGGTGGCCAACCGCCGCGCCACCCTGCGCGAGAGGGCCGGCGCCACAAAGACCGCGTTCTGGCCGTTGCTGACGCCGATCATCCTGCTCGGCGGGATCCTGTCCGGGGTGTTCAGCCCGACCGAGGCCGCGGCGGTGGCGGCCGGGTATGCCATTCTGGTCAGCACGTTGATCTTGCGGACGCTCAAAGTGTCCGAACTGCCGACCGTGTTCTACCAGACGGCACTGGGGTCGGGCGTGATCCTGCTGCTGGTCGGGGCGGCCGTGGCGTTTTCGTCGGTGGTCAGCCTGTCGGGGGCGCCCCGGATCCTGACCGAGATCATCCTGGCAATTAGCGACAACCCGTATGTCGTTCTGTTCATGGTGAATATTCTGCTGTTCATCGTGGGCATGTTTCTCGATGCCGGCCCGGCCATCCTGATCCTGGGGCCCATCCTGGGGCCGGCGATGGTCGACCTTGGCGTCGATCCGCTCCACTTCGCCATCGTCATGTGCGTCAACGTCACCGTCGGGCTGGCGACGCCGCCCATGGGGCTGGTCCTGTTCGTGGCCGCCAGCCTGTCGGGCGAGCGGGTAGACCGCATCGCGCTGGAGATGCTGCCGCTGCTGGCCAGCCACGTGGTGGTCATTTTCCTGCTGACCTACGTGCCGGCCCTTTCCTTGACCCTGCCCCGTCTTCTGGGCTTTGCCTGACCGCCCCCTTCATCCGCTTTGAAGTTTTTCAACCAGGGAGGACACCATGTTGACAACGAAACTGAAAACCGCCGCCATCGGCGCCTTGACCGGCGCGGCTTTTCTGTGCGGCGCCGGCGGCGCCGCGCTGGCCCAGGACCACACCATCAAGATCGTGTTCCTGGCCAACACCGAGGACGAGGATTACGACGGGTCGCTGGTCTTCAAGGACTATGTCGAATCCCGGACCAACGGCGCCGTGGCCGTCGAGATCTATCCGGGCGGACAGCTGTGCGGTAACCCGCGCGAATGCATCGAGGCGCTGCAGGCCGGGTTGATCGAGGTCTTCATCACCACCATCGGGGGGTTGAGCAACGTCTTCCCCGAGGCCCAGGTCATGGACGTGCCCTACATGTTCCCCAGCGACCGGGTGGCGGAGTGCGCCCTGGCCAACGACAGCGAGTTCTTTACGGCGCTGCGTCAGGCGGTGCTGGACCAGACCGGATCGATGCGTCTGATGACCATCGGCAACACCGGCGGCTGGCGCAACTTCGCCAGCACCGACACGGCGATCAAAAGCCCCGCCGACGTCAACGGCCTGAAGATCCGGACCATCAGCTCGGAGGTCCAGCAGCAGCTTGTCTCCGCCATGGGCGGCAGCCCGACCCCGGTGCCGTGGCCGGAACTGTATACGGCCCTGGCCACCGGCCTGGTCGAAGGAACCAAGAACGGCATCACCGATATCGTCGGCATGTCTTTCCATGAGCATCTGAAGCACATGACCCTGGACGGCCACGCCTATATGGGCGCCCTGTGGTGGATGAACAACGACGCCTTCATGGCCATGCCGGTGGAGCAGCGCCGCATCGTGGCCGACGGGTTCGATCGGCTGCGCCAGACCACCCTGGTCATGCCCCAGCGCCGTCAGATCGAGGCTTATGAAACCTTCCGCCAGGCCGGCGGCACCATCTATGTGCCGACGCCCGAGGAGATGGATCAGTTCCGCCAGGCCGCCACGCCCCTGCGCCAGTGGTTCACGGACAATTACGGCGAGGAATGGCTGACCCGTCTGGACCAGACGGTCCAGGCCTGCGGGGCCGAGGTCGAGGCCAGCTACGAATCGTTGAACTAGGCCCGAGGCCATGCCGATGACCCGTCGCCCCCGACCGGGGCGGCGGGTCTTGCGTGTCCGCCACGGGCGCACGACCGCCCTTGCGGAGGTTCGGCGGGTTGGATAGCGTTCGCCCGAGACATGCAACGGAGGCACACCCAATGAAAACCAAGATCAATCCGCCACAGGCAGGCGTCGTGATCGCCCTTGTGGCCGGCACCGGCCTTGTCCTGACGACGACAGCCCTGTCGCCGTCGGTTGCATCGGCCCAGACGGCCCAACTGACCATCGAGAGCTGGCGCAACGACGATCTGGCGGTTTGGGAGGACATCATCATCCCGGCCTTCGAGGCGGAGCACCCCGGTATCGAGGTGCGGTTCGCGCCGACCGCGCCGACAGAGTACAACGCCGCGCTGAACGCCAAGCTGGACGGCGGCACGGCCGGCGATCTGATCACCTGCCGCCCCTTCGACGCCGCGCTGGCGCTGTACAACAAGGGCCAGCTGATGGCGCTCGACGACATCGAAACGCTGGCCAACTTCTCCGACGTCGCCAAGACCGCATGGCAGACCGATGACGGCGGCACGACCTTCTGCATGCCCATGGCGTCGGTCATCCACGGGTTCATCTACAACGCCGAGGCGTTCGAGGAGCTGGGCATCACGCCGCCGGAGACCGAGTCCGAGTTCTTCGCCATGCTCGACGCGATCAAGCAGGACGGCAGCTATACGCCGCTGGTGATGGGCACCGCCGATCAATGGGAAGCGGCGACCATGGGGTACCAGAATATCGGCCCCAACTATTGGCGCGGCGAGGAAGGCCGCCTGGCCGTCATCGCCGGCGAGCAGGCCCTGACCGACGACCCGTGGGTGGCGCCGATGCGCACCCTGGCGCGGTGGAAGGACTATCTGGCGCCGGGCTATGAGGCCCAGACCTATCCCGACAGTCAGAACCTGTTCACGCTGGGCCGCGGCGCCATCTACCCCTCCGGCTCGTGGGAGATCGGGCTGTTCAACGAGCAGGCGGACTTCGAGATGGGCGCGTTCCCGCCGCCCAGGCCGGACGGCGCCGAAGGCTGCTACATCAGCGACCATACGGATATCGGTCTTGGCATCAACGCCGCGACCGAGCATCCCGAGGCGGCCAGGACCTTCGTCGAATGGGTCGGTACGGCCGAATTCGCCGAGCTCTATTCCAACGCCCTGCCGGGCTTCTTTAGCCTCAACAGTGCCCCGATCACCCTGGAAGACCCGCTGGCCCAGGAATTCCTGTCCTGGCGCGAGGAATGCGAAAGCACCATCCGCAGCGGTCACCAGATCCTGTCGCGCGGCAATCCCAATCTGTGGAACGCCATGTGGGGCGTCAGCGCCAACGTGGTCAACGGCACCATGACCCCCGAGGAGGCGGCCGAGGAGCTGCAGTCCGGCCTCGCCGGCTGGTACGAGCCGCAGCAGGGGAACTAGTGGTCTGAATCAAACATAGGGTGCCCATGGGACGGTATTGCGAGGTTCCAGGCCAGGCGCGTGGTGCGACGCGATGCCTTGGCATCGCGTCGCACCACGCAACGCCGCCGGGGACCTCGAAAGACCGCCCGCCGGGTCGCCTTTCCGGCGTCCTCGGGGCGTCGGACACACTTGACGATGCGCCGCATCGCCGGCGCGTGCCCTCCTGCCGAGGAAGTCGGAAAGACGATCCCATAGGTACCCTATGTTTGATTTAGACCTCTGGGCACCGTCCGGACGATCCTTCCGCCGCCCGCAACGCGGCTGGCGGGAGGACGCCGACCGGCTCCCGATCCCAAGGTCCTGAAGCCACGCCATGGCGCATGTACCGCCCCGCCGCCGCCCGCGGTTTCATATCGTCGTGTTCCTGGCGCCGGCGACCATCGTCTATACGCTGTTCATGATCTACCCGTTGGCCGACAGCCTGCGGTTGAGCTTTTTCACCACCGCCGACGACGGCACGCGGAGCTTTGTCGGCCTGACCAACTACGCCGCGCTTCTGCTCGATCCTTTGTGGGCCGATCAGTTCTGGAACGCCTTCGCCAACAACGCCTATTTCTTTCTCATTCACATGGCGGTGCAGAACCCGATCGGCCTGCTGCTGGCGGCGTTGTTGAGCCTGCCAGCGTTGCGTCTGCGCGGCACCTACCGAACGCTGCTGTTCACGCCGGCCATGCTGTCGGTGGTCATCGTCGGCTTCATCTGGCAGCTCATTCTGTCACCGCTGTGGGGCGTGTCGCACGGCTTTTTATCGATCCTGGGATTGGAAAGCTGGTTCCAGCCCTGGCTGGGGCGGCAGGAAACGGCCCTGACCACGCTGGCCCTCATCTCCGTGTGGCAGTTCATCGGCATCCCGATGATGTTGCTCTACGCCGCTCTGCTCAGCATTCCCGACGAGCTGATCGACGCCGCCTATGTCGACGGCGCCTCGGGCTGGGGCATCTTCTGGCGCATCAAGCTGCCGCTGATCCTGCCCACGGTCGGGATCGTGTCGATCCTGACCTTTGTCGGCAATTTCAACGCCTTCGACCTGATCTATGCGGTTCAGGGCGCGCTGGCCGGTCCCGATTTCTCGACCGACATTCTGGGCACGCTGCTGTATCGCACCTTTTTCGGCCACCAGCTTCAACTGGGGGACCCCAACATGGGCGCGACGGTGGCGACGATGATGTTCCTGATCATCCTGGCCGGTGTCTGCTTTTACCTGTTCGTCGTCCAGCGCCGCATCCAGCGGTACGAGTTGTGACGGGGGGCGGGACATGAACCGGGCGCGGCGCCGCCTGGGGGCCGAACTGGCGGCCCACGGCATTCTGTTGACCTACACCGCGATCGCCCTGTTCCCCGTGATCCTGGTCATCGTCAATTCATTCAAGACACGGAGGGCGATCTTTTCCGATCCGCTCAGCCTGCCCATGGGCGCGGCGTTCAGTCTGGACGGGTACGCGGCGGTGTGGGATCGGGCCAACTTCGCCCTGTATTTCGGCAACAGCCTGATCGTCACCCTAACGGCCTTGGCGTTTGTGCTGCTGGCCGGGTCGATGGCCGCCTATGCCCTGTCGGAATACCGCTTCCGGGGCAACACGCTGATGGGGCTGTACCTGGCGCTGGGCATCATGATCCCCATCCGCCTCGGCACGGTCGGTATCCTCAACCTGGTGGTCGATCTGGGGCTGATCAACACCCTGTGGGCGCTGATCCTGGTCTACACCGCCCAGGGTCTGCCGCTGGCCATTTTCATCCTGTCGGAATTCATGCGCCAGGTGTCGGGCGAGCTGAAGGACGCGGCCCGCGTCGACGGGCTGAACGAATACATGATCTTCGTGCGTCTGGTGCTGCCGCTGACCCGGCCGGCGATCGCCACCGTCGCGGTGTTCACGATGATCCCGATCTGGAACGATCTGTGGTTTCCGCTGATCCTGGCCTCGGGCGAGGCGACCAAGACCATCACGCTCGGCACCCAGCAGTTCATCGGCCAGTTCGTGACCAACTGGAACGCCGTGCTGGCGGCGCTGACCCTTGCCATCGTCCCGGTGCTCGTGCTCTACGCGATCTTTTCGCGACAGCTCATCGCCGGCATCACCTCCGGCGCGGTGAAGGGGTAGGGGATGGCGAAGATGGACACGCCGATCCGGGTGCTGGTCGTCGGGCTCGGCCATATGGGGCTCAGCCACGCGCTGGCCTATCACGCGCTCGACGGGTTTGAGATCGTCGGCCTGTGCAGCCGGGGGATCGAGACCCGCGCCGACCTGCCGGCGGAGCTTTCCAACCTGCCGCGCTATCCCGATTTCACCATCGCCCTGGCGGCCACCCGTCCCGACGCGGTGTCGATCAACAGTTGGGCCGACAGCCACGCCGCCTATGCCGTCGCGGCGATGGAGGCGGGCGCCCATGTGTTCGTTGAAAAACCCCTGGCGACGACGGTGGCCGAGGCGCGGGCGGTGGTCGATTGCGCCCGGCGTGCCGGCGCCAAGCTGGTGGTCGGCTATATCCTGCGCCACCATCCCAGCTGGGTGCGCCTGGTGGAGATCGCCCGCACCCTGGGCACGCCCAAGGTCATGCGCATGAACCTCAACCAGCAGAGCACCGGCGACGCCTGGACATGGCACAAGGACCTCATGCAGGCCCTGTCGCCGGTCGTCGATTGCGGCGTCCACTATATCGACGTCATGTGCCAGATCACCGGCAGCCGGCCGGTCCGCGTCCACGGCATGGGCGCGCGGCTGACCGACGAGGTGGCGCCCGACATGTACAATTACGGCCACCTGCAGGTGATCTTCGAGGACGGGTCGATCGGCTGGTACGAGGCCGGCTGGGGCCCGATGATGAGCGAGGTGGCGTTCTTCGTAAAGGACGTGATCGGACCGAAGGGCAGCGTCAGCATCGTCATGCGCCAGGACGGGGAGGGGGCGGCCGGATCGGCCGATATGGATACCCACACCAAGACCAACGCCCTGCTGCGTCATCATGGCGCCATCGGCCCGGACAACCGGCTGCTCAAACCGGACGAGGTGATCGACATGGCCGACGAACCGGGACACCAGGCCTTGTGCGAACGCGAGCAGGCCTTTTTCCGCGACGCCATCCTAACGAACCGCGACCTCTCCGATCACATGGAGGACGCGGTGAACAGCCTGGCGGTGGTCCTGGCGGCGGATGAGAGCATCCGCACCCGGCGCGTGGTGGACCTATGACCGACAAGGCGAACGGACAGCCATGGCCAAACTGACTCTTACGGGGATCCGCAAATCCTTCGGCCCCGTCGAAATCATCAAGGGCGTCGACCTTGCCGTCGAGGATGGCGAGCTGGTCGTGTTTGTCGGCCCGTCGGGGTGCGGCAAGTCCACCCTGCTGCGCATCATCGCCGGGCTGGAGGACATGTCCGACGGCGCCGTGCACATCGGCGGCGCCGATGTCGGCCATCTGCCGCCGGCCAAGCGCGGCATCGCCATGGTGTTCCAGTCCTATGCCCTGTACCCGCACATGTCGGTGTTCGATAACATGGCGTTCGGGCTGCGCCAGGCCGGGACGGCGCGGGAGTCCATCCGCGCCAAGGTGCAGGAGGCGTCGCGCATCCTGCAACTGGACGCGTTGCTCAAGCGCCGGCCGCGGCAGCTTTCCGGCGGCCAGCGGCAGCGCGTGGCCATCGGCCGGGCCATCGTCCGCGACCCGCAAGTGTTCCTGTTCGACGAGCCGCTGTCCAACCTGGACGCGGCCTTGCGGGTCAAGATGCGCATCGAGATCGCCAAGCTGCACGCCGAGCTTGCCGCCACCATGGTCTACGTCACCCACGACCAGGTCGAGGCGATGACCCTGGCCGACCGGATCGTGGTGCTGGACCAGGGCGAGGTGGCCCAGGTCGGCACGCCGCTGGAGCTTTATCACGCCCCGGCCAACCGGTTCGTCGCCGGCTTTATCGGATCGCCGCGGATGAACTTCGTGTCGGTGACGGTGGCCCAGACCGGACCCGACGGCGTGGCGGTACAGATGCCCGACGGCGGGCTGGTCACCGTGCCGGTCGTGTCCGAAGGGTTCGCCGCCGGCCAGAAGGCGGAGCTGGGCATCCGACCGGAACATCTGACCGAGGGCGACGATCTGGGGTTGTTGCGCGGCCGTGTGGACGTGGTCGAGCGGCTGGGCGGCGCCACCTTCCTTTATCTGTCCGGTCCGTTGGACGAAGAGTTGCTGGTGGTCGAGGCCGACGGCGACAGCGAAACCATGGTCGGCGATCAGGTGGCCGTGGCGCTGCGCCCCGACCTGTGCCATCTGTTTGATCCGGATGGCCGTGCCGCGCGGCATTTGCGGCCGCATCGGATGACCGCCATGCGCCGCCGCCCGCGTCTGCACTAACGTCGGGCGAGCCGTCGTCCACACGCAATCGCGGCATACCGGACGCCGCCGGGAGAGGATCGAGGCCAATGGCCACTGACGAACAGCATGGGCTGGACGCCGAGGACCAGGAGGATGTGGAGGAGAATCTCGGCTTGCGCGCTCCGGTGGTGTACGAAATCGTGCGCCGCAAGGGGGAGGAGGAGTTGCGTCGCCCGACCCTATCCCTGTGGTGGTCGGGAGTCGCCGCCGGCGTGGTGCTCAGCACGTCGGTCTACTGCGAGGGGTTTCTCCACAATGTCCTGCCCGATGCCCCGTGGCGCCCGGCCGTCGAGAATTTTGGCTATAGCCTGGGGTTTTTGATCGTCATCCTGGGGCGGTTCCAGCTCTTCACCGAAAACACCATTACCGTCATCCTGCCGCTGCTGGCCGAACGGACATGGAGCAATCTCGGAAAAGTCGCCCGGCTGTGGACCATCGTCTTCGCCGCCAACATGGTGGGGTCCCTGGTGTCGGCCGGACTGGCCGTGTTCGGTCAGGTTGCCGAGCCTGAACAGTTGGCCGGGGCGCTGGAAATCTCCCGCCATTTCGCCGAGAAGGGCCCGTGGGAAACCTTGCGCCACGGCATCCCGGCCGGTTTCTTCATCGCCGCGCTGGTATGGATCCTGCCAAACGCCAAGGGCAACGAGTTCTGGGTCATCGTGGCGGTGACCTACACCATCGCGCTCGGTGATTTCGCCCATGTCGTGGCGGGATCGACCGAGGTGTTCCTGCTGATGCTCGTCGGCGAACTCAGCGTGGCTCACACCCTCTTCGCGTTTATCCTGCCGGCCCTGATCGGCAACGTGATCGGCGGCACCGTGCTGTTCTCGCTGATCGCCTATGGCCAGGTGAGCGCCGAGATCGACTAGCCGACCCTTGACCTTCCAGTGACGGGAAGGTTTATGTAGAGGCTCCGGGGTGCGGCGGACGGTCCGCCGTGCCACCGCGCCGGAGCACAATCATGAGCCTAGAATCCCGCCATGCCGCCGCCGACGAGGATGTCGCGCAAGCGGTCGTCGATCCGGTGTGCGGCATGAGAGTCGACCCCGCCACCGCCCAGAACAGCCATCTTCACGAGGGGACGCGGTACTATTTCTGCTGTGCGGGCTGCCGGGGAAAATTCGCCGGCGATCCGGATCACTACCTGTCCGGGCGGCACCGGGACGAAGCGGTCAAGGCGCCTGAGGGCACGCTGTACACCTGCCCGATGCATCCCGAGATCGTGCAGGAAGGGCCGGGGCCTTGTCCGATCTGCGGCATGGCGCTGGAGCCGATGGGGATCCCGGCCGACGGCCCCAACGAAGAACTGATCGACATGCAGCGGCGGTTCTGGATCAGCCTGGTGCTGTCGGTGCCGCTTTTGATCATGGAGATGGGGGCGCACCTGTTCGGCCTGCCGGTCGATCGGGTCGTGCCAATGTCCATCAACCCGTGGGTGCAGCTGGCCATCGCCACGCCGGTGGTGCTGTGGGGCGGTCTGCCCTTTTTCGTCCGCGGCTGGGCATCGATCCGGACCGGCAACTTCAACATGTTCACGCTGATCGCCATCGGCACCGGGGCCGCCTATCTGTACAGCCTGGTCGCCACGGTGGCGCCCTTCCTGTTTCCGCCGTCCTTCCGCATGGCGGGCGGCATGGTGCCGGTTTATTTCGAGAGCGCGGCGGTGATCATCACCCTGGTGCTGCTGGGGCAGGTGCTGGAGCTGCGGGCGCGGGAACGGACCGGCGGCGCCATCCGGGCGCTTCTGGACCTCGCGCCCAAGACCGCCCGCCTGATCGACAGGGACGGCGGCGAACGGGAGGTGCCGCTGGACGAGATCGCGGTCGGCGACCGGCTGCGGGTCCGCCCCGGCGACAAGGTGCCGCTGGACGGCACCGTGACCGACGGGCGCAGCGCGGTGGACGAAAGCATGCTGACCGGGGAGCCCGTGCCGGTGGAGAAGATCGCCGGCGACCGGGTGACCGGCGGCACCCTCAACGGATCGGGCAGCTTTGTGCTGCGTGTCGACCGGGTCGGCGGCGACACGATTTTGGCGCAAATCGTTCAGATGGTCGCCGACGCGCAGCGCAGCCGGGCGCCGATCCAGGCCCTGGCCGACCGGGTCGCCGGTTACTTCGTGCCGACGGTCATCCTGGTGGCCGTCGTCGCCTTTGCCGTCTGGGGCCTGTTCGGGCCGACGCCCAGCCTGGCCTTCGCCCTGATCGCCGCCGTCAGTGTCCTGATCATCGCCTGCCCCTGCGCCCTGGGTCTGGCCACGCCCATGTCGATCATGGTCGCCACCGGGCGGGGAGCGGGCCTGGGCGTGCTGGTCAAGAACGCCGAGGCTTTGGAGCGGTTCGCCAAGGTCGACACGGTGGTCGTCGACAAGACCGGGACCTTGACCGAGGGCAAGCCCCGCCTGACCGCCATCGTCCCGGCGCCGGGCTGGGACGAGGCCGATCTGCTGCGTCTGGCCGCCACCCTGGAAAAGGCGAGCGAGCATCCGCTGGCCGAGGCGATCGTCGCCGCCGCCCATGACCGGGGCTTGACCCTGGGCGAGGCCGAGGGCTTCGACAGCGTCACCGGTCAGGGCGTCCATGGCCGGGTCGAGGGCCGCGACGTCGCGCTGGGCAACGCCCGGATGATGGATACCCGTGGCGGCGTGGCCGCGCTGGATTCCCAGGCCGAGACTCGCCGGCGGGACGGGGAGACGGTGCTGTTCGTCGCCGTCGACGGCAGCCCCGCCGGGCTGCTGGCGGTCGCCGACCCGATCAAGGACACCACGGCGGCCGCCATCGCCGCCCTGCACGAGGCCGGGCTGACGGTGGTCATGGCCACCGGCGACAACCGCACGACGGCCGACGCGGTGGGCCGGCGCTTGGGCATCGACCGGATCGAGGCCGGCATTCTGCCCGCCGACAAGGCGACGCTGATCCGGACCCTGCAAGACGGCGGCGCCCGCGTGGCCATGGCCGGCGACGGTATCAACGACGCGCCGGCCCTGGCTCAGGCCGACGTCGGCGTGGCCATGGGGGCCGGGGCCGACGTGGCGGTGGAAAGCGCCGGCATGACCCTGATCGGCGGCGACCTGCGCGCCCTCGTCCGGGCCCGGCTGCTCAGCGTCGCGACCATGCGCAATATCCGCCAGAACCTGTTCTTCGCCTTTGTCTACAACACGCTGGGCGTGCCGGTGGCGGCGGGTGTGCTGTATCCCGTGTTCGGTCTGCTGTTGAGCCCGATGATCGCGGCGGCGGCGATGAGCCTCAGTTCCGTCTCGGTTATCGCCAATGCCCTGCGCCTGCGCACGGTCCGCGTGGAGCAGCCGCGATGAACATCGGCGAGGCGGCCGAGGCCTCCGGCCTGCCGGTCAAGACCATCCGCTACTACGAGGAAATCGGGCTGGTCGCCGCCGACCGTCAGGACAATGGCTACCGCAGCTATGCCGACGCCCATGTGCACAAGCTGCGGTTCGTCCAGCGGGCACGCAGCCTGGGGTTCAGCATCGAGGAATGCCGGCATCTTCTGTCGCTGTATCAGGACACCCACCGCACCAGCGCCGAGGTCAAGGCGATGGCCGAGGCCCGGATCGTCGACATGGACCGCAAGATCGCCGAACTCGTCGCCCTGCGCGGCGCCTTGGCGGGGCTGGTGGCCGCCTGCCACGGCGACGACCGCCCCGATTGTCCGATCCTGGACGATCTGGCCGGTGGTCCGTGACCGGAACATCCCGGCGGTTTCTGGTTGGCGCGGCGGCGGTGGCGGCGGTCCTCGCCGTCGCGGCCGCCTTCTTCCGGCCCGACGGTCCGGATTCGCGGGCGCTGGCCATCGACCCGGATGACCCGCAACAGGTCGCCCTGGGCAAGGACCTCTACGCCGCCCAGTGCGCCGCCTGTCACGGCGCCAACCTGGAGGGCCAGCCGAACTGGCGCCAGCGGCTGCCCAACGGCCGCCTGCCGGGACCGCCCCACGATGCCAGCGGCCACACCTGGCACCACCCCGACGCCCAGCTTTTCGCCATCACCAAGTACGGCGTCGAGGCCCTGGCCCCCGCCGGCTACGAGAGCGACATGCCGGCCTTCGAGGACGCGCTGACCGACGATCAGATCGCCGCCGTCCTGGCCTACATCAAAAGCCGCTGGCCGCAGAACATCCGCCGGGCCCAGGCGGAGCGAAACGCAACCGCGCGATAGGGCGACGTTGCTTCGGGCTAGAGCGCGCCGCCAACCCGGTCCGCCTCTCGGGGGCAGTGACCCGACGGCGCCGGAGGTCCGCCATCGGGGCAGACGAGGTCGCAATTCCCGGCGGCCTCGCAGGTGTCCCTGGCCCACCGCTCGCCGGCCCGCGTCCAGTCGGTGCCGTCGCATCCGCCGAGCATCAGGACGATCGCTCCTAAGGCGTATAGCGCAGCAGGTCGCCGGGCTGGCAGTCGAGATAGGCGCATATCTTCTCCAGAGTTTCGAACCGCATGCCCTTGACCTTGCCTTGCCGCAGCAGCGACATGTTGGCCTCGGTGATGCCGACATGGCCGGCCAGCTCACGGGAGGTGATGCCGCGCTCGGCCAGGATGACGGCAAGGCGCACGTCGATGGGCATCAGACGAATTGGCGATTTTCGTCGGCCAGACCGGCGGCCTCGGCGAGGATCCACGACAGCACCCAGATCAGGGCGGCGACGGCGAAGCCCAGCAGATCGGGACTGCCCACCCTGACCGAGACGGAACCGGTGTCCGTCAGCCCGGCCGACAGCATCGCGCTGACCGCCGGGTGGGCGACGATGCGCAGGAGAATGCTGACCGTCAGCGCCACCGCGAAACCGCGCAGCGCCAAAAACGCCTCCGCATCGAAAAAGCGGCCGGCCGCGAACGCCCGGAATGCGGCGCGCAGGCGCAGAAGCCCGACCACAAAGGCCAGCGGTGCCAGCATCAGGATGGCCCCGACCGTCAAGCGAAGCGTCGCCGGGATTTCGACCGGCGGGTCTGGCGGGCGCAGTCCGACGCCCGCGAAGATCGCGGCCGTGTCCGCGGACCACAGCGAAATCGCGGCGGCGGCCACGATGAGAACCGCCAGCACGGGGCAGGCGACCGCCAGAACCCGGCTCCACCCGACGATGCGGGCGCGGCGGCGGGTGGGGAGGGGCAGGGACATCGCGACCTCGATCACCTGACGAGAGAAGGTGATCCTGGACCAATAATTTCTGTTAAACAATAATTTTTTGTTGTTGTGCGCTAATTGAGAGAGATGAGAGTTTTGCGGTCAGGGATCGGCGAGGGCGCTCAACGGCACCCAGCCGGCGTTGCCCCGATCATCGACGCACCAGGCCCAGCCGTGGCTCGTCCTCGTGACCTGGACACTCTGTTCGGGCTCGACGTCGAGCTCGCGGGCCGAATAGGCATAGGCGGCCACGGTTGCATCCGGGCGGCGTGCCGGCAGATCGTCGGGAACCCACCCCTCGCGCCCGTCCTCCGCGACGGCCCACAGCCATCGATGGCCGTCCCACAGCTCGGACCGGTCGGTGAGGCGAAACGCCTCTCCCTCCTCCACCCTTATCGGGTCGGGATAGAGGCTTGCGTGACGTCGGCTGACCCGTCGTTGCATGATGGATTCCGCCCTCGGTGTAGGCTCGCCGGTCCGCGTCGTCATGTCGCGCGTCGCGCCGCGGCGGTGAGCAGTCCAGCGCCGATCAGGACGCTGCCGCCGATCCGGTTGACCGCGCGCACCATGGCCGGTTCTTGAAAACGGGCGCGCAGCCGGCCGGCCAGAACCGCCCACAGTGCCGCGTTCACCGCCGCCAGGGCGACGAAGGTCGTTTCGAGAATGAGGATCTGGACGGCCCACGGGCGGTCCGGATCGATGAACTGAGGCACGAAGGCGATGAAAAAGACGATGCTCTTCGGGTTCAGGGCGGTGACGACATACGCGTTCCAAAACATGCGGCGGCCAAGGGCCCTGGACGCCGCACCGGTGACGGCGATCGGGGCGGGGTCCGCGCGCCACAGCCGGATCCCCAGCCAGATCAGATAGGCCGCACCGCACAGTTTCAGGATCGTGAACAGGGTTGCCGACGCGGCGAGGACGGCGCCCGCACCCAGGACGGAGATGGTCATCGCGGTCAGGTCGCCCAAGGCCACGCCGGGCACCGTCGCCCAGCCGCTGGCCCTTCCCCGACCCAGCGCATAGCTGACGACGATCATGACCGTCGGCCCCGGTATGGCCAGCAAGGCGGTGCTGGCGAGGGCGAATGCGATCCACAGGTCCATGGACATCGGCTGTTTCCCCTTGGCGATATCGAAGGCTCAGTGAAAACTGATACCAGCAGGTTTGGCAAGGCGAGAGGAGGATGATGAGCTGGACCCTGTTCGGCGTGTTCCTTGTCGCGGCCGGTGCGGTCGCGGCGGCGCCCGGACCCACCGTGCTGCAGATTTTCGCGCAGGCCATGAGCGGCGATCCCCGCCGGCCGGCCAGCCTGATCGCCGGGTCGATCATGGCCAACGCCGAGATGGTCGCGGCGGTCGTGCTTGGGGTCGGGGCGCTGATCATCGCTTCCCAGACGGCCTTCACGCTCCTGCGCTGGGTCGGGTCGGCCTATCTGATCTATCTGGGGGTTCACTATTGGCGGCTGCGGGCGGAACCCCTGGCGGCCTCGCAGCCGATCTCAGCAACGCCGTATAAAATCTTGTTTATCCAGGCGGCTCTCACCTCGCTCACCAATCCCAAGGGGCTGGTGTTCTACATCGCGTTCCTGCCCCAGTTCGTGCCGGCCGGGACCGACCCAACCACCCACCTTGCCCTCTTGGGCGCCACCTATATCGGCTTTTGCGTCGTTGCCGACATCGGCTATGCGCTGGCCGGGCGGGCGTGTTCGGGTCTGCTTCTGTCCCGCCGCGCGATCCGATGGAGAAACCGGCTCACCGGCGCGATCTTGATTAGCGCCGGGCTGTCGCTGCTGCGGGTCCAGCGCGCCTGAGGCCCGTGCATGAGCCGCCGACCCCACTTTACAGGCGCCGGGGCGGACGTGTATAAAGCTGTTAATTGTGTAAAAGCAAAAATACAAAAGTTTAGCGTGGCCGTGCCGTCAGGCACACGGCCGGGGGAGGATGGGTGGACGCGGTTTATCTGCATGGCGTGCGCGATGTGCGCATCGGCCGGTACCGGCCGCCGCCGCCGCGGGCCGGCGAGGTGCTTCTGAAGGTCGGCGCCGTCGGCATCTGCGGCAGCGACCTGCATTATTATCTCGAGGGCGGGATCGGCCCGGCCCGTATCGACACGCCGTTTATCCCCGGCCATGAGTTCGCGGCCTACACCATGGAAGACATGCCGGCGCTGGGGCTGCGCGAGGGTGCGTTGGTGGCGGTCGATCCGGCGCGGCCCTGCGGGGTCTGCGAATGGTGCCATCGCGGACATCACAATCTGTGCCCCAACGTCGTCTTCGCCGGTGCGCCGCCCTATCCCGGCGCCATGACCGGGACCATCGCCGCGACCCCGGCCCAGATCTTTCCCGTGCCCGACGGCTTCACGCCGACCCAGGCGGTGATGCTGGAACCGCTGGGTGTAGGCGTTCATGCCATGGATCTGGCTCGGCCGCATCTGCAAGAGACGGTGGCGGTGCTGGGCTGCGGCACCATCGGCCTGATCCTGGTGCAGCTCGCGCGCCTGGCCGGCGTGGCGCAGGTCTTCGCCGTCGATCCGGTGGGCTACCGGGCCGACATGGCCAAGGCGCTGGGGGCCGACGCCGTCGCCGACCGGGTGGAGGCCATCGCCGACCTGACCGGCGGGCGCGGTGTCGATCTGGTGCTGGAGGCGACCAACGCCCCGGCCGGGTTCCAGCACGCCGCGGAGGCGGCGCGCATCGGCGGCCGTGTCGTGCTGGTCGGCATCCCCGACGGCGATGCCTACACGCTGTCGGCCTCCATGGCCCGGCGCAAGGGGCTGTCGATCAAGCTGTCGCGGCGCATGGGTGACGTCTATCCCCGCGCCATCGCCCTGGTGGCCGAGGGCCGCGTCGATGTCGACCGGCTGGTCAGCCACGACTTCGACCTGGACGGGGCGGTCGAGGCGTTCCGCATCCAGGCGGCCCGCGAAGACGGGGCCCTGAAAAGCATCATCCATCCCGGCGGCCAGCCGCCGGCATCCGGCGTGGCCGGGACCTGACCACCGATCATCACAAATCCATCAAAGGGAGAGTTGGCATCATGAGAAACGTTCTTCTGGGATCGGCCGCGGCGTGCGGCCTGTTGGCGGCCGGCGCCGGCGCTTCGGCGCAGAGCTGGGACGTAGCGACGGCGGCGGAACCCTATGCCGGCACCACCATCAACGCCATCTTTCTCGACCGGCCGGGCTACCGCGCCGCCATCGAGCTGATCCCGCAGTTCGAGGAAGCGACGGGGATCGATGTTGAGTGGGAGATCCTGCCCTACGAGAACTCCCGCGAGCGGCAGGTGCTGGACTTCACCGCCGGCGGCGAGATCGACGTGGTGTTGGTCGACGTGGTGTGGATCGGGGAGTTCGCGGCCAACGAATGGGTCGTGCCGATGGAAACCTTCTACGACAACCCCGATCTGGCCGACCCGGCGCTCGACCTCGACGGGTTCTTCCCGATCCTGCTGGAAAGCTTCGGCAGTTGGGACGGCGTGGTCTACGGCCTGCCGTTCGACAATTACTCCGGCCTGATGTTCTACAACCGCTGCATGCTGGAGGAAGCCGGGTTCGACGGACCGCCGGCGACCTGGGACGCGCTGCTTTCCGAATACGCCCCGGCCCTGACCAAGCCCGATGACAACCAGTACGCCTTCGCCCTGCAGTCCCGCCGCGGCGAAACCCAGTCGGCCGACAGCTTCATGCGCGTCCTGTGGCCGTTCGGCGGGTCGCTTCTGGACGAGGAGTTCCGCTCCAATCTGCTGTCCGAAGAGTCCCAGGCCGGCCTGCGGTTCCGCCAGGAGCTGATGCAGTACATGCCGCCCGGCATCGTCGACTACGACCATGCCGAAGCGGTCAACGCGCTGGCCCAGGGGCAGGTGGCGATGATCACCGAATGGTCGGCGTTCTACGGCACGCTCACCGATCCGGCCTCCTCGGCCATCGGCGATTGCCTGGCCGTGGCGACGGAACCGGAAGGGCCTGACGGTCTGAAGCCGGCTTTGGGCGGGTTCTCACTGGCCGTGGCTTCACAGTCCAGCGACGACGAACAGGCGGCATCCTGGCTGCTCATCCAGTGGCTGACCTCCGAAGCGATGGCCAAGCCCTATGTCCAGGCCGGCGGCGTCAGCGGCCGGACCGGCGTCTATGAGGATCCGGAGATCGCCGACGCCTTTATGTTCGTCGAACCCATGGTCGCCTCGTGGCAGGGCGGGGTGCCGGATTTCCGGCCCCGGTTCCCGGAATGGCCGGAGATCTCCGAGATCGTGGCGGAGTGGGGCACCAAGATCATGCTGGGCGAGGTCTCGACCGAGGAGGGCGCGCGGGAGATCGGGACCCGGATGGAAGCCGTGCTGGACGACGCCGGCTATTATGACGGCGACAAGCCGCTGCTGAAGTAGCGGCCGCGGGGCGGCGGCGGGGCCGGGCCATGGCTCCGCCGCCGGCTGTTCCAAAGGAGACCGAGCGTTGCGACATCGACCATGAAAAAAAATACGCCCGACTTGGCCATGCCCGATCTGGCCGCCGCCGCGTGCGGGGAGATCGCGGCGGTGTTCGACCGGATGGCGCCGGACACGGCGTCGCCGCTGGTCGATGCCATCCGCGCGGCCCGGCGGATCGCGCTGTATGGCGTCGGCCGCGAAGGGCTGATGATGAAGGCGTTCGCCATGCGTCTCTATCATTTGGGCCTGGACGCCCATGTGGTGGGCGATATGACCACGCCGCCGCTGGGCAAGGGCGATCTTCTGATCGTCAGCGCCGGGCCCGGCGGGTTCTCGACCGTGTCCGGGCTGGTCGGCGTGGCGCGGGACGCCGGCGCCCGCACCCTGTGCATCACCGCCCAGACCGACGGGGAAACCGTGCGTCTGGCTGACAGGGCGATCCGGCTGCCGGCCCAGACCATGGCCGACGACACCGCCCCGCAGTCGGCGTCGATCCTGCCCATGGGCAGTCTCTACGAAGGCGTGCAATACGTGTTTTTCGAAATCGTGGTGCTGATGCTGCGCGCGGCGATGGGCGTGTCGCCCGACGCCATGCGCGCCAACCACACCAACCTGGAGTGAGCGGGTCGTGAGCGCCCGGGCCGGTTCCCGGTGGACCCCGGCGGCGTTCCTGGCCCCGGCCGTCCTGGCGTTGCTGGCCGTGGGCATCTACCCGCTGCTGTTCGCCGTCGTCACCTCGTTCCGGCAATACAACCTGGCCCGGCCGCGCGACGGGCAGCCATTCGTCGGCCTGGACAATTACATCGAGGTGTTGACCGACCCTTCCTTTCTCGACGCGCTGGCCCGTACCCTGACCTTCCTGGCGGTCGTGCTGCCGATCCAGATCGCGCTGGGGATGGGCATCGCCCTGCTGCTGCACAAACCCGGGCTGTCGGCGATGAAGGTCCTGACGCGGCTCAGCCTGGTCGTGCCTTTGGCCACCACCTACGCGGTGGTCGGGCTGATCGGCCGGCTCATGTTCAACCGCGATTTCGGGGTCGTGAACTGGTTCGCCGGTCTGCTGGGGCTGGGCCCGGTGGAATGGTTGGGCGACACCACAAACGCCTTTATCGCCATCGCGCTGATGGACATCTGGCAGTGGACACCGTTCTGCGCCCTGGTGCTGCTGGCCGGGCTGACCATGGTGCCCGGCGAGATCGAGGAGGCGGCGCAACTGGAGACCCAAAGCTGGTGGCCGATCCTGCGGCACGTGCAGTTGCCGTTCCTGCTGCCCGGTCTGACCGCCATTTTGATCCTGCGCACCGCTGACGTGCTCAAGCTGTTCGACATGATCTTCACCATGACCCGCGGCGGCCCCGGCGCGGCGACCGAACTGATCAGCGTCTATATCCAGCGCATCGGCTTCCGGGTATTCGACATGGGCGTGGCGTCCGCCCAGGCGGTGATCCTGCTGATCCTGACCATCGTTCTGGCTCGGCTGTATATCCGTATCGTCTATCGGGAGGTCGACCAATGAGCGTCGCCACGACCTCGGGGCAGGTGGGTTCGGCCGCCAGGGCCGCCGGCGCCGCCCGCCGCCACCGCAAGCGCGCCACCGTCTGGCATCTGATCGGGCTGGTCGCTGTGTTCCTGGTCTCGGTGTTTCCGTTCTACTGGATGGTCACCACCAGCCTGAAGACCGAGCTCGATGCCCTGGCGTCGCCGCCGGTCTGGTTCTTCGCCCCGACCCTGGACCATTACGCGGCGGCCCTGACCGACCATGGCGTCGGCGCCAGCCTGGTCAACTCCATCGTCATCGCGCTGTCCACCACCGCGCTGGCCATCGTTCTGGGAACGCCGGCCGCCTATGCCCTGGCGCGCTTTGAGTTCCGGGCCAAGACGGAGCTGTGGTTCTGGTTCATCACCAACCGCATGGTCAGCCCGATCGTCCTGGCCCTGCCGCTGTTCCTGATGGCCCGGTCGCTGGATCTGATCGACACCCATCTGGTGCTGATCCTGATCTATCTGACCTTCAACCTGCCCATCGTCGTGTGGATCTGCACCGATCAGTTCCGGGCCGTGCCCCGCGACCTGGACGATGCCGCCACCATCGACGGGGCGACGCGCTGGGACGTGTTCTGGCGCGTGGCGCTGCCGCTGGCGGCCCCCGGTGTCGCCGTATCGGCCATATTCTCGTTCATTTTTTCGTGGAACGAGCTTCTGTACGCCCTTGTCCTGACGCGCAATTCCGCGCGCACGGCGCCGGTGGCGGCGACCAGCTTCATGAGCGGGTACGAATTGCCGTGGGGCGAGATCATGGCCACAGGCACGCTCATCGTCCTGCCGGTCATCATTTTCGCCATGCTGGTGTCGCGGCAGCTGGTGCGCGGTCTGACCATGGGCGCGGTCAAGTAGGAACGCTGTCGAGGAGGAGAACGGGACCATGCGGCTGGGCACCAATCTGTCGTTCGCGGTCAAGCGCTGGGTCGAACCGGAAAGCTGGGCCCGCG
The DNA here is from genome assembly GCA_052168355.1 of Inquilinaceae bacterium. GTDB lineage: Bacteria > Pseudomonadota > Alphaproteobacteria > DSM-16000 > Inquilinaceae > JBQLZQ01. The sequence continues at coordinate 64,935 of JBQLZQ010000075.1, forward strand.
TCGTCCGCCACGATCTGGGGCTGGACCTGGCCCAGTTCTCGTTCGACATCGTCGATCCCTGGTGGCCCGAGGCATTGCGCGCCCCCATCGCGGCGCGCATCCGCAAGGCCTGCGCCAAGGAAGGCGTGACCCTGCACAGCGCCTTCGTCGGCCTGGCCCATTACAGCTACAACCAGCTGTTGAGCCCGATGGAGGAGGGGCGCCAGGCGGCGTTACACTGGTACCGCAACGCCATCGATTTCGCCGGCGAGATGGAGGTGACGGCGGTCGGCGGGCCGGCCGGGGCGGTCAGCGCCGACCGGGCGGGGGACCCCCAGGCGATGGAGACGGCGTATCGCCGGCTGCTCGACGATCTGGCCGATCTGGCCGACCACGCCAAGAAAAGAGGCCTGTCGGCGTTGCTGATCGAACCGACGCCCCTGACGCGGGAGTTTCCGTGGACCGTCGAGGGGGCGGTCCGGATGCAGGGCGACCTTGCCGGCCGCACGGCGATCCCGATCCAGTGGTGTTTCGATTGGGGACACGCCCTCTATCAACCTCTGTACGGGGCCAAGGATGCGCGGACCAAGCCCTGGCTCGAGGCGTGCGGCGATCATATCGGGCAGATCCAGCTGCAACAGACGGACGGGCAGCTCGACCGGCACTGGGGGTTCACGCACGATGACGGCATCGTCGATCCGGCCGGCGCCGCGCGGGAACTGCGCGACGCCGGTCTGGATCATCTGCCGGTCTTCTTCGAGGTCTTCTACCCGTTCGAGTGGACGGACGGTCAGGTGCTGGACGACATGAAACGCACGGTCGCCGCCGTCCGCCCGGCGTTCATGGACTGACCGGTTTCGGTTCAAGCGTCGCCAGCCGTCAATCGCGCGGCCGTGGTTTCGTCGATGATCAGGACATCGGCATAACCGCGCTCGAGCACCCCGCGCAGGATCGGCAATTTGTAGAGACCGCCGGACGCCAGGACGACGGTGTCGATGGTCCGCAGATCCTCCAGACCCAGGGAGATCACCCGCTGGTTGATCGAATGGTCGACAAGCTTGCCCTCCGCGTCGAGGAAATGCCCGAGCAGGTCGCCCACGGCCCCCGCCTCGCGCAGGGCCGAGACCTCGTCGGCGACCGCGGTGAGGCGGACCATCATCGACCGGTCGGTCAGGTCGCCGACGCTGACAAAGGCAAGGTCGACCCGCCTGGCCTGGGCATAGATCTCCATCAGCACGTCCTGGGCCATGATGGTGTCGCGCGAGGCCGGCGTGGTCGCGAATACGGGCGCGGCCAGGTAGTACCGATCGGCGTCGAACAGATCGGCGAAGCGCGACACGATCTCGAAGGTGTTGACGCCCGACCCGTGGGTCAGGCTGCCGATCAGGGAAACCACGGACAGCGCTCTCAGCTTTCGCCCCCGCACCGACCGTAGACTGAAGCGCAGGGTCCGGCCCCAGCCGATACCGATCGCCATGCCATCGGCCAGGGCGTCGGACAGATAGTGCCCGGCGGCATGGCCGATGGCTTCCTGGATGGCCTGTTCGTCGTCGGCCGTGGGCACCACCACCGCTTCCTTCAATCCGAAGCGCCGTTCGAGCGCGCGCTCCAGCCGCACGCATTCCGTCAGCTTCGAATTGATCCGGATCTGCACGATGCCGCTGTCGCGGCACATGGCCAGGATCCGGTTGACGCGCAGGCGGGTCAGCCCCAGCCGCTGGGCGATGGCTTTTTGGGTCAGGCCCTCGACGTGGTAATACCAGGCAATGCGAATCGCCAACTGCTCATCGTGATCGGCGAACTTTGCCGGTTCTTCGATCTCGTCTCGCTGTGGGATGTCGCTCATTGGCGCGGACGGCTCTCCGTGACGTATCTCATGATCGACCTTAGCACAGACCAAAAAGGGTGCGTCTCCGGCAATGTGGACGACCCAGCGGCTTTCGTGCCGTTTACGGCCCTGAAACCCCAGGCGCATCGGCCGGCGGGCAAGGTCGGTCGGCCGTCGTTTTTCGGCCCTCCGTTCCCGAACTGTTAACCTTCTTCCGGTATCTCAAGAACCATGGGACTTGCGCGATGGACATTGGCCGTGGCGGTGCTGACCATGGTGTCGGCAGGCGGCCCGGCCTTGGCCGCCTGCGGTAACGGGACCGGCCCCCTGGCCGTGGGGTCCGATCGGTTCTCCTTGTCCTTTGCCCTGGATGCCAAGGGCGATTTCGGCCGGAATGCCGGCGATGGCGAAAACTGCCGGTATGTCCTGCCTCTCATGGATGCCGACCTCGACATAGAGCAGGTCGAGCCGGGCGAGGACGATCGGTCCCTGGGCGCGGGCGTTGTCGCCGAGATCGTTCCGATCAGGGCCGGATGGGGGGCCTTGGCCTTTCGCGGCGAACCCCGCATGCTGTGGAAGGACGGCCGGCCGGTCGGCGGCGACCTCGATTTCCGGACCGATCTGGCCCTGGATGCGCTTGGGGTCGACCTTGCCACCGGATGGCATGGCGGCGTGGCGCCCGGCGAAGGTACCGAGATCTTTGTCGAGGGCCGCAGCCGGCCGTTGCGGGTCATGGGGGCGTCGATGTCCCTGGCCGGTGTCTGGCGTCGCGCCGACAGCGATAATGACATCGCCCGGCATCACGGGGTTACCCTGATGATCGCCCGGGCCGGAATGAAGGCCGAGATCGGCCTGGCACGGATCGGCCGGTCGATCGGGGAGACGGCGGTTCAATTCTCCGCCGCGCTGGCCGGACTCCAGAACCGTTGGGGGGTGTTGCCCGAACGGCTGCACATGAGTGTCGATGGCGCCGACGACGGATCTTCGCGCTATGGCGCCCGATGGGCGATCGCCGGGGGGCTGTTCGACCTGACCGCGGGGCGGACCGGCGTTGGACAGGGCATGGTCGATGCCACTTTTTCGCTTCGCTATGACCGGCAGCCGCTGTTCCCGGTCGACATGGCGGTCGGGGTTCACGCCGGACGCGGCGACATGCGGGGCTCGGTCACGTTGCGCAGCGGCTTTACGTTCTAGAAAAAGGCGGGGCTTGGGCTCGTGAAACGGCCCTGGTCGCTTTGCCGCCGGCGTCAACGTTACGCGGATGTCGGCAACTCGTACCTGTTGATCAGGCGGTACATCGTCGATCGGGAAATGCCCAAGGTTCGTGCTGCCGCGGTGACGTTGAACCCGCAGGTGCGCAGGGCATTCAATGTCGTCGCCGCTTCGGCATCGTGGCGGGCGTCATTGAGCCCGACGACCGTGGCCCCCGGCTTTTGGACCGGCGACGGAGGGTTCGCGATCTGCGGCGATGGGCCGACGGCGCCTCCTCCTTCACGAGCCAAAAGCGGAAAGTCGGCCCTGGTCAGCGATGGGCCATCAGCCATGACGATCGCGCGTCGCACGACGCTGATCAGCTCCCGAACGTTGCCGGGCCACGAATAGGCTCTCAACGCCGACATGGCGCCCGCGTCGATGGCCGGAAGCGGCTGATTGAGCTCCGCACTGGCGCGTCGAACGACATAGCGGATCAGGATATCGATATCTTCCTGCCGTTCGCGCAGCGGCGGCATCTGCAGGCGCAGGATATCGAGCCGGAAGAACAGGTCTTCCCGGAACCGGCCTTGGGCGACGGCCTTTTCCAGATCGACGTTGGTGGCGGCGACGACCCGGGTCCGCACCCGAATGGTGGCGGTGCCGCCGACCCTCTCTATGGTGCCTTCCTGAAGAAACCTTAGCAGGTGGGCCTGGGTCTCGAGGGGCAGATCGCCGATCTCGTCCAGGAACAGGGTGCCCCCGGCGGCCAGTTCGATCTTGCCGATGCGGCGGGACGAGGCGCCGGTAAAGGCCCCCTTTTCGTGGCCGAACAGTTCCGATGCGATCAGCGTCTCGGGAATGGCGCCGCAGTTGACGGCAATGAACGGTCGCTTTGTTCCACCCGGATACTCCCCGCCGCTTCGTTCGTGAAGGGCGCGGGCAGCCATCTCCTTGCCGGTGCCGCTTTCGCCGGTGATCAGAACGGTCAGGGAGTTGGTGGCGAAGCGGCGGATGCAGTCGAAGACCCGCCGCATAGCAGGGCCCGTGCCGACCATGACCTCTTCGTCTTCCGGTGGTGTCCACTGCGGCGCGCGCGAGATCTCCTCAACCACCATCGCCCGGACCACCGGGTGTTCCCTGCTGGCCTTGAAAAGCGTTTTGGCAAGCCAGACCGGAGACTGCGCCGCGAGTTGTTCCAACGTCACACCGCCACAGTCTTTCGGGGAGGAGGAGCGGGACTTTCCCCCCACAACCGCACTCTTGGGCGGCTCATAACCATGATGCCGATACGACAAGCAATCCCCCTTGACTTGTTTGTCGGCGGCGTTGACGCCATCTTTTGGATTTTAATATTGAATCTTACTGATATATAGAATGGACCATGCCCAATGTCTTTGGTATTGCGTTATTGCCCACCATATTGTAATTATATTACAGTCTATTTTAACCAAATTTCAGACGATGTCAAGTGAACTTGCTATGACGTCGATTTGCATGAGGTAAAAATGGTGTGGGAGGGATGGGATCGGCGCCGGGATCCTTGTATACTATCTATGGTTAGAATCGCGGCTTTGGGGCTGATTTTGGAATTGGCACGCGGGTTGCGTGCTTCCCTGGGCTAAGTCTTCGCTAGGGTAGATCGTCCTTTTGGGTAGTTCTTCCTCGGGATTGTAGAGGAGATGCGGCAGTCGAACGGTCCTGTGTGAAATTCGAAATGGTGCCGAGGCGACGATGAACAAGGCGAAAAGCGCGTTAGGTACGGGGTGCGAGCAAGTCATGACCAGCAGCGTTCAGAAGTTCCGGTTTCGGAGTCCGTTTAAGAATCGGTACCTAGGCCTCACGCTGGTGATCGCCTTAGCCATCGGCCTTTTTGCCGGCGGCGCCGCCTCAGCCAATGAAGCGGGAAACACCGCGCTGCAGGCGATGTGGCCGGCGCTCAGCGACGAGGCGTTGAGCCGCGCGCAAGGGACCGGTGCCGGTACAGTGCCCCTTCTCCGCCCCGATGGGTTGGAGGAAGTTGCCATCATCCTTTTCGATGACTTGAAGAGCCGCGTTCCTGTCACAGTCGGCGGCATCGGTCCCGGCGCTGGCAACGCGCAATCCTCGATCGGTTCTTCCACGCTCCATTAGTCGGACCTGTCGTCCTTCAAGGGACGGGCTCTCCTGTCATCATTGAACAAGGGGGTTGAGTAATGGTCCTTTTTCCTCGGAGCGGCTGCGATTTGGCCAAAGGCCACGATCATTGAAGCGTGTCGCGATGTGCCAGCTTTGCAACGCTCCGGCACATAGGATAACTCCTTTATAAATTGGCATTTCCGGCGCGTTCCGACGTGTCCTGTCTCAGGTCCGACACAGTGGAACAACGACGGGACGGCCGCCCCGGAACCGTGCGCAAAGCGGTACGATCGCATCCATCTTCCTAAAAACGCACGAAGTTTTGAGTTCATCGTCTTCGGGCGCGGTTCGGACCCTGATCACTGGACCTCCCGTCCTGACCGCCTCTCTTCAAAGTCGGTTCACAAATACAAACTTATTTTCAATGGCTTAATCGAAAGATGCGGAAATGGCACGCCACTTGCTTCTGTTGTCCTGCACATCGGGACCGATCCTCCACAGCGAGATCGGGGACCCGGCGGCACAAGGGGGAAGCGGAGAGGGTTCCGGGGCGTGTCGCGCCGATCCGACCGTGACCCGTAACGGCACAGATGCCATCCATCCTGAGGAGGTTTTCCGATGACCAAGAGCATTCTTACGGGCGCGTCGGCCATGGCGCTGTTGATCGGCCTGGGCCTGGCCCCGGCCTACGCCAACCCGAGCGTGAGTGGTGACGACGCCTATGCATACGTCGACCTCACCACAGGTGACTTCGACGACAACGACGACGTCTACATCGAGAGCGACAACTATGCGGCCCTGGCGTCGAACGATTTGACTGCCTACGTCACGGATATCTACAACGAGGAATACTTCGATACCGGTGACCTGAATAGCGCCGACTTCCAGGATACAGCCGCTGGTGCGTTCGCCCAAGTGATCAATACGGGCCCCCAAAACGCCCAGAACGCGGCCAACTCCATTGCGGCCAACGCCGACATCAACTTCTAGTCCGGAAGCCAAACACTCAACCCGCCGGGCAGAACCCGGCGGGACCCACCCACCTTTAAGGTCCGGTGGGCGCAAACGCCCACCGGCTTCTTCAGGCGGATCCGACGCGCACTGGAGCGCCTCGGTCGTATGCAAAAAGGGGGAGAGCGATCAATGTCGAACAAAATCCACGGCCCGATGCTTCTGGTGGCCGGTTTCACGCTCGCCATTGGCATGGCGGCGGAAGCGGCTCGTGCCGAAGATCCGTTCGCCGGCCTCGCCAGCCACAGCCTGACCGAAATTCAGATGGACGAGATGCGGGGTGGGGACGAGGCGGTAGACAGCTTCAACAAAACCGCGGAGGCAATGAACACCGTCACCGCCACCAATTCCGGGTCGATCGGGGGTGAGTCCTCAGCTGGCGAATTGTCCGTCGGAGGCGACGCCTTTGGGAATTTCGGCGGCATGAACACCTTCGTCATGAATACCGGCAATCTCAACAATCTGACCGCCACGGCATCCCTGTCCGTTGTGATGACCGAATAGGAAAGAGCGGCGGGGAAACCAAGGATTTCTGTCAACAAAACGTGGATCGATAAGGGGGAAGACGATGACGGTCTGGCGCCGCCTGGCGGTCATGGCGATGACGGGGGGGACGATCCTGGGCGGAGTACTGGCCATACCGCCGGTCGCCCCAGCCGGAGAGATCTCGGTGGCCGGCTTTGCCGGCGGCACGTTCGGGGTCGGGATCACCAGCCTCAAGGAGCGGAAATGGGCCACCGTGATCCGTCAGGAATACGATTATAGCTGCGGCTCCGCCGCCGTGGCCACGCTGCTGACCTATCACTACGACGCGCCCACGGACGAAGCGACCGTCTTTGAGCGGATGTATCGGGACGGCGATCAGCCGAAGATCCAGCGCTTCGGATTTTCCATGCTCGACATGAAGCGGTACTTGGACGGCCTCGGCTACAAGGCCGACGGGTTCCGGGTGCCGTTCGAGGCGTTAGCGGAATTCGGCGTTCCGGTCATCACCCTGATCACCATCCGCGGCTACAAGCATTTCGTCGTGGTCAAGGGGGTTGAGAACGGCAAGGTTGTCGTCGGCGACCCGGCCCTCGGCCTTAAACGCATGCCTCAGGACGAGTTCATCGATAGCTGGGACGGCGTGATCCTGGCCGTGCGCAACAAGGCCCAGATTGGCAGGGCATCGTTCAACCAGGAACGGGACCGGCGCAACCTGCCTCCCGCTGCCCCCGTCGGAGAGGCGCTGCTTGGAGACAGCCTCTCCTCGTTCACCCTGATGCTGCCGGGCCGCGGTGAGTTCTATTGAACCGGCGTTTCCGCGAAAAGGGGGGAAGTCATGGTTTCAACGATCACGGCCAATACGAGAGAGGGGCGGTATTATCCGCTTGTGGCGGCGGTTGCCGGGCTGATGGCAACGCTGTCGGCTGTGCTCAACCCCAGCTGGGGGGCGGAGCCCTATGCGGCCTTCGAGCCCCTTGCCATAGACGAGATGGAGAATTTGCGGGGCGGCTTCGTCACCGTCTTCGGAGCTACCGTCGCGTTCGGGGCCGAGGTGCGGACGCTGGTCGATGGCAACCTGGTGCTCCAGACCACACTGAACCAGACGCCGACCGGTCTGGTCCATAATGAAACCTATTCGCCGGGCGCGGTTCAGCCGGGTACGACGGTGATCCAGTTCGGCGGCGGCAACCCATCGTTGAGTTCGGTGGCGCCCAACCTGAGCGCATTCGACGGAACCGAAGGGCTGATACTGACCGACGCCTCCGGCGTCACCACGACGCTCTATCAATTGGGTACCTCGGGCAGCGGTATCGTCAGCGGCATCGCCAATACGGCCTCCGGGCGGGATGTCGAGCAGCATGTCAACGTGACCGTGACGCTGAGCGACTTCGGCGTTTTCGCGGACAATATGCGCCTTGAAACAATTCGGATGGGGATTGAGAATTCTTATTCCGAGTGGCGCGGCGCCACTGGCAACTAAAGGGCGGTACCCCCTTACCGCCGTCGGATTGCCAACGTCGCACAAGGACGGCCCGGACCGGACGGTCCGGGCCGTCTTTGTGGCGCACCGGAAATGGCGGACGGATCCTGGCGACGCCGTTTCTGGGCTGCCGTTGTTGGACTGATCGCCAGGCTCCGCGCTCAGAACGCCTGGAACCGAAATGGCAGCCGCACCGTGACCTGGACATCGGGCGCGTCTTCGGTCACCCCGATGTTGGTGTTGACATTGAGCCGAAGACTGTCGGTCAGTCGATAGGACATGCCGAACAGCAGCGAGCCGACGTCCAAGCTCTCCGATTCGAAATCGACGCCGTTGATTTCCGTCTCCGTGCCGTTGACGAAATCGTGTTGATACCCGAGCGTAAACGATGCCCGCTCGTTGAGCCCTATGCCCATGCCGAAGCTGACCCCTATGGTATCCCCGGGATCGACCTCCCCGATGAAGGCCTCGCCGACGAAGGTGTCGACGTCGTCCTTGATGTTCCAGGTATAGCCGATATTGGCGAAGAACACGGCCGGGTCGGTCGGGTAGATCGCGGTGATGCTCGGCTCGATGCTGTAGAACCCCGATCCGGTGGCCAGTTCCTGCTGCACGCCGAAGGAATCCCGGTCGACATCGAACGGGCCCTCTCCGGTCGTGCTCTTGCCGCGCAGATTGGCGACGAAGAAGGGCCAACCGTCACGGCCGTTGTTGATCTGATAATGCAAGGCCGCCTCGATATCGCCAAGGCCCATGGCGTCGACCTCATCCGTGACCGACACCGGATCGCCGGTCTCGGCGGGGTTGATCAGGGTCGTCAACCGGTCGTTGCGGTAGGTGTAGGGTACCCGCACGTCGACTTCCAGCCGGTCGGTGATGCCGTAGCGGGCGGTGGCCGCGGCGGTGATCGAGTCGCGGTCGGCGTCGGTGGCCTCGATCACGCCCAGCAGCACCGCCTCGACCACTTCGACCCCGCGGAAGGTAAAGCGGTTGACGGCCGATTGGGTGTATTCGATGGACGGCTCCAGCACCATCACGCCTCTGGGCGTCAGAACCCCGCCCAACTCCGGAATGGCCTGGATCTCCGGCGGTGAGGTGTCGGCGTCGTCCGATGGCGGTTCGCCCACGGGTTGGCTTGCCTGGGTAGGTTCGGCCTGGACCAATTGCTGCGCTTGCTCGGTCTGGGTCACTATCGTCTGACCGCCATCCCCCTGTGCCGGGGCCGTGGGCGGCGTAACACCCCGGGCCCGCATGCTGAGCAATTGTAGTTCTTCATTCTGGCGCATCAGGATCTGCTGCTGCTGAGCGATGATCCGCTCCAGCTCAGCGATGCGAGCCTCTAAAGACGGGACGGCGTCCTGCGCAAGGCCCATTGCGGGGAACAAGAAAATGCCGCTTGCCAGCGCGGCGTGACGCATTAATCGACCCAGGCTCATGCGTAGCCTCCCCCATACATCGCGAAAAAACATCGCTTCGATGATGGTTCTTCCGTCTACAATTTTTATTCGAAAACGTCAACATAGGAGCCAAAGGATTTTCAATTTCTTTGTTGAATGTTCCGTTTTTGGAACAGATTATTTGGGCGCTGGACTTGCCGACCTATATGGCCGGATCCGTGCTTGGGTAATTCTTTTTGTCAAACGGCACGAGCGCTTGGCATCGGGCATGAAAAAGGGCCGCCCGATGGGGGCGGCCCTTGAAGTGGTTGGAGTTGGTCTTCGAGGTCAGGCTGAGCGGACCTCGTTGAGGAACTTGTCGACCTCGCCGCGCAGGGTTTCGGCCTGACGGGACAGCTCGCCCGCGGCCTGGAGCACCTGGCTGGCGGACTGGCCGGTCTCGCTGGCCGCCTGGGTGACGCCGGCGATGT
>JBQLZQ010000076.1:0-12100 GCA_052168355.1 Inquilinaceae bacterium
GCGAGGAGACGCACAAGGCGCCGCGATCTTCCTCGGGGATATGGACGGCCTCGACCTCCTGCCCGTCGTCGAGGCGCAGCAGCCACTTGCGGGTGCCGTCGATCGAATCCTGGCGGCGCGACACCGCCGGCCGGCCGACCACGAACCGCTCCTCCAGCTTGGCGCGCAGCGGCTTGCCAAGATTGCCCATCATGCCGAAATCGGTGACGCCGCGGCGGTAGATCCAGGACCAGAGCTGGGTCAGGCGGAACGGCGATTCGCCAAGCGCCTCCAGCTCGGCCGCCAGTTCTTCCCGGGTCAGGCCGACGAGATTGCGGCGCCCGTCCGCCCGGGGCGGCGGCGCGAAAAGGGCGGCGTGACTGCCGATGCTCATCACATGGTGCGGGCTCGAGTCCTTTCCCGAAAGGACCCTAAAGGCCGCACGCCTCGTTGATTTCTTCCAGCGCCGCGGTGAACCCGCGCAGGCTGTAGGTATCGGTGGTGGCGGTGCCGCGCGACGACGTGCCCCTGGAGATCATGTCCGAGCCCGCGCGCATGGCGGCCACCAGCCGGCTATCCTCCGTCGCGTCGCGCGCCCAGGCGGTGTCCTGGCTAGTGAACAGGGAATAGTTTTCGCTGCCGATGGTGATCTCGACCTCGCTGTCGGGGCGGTGCGTGTAGCCCGAGATGAAGCTGACCACGTCGCGGCTGCCTTCCGCCGGGCGATGAGTCACCATCACATAGACATCGCCCCGGCTGGTGTAGTCGCCGCGTTCCTCGGTCGGCTTGCTGACGATATAGCAGGCCCGGTTGCCGTTCTCCGTGAACTGATAGGCATGCCAATCGCGGTGGCTTCCCAGATATTCCGCTTCCTGCGCCAGGACGGGAGCCACGGTCGACGCGCCGGCCAGAACAAAGGCCAACGTCAGAACGGATAGGGCGGCACGAAAGATCGTCTGCATCAAATCACACTCTGTTGGTTCGCCTTTGAATGCCAGGATCGGGACGAACTGGCAATGCCCGTGGTGATACTGAACCGGATTTTGGCAATTTTGCGGTAAGTCCCTGATCCAAACCGATCAAGTCTTCGTATAGCACTATATGCAGATCGCGCAAGATGTCCCCCAGACCGCCGTTTTCGTGCCCGCCCCGCCGCTGCCGTTCCTTCTTGTCGGTGGGAGCCAGATGCCGTTGAATACGCGGATGACCCCGTCCGCCACCGTCAAACCGCAGGCCGAACCGAACGGCCGATCGTTCGACGAGCTGCTTGTCGCCATCGGCGAAACGGCCGACCGCAAGGCGTTTGGGGCGCTCTTTAGCCATTTCGCCCCCAGGATCAAATCCTACTTCCGCCGGGCCGGCGTCGATGACGGCCTGGCCGAGGAGTTGACCCAGGAGGTGATGGTCACGGTCTGGCGCCGCGCCGAGACGTTCGATCCCGGCCGCGCGGCGGCCAGCACATGGATCTTTACCGTCGCGCGGAACAAACGCATCGACGCCCTACGCCGTGAGCAAAGGCCCGAGATCGATCCCAACGATCCGGTTCTGGTGCCCGACGGGGCCGAACCGGCGGACCAGACATTGGAGGCAACCCAGGCCGCCGATCGGGTACGCAAAGCCATCCGTACATTGCCGGAGGAACAACGGGACATTTTGCAACGCGCCTATTTCGACGATAAGGCCCACCGGGCCATCGCGATCGAGTGCGATTTGCCGCTGGGAACCGTGAAGTCGCGCCTGCGCCTGGCTTTGGCCCGGTTGCGCCGTGAATTGGAGGACGGGTCCCCCTAGACCCGATTGGATAGTATTATGACTGATTTACAAGCCATCGAATTGCCCATGCCGAGCCACCATCCGGAGGAATCGCTTCTGGTCGATTACGCGACCGGCGCGACCAACGAGGCCGAGGCGCTGATCCTTGCCGCCCATTTGACGCTATGCCCATCGTGCCGGGCGTCCGTGGCCCGGTTCGAAGGCCTGGGCGGCGCCATGATGGACAGTATGGTTCCCGCGGACATGGCATCGGATGCGTTGCAGGCGGCGTTGGCCCGGATCGACACGGCCCCGGACGACGGTCGGCCAAGTCGCGAGCCCGCTGTTGCCGACACGCGCCGGGCGGAAGGGCCGGCGACGTTCCCCACGCCGCTGCGGCGTTATGTGGGGGGTGACGCCGGCCAGGTGAAATGGCGGTCGGTGATGCGCGGGCTGGACGAGTGCGAGCTGGACGTCGGCGGCGGCCACGTCAAGGCCAAGCTGCTGCGCATCGCCGCCGGCGCGGCCATGCCCAAGCACACCCATGCGGGCAACGAGATGACCCTGGTTTTGACCGGCGGGTTCGTCGACGAGCGCGGCCATTTCGCGCGCGGCGACATGGCGGTCCATGACAGCGCGGTGGATCACCGCCCGGTGGCCGATCCCGACGACGACTGCATCTGCCTGGCGGTCACCGACGGACCGTTGCGGCTGACGGGCGCTTTGGGACGGTTCCTCAACCCTTTCGTGCGGTATTGAGGGGCCCCTACTCGCCTCGCCTGATTCGAGCCAGGGGGTCGCCATGAACATGGGGCGGCAACGGCGCATCCGGGCCGCCGGCCCGTGACGGGCGGGCCGCGAACCGGCCCAGGCTGATCATCCGGTCATACATCACCAAGGCGCCGGCCACCGACAGGTTGATCGAGAACCGCGTCGGGATGCGGACAATGTGGTCGCAGCGTTCCACGACCGACGGCGACAGCCCGCCCCGTTCCGACCCCAGGACATAGGCCGCCTGGGCCGGGTGGCGGAAACTGGGCAACTCCACCGACTCGTCCATCAGTTCGACACCGACAAGCTGACAGCGCTTTGGCAGGATCAGCGATTGGATATCGGGGAACGTGTAAAACGGCATGGCGCTGGCCGCGCCGGACGTGTCGGCCGCCCCGTACCGGCCGACATCCGCGACCGGGGCGATGGTGAAGGCGAAACTGGCGCCAAAGGCATGGGCCGTCCTCAGCAGTGCGCCCACATTGCCGATCTTGCTGATGCCTTCGCACCCGATGGCGAAAAAACCGCGCATACGCACCCTTGAACGGTTGGGGAACAGGTGGCCGCCATCCATCCGGACCCGGTCAGGACCCGGCGGCGCAGCGCATTGCCGCGAAACCTTGCACGGGCCCGTGGCCCACGGCAAGCTGCCGGCCGACTACTCTCTCCCGTTTTGTTGAGAACCCGACGATGTCCCTTTCGTCCGCGCCCGACCCCGCGGCCATCGATACTTCTCCGACATTGGCGGTGGTCACGCGCGGCCCCCTGGTCGAAAGCCGGCATCGCGGCATTGCCGTGATCACCGATGCCTCGGGCGCCATCGTCGCCCAATGGGGCGATGCCGCACGGCCGATCTATCCCCGTTCGGCGGTCAAGGCGCTGCAAGCCATTCCGATCATCGAAAGCGGCGCCGCCGACGCCTTCGCGCTCGACGATTGGGAGCTGGCGCTGGCCTGCGCGTCGCACGGCGGGGAGCCGGCCCACACCGAACGGGTGGAACGCTGGCTGGGCCGTATCGGCTGCAGCGTCGCGGACCTGGAATGCGGCCCGCAGGAGCCGACCGACAAGGCATCGGCCGACGCCTTGGTCCGCGATAATCGAAAACCGTCCGCCCTTCACAACAACTGCTCCGGCAAGCATGCGGGGTTCCTGAGTACGGCGCGGCACCTCGGCGAACCGACGCAGGGCTATGTAAAGGCCGGCCACCCGGTGCAACAACGGGTGCGCGCCGTGCTCGAGGAGATGTCCGGACAGGATTTGAGCGCGGCGCCATGCGGCATCGACGGCTGCTCCATCCCGACCTACGCCATACCGTTGAACGGTGTGGCCACGGCGATGGCCCGGATCGCCGATCCCGCGTCGCTGAGCCAGCGGCGGCGCGAGGCGGTGACGCGCCTGCGGCACGCCTGGGGCGCGCGACCCTACATGGTCGCCGGACGGAACCGGTTCGACACCGAGGTGATGGAGGCCACCCGAGGCGCCGTCTTGGTCAAGACCGGCGCGGAGGGCGTCCATTGCGCCTGCCTGCCGGCCCTGGGCCTGGGCGTGGCGGTGAAAATCGACGATGGGGCGGGCCGGGCGGCGGAGGTCGCCATGCTCGCCGTGCTGAACCATTTGGGAGCGGTCGACGGGCTGGCCCTCACCCGGCTGGCGCCCCTGGCCAATCCGGTGCTGAACAACCGGCGCGGGATCGCGGTCGGCTGCGTGCAGCCATCGGACGGCTTTCCGGCATGACCGATGCGCTGCAGGCGCAATACGAGGCCTTTCCCTATCCGGCCCGCGATCCGCGCGACGAGACCCGCCGCCTGATCACCGGGTCACCCAGCCATCTGGACGAGCTCAACCATTACGTCTTCGCCGGGCGGCTGGACCGGAAGGCGCCGTTCCGGGTGCTGGTGGCCGGCGGCGGCACCGGCGACGGGCTGGTCATGGTGGCGCAGCAATGCGCCGATGCCGGCATCCCGGCCGACCTCACCTATCTGGACCTGTCGGCGGCGTCGGCGCGCATCGCCGCGGCGCGGGTGAAGACGCGCGGACTGACCGGCGTGCGTTTCCTGCAGGGGTCGCTTCTGGACCTGGATCGGCTGGCGCCCGGCCCCTACGACTACATCGACTGCTGCGGCGTTCTGCATCATCTGGACGATCCGGCGGCGGGTCTTGGGGCCCTGGCCCGGCATCTCGCCCCGACCGGCGGCATGGGGCTGATGGTTTATGCCCCCTATGGCCGAACCGGGGTCTATCCCTTGCAGGACGCGCTGCGCCGCCTGACCGGCGGCCTGCCCCTGACCAAGCGCGTGGAACTGACCCGGCGCCTGCTGCACACGCTGCCGGCCACCAACTGGTTCGGGCGCAATCCCCACCTGAAAGACCATCGCGACAGCACGGCGGGCCTGGTCGACCTGCTGCTGCACAGCCGCGACCGGCCGTACACCGTCGTCGAGTTGGCGGACCTCGTGGCCGGCGCGGGACTGGCGATCACCGGGCTTGTCCATCCGCTGCGCTACGACCCCGCCTCGTACCTCACCGACCCCAAGCTGCTGGCCCGGCTGGGCCATCTGGACCCGATCGGGCGGGCGGCCCTGGCCGAGGCGCTGGCCGGCAACATCACCACCCACGCGGTCTATGTCGTGCCGGCTGCGCGCCGGGCAGAGGCCGTGGCCCAGCCGGACGAGGCGGGCACGGCCATCCCCGTGCTGCGCGACCTGGACGGGCCGGATCTGGCCCGGCGGCTGACGCCGGGACAGGGGATCACCGCCGAGTTCGGCGCCGTGTCGATCAAGCTGCGCCTGCCGCCGCTCGCCGGCCCGATCCTGGGACGGATCGACGGACACCGGACCATGGCGGACGTGCATGCCGATCTGGCCGGCGGCGGCCCGCCCTGGGCCACCTTCCGCCGACAGTTCGACCAGCTCTATGCCGCGCTCAACGGCAACGGCAACCTGTATCTCAGGTTTTGAGCGGCCGCGCCGACCAGCGGTCCGACTTGGACTAGGGTCGCCAGAACGGCTTGCGGTATTCCCTGACGACGTCCAGCCGGGTCACCCCGATATCGCGCATCATCCGGTCGTCCATTTGGGCCAGGGCGCGCCGCGACCGGCGGCGAAATCGCCATGTCCAGAACAGGCCATGGAGCGCTTTTAACGACGCGACCGTCCGCGACTCGGCGCGACCGGGACGGACGCACCCCGTCTCGATTGCTTTGGCACCCATATTCGTATTCCTTATGAATATCACCAAAATCTTAATCGAAAACCCTTCGGTCTCCCTCATAAGATCGCTGAAAATATTGATATTTTCAAAGGATCAATTCTCATGCTATGCATTAGAAAATTTTATTGATATGGACCGATTGAAGCCTGACAATACCGGGGATGGAGCATGGCGACCCTTCCGTCGCTGAACGCGCTCAGGGCTTTCGAGGCGGCGGGACGGCTCTTGTCGTTCACGGCGGCGGCGCGGGAACTGAACGTCACCCAGGCGGCGATCAGTCACCAGATCAAGGGGCTGGAGGCCCAGCTCGGCATTCGCCTGTTTCGCCGGATCAACCGCGGGCTGCTGCTGACCGATGCCGGCCAGGCCTATTTGCCCGAGGTGCGCGGCGCGTTCGAGCGGCTGACGGCGGCGACCGAGAAGCTGAAAATCAACGAATCCGGCGGTGTGCTGACGGTCAGCGTCCTGTCGTCCTTCGCCTCGAAATGGCTGGTGCCCCGGCTGCGCCGGTTCCGGGAGCGCAGCCCGGATATCGACGTCCGTCTGTCGGCCGACGACAGCCTGGTCGATTTCGACCGTCAGGACGTCGACATCGCCATTCGCTACGGACGCGGCGTCTATCCCGGTCTACGCGCCGACAAGCTGTTGACGGAGGAAGTGTTTCCGGTGTGCAGCCCCAGCCTGCTGGACGGGCCGCACCCGCTGCGGGACCCCGCCGACCTGCGCCACCACACGTTGCTGCACGACGACATGCGCACCCATTGGGCCATGTGGCTGCGGGCCGCCGGCGTCGATCTGGAGGGGGCGGACCCGCATCGCGGACCGGCCTTTACCAGCAGCAGCATGGTGCTTCAGGCGGCCGTCGATGGTCAGGGCGTCGCCCTGGGGCGCAGCGCGCTCGCGTCCGACGATCTGGCTCATGGACGGCTGATCCGCCCCTTTGCCGTCAGCCTGCCGATCGACGTCGCCTATTACGTGGTCTATCCCGAACGGGCGACCGACCGGCCCAAGATCAAGGCATTCCGGGAGTGGCTGATGGACGAAGCCGAACGCGACAGCCATTTGGCGGACGGGATGATCTGGCCGGATCCCGCCGCGCCGAGCTGAGGCCTTTCACGGTGTTCAGCTCAAGGCGGGGGCCAGCCGGTCCAGCGCCGGTTCGATCCGTTGGGGCGACGCGGCAAAGCACAGACGCAGATATCCTTCGCCGCCCTTGTTGAAGGCCGTACCCGGGGCCAGGCCCACCCCGGCCTCGTCGACCAGCCGGCGGGCCAGGGCCATGCTGTCGGGTTCGCCCTCGACCGCGAAAAACGCGTAGAAAGCGCCGTCCGGGCGAGCGATCCGAACCCGCGGCAGAACCGACAACCGGTCATAGACCAGGTCCCGCATCCGGCGGCACCGCGCGACCAGATCGCCGACATAGTCCTCGCCCTTTTCCAGCGCGGCCAGGGCCCCGTACTGCAGGAAGGCGGGCGTGCCCGACGTGTTGTACTGCACCAGGTTTTCCAGCACCGGGCCCAGGGCGGGCGGGGCCACGATCCAGCCGATCCGCCATCCGGTCATCGACCAGTTCTTGGAAAAGGTGTTGACCACGACCAGCCGGTCCTCGGGTCCCATGACCTGGAGGAAGGACGGCGCCACGCCGTCGTCGCCAAAACTGAAGCGGCCATACACCTCGTCGGCGACCAGCCACAGGCCCCGGTCGCGCACGAAATCACGCACCCGCAGCATGTCCCCGGCCGACAGGGTCCAGCCGGTCGGATTGGTCGGCGAATTGATAAAGATCGCCTTTGTCTTCGGCCCGCAGGCATCGAACAGGGCGTCGAGGTCGAGCTGCCAGCCATCGTTGCCCAGCGCCGTCGGCACCGGGCGCACGCCGGCCCCCTGCATCTGCACCGCCGCGGTGATGTTGGGCCAGACCGGGGTGACGATGACCATCTCGTCGCCGGGACCGACCAGCATCTGCGCCACGGTCTGGATGGCCTGCATCCCCGACCCGGTGACGGTAATGCGATCGATGTCGACGGGCGCGTCGTAGAGCCCCTGAAGATAGGCCGACAGGGCCTGGCGCAACGGCGGAATGCCCCGCTGGTAGGTATAGAAGGTGTGGCCCTGGCGCAGGGCGGCGATGGCGGCATCGGAAATGAAGTCCGGCGTGGGCAGGTCGCCTTCGCCGAACCACAGAGGGATCATCCCTTCCCGCTCGCGCCCGTAGGTCGCGATCTCGACGATCTGACTGGCCGGCAGGCCAACGATCTCGGGCCGCAGCCCGGTCAACGCATTCTGGTCCGTCATCACCCGATCCATTGTTTTTCTTTCTTCGCGCCGGCCGTGCCGACGCCGGGCGGCACGTTAGCAGCCGCGCCATCGACCCGTAAGGGCCGCGATTGTCGGCGGACAATGCCCCCGGCGGACGCCGCGTCAGGTTCTGAGGTCGGCCAGATCGCGGTACAGATCCAGGGCGCCGGGGTTGGCCAGGGCCTCCTGGTTCTTGACCGGGCGGCCATGCACCGTGTCGCGGACCGCAAGCTCGGTGATCTTGCCGCTTTTGGTGCGCGGAATGTCGGCCACCTGGACGATGCGCGCGGGCACGTGACGCGGGGTGGCGCCCTGGCGGATCTGCGCCTTGATGCGGTCGCGCAGCGCGTCGTCCAGGGTCAGCCCGTCGCGCAGCCGGACAAACAGCACGACGCGGACATCGTCCTGCCAGTCCTGGCCGATGACCAGGCTTTCCACCACCTCCTCCAGCTTTTCCACCTGGCGGTAGATCTCCGCCGTGCCGATGCGCACGCCGCCGGGGTTGAGGGTGGCGTCGGACCTGCCATAGATGATCAGCCCGTTGTGGACCGTCAACTCGACATAGTCGCCATGGCACCAGACGCCCGGAAAACGGTCGAAATAGGCGGCGAAATACTTGGCCCCGTCGGGGTCGTTCCAGAACCCGACCGGCATGCAGGGAAAGGGCGCGGTGCACACCAGCTCTCCCTTTTCGCCGCGAACCGGCGCGCCCGTTTCGTCGAACACCTCGACCTTGAGGCCCAGCCCCCGGCACTGCAGCTCGCCCCGCCACACCGGGGAGATCGGATTGCCCAGCGCAAAGCAGGACACGATGTCGGTGCCGCCGGAAATGGACGCGAGCTGCAGATCGGCCTTGATGGCGTCGTAGACATAGTCGAACGCCTCCGCCACCAGGGGCGATCCGGTCGAGCACAGGGTACGCACGGTGGCCAGGCTATGGGTCTCCACCGGCCGGTAGCCCTGCTTGCGCAGCGCGTCGATGTATTTGGCCGAAGTCCCGAACAAGGTCGCGCCCTCGGCATCGGCGAAGTCGAACAGGACGTTGCCGTCGGGGTGGAAGGGCGAGCCGTCATAGAGCAGCAGCGTCGCCTCGGCCGCCAGGGCGGACACCAGCCAGTTCCACATCATCCAGCCGCAGGTGGTGAAGTAGAACACCCGGTCGTCGCGGCCGACATCGCTGTGCAGGCGATGTTCCTTGAGGTGTTGCAGCAGCGTGCCGCCGGCGCCGTGAACGATGCATTTGGGCACGCCCGTGGTGCCGCTAGAAAACATGATGTACAGCGGGTGGTCGAAACCGCGCCGCTCGAACGGAATGTCGTCCGGCGCCGCCTCGGCCGCGAAGTCGCCCAGCAGCACCGCCCGCCCGGGCGGCAGACCGTCGAGCGCCGGGCGTTCGGTCACGTACGGCACCACCAGCGCCTTTTCGACGGTCGGCAATCCGTCCAGGATCTCGGCCAGCTTGGCCAGGCCGTCGAACGTCTTGCCGGCGTAAAAGTACCCGTCGGCGGCGATCAGGATCTTGGGTTCGATCTGCCCGAACCGGTCGAGCACGCCCTGCACCCCGAAATCCGGGGACGCCGACGACCAGATCGCGCCGATGGACGCGGTGGCCAGCATGGCGATGACCGTTTCGGGCATGTTGGGCAGATAGCCGGCGACCCGGTCGCCCGGGACCACGCCCTGGGCACGCAGGGCCCGGGCCAGCCGCGCCACCTGGTCGTAAAGCTGGGCGTAGGTCAGCCGCCGCCGCACCTTGTCCTCGCCCCAGAAGACGATGGCTAAGCCGTCGTCGCGGCGGCGCAGCAGGTTCTCGGCGAAGTTGAGCCGCGCGTCGGGAAAGAAGCGGGCGGCGGTCATGCGGTCGCCGTCGATCAGCACCCGGTCGCCCTTGGTCTCGCCGATGACGCCGCAGAAATCCCAGAGCTGCGACCAGAACGCCTCCGGATGGGCGATCGACCAGTCGTACAGGGCGTCGTAGTCGGGCAGCTCCACCCCATGCGCCCGGCCGACATCCGCGGCAAATTCGGTGATCGCGGCCCGCGCAACACGCTCTGGTGACGGCCGCCAGAGGGGGCCCGCTTCCGTGCCTTGCCGATCGGCATGGGCTGATGTCATTGGTTTGTCCTCTGTCACTCGCGCACGTGCGCGAGGTCCATAGTGTAGTTGGGCCGCTCCGGGGCAGAAACCTTTCCGTTCACTTTTGCGGCGCCCCGGCGGCTGCTATCGCATCGGCTATGACGACGAGCGGCAGTATCAGCTTGAGCGGAGCGTCCAGCAATGGCAGGGCGCCAAACCGCTCGTACCACCGCATCGCCTTCTCATCCTTCGCATCGATGGCGATCGCAACGCCGCCGATTTTCGCCGCCACCGCCAAGGCGCGCCCGCCGGCCGCCAGCAGGAGATCGCCGCCGAGTCCCTGGTTCTGTACGGACAGATCGACAGCCAGCCGCCCGAGCCGAAAGACCGGCACATCGTAGCGGCCGAGCTTCTTGGTGAGCACCCGGGGCACCTTGCCAAACTCGATAGAGCCCGGACTGATCGAGTAATACCCCAGCACACGTGCCGGCTTGGCCGGAGAAACCGCGACAAAGGTCTTCGCGCCGCCGGAGTCGTGGTTCTGCCGGGCGTAGCGATTCAAGTAGTGGTTGAGATCGGACGACCCGCAGTCGAAGCTCTTGCGGTCATGATGCCGGCCGATGGTTTCCTCGCGCCAGTCAAGCAATCCCCTAAGAGCTTTCCCGAGCGATCCGCCGCCGGGCGGCGGCCATGAGAGCAGGCGTCGGTTCGGGTGGGTTCTCCAGCAATTCCAGCACGCGCTCGGTGTCCCGGTCGGATAGCAGCATGCGCTCAGCCCTATCGACCACCATGCGCGCGGCGGGCAAGACGTTCCGCATGATGAAGCTGGTCACATCAAGGCGCTCATGGGCGGCGGCGTTGGCCAAAAGCCGCTTTTCTTCCTTGGTTGTCCGCAACTCGATCCTGTCCTCGCGGGCTGCACGGGTCACCGGCATCGCGGCCTCCACGTCTCTCCAAATTCTGTACGGATTGTATCCGTACGAAAAGGAGAAGTCAACGCCGGCGTTTCCGGTCGCCGGTGAGAAGCGCAGCAGAACGCTCCAGCGATGAATTCTCGTATAAGATATGTCTGGGGCCGGTCCCTGGATCTGCGTGGGGCCGGAACCTGCCCCGATGGGTTTACTCCTCGGCCGATGTGAATGGGAGCGGATGACCCGAACGTCACACATCCGTCTTGAATCGATCTGCTTTGCCGAACATAGATTTCGGCCGTCCTAAACCGCACCGTCAAAACCTTCTTCCCACCTCCGCAACCCTGCCGTCCCCATGATCCGCACCATCGCCTTCGATTGCGACGACACGCTGTGGCATTCCGAGACCCTGTTCGCCCTCACCCAGGAGCGGTTTCGCGACCTGCTGGGCGGTCATGCCCCGGCCGCCGATATCGATGCCGCGCTGCTGGCCACGGAGTCGCGCAACCTTCGGCTGTTCGGCTATGGCGTCAAGGGCTTCACGCTGAGCATGGTCGAGACCGCCATCGAGTTGACCGGCGGCCGCGTGACCGGGCGGGAAATCCAGGCCATCCTGGATCTCGGCCGGTTCATGCTCGACCATCCGGTGGAGCTTCTGCCGGGGGTCGAGGACGCCATCGACCGGCTGCGCGTCGACCATCGGCTGATGGCCATCACCAAGGGCGACCTGTTCAACCAGGAAAGCAAGATCGCGCGGTCCGGCCTGGGCGACCGGTTCTGGCGGATCGAGATCGTGTCGGAAAAGGATCCGGAGACCTATCGCCGGGTCCTGGACGCCCATGGCGTGGCGCCGTCCGAATTCCTGATGGTCGGCAATTCCATCCGGTCGGACGTGCTGCCGGTGGTCGAGATCGGCGGCCGGGCCGTGCACATCCCCTATGCGATCACCTGGGAACACGAACGGGTGGACGAAACGACGGACGGTCCCTCGTTCCCCGTTCTCGACAGCATGAACGGCCTGCCGGCGCTGGTGGAGGCGCTCAAGAACGGTGGCTAGAGCGCGATCGTCATTGGTGGAAGCGGACCCGCTTCCACCAATGACG
>JBQLZQ010000077.1:0-66874 GCA_052168355.1 Inquilinaceae bacterium
CGGCGCAGCAGGCCCAACGGTTCCAGAGGGCGTGCAGCGCCTCGCGGACGGCCGGGTCGCGGTGCTCGCTTTGCGGCATGATCCCGCCGCCGACCACATTGGCGACCAGCGCGCGCACGCCGGCCGCCGCCCAGGCGTTGTTGCGCGCCTGGTGCGCGGCCCGCAAGGCCAAGACCCGACCGCCCGCCGCGATCGCGGCGTTGAGCGGCCCGCCGGGGGCGGCCCCGTCCCAACGCCGGCCGCCGGCCGCGGCTTCGAAAGACCTCCCGAACAGGCGGGCAAAGGCGCGGCGAAGGCGGCCGTTAGGCATCGAGGGACCGGATTTTGAACTGGACGTGTTCGCGCAGACGCGCCAGGTCGACCACGATATACGCGTGATCGTCGTCCGCGACGTGATCCGGATCGGCCAGATCGTCTGGACCGTTCACCGCCGGATGCGTGTTGACGATCCGCGCCAGCCGCGGTTCGTAACCTTCGAGATCTTCCTCATGAATGATCAGCCAGTCGCGAATGCCGTCTTGGTAAACGCTCAGCGGACTGAGATCGTCGTGCGGGTTCTGCACGTATCGCGCGGCGCGTGTCGGAGACAGGCCTAACCGCTGGAGTTTGACGAAAAGGACGATCTTGAGCAGCTGCTGAAACGTGAACTGCCGTTCCCGGCCCTGCCCGGGCGGGTCTCCGAGGTCGAGATATTTGCGGGCCATAAACTGATCGAATCGGATGCGGCCGATGTCGACGATCTCCCGCACTTCGCGGCTTGTGAACTGTCGTTTGCTGAAGTCCATGGCTGACCCTCCGTGAGCGTGAGCGCGAGGTTGATACAAACTTCAGACATTTGTCAAGAGTTAGGGGTGAAAACCCCGCCCCTGACGAAAGGGGCGGGGTTTCCCGGCCGTCAGGTCTTGGCCAGCCGCGCCGCGTCGCGGGCCATGGATTCGATCAAACTGACCTGACCTTCCCGCGCTTCCGCGATCATCTCCGATCCCAAACCGCAGCGCTCACGGCGGGCCATGAACGTCAGCTTGGCCGCGAGGTCCCGAACCGTGGCCGCCTCCGCGTTCGCCACCTCGATCTCGAGCCGCATGATCATTTCGTTGGCCGTCGCCGAAATTTTCTTGGCCAACGGAGGAGGATCCATCATGTGCCCGTAGGTATGCAGCGCCAGACAATCCGCCGTGTTCACAAGCTCGAGCAGCAGCACCAGCCGCTCGACCGTGCCCAGCGCCTCGAATGCCGGCGGTTCCAGCGCCCGCAGCGCCTCGAAATGCCCCAGAACCGTGTCGAAGACCGATTCGCCCCGGCCGCCGCCCGATACCAGTTTCAAAACGTCGCTCATGTCGTCTCTCCTTCTGCCGGCACCCCCGCCATGGCGCCGCGGGGCTGCGAGTTCGGCCGGACGCCCGGCCATCAAGGCGCACCCGGTGCGCCTATCCCTCCAACCATTTCGATTTGACCACCGCCGGCCGGGCCGGCGCCGGATCGGCCGGAGCGGCGAACCCCGCCTCGAACTCGCGCTGCGTCCAGTCGGCCTCGGTCCAGCGGTCCAGACGCGCCGCGACAGCCGCCGCCATGGCATAGACACGGAGGTCCAGCGCCTCGTTTCTATCGCGGGTGAGCGTCCATTCCTGGCGCGCGAACCCGGTGCGCGTCCGCCTCTGGACCAGGCGCTCGGCAGTCAACTGTTTGAAATATTCCTCGCCGTAGCGCGGGAAGTGGCACCAGCCTTCCGGCGCCGGCTCGCCCTTGCCGGCTGGGTCCTGCTGCAGCCAGCCGTATAGCTGACTTTTCAGCATCGATGCCCCGACCGGCCACAGCCGCACCCCGCGCTTGATCCGGCGCCCGGACCGGGTGAAGTCGACCATGGTCGGCGCGCCCAGGGCCAAATCGTTGCGGTCCACGCCCTTGACCGCCAGCACCCGGCCCGGCGCCTGGCGGCTGCACCAGCCGTAGACCTCGTTGGCCAGATAGCCCGTGTCGATCGCCAGCCGGCCGACGGCCAGGCGGCCGCCGCTGGCGTGCGGGAAGGTCTCGTCGAGCAGGGCGGTGAGCTGCCGCCACACCGCCGGCTGCAGCGGGTTGCCTTCCAGGATCCGGTGATCGACCGACCAGTTTTCCCGGCCGCGGCCCCAGGCGACGATCTCGACCTCGATCCGATCCTTCTGCACGTCCGCTCCGGCCGTGAGATAGAGGCCGCCCGTCGGCACCGTGCCGACCGGATAGCCCTCGCGCCGGTCGTGGAGCCGCTGCCAGTCCGGCGCCTCGCCCTCATCGACGAAGCACTCTCCCAGAACGGTATTCACGAACACCTTGAGGCGGGCCGGGTTGCGTCCGGCGGCCACGAAATCGGCCGCCGCCTGGCCCCAGGAATACCAGCCGGGCGGGCTGTACAGCGCCGACAGATGGAACCCCACGGTCTTGCCGTCGCCGGCCGCGGTGGCGCGCCATTCGCCGGCCGCCAGCATCGCCGCCTTGGCGTGGTTCGGGATCAGCGCGCCGCAGGCCTCGCAGCAGTACTCAGCCTTGGCCGGCGGGACGCCGATCGAGGTCCACTGGACCTGCGGCCATTTGAGCGTCTGGAACGTGCCGCAATCGGGGCAGGGGACGAAGTATTGGCGCTGGTCCGATTCGGCGAATGCGACCTCGATCCGCGACACGCCGGCGACGGTCGGCGTCGAGACCATGAAAATCTTCCGCCGCGCGAAGGTGACGGTGCGCTTGACCGCCAGCTCGATCGGGTCGCCCTCGCCGTCGGCGTCGGGCGGATAGGCGTCGATCTCATCCAAGAACAAGTACCGCGCCGGCATCGAGCGCAGGCCGACCGCGCTGTTGGCCCCGGTCAGGATCAGCACTCCGCCGGGGAACTCCTTGGACAACAGGGAGTTTCCCGAATCGCGCGCCCGCGCCGGCCGGACCAGGCGGCGCAGGGCGGGGCTTTCCTCGATCAGCGGGTCGATGCGCTGCCGGCTGGTCCGCTTGGCCAGCTCGACCGTCGGCAACACCGCCATGGCCGGGCCGGGCGCTTGACCAATGATGTAGCCCAACCAGTTGTTGCCAGCCTCGCTGCCGCCGACCTGGCTGCCTTTCATGAACACCACCCGTTCGGCCGGGTGTGACGGGCTGAGCGCGTCCATGATCTCGGCGAGATAGGGCGTCCGCTCCGTGCGCCAGCGGCCGGGCTCGGCGGAGGCCCGCTGCGACAGTACGCGGTGCCGGTCGGCCCAGGCGCTGACCGTGAGCGCCGGCTCCGGCCGCAGGCCGCGACGCCATACCCCGTCCGCCCATGCGGCCGTATCCGCGACGGCGTCAGCCATCGCCCAGTGCCTCCGCCGGCGTCTCGGCAAGCTGGTCTAGGTGCCGGCGCATCTCGCGGTCCAGCACGTCGAACATACGGCCCTGGTCGACGCCCAGCTCGGCCGCCAGGATCGGCGCGACGCGCACCGTCCAGGCCTGGTGCGCGTCGCGTTCCAGGCGCGCCCGCTTGAAGATCGCCGCCTCGGCTGCCCGCCGGTCCACCAGGTCCCCGGACTTGCGCGCCAAGTCCAGTTCCAGCAGCTTCCGCTGCACGTCTTCCTTGCCGGCCTTGGCCGCGACCAACCCGCCGGCCGGCGCCGGCCCATCGGCCTGGCCGGGGACGTTGGCCTTGACCCAGGCCAACCCGGCCTCTGTGTCGATCTTGCCGTCGGGCCGGATCGGCAAGCCGCGCCCTACATAGTAGTTTACCGTTGGCTGGGCCATGCCGACCAGGCGGCCGAAATTGGTCTGCGATAGCGCCGCCGGCCTTTCCGAGACATCGCTAACCTGTTGATCCATCTAAGCTTTCAACCCTCTATCGCTAGCGAAATTCCGCACCTTTTCCACCCTCTTTGCTGCCGTCCAGGAAGGACCCACGCCGTTTTCGTGTCCTACCTGTCCCACCTTGAGGCTTTTATGTCCTACCTTGCCGATCCGCTAAGCCCTTGATCGGTAAGGCTGAGTCCTACCTGTCCTACCTGTCCTACCTAAAAGAGATATTGGAGTAGAGCGTGGTACTGAGATGCCGAAACGGTAGGACAGGTAGGACAGGTAGGACTCCGCCTTTGATTTCAGCTACTTAGCGGAAACCGGAGGTAGGACAGTCGCGGCCGAAGGTGGGACAGGTGGGACACAGCCTTCCCGATCAATGACTTAGGGTGGTTCGTCTGCATCCTCCTCGATCCAGTCGATGGTTCCCTTGGTGTGACGCTCGAAGGCGGAACGGCATGAATCCAGGTCTGGCAGCCGGTATCCCCAGCGCCGCTTCGTCATCCCCGCCTGGTCATCGTGATAGGACAGCCGCGCCCGATGCAGGCCGGGCACAAGCTTCCGCAAGGCGATGCCGAACTCGGTTTCCGAAACCCGCCGGCGCACGCCCAGCCGCTCGGCATCCGCGATATAGAGCCGGTGCAGGTCGGCGCACGAAATCTGGTCCGGCCAGTCCGCCGCTTCCTGGACCAGCCGGCCGTCGCGCAGCCGGTCCAACCACCAGCGATCGAGCGGCTCCATGGAGTGCACCTTCTGCCGCCACAGCGCGCCCGTGTCGGGGACCTGGCGTACGTCGACGGCGGACAGATCGACGTGCAGCAGATGATGCAGCAGCGCTTCCCGGCCGCCGTCGTTCATCTGGTCGTCTATGGCCTTGAAGAAGGCGCGGTCTTGCATGCGCCGGTCGGAAACCTCGATTACGGCGAAGCGCCGTTCCTCCATGCCGGCCGGCACGATCCAGTCGCGGTTGCCGGTCACCAGCAGCCGCACCAGGTTGGGCACGGTGAACGGCTCAACGCCCTTGAACTCGATGAACAGATCGTGACCGGTCACCAGATCCTTGAGCTTCGACTCCGCCTCATGGTCGCCGGCCCAAAAACCCTCATCGGCGTGCAGCAGAAGCCCCTTCTGCAAATGGCCGTTAAAGCGTCCGAGGATGAAGCGGGGCGAGGCGGCATGGACGTAGTAGCGGGGCATCAGCGAACCGATGACTTCGCCGACCTTGCTCTTGCCCGTGCCTTGCGCGCCCTGAAGGACGAGGGCCGTGCCCGGCTTCTCCCACGGCCGCTGGAATAGGTGCGCCAACCAACCTTCGACCCAACGGAAGAGTTCGACGTCGTTGCGGCACACATTGTCCCGGATGTGGCCGAGAAAGAGGTCACAGTCTCCCGGCCGCGGCTCGATACCCCAACCCTGCCAGAGGTTGTAGTAGGACGGGGGCGCGCCCTCCGGCGCGAAGGTCAGGCCGTGATACTGCCGCCGGCGCGGCGACCCCAACCACAGATCGGCGGCGGGCATGGCCCGGCCGCCGACATTGCGCCGATCGTGCTCGATCCAGACCTTGAACGCGTCGACCGACAGAAAGCGCTCTTCCGGCCGTCCCTCAGCCGACTCGACCTCGTGCAGGATCATGACCTTGTTGCCGGCCAGCATGACCGCGAAGCGGTCGTTCAGGTCGAGCACGCCGTCCGCCGCCACGTCCCCGGCGGCCACCATCGCGGCGATGGCCTCTTCCGCCTTGCGCCGCCTGGGCTTCTTGGACGCGCTCACGGCCCGCGCTCCACGGCCTGGGCCAGGATGCGCAGCCGGAAGGCGATATCGTCCTTTTGCGCGGCGATGGTCTCGGGGTCGCAGCGGTAGCCGTCGCCTATTCGGCGCACCGCCCCGGCCAGCCCGCGGAGCTGGTCCGCGACGCGGGCCGCCGGCAGCGATTCGGATCGACGGTATAAAACGTCACTCGCACGCGGCATGCACTAAGCCCTTGTTTTCAGGGCGTGCGGCGGGCGTTTTCTACTTGGTCAAGCCTTTGGTTTTGCTGCCATTTTTTGCCGATGGCATTGTAGAGGTCAGCGGTTCGATCCCGCTTGGCTCCACCATATCGAAAAAGGGCTCCGGTTCGACCGGGGCCCTTTTTCATGTCGGGCCCTTGTTCGTGCGGGGTTCGTGCGGGGTTCGTGCGGGTCGGCGCTATTCATCCGCCAAGGGGCGGGATCAGATCACCCAGAGAAGCTCGAGCACCGCCCACAGCGCGCCAAAAGACAAGGCCGCGCAGACCGCGATCAGCACGATCTTGATCATGTCGCGGGCCCGGCTCGCCGGGCTTGGCGGCGCCATGGGCATCAGGGTAGAGCGGCGAGACCGCGATTTCGGGCTCTTGGGAACCGGCGCGTCGCTGACGGAGACATCGGTTTGGACGGATCGGAGGGTATGTCGGGACATGCCGGAATAGACGGCCGCCGACTGCTTCCTATTCCAGCCGGGCCACGGGCGCGGCGGTCGGTTTCACCAAAGCGTCATCGTCGGCGTCGCGATTTGGCGAAGGTGTCGAACGCCACGGCCAGAACGATGATGACGCCGATGATGATCTGCTGCACGTAGGACGATACGTTGTTGAGCACCAGCCCGTTGAGCAGCACGCCGATCAACAGGGTGCCGGTCACCGTGCCGAAGATCGACCCGATACCGCCGAACAGGCTGGTGCCGCCGATGACCACGGACGCGATCACCGTCAGCTCGTAGCCAAGGCCAGCCACGGCCTCGGCGGAGTTCAGCCGGGCCGACAGGACGAAACCGCCCAGCCCGGCGAAGAACCCGATCATCATGTAGACGCTGGTGGTGATCCGCTTGACGTTCAGCCCCGACAGCCGGGCGGCCTCCGGGTTGCCGCCGACGGCGTAGACATGCCGGCCATAGCGCGTGTAGCGCAGCACGATGTGGGCCAGGATGGCGAACACCG
Source organism: Inquilinaceae bacterium (assembly GCA_052168355.1). Taxonomy (GTDB): domain Bacteria; phylum Pseudomonadota; class Alphaproteobacteria; order DSM-16000; family Inquilinaceae; genus JBQLZQ01. The sequence goes on from JBQLZQ010000077.1 coordinate 6,737, forward strand.
CGAAGATCACGACGGGCACCGGCAGGTCGCCCAGGATCTTGCCCTGTCCCCACCACCTGTAGCCCTCGGGAAAGCCGCTGATCGGGCCGCCGCCGGCGAACAGAAGCGCGGCACCCCGAAAGGCGGACATGCCGCCCAGGGTGACGACGAACGGCGGCACCTTGAGGCGGGTGATCGCAAGGCCCTGCAGGGTTCCGCAGATGGTTCCCACGGCCAGGGCGGCCAGCAGCGCCAGGCCCCAGCCATAGCCGGCCGCGTCCTGGGCCGCGCCGACGGTGAACCGGTCGTCCAACCCGCCCTTGGCCACGGCCGCGGCGGCCAGCCCGGCGAACGCCACCAGCGCGCCCACCGACAGGTCGATCCCGGCGGTGAGGATCACGAATGTCATGCCGATGGCCAGCAGCCCGATGATGGAGACCTGGCGCATGACGTTGAACAGGTTGAGCGGGTTCAGGAACCGGGGTTCCAGGATCGCGAACACGGCCATCAAAACGATCAGAAACAGGAGGGGCGCGAATTTGGCGAGAAAACCGAACAGGTCGAACGATCCGGCCGTCGCGTCCGAAGGGGGTGTCTCGTGTGTCACGTCGGTTCGGGCCTCCTTAAGCTTCAGGTCGGGTCGTCACGCGGCGGCATCGGCGGCGGCATTGAGCGTCATCAGCGACATCAGGCGCTGCGGGGTTGCGTCGGCACGGTCGACGGATCCGGTCATCCGCCCCTCCCGCATCGTCACGATGCGGTCGCTGATGGCCATAACTTCCGGCAATTCCGAGGAGATCGCGACGATGGCGATCCCGTTGGCCGCAAGGTCGGCCAGCAGCTTATGAACCTCCGCCTTCGCCGCGATGTCGATGCCGCGTGTCGGTTCGTCGACGATCAGCACCTTGGGCTCCAGCGCCAGCCAGCGGGCCAGGACGACCTTTTGCTGGTTGCCGCCCGACAGATTGCCGACCGGCTGGTCCGGCCCGGACATGCGGATGTTCAGCATGTCCCGATACTTGTCCACCAGGCCCTGTTCCGCCCGCTCGTCGATCCATCCGCCCCAGCCGGTGATGCCGCCCAGCGCCGCCATGGTCAGGTTTGTCCGAACCGCCAGCGCCAGGAACAGGGCCTGCTGCTTGCGGTCCTCCGGAACCAAACCGATGCCGGCGCGGATGGCGTCCATCGGCGATTGGATGTCGACCGGTTCGCCATCGACCAGGATCCGCCCCTTGTCGAACGGATCGGCGCCGAAGATCGCCCGGGACAGTTCGGTCCGCCCGGCGCCGACCAGCCCGGCAATCCCCAGAATCTCCCCATGGCGGACCTCAAGGCTGACATCCTCGATAACCGTGGCGTGGGGATCGCGGGTGGTGCCGCGGCGGGTCAGCCGTTCGACGGTGAGCGCCGCCGGGCCGGGCCGGGCCGCGACCGGGCGGGCGCTGTGCTGGGCGACGTCGCGGCCGACCATCATCCGGACGATCGCGTCGATGCCCGTCGCCGCCACCGATCCGCCGTCGACCCGCTGGCCGTCGCGCAGCACCGTGAACCGGTCGCAGATCTGCTGCACTTCCTCAAGCCGATGGGTGACGAAGATGACTCCCAGCCCCGCCGATTTCAGGCCCCGCATGATGTCGAACAGGCGCGCCACCTCGCCCTCGCTGAGCGCCGATGTTGGTTCGTCCATGACGATCAGTTTCGACTGCATGGACAGCGCCCGGGCGATTTCCACCATCTGCTGCTCGGCCACCGACAGGTCGCTGATCAGCACCTTGGGATCGATGGTCAGTCCCAGCCGTTCCGTGATGGTCCGCGTTTCGCCGCGCATCCGCCGCCAGTCGATCAGGCCGAACCGCATCGGCTCACGCCCGATAAAGACGTTTTCGGCCACCGACAGGCTCGGGACCAGGTTGAATTCCTGGTAGATCGTGACGATCCCCAGACGCTGGGTGTCATGAGGGCTGGACGCGGCGAGCGGCCTTCCGTCGAATGTCATCGCGCCGCTGTCCGGCGTTTCGGCGCCGGACAGGATCTTCAAAAGCGTGGACTTGCCGGCTCCGTTTTCCCCCAGAAGGGCATGAACCTCGCCGGCCGCGACCTCAAGGTCGACCGCATCCAGCGCCCGCACGCCGGGAAAGGATTTGCCGATCCCCGCCATCCGCAGCAGGGGCGGCGTCGGCGCGCCTGTCGCGGGGGCGCCGGCTGGCTCTGCGCCCATCGGTGGCCAGCCGGCCCGCTGTCGCCGTTTCTAGTTCAGTTCGCCCAGCCGTTCCGCCTCGTTGATGTTGTCCTGGCTGATGACGATGGGCGTCAGCAGGACAAGGGCGGGATCCGGCACGGTACCGTTGCGGGCATACTCGACCATGATCTGCATGGCTCTCCGGCTCTGGCCGCCGGGGAACTGCTCCACGGTGCCGGCCAAGCCGCCGTCGCGCACGCTGGCCAGGGCCTCGGGCAATGCGTCGAAGCCGATGATCGTGATGTCGTCCTGCAATCCCAGGGCGATGACCGCCTCAAGCGCCCCCAGGGCCATGTCGTCGTTGGCCGCGACGATGACGTCCGGCGGGCTGTCCAGACCGGCCAGGATGCTCTCGGTAACCGCCAGCCCCTGGTCACGGGCGAAATTGGCGGTCTGCTCGGCGATGAACACATATTTGTCGCTGACCGGATCCAGAACGTTGTGGACGCCTGCATTGCGGTCGATCGCCGGGCTGGCGCCCGGCTGGCCCTGAAGGTTGACGATGCGCGCGCCATCGGGGAAGCGGTCCATGATGAACCGCCCCTGGGCCTCGCCGCCGGCGACGTTGTCGGCGCCGACATGGGCCAGAATGCCGTCCACCCCATCCACCCGCCGGTCGATGGTAACCACGGGAACGCCGTTGTCGACGGCGGTGGCCAGGGCCGGCGCCATGGCGTTGACATCGGCCGGGCTGATAACGATGCCGTCGACGCCCTGGATGATCGCCGCCTCGACATCGGCGGTCTGCTTGGGCGAACTGTTCTGCCCATCCGATTCGATGGTGGCGACGCCCAGGGTGTCGGCCTCCGCCTTCAACTCCTTCATCATATGGACGAAGAAGGGAAAGCCCAGGCTGGGCACGGACGTCATGATCGTCTTGTCCTGCGCGGTCGCCGTCGCGGCTGGCAGCGCCAGGGCCGCGGCCAGGGCGGCCCCGGCCAGAATCCGCGATATGGTGCCAGTCATAGCGTTACTCCTCCCGATGTGGCCAGGCTGTGCCGGTGCGGGGCAGCGACATGCGCGGCGCGTTTGATTGCGAATGCCAGCATTGGCGCAGCGTCGGCGGCTTGTCAATTCATAAGACAAATACCCGGAAGCCAGGGAAACCGGTTAGGGGGTCCCTGGCATTTAATGAGAATGAGTTGCATTCTCATATCCGATCAGGCAGATTTTCCTTACGACAAGGGGATCGGATTTCGGGATGGACGATCGGTTGCCGCACGGCACGGGCGATGGGCTGGGCACCGGGCCACAGCTTTTGCTGTGGGGGATCCGGACCTGGACGGCTTGCCACCCGTCCGAAGTGTTGGTGCGGCTGGGTCATGGTTTCAGGCTGGCGGGGCTTGCCGATGAGGTGGTCACGCTGGACCGGTTGATGCGTGCCGTCGTCGCCGGAACCCGCGTGCCGGTGCGAATCCACGCCCCCTGTTGTCGATGCCTGGGCCGCGACGAACGCCAACTGTTGGAATTCGCCGCCGTTGCTCCACGGATGTGCGCATTGTGCCTCGACGCCCGGCTGCGGCTCTGGTTGACGCCCACCGGGGCGCGGCATGCCGCCATCCCGATGGTCGTATTGGGCCGCGCCTTCGGTCAGGTGGGTCTGCCCCTCGATGCGCTGGATGAGCCGGCCGGTGCGCAGCGCCGGCTGCACTGAAGGGGGGCGGCCAGCCGTGTCAGGGGGCGCCGTGGCCCCCCGCATCGTCCGCGTCGGGCATCACACCGGTGTTGCCGAAGCCCCCATCGACATTCAGCACGGCTCCGGTCGTAAAGCTGCATCCGTCGGACGCCAGGAACACCGCCGCGGCGCCGATTTCTTCCGGCGCGGCGAAACGCTTCAGGACCATCCGGTCGGCGAAGGCGGGGGCGGGGGCCCGGTCAGGCGGGCCGGGCTCGACCCAGGTCGGTCCGGGGGCGATGGCGTTGACCAGGATCCCGTGAGGGCCCAGCTCGATGGCCATGGTCTGGGTCAAGTTCAGGATCGCGGCCTTGGACGCGCCGTAGGCGGCACGACCGACGCCGCCTCTCTGCCCGGAGACCGAGGCGATATTGATGATCCGTCCGCCGCCCTGCCGCCGCATGGCCCGGCCCGCGGCCTGGCCGCACAGAAACACGCCGGTCAGGTTGATGCGCAGGACGCGGTTCCAATCGTCCAAGGTCAGATCCAAAAAGCCGCTGCGTTCGGTGGTGCCGGCATTGCTGACCAGAATGTCCAACGCCCCAAATCGTTCGATGGTGAACGCCGCCGCGCCGTCAACCTCGTCGGGGCGGGTGACATCGGTCTTGATTGCCTGCGCCTCGCCGCCGGCCGCCGCGATCTCGTTCTCAACGGCCCGCGCTGCCTCCAGATCGATGTCGGTGACCAGCACCGCCGCCCCGGCCTTGGCCAGGGATAGGGCGATGCCGCGGCCGATGCCGCGGCCGGCACCCGTCACCCACGCCGTCCTGTTCTGTAAACTCACCGCCATTCTCCAGATCGAGTGTCAACGCCGTATTCCTTAGGGCCTTAAGGTGATCGCAAGGGACACGGCCCACAACAACGGGCGAAAATCGGCGCGGGCCGCCATGTTAAGCGAAAACGCCCCGCCACGGACGCGGCAAGAACTTGAAATGGCGTCTGATTTGCCCATTTTAACAATGCAGTGCCAATTTGGGCTGCATAATGGATGCCGAAACCCGGGTCCGTTTGGCCACCGACCACGGCCGCTCGCTCACGGAGAGGAGTGCTCGCGATGTCGAGATTGACGCTTTTGAACAGCCCGCTCCTGCTCGGATTCGAGCAGTTCGAGCGTACCTTGGACCGGATCGCGAAATCCTCGTCCGACGGATATCCGCCCTACAACATCGAACGGGTCGGCGACGACGGTCTGCGAATCACGCTTGCCGTCGCCGGCTTCGCCGAAGACGATTTGACCATCGAAATCCAGGAACGACAGCTGGTGGTTCGCGGCAAGCAGGAAGACGACCCCGACCGGGTCTATCTCCATCGCGGCATCGCCGCCCGGCAGTTCCAGCGCGCCTTTGTCCTGGCGGATGGAATCGACGTGACCGGTGCCGCGCTGGACAACGGTCTGCTCAGCATCGACATGCACCGGCCCGTGCCCGAACAGCATGTGCGCACCATCGCCATCAGCCGGGGCGCCGCGCCGCGCGCCGGTCGGTCCAAGAGCATCGATGTGACGCCGGAGCGGTCCGAGCCCTGACCAGGATACCGCAGGCTTTCTCTTCACATCGAATTTACCGTGCCGAATTCGCCCAAGGAGGGCGTCAGCCATGAACCCGCAGACACCGACCCTGTCCCGCGCCATGTCTCCCGTGGATTTTGCCGCCTACGGCGCGCAGGAGATTGCCTATGTGAAGAAGGTGGTCGCCGAAGGGCAGCAACTTTATTCCATCCACGGCGCCGATGGCACGCCGCTGGCCGTCCAGCCCGATCGCGATCTGGCCTTCGCCATCGTCCGCCAGAACGACCTTGAGCCGGTGAGCGTGCACTGACGACGATCGGCGTTCCCCCACCACGCCGCGGGGGGATCGCCCTACCGAGCGCCCGTCCGGTCAGGCCGCGTACGCAGCCTCCTTCTCATGGAACAGCGCGTAGATGGCATCGGTCGAGTCGCAGCCCCGCAGCTTTTCGCAGAGCGTTTCGTCCCTTAGCAGCCGGGACGCCCTGGCCAGGGCCTTGAGATGATCGGCGCCTGCGTCTTCCGGTGCCAGAAGAAGGAAGATCAGGTCGACGGGCTGTTCGTCGACGGCGTCAAAGTCGACCGGAGTCACCAACCGCGCAAAGACGGAGCAGACGCCGGTCAGGTGCTGGCGCTTGCCGTGGGGAATGGCCACGCCACGCCCCACGCCGGTGGTGCCAAGCCGTTCGCGCTCCAACAGCACGTCCAGGATCGCCCGTTCGTTGTCGCCGGTCAGTTCGGCCGCGCGTTTGGCCAACTCCTGCAGTACCTGCTTCTTACTCGAGGCACGCAGATTCGCGATGATCCCGTCGTGTGACAAGAATTCCAACATGTGCTCAAAACCGAGTAATCGTTGAGATCAGCCCTAGGAGCCGGGGCTGCCTTTCGGATCGACCCAACCGATGTTTCCGTCGGGCCGACGGTAGACCATGTTCAGACCGCCATGGGCGGGATTGCGAAACATCAGTGCCGGGAGATCGGCCAGATCGAGCCGCATGACCGCCTGATCGACCCGTAGGGACTCTACCTGGGTCTTCATCTCCGCAATCACAATGGGCTGGTCCGGTGCTTCTTCCTCGACGTCGGGGCCGCCGCCCTCCACCGCGCCTTCCAGCACGTAACTGTCCGCCGGCAAGGCGTCGGCCAGGGTCGTTTCCTTGTGGTGGTCCTTGAGCCGCCTTTTGTATCGGCGCAGGCGCTTGCCCACCCGGTCCGCCGCCTGATCGAAGGCGGAATAGGCCTCACCGGCCTCACCGGAGCTTTGCAGCAGGATGTTTCGCCCGACATGGACCGAGACATCGGCCCGGTAGAGATGGGCATCGCGCGACAGCACCACGGTAGCCTCGATCGGGTTGGTAAAGTATTTGCCGGTGATCGTGGTCAGGTTTTCATCGATATGGGTTCGAAGCGCGTCACCCACGTCAAGTTGCTTGCCTTTGACGGTAAGCTGCATTGGCCAGGGATCCGATAAAACAACCGCGCCAGGAAAGGAAGGCAAAGCGCTGGCGGCGCGGGCTAGCCAGCGGGCCGGGACCATAGGAGCGGCCTGCAAACCTTGTCAAGCGAGCCGCAGACACCCCCGGGAAGCCGAATTTCGTTAGATCGTCATACTTTTTTCCCGTCGCCGTTGAACCGAAGAGGGAATGTGCAGAGCCTCACGATACTTGGCAACGGTCCGCCGGGCAATGTCCACGCCGTCAGCATTTAATATTTCGACGATACGGTCATCGGATAGAACGTTCTTGGGTTGTTCCGCTTCGATCAGAAGCTTGATGCGGAACTTCACGGCCTCGGCCGAATGGGCGGCGGCGCCGTTGGCGCCCTGGATCGACGCGTTGAAGAAATATTTCAGCTCGAAAACGCCCCTGGGCGTCGCCAGAAACTTGTTGGAGGTGACCCGGCTCACCGTGCTTTCGTGCATGCCGATCGCGTCGGCAATGTCGCGCAGGATCAGCGGTTTGAGGTGCTGGACCCCCTGACGAAAGAAGGCATCCTGCTGACGCACGATCTCGCTCGCCACCTTGAGGATGGTGGTGGCCCTCTGATGCAGGGACTTCACCAGCCAGTTGGCCGAATTCAGGCATTCCGAGACATATTCCCGGTCTTCCTTGCTTTTTGCCAATGCGTTGATCTCGGCGGCGTAGCGTTGGTTGACCAGCACCTTGGGCAGGGTCTCGCCGTTCAGTTCGATGTGCCAGCCGCCGTCGGGTTTGGCCCACATCAGGACATCCGGGGTTACCGTCTGGGCGACGTGATGGTCGAAGGCCGATGCCGGCTTTGGGTTGAGCGCCCGGATCTCGGCCACCATTTCCGACAGGTCGTCCATGTCGACGCCGCAGACCCGCTGCAAGGTGGCGAAATCCCGCTGCGCCAGAAGGGGCAGATGGGTCAACAACGCCTGCATCGCCGGGTCCAGGCGATCCTTCTCGGCCAGCTGCAGGGCCAGGCACTCGCCAAGATCGCGGGCGAAGACGCCGGGGGGATCAAGGCGCTGAAGACGGCCGAGAACATCCAGAACGGCGACCTCGCCACAGCCAAGCTGGTCGGCCACCGCCGCCGGGTCAATCCGTACATATCCGGAATCGTCGAGATGATCGATGAGCTCCAGGGCAATGCCCCGGTCGGCCGGCTCCGCGATCTCGACATTGACCTGACCGATCAGGTGATCGCGCAGCGATGGCGTTTCCGCCGCGTTCTGCTCGATGCCGAAGGTGTCATCCTCGAAATTGGCGTTGCCGCCGCCGCCCTGCCAGGTTTCGGCAAACCCGCCCTGATCCCCTGCCGGGGCGTCGTCGCTGTCGGTGGCGCTGCCGCCCGTAAAGACATTCCCGTAATCGGTATCCAGCGGCCCGTCGGCTCCGCCCGCCAGCCCTTCGGTATCGGTCAGCCGGTCCGTGCCGGTTCTGTCGGTGGTCTCGACCGGCCGGTCGGCTTCCGGCGGCGGTTCGGTTTCGGACAGCAGTCCGCCGACGCCGTCCCCCTGAAGAGCCGGCGTGCCGTCGTCACGTTCGAGAAGGGGGTTCCGCTCGATCTCTTGCTCGACGAACTCGACCAGTTCCACGTTCGACAATTGCAACAGCTTAATCGCCTGTTGCAATTGCGGCGTCATCACCAGGGTCTGAGACTGCCGAAGATCGAGGCGTTGGGTCAGCGCCATGATCTAAACTGTTCTAGAGGCTAAATCTTTCACCCAGGTAAACGCGTCGGACATCCTTGTTAATCACGATTTCCGCGGGGGTGCCCTCCATCAGCACGGTCCCATCATGCAAGATGTAGGCCCGATCCACAATCTCCAAGGTGTCGCGGACATTGTGATCGGTGATCAGAACCCCGATCCCCCGGTCGCGCAGATGGCCCACCAGGTCACGGATCTCGCTGACCGCGATCGGGTCGATCCCCGCCAGAGGCTCGTCCAACAGCATGAAATGGGGGCGGCTCGCCAGCGCCCGGGCGATCTCCACCCGCCGCCGCTCGCCGCCGGACAGGGCCAGCGCTGGCGCCCGGCGCAAATGGCTGATCGAAAACTCGGCCAGCAGATCTTCCAGCAGGGCGTTGCGCACATCCCGCTCGCTCTCCGTCACCTCCAGCACGGCCCGGATGTTCTGTTCCACGCTGAGGCCGCGGAAGATCGACGCTTCCTGGGGCAGGTAGCCCAACCCCAGCCGGGCCCGGCGATACATGGGCAGGGCGGTCAAATCCTCCCCGTCCAGGGTGATGCTGCCGTAGTCGGGCGGGATCAGGCCCATGATCATGTAGAAGCAGGTGGTCTTGCCGGCGCCGTTGGGACCAAGAAGCCCCACTGCCTCGCCCCGCTGCAGCGCCAGAGATACATCGCGCAGGACCGGCCGCCGCTTGTACTGCTTGCCAAGGTTGCGTACGGCCAGCCCGTCCTTGCGCGACACCAGGCGCGGGCGGCCGTCTTCGGCCGGATGGGCCGGCGGGTCCGCTTCGGCCTGCAAGGGTGCTGACTCAGCCACCGGGGCGGTCCTCCTCGCTGGGCACCAATAGCCCCCTGACCCGGCCGCCGCCATCGGGCCCGGTCAGAAGCCTGCTCACGCCGGTATTCAAATTGACCTCCGCAAACTCGCCATTGAGCTGGTTCTGGCCCCGGGTGATCCGGACATCGCCCTCCAGCGTGGCGGTTCGGCTACCCACGTCGTAGACTGCGTTGCGTCCGCGCACCAGATCGGTGGGCGTGGTGATGATCACGTTGCCGTCGGCCCGAATCACGCTGATCGCCTGCTTGCCGGTGTCGTCTTCCGTCAGGTCGGCGGTCAACGTGTCGGCTTCGATCTGATCGGTGCCGTTGACCGCCTTGGCCTCGCCCCGGGCGATGGCCTGGTTGGCCGACTGGGAGAACTCCAGACTGTCACGGGCCGTCACGGTCTCGTTTTCCGTGTCCAGGCGCAGATCGTCGCCGGTCAGGCGGAACAGGCCGTCGTCCACGGTATAGACGCCGCGATCGCCCTGGACCCGCTCGCCGGGCGTCTCGATGACCACGCCACCCTCGGCGGTAACCCTCCAGATCTCGGTCCCGCCGGCGGCCGCATCGCGATAATCGGCCGTCAGGGTCTGGGCCCTCAGTTCGACATCGCCCTGCCGCACCCGCGCATCGCCGCGGGCGATGTATTGCCGCTCCTTCTCGTGCAGCTCCAGGCTTTCGGTGGCTTCGATCTCGACCGGTCCGTCGCCGCCGAGCGACAGCCCCTGGGCCGGTAGAAGGCCTGGCCACAGGGCCGAGAGCATGAAGGCCAGAGTCCATGCGTGGCGCCTCATTGCAAGACCTCGCCGGCGCCCCGAAGCAGCAACAGCCGCGATTGGCCGATCAGGATCACCGTATCGCCCTCGTCCTCGATCCGGAAACCCTCGCCGCTGACTTCGCCGAACGGCCCGTCGCCGGACACCGGCAGGTCGCCCCAGGCGTTGCGGTTTTCCAGATCGACATGGGCCTCCTCGGTCACCAGCGAGACGCCGTCGTCGCGTCTCAGATTAACGCCGCCATTGAGATAGAGCCCGGCGCCAGCCCGGTCATACCGGCCGGATCGCGCGCTCAAGGACAACTCGGTTCCGTCTTCCAGCGTGATGGCGGCGTCGGGGCGAGCCAAGACGACGATTTCCCCGTCCTCGCCGACCTGATCGGCCGAATCGGCGACGATGGTGATCGGTTGGTTGCGCTCGTCGGTGCCGACATAGCGGGGGCCAAGCAACTGCGACGATGTCCGCTCCGAGATCACCGGCGCGGGCGGCGGCGGCTTGAGTTCGTTCTGTATGGTCGGCCACAGCGCCACCAGCGCCATGATGGCGATGGCCGTCATCGGCAGGATCAGCTTCAGCAGCGACACAAACCGGCTGTACCAGCGCCCGTTGCGCCGGGTCCGGTTGCCCGGCCGCAGCCGCCACAGCCGGTCCGGTGTCGCCGCCCCGGGCGGCGACCGGTCAGGGAGATTCAGGGACTCGTCAATCGCCATGACGTCAGGCCACCCCGGCCCGCAGGCAATCATGGATGTGAACGATGCCGATCGGTTGCCCGTCGGCATCGATGACGAACAGGCTGGTGACCGGTTTTTGACGGTCCGTGCCGTTCATGGTCCCCAGCGCCTCGGCCGCCAGGGCGTGCGGGCCGATGGTCCGCGGTCCGCGTGTCATCACCGCCTCGGCGGTCATGGCCAGAAGATCGGCGGCCATATGCCGCCGCAGATCACCGTCCGTGACGATGCCGACCAGCCGGCCCCGGTCGTCGACGATGCCGACGCAGCCAAAGCTCTTGGCGGTCATGATCAGGATCGCCTCGGAGATAGGCGTCCCGGCATCGGCCAGGGGCATGGCTTCGCCGCCGTGCATGACGTCGCCGACCTTCAGCAGTCGGCGGCCAAGCGCCCCGCCGGGATGCAGGTTGCGGTAGTCGTCGGAGGAAAAGCCACGGCGCTCCAGCAACGCGATGGCCAGGGCATCGCCCAGGGCCAGCGCCATGGTCGTCGATGTCGTCGGGGCCAGCCCCAGCGGGCACGCCTCCGGCGCCTTGGGCAGCAGCAGCACAATGTCCGACTGATCGGCCAGCGGTGACGGGGCCTTGCCGGTCAAGCCGATCAGCGGAACGCGGAACCGTCGCGTATAGGCGACGATGTCCGCCAGTTCCGCCGACGCGCCGGAATTGGACAAGGCCAGCACCAAATCGCCGCGACCGATCATGCCCAGATCGCCGTGGCTGGCCTCGCTGGCGTGGACGAACAGGGCCGGCGTTCCGGTGGAGGCTAGGGTGGCGGCGATCTTGCGCCCGATATGGCCGCTTTTGCCGATGCCCGTGACCACCACCCGCCCCTCGATGCCGACGATGGCGTCGACCGCCTGAACGAAGCTGTCGTCCAAGGCCGACGCCAGATCCCGCAACGCCTGGGCTTCCATGTCCAGCACATGCCGCGCAACGGCACGATCGGGGTTGGGATCACTGCCTGCCGTCGACGACCCGACAGGGATGGGACGCGCGGCTTCCATGGCGGTCAGACAGGCTCCTCGGTGCGATTCGACGTTTCGGACAATAGGCCCGGCGTATCCGGCGGGTCAAACCCGCTCGGCGGCCCCACGACGCAAGGCATATGGGGTCAGTGGGCGAAGATGTCGATATCCGCCCAGCCCGCCAGATCCAACGCCGCCCGGGTCGGCAGGAAATCGAAGCACGCCTGGGCCAGCGCCGTCCGGCCCTCGCGTTCCAGCATGTCGTCCAGCCGGTCGCGAAGGCGGTGCAGGTGAAGGACATCGCTGGCGGCATATCGGACCTGGTCGGCGGTCAGGTCCGCCGCGCCCCAATCCGAACTCTGCTGCTGCTTGGACATCTCGACATCCAGCAGTTCCCGGCACAGATCCTTCAACCCGTGCCGGTCGGTGTAGGTGCGCGCCAGCTTCGAGGCGATCTTTGTGCAGTAGACCGGCCGGCAATCCACGCCCAGATGGGCGCGCAGGGTGGCGATGTCGAACCTGGCGAAGTGAAACAGCTTGGTCACCGCGGGGTCGGCCATGAGCCGGACCAGATTGGGCGCGTCATAGCGTCCGGGGGCCAACTGCACCAGATGGCTGGTTCCGTCCCCGGCCGAAAGCTGAACCACGCACAGCCGATCGCGGGCGGGATTCAGGCCCATGGTCTCGGTATCGACGGCGACCGACCCGGTGAACCGGACATCGGCCGGCAGATCGCCTTGGTGAAGCTGTGGCGATTGGGCCTGCGGCGGGGTATCGGTCGCCATGGGTGCGCTCACTCCTCCCGACCGCCGTTCAAAACGAAGAGACCCGCCGTTGGGCGGGTCCGCGAACCGGTCGTTCCGTCGGCCGCGCAAAGGCGGCCCTTGGTGCCCAGGAGAAGACTCGAACTTCCACGACCTTTCGGCCACAGGTACCTGAAACCTGCGCGTCTACCAATTCCGCCACCTGGGCAGTTGCGCGGTGGTGTAAGCGCGCGCCCCGCCGATGTCAACCGGGATCAAGACCCCGGGTCCCGGTTGCTGGCATACGCCGGGCCGCCGCTATATATAATATTGAGGCACGGGGAATATAATATCGAGGCACGGGGATCAGGGGCCGGACCACCCGCCCCGACGGCGCTGGCGGCCCGGCAATCAGAGGCAGGAGCAGGATATGACCTATCGGGTCGTCACGGTGTTCGGCGGGTCGGGTTTCATCGGCCGCAGCGTGGTGCGGGAATTGGCGGCGCGCGGCTGGCGGGTCAACGTTGCCACGCGCCATCCCGAAAAGGCGCTGTTTCTGAAACCCATGGGGGCGGTGGGCCAGATCGCGCCGATCTTCGCCAACATCCGGGACGATCTGTCGGTGGTGAACGCCATCCGTGGCGCCGACACCGTGATCAATCTGGTCGGCCTGTTGCACGAATCCGGGCGCCAGACCTTTCGGGCCGCTCACAAGCAGGGCGCGGGACGGATCGCCGCCGCGGCAAGCGGGCTGGGTGTCCGGTCCCTGGTCCAGATGTCCGCCATCGGCGCGTCGGACACGTCCCCCTCGACCTATGCCCAGACCAAGGCGGCCGGGGAAACGGCCGTGCGCACGGCGTTTCCGGATGCCTCGATCCTTCGGCCCAGCATCGTGTTCGGTCCCGACGACAGCTTTTTCAACCGCTTTGCCGGTCAGGCGCGGTTCAAGGTCCTGCCGCTGATCGGCGGCGGACGGACCCGGTTTCAGCCGGTCTATGTCGGCGACGTGGCCGACGCCGTCATGGCCTGTCTCGACCGGCCGGAGGCCAAGGGCCGGATCTACGAACTGGGCGGCCCAAAAATCTACACGTTCCGCGAACTGATGGAACTGACCCTGTCGATGACCGACCGTCGCGCCCTGCTGATGCCGATCCCCTGGTTCCTGGCTCAGGTCATGGGCGCCTTTTTCGGTCTGATGCCCAAACCGATGCTGACCCGCGATCAGGTCCGCCAGCTGCGGATCGACAATGTGGTGGCGCCCGACGCGCCGGGTCTGGCCGATCTCGGTATCGCGCCGACCGCGGCCGAGGTGATATTGCCGACCTATCTTGCCCGCTTCCGGCCGCGCGGTCAGTTCGCACGGCAGGGCGCGCGTATCTGATCCTGGATCGCTGCCCCGACGTCAGGCCAGGGCCCTGGCCAGGAACGGCAGGCTGATGTCCATCCGGTGGTTGATGCCGGAATGGGTGCCGGAGAATTCCTCGTACCGGTGGTTCACGCCCAACCGCTCCAGCGCCCGGTGCAGCCGGCGCGCGCCATAGAGAAGGTTGTACTGGTCCTCATCGCCGCAATCGATGAACAGTCCCTTCAGGCGCCCCAGGGATTCGGCATGTCGGTCGACGATGCGCACCGGATCCCACGCCAGCCAAGCCGCCCACCGGTCTTCGATCAAGGTGCAGGTGTCGGCGTCCACCGGCAGCCGGATGCCCAGTGGCGCGCCGGGGTCGGGGTCGTAGGTGGCGGCCATGGCCAGGGTCATCAGGACATGGATGTCGCCGCCCGATCTGGTGGTCCCGCCATAGAACGCGTCGACAAAGCCCTTGGCCGATCCGCCGTGCTTGGCCAGGGCGCGCAGCGCGCCGGGCATGTCCGGCAGGTAGCACAGTTCAAAGGCCATATCGCCGGAATGACAGGCCGCCGCGGCCCAGACATCGGCGTGGCGCATGGCGTGGATCAGCGCCCCGTACCCGCCGGAACTCTTGCCGAAGACGCCGCGCCGCCCGGCGCCGCCGCATCCGTAGCGCGTCTCGACCGCCGGCAGCATCTCCTCGATCAGGAAGTCCTCCCACGGCCCCATGGCGGCGCTGTTGATGTATTGGTTGCCCCCCAGCCGGGTAAAGCAATCGGGGAACGCGACCACCACCGGCGGCATGGTTCCCGCCGCGATCAGGCGATCCAGCCGTTCGGGCACGTTCTCGTCGAAATTCGACCAGTTGGTGTGGGCCGGCCCGCCCGCCGTGTAACCGACCAGGTCGACCAGCAGCGGCAGTCCCTCGCCGCTGTGCCCCGATGGGACATACACATCGACCCGGCGGCGGGGCGGGTCGCCCAGCAGATTGTCCTTGAGGACCCGGCTGTCCACGTCATCCCGATGAACGGCCCCGGAAGGATGGTCGCGGTCCGTCCGCATCGGGTCAGCCGCCCCCCTTACGCATAAATCCAGTACAGCAAGCCAAGGCCCAGCACGACCCGATACAGAACGAACGGCATGAAGCTGGAATGACGCAGCCACAGCATCAGCAGGGCGATGGCGGCGATGGCCGACAGAAAGGCCAGGATGCCGGCGATCAGGGCATCGACACCCAGAGCCACATCCCCCGCCCGGTACAGATCCAGGCCAGCCAGGGTGCCGGCGCCCAGGATCACCGGGATCGACAGCAGCAGGGAAAACCGGGCCGCCTCGGTCCGCTCCAGGCTCAACGCCCGCGCCATGGTCATGGTGATCCCCGACCGGCTGGTGCCCGGGATCAGCGCCAGGGCCTGGGCCAGCCCGATCCACAGCGCGTCCGTATAGCGCATCTGGTCGAGCCGCCGCGTCGACGGAAACAGCCGGTCGGCGAGGCCCAGCAGGATGCCGAAGATCAAGGTGGCCCAGGCGATGATGGTCACGTTGCGCAGGAAGTCGGTGCCAATCTCGTGCAGCACCATGCCTGCGGCGATGGCCGGGACCGATCCGATCAGCACCATCAGCGCCAGCCGGCCGCCGGAGTCCATCCGCCCGGTCGCCAGCCGCGCCGCGCCACTGAGCATGTCCCAGATATCGCGCCAGAAAAAGATGGTGACGGCGGCAAGGGTGCCGACATGGACCGCCACGTCGATGATCAGGCCCTGATCCTCCCACCCGGTGATAAAGGGGACCAAGACAAGATGGGCGCTGGAACTGATCGGCAGGAACTCGGTGATCCCTTGCACCAGGGCAAGGACGAAGATGTGGAACAGGGGCAAGGTAAAAGGCCCATCGGTGGTGGGAAAGACGCGATGCGCTTATACCACCAAGTTTGCGGCCGCTTTACGTTATTATCGGGGCACGGCTGGCCACCCCGGAATGGTCCGAAATGGGACTATCTTGAATCGGTATCATGGGGTCATGGACATGGAATGCCGCGAAGGACCTTCAGAAAGTCGATAATAGTAAGCATTCATGACCTATTGGACTTTTTTTGCTCGCCATCCTCGCCAAACTGTTTTAAATGTCCTGTCAGACGCCGGGATGCGACCCCATCCGGTCGATGGTGAGGCCGGCGGGCCTTGCGTCGGTTCGGCACCGGGTCTGGCCGTCGCCTGATATGGTGTCGGCCCATCCGATGGGGCCGACCGTTGGATGAACGAGCGTACCATCAGTTTTTGCCGATCACCCTGCCGGCGACGGACCGGACACGGGGGAAAAATCGACACCGGGAGCCACCACCATGTCCCAGAAGATGCTCAGATTTGTCGAGCTCGGACCGGAGATGCCGGACAAGCGACCGTCGGACGTGCGGCGGGCCGACTGGCAGGAAGTCTATGGTGAGTACGCGCGCCAGAAGGCCGAGGAGCAGGCGGCGCGATGCTCCCAGTGCGGCGTTCCCTTCTGCCAGGTTCATTGCCCGCTGCACAACAACATCCCGGACTGGCTCAAGCTGACCGCCGAAGGCCGGCTGGAAGAGGCGTACGAGGTTTCCCAGGCGACCAACAACATGCCCGAAGTATGCGGCCGCATCTGTCCGCAGGACCGGCTGTGCGAAGGCAACTGCGTCATCGAGCAATCGGGCCATGGCACCGTCACCATCGGGTCGATCGAGAAATACATCACCGATACGGCGTGGGAGAAGGGCTGGGTCAAGCCGCCGACTCCAAGACGGGAACGCGACCAGTCGGTGGGCATCATCGGCGGCGGGCCCGGCGGCATGGCCGCGGCCGAACAGCTCCGCCGCCTGGGCTATCAGGTGCACGTCTATGACCGCTACGACCGCATCGGCGGTCTGATGATCTACGGCATTCCCAGCTTCAAGCTGGAGAAGGACATCATCGAGCGGCGCACACGCCTGCTGGCCGATGGCGGCATTCATTTTCATACCAATTTCGAGGTTGGCCGCGATGCGTCCCTGGCCGACCTGCGCGACCGCCACGATGCCGTGCTGATCGCCACCGGCGTCTACAAGGCCCGCGACATCAAGGCGCCCGGCGTCGGCATGGGCAACATCGTGGCTGCGCTGGATTATCTGACCGCGTCCAACCGCAAGGGGCTGGGCGACGCGGTTCCCGCCTTCGACGACGGCAGCCTGGATGCCGCCGGCAAGAAGGTCGTGGTCGTGGGCGGTGGCGACACGGCCATGGATTGCGTCCGCACCGCCGTGCGCCAGGGCGCGGTGTCGGTGACCTGCCTCTACCGCCGCAACCGGGCCAACATGCCGGGATCCCAGCGCGAGGTCGCCAACGCCGAGGAAGAAGGCGTTGTCTTCCAGTGGCAGGCCGCGCCGGAAGCGTTTGTCGGCGACGAAAACGTGTCCGGAGTCCGGGCCTATCGGGTGCATCTGGGCGCGCCCGACGCGAGCGGCCGGCAGTCGCCGCAGATGATCGAGGACTCGCAGTTCACGGTCGGGGCGGATCTGGTGATCAAGGCGCTGGGCTTCGATCCGGAGGACATGCCGGGCCTGATGGGCTGTCCCGACCTGAAGGTCAGCCGCTGGGGCACGGTGCGGGTCAGCTTCAAGACCATGATGACCAACGTCGACGGCGTTTTTGCCGCCGGCGACATCGTGCGTGGCGCCTCGCTGGTGGTGTGGGCCATCCGCGACGGCCGCGATGCCGCCGAGGCGATGCACCGCTACCTCATGGCCAAGGCCGAATCCCGGCCGCTGGCCGCCGTCGCGGCGGAATAGCGGCCGATGCCTTTCGACTCCCGTTTCGCCGGCCCCGGTGGCCGGCCTGCCAAGGACAGTGCCATGACCGACGCCATGACCGACAAGGATGCCGGCCAACGGTTTGTCGACGAGTATCGCGCCGACGCCGCCCGCCTGATCGCGGGCCACAGCTATGACCCGGCGGACGAGCACGATGCCTGCGGCGTGGGCTTCATCGCCGCCCTGGACGGCAAGCCGCGTCGCGACGTGGTGCTGGCCGGCATCAACGCCCTAAAGGCGGTATGGCACCGAGGCGCGGTCGATGCCGACGGCAAGACCGGCGACGGGGCGGGCATCCATGTTGAGATCCCGCAGGAATTCTTCCGCGAGCACGTCGCCCGCACCGGCCACGAACCCTTGGAGGGGCGCATCGCCGTCGGCCAGGTGTTTCTGCCGCGCACCGATTTCGAGGCGCAGGAGCGGTGCCGCTGCATCGTCGAGGGCGAGATCCTGCGCGCCGGCTATTACATCTATGGCTGGCGCCAGGTACCGATCAATGTCGAGATCATCGGCGAAAAGGCCAACGCGACCCGACCCGAGATCGAACAGATCATGATCGCCAACACCGCCGGCGTCTCCGACGAGCGGTTGGAAAGGGACCTGTTCGCCGTCCGCCGGCGGATCGAAAAGGCGGTCAGGAACGGAGGTATCAACGACTTCTACATCTGCTCGCTGAGCTGCCGGTCGATGATTTACAAGGGCATGTTCCTGGCCGAACAGCTCACATCCTTTTATCCCGATCTGTTGGACGAACGCTTCGTCTCTGCCTACGCCATCTATCACCAGCGCTATTCGACCAACACCTTCCCGACCTGGCGCCTGGCCCAGCCGTTTCGCATGCTCGCGCACAATGGCGAAATCAACACCGTCAAGGGCAACATCAACTGGATGCGGGCGCACGAAACCCGTATGTCGGCGCCCGTATTTCCCGACAACATCGAGGATCTGAAGCCGGTCATCCAAGGCGGGTCCTCCGACAGCGCGGCGTTGGACGCGGTATTCGAACTGATGTGTCGCGGCGGCCGGTCGGCCCCCATGGCCAAGATGCTTCTGATCCCCGAGGCGCTAGCCGCCAACGCCACCATGCCGGAGAACCACAAGGCGCTGATCAGCTATGCCAACGCAGTGATGGAGCCGTGGGACGGTCCCGCCGCCATCGCCGCCACGGATGGGCGGTGGGTGCTGGGCGGCATGGACCGCAACGGCCTGCGCCCGATGCGCTACACCATCACCGGTGACGGTCTGCTGATCGCCGGATCGGAGGCCGGCATGGTCCGGGTCGAAGAATCCTCGGTGGTCGAAAAGGGCCGGCTTGGTCCCGGCCAGATGATCGCCGTCGATCTGGTCGAAGGCCGCCTCTACCACGACCGGGAACTGAAGGATTTTCTGGCGGGACATCAGCCCTATGCCGACTGGGTCGACCGCATCCAGGAACTCGACGAACTGATCGCCGCCGGCGGCGAGGGGGAACCGGAGCCCTGCGACCGCGACACGCTGCGCCGGCTGCAGGTCAATTTCGGCATCACGATGGAGGATCTGGAACTGATCCTGCATCCGATGGTCGAGGACGCCAAGGAAGCCGTCGGGTCGATGGGCGACGACACGCCCCTGGCGGTGCTGTCGGACCGCTATCGCGGCCTGCACCATTTCTTCCGGCAGAATTTCAGCCAGGTTACCAACCCGCCCATCGACAGCCTGCGCGAACGGCGGGTCATGAGCTTGCGCACCAGGCTCGGCAATCTGGGCAACATCCTGGACGAAGACGCCACCCAGTGCGACCTGCTGCAGCTTGAATCGCCGGTCCTGTCCACCGCCCAATACAGGGCGATGCGCGCCTATATGGGCGACACGGCGGCCGAGATCGACTGCACGTTCCCCATCGACGGCGGCGATAACGCCCTGCGCGACAGCATTGTCCGGGTGTGCCAGGAGGCGGAGGACGCGGTACGCGGCGGCGCCACGCACATCGTGCTGACCGATGAACAGGTCGGCCCCGACCGGGCCGTGATGCCGATGATCCTGGCCACCGGCGCCGCCCACACCCATCTGGTCCGCCAGTCATTGCGCACCTTCACGTCGCTCAACGTGCGCTCGATGGAATGTCTCGATGTGCACTGCTTTGCGGTGCTGATCGGCGTCGGCGCGACCACCGTCAACGCCTATGTGGCCCAGGACGCGATCGCCGACCGCCAGCGCCGCGGCCTGTTCGGCGACCTGTCGCTCGACGAATGCGTGCGCCGCTATATCAAGGCGGTGGACGACGGGTTGCTGAAGGTGATGTCCAAGATGGGCATCTCGATCATCTCGTCCTATCGCGGCGGCTGCAATTTCGAAGCGGTCGGTCTGTCCCGGTCACTTGTCGCCGAGTATTTCTCGGGCATGACCAGCCGCATTTCGGGCATCGGTCTAGCCGGCATCGAGAAGAAGGTTCGGGAGATGCATGCCCGCGCCTTCGACGAGGAGGTGACGGCGCTGCCCGTCGGCGGCTTTTATCGCTACCGCCGCAACGGTGAGCGGCACGCTTACGAAGGCGAACTTATCCACATCCTGCAGAACGCGGTCGCCACCGACAGCTATTCGACCTACCGCCGCTATTCCGAGGCGGTGCGCCAGCGCCCGCCGGTGGCGCTGCGCGACCTGCTGGACTTCCGCACCGCGCGCGCGCCGACCTCGATCGACGAGATCGAATCGATCACCGAAATCCGCAAGCGCTTCGTCACGCCGGGCATGTCGCTCGGGGCCCTGGGGCCAGAGGCGCATGGCACGCTGAACGTCGCGATGAACCGCATCGGCGCCAAATCCGACAGCGGCGAAGGCGGCGAGGACCCGGCGCGGTTCAAGCCCGATGCCAACGGCGACAACTGGAACTCGGCGATCAAGCAGATCGCGTCGGGCCGCTTCGGCGTCACGGCGGAATACCTGAACCAGTGCCGCGAGATCGAGATCAAGGTCGCCCAGGGGGCCAAGCCCGGCGAGGGCGGCCAGCTTCCCGGTTTCAAGGTGACGGTGGAAATCGCCCGCCTGCGCCATTCGACGCCCGGCGTCATGCTGATCAGCCCGCCGCCGCACCACGACATCTATTCGATCGAGGATCTGGCCCAGCTCATCTACGATCTGAAGCAGATCAACCCGGACGCGCGGGTGACGGTCAAGCTGGTGTCGCGCACCGGCATCGGCACCATCGCGGCGGGCGTGGCGAAGGCCAACGCCGACAACATCCTGATCTCCGGCCATTCCGGCGGCACCGGCGCCAGCCCGCAGACGTCGATCAAGTTCGCCGGCGTGCCCTGGGAAATGGGACTGTCGGAAGTGCACCAGGTGCTGACCCTCAACCGGCTGCGCCACCGGGTCCGGCTGCGCACCGACGGCGGCATCAAGACCGGCCGCGACGTGGTCATCGCCGCCATCCTGGGGGCCGAGGAGTTCGGCATCGGCACCGCGTCGCTGGTGGCCATGGGCTGCATCATGGTCCGCCAGTGCCATTCCAACACCTGTCCGGTCGGGGTCTGTACCCAGGACCCGGCCTTGCGCGCGCGCTTTACCGGCACGCCGGAAAAGGTGGTCAACCTGTTCTCGTTCATGGCCGAGGAGGTGCGCGAGATCCTGGCCGAGCTTGGCTACCGGTCGCTGAACGAGGTCATCGGCCGAACCGAACTGCTCTATCAGGTGAGCCGCGGCGCCGCCCATCTCGACGATCTCGACCTCAACCCGCTGCTGACCAAGGCCGATTCCGGTCAGCACGCGCTGTACTGCACGGTCGAGGGACGCAATCCCGTTCCCGATACGCTGGATGCCCGCATGATCGAGGACGCGCGGCCGCTGTTCGATCTGGGCGAA
Source organism: Inquilinaceae bacterium (assembly GCA_052168355.1). Lineage (GTDB taxonomy): Bacteria > Pseudomonadota > Alphaproteobacteria > DSM-16000 > Inquilinaceae > JBQLZQ01. The sequence continues at coordinate 28,329 of JBQLZQ010000077.1, forward strand.
AAGATGCAGCTCACCTACACGGTGCGGAACACCCACCGGGCCATCGGCACCCGCCTGTCGGCGATGATCACCCGGAAGTTCGGCATGACGGCGCTAAAGCCGGGGCATGTCACCGTGCGTTTGCGCGGATCGGCCGGCCAGTCGCTGGGCGCCTTCGCCGTGCGGGGCCTGAAGCTGGAGGTGTTCGGCGACGCCAACGACTATGTCGGCAAGGGCCTGTCGGGGGGCACCATCGTCGTGCGCCCGATGACCGCCAGCCCGCTGGTGTCGACCGAGAACACGATCATCGGCAACACCGTTCTGTATGGGGCCACGGCCGGGCGGCTGTTCGCGGCCGGCCAGGCCGGGGAACGGTTCGCGGTGCGCAATTCCGGCGCCGTCGTGGTGGTCGAAGGGTGCGGGTCCAACGGGTGCGAGTACATGACCGGCGGCACGGCGGTTATCCTGGGCGCGGTCGGCGACAATTTCGCGGCCGGCATGACAGGCGGCATGGCCTATGTCCACGATGCCGACGGCACGTTCGAGGCGCGGGTCAACCCGGACAGCGTGGTCTACCAGCGCGTCGCTACGGCCCATTACGAGGACGAATTGAAAGCCCTGATCGCCGAGCACCTGGCCGAGACCCAGTCCCGCTTTGCCGAGCAGCTTCTGCTGGACTGGGATTTCGAGCGCGCGAATTTCTGGCAAGTAGTGCCAAAGGAGATGGTCGACCGGCTGGAACATCCCATCGCGCCCGCCGCCGGCCTCGCCCAGCCGGCCGAATAGGCCGCACACGCGGGTGTCGGTGGCGCCCCGATCCGGTCAGGCAGCAACGCCGGCCGGCGGCTAGCTTGCGATGGTTGGGCTAAAGACATATCATTATATCAAATTGGCGCGGGGCGAGTTTGACGATGCCGCAATCCGACTATGGTCAGGCCGGGCGTCTGGGCATGCTGACGCCGCAGGCGAACACCACGGTCGAACCGGAATTCTGGGCGCTTCTTCCTCCCGAATGGTCGATGGTCAACGCCCGTCTGACAAGCGACCGGGCGACGATCGAAGACCGCCTGGTCGAATACACCGAACGGTTTGCCGAAACTTGCGACAGTTTCGCCAACGCCCCGCTCTCGGTCATCGCCATAGGTTGCACGGGCGCGTCCTACCTTGTTGGGAAGGACAAGGAGTCGCGTATTGTCGCGGAGATCGGAGCCAAACACGGCGTGCCCGTTTTCACCGCGGCAACCGCGATGATCGCGGCCCTGAATGCGCTCGGCGCCCGGACCATAGGACTTGTCTCGCCCTATCCCCAAAGACTTGATGGCGCCTGCGGCCCCTATTGGGAAAGCCACGGTTTCGAGGTGGTTGCCAAGGCCAAGGCCATTCCCGCCGACGACCGGTTCCACCCGATCTACGCGATGCCGGGCGGGGTTTGTCTCGCGGCACTCGAGACGCTTGAAAACGCCGATTGCGACGCGATCCTGCTTCTGGGAACGGGCATGCCGACCCTCGCACCCATGCTGCAGGTGGCGGGGTGGTCCGGTCCGCCCGCGATTTCGTGCAACGTCGCGCTGGCCTGGGCCTCGGTCGAGACCGTGCGCGCGGGCGCCCTTGACGCCGCCTCGCTCGCGCCCTGGATCGGCGGCGCCGCCTGGGGCGAGCGGTTCCGCATGCTCTTTCCCTCCGGCTGTGCGGGGCGGGCTTGACCGTCGAAACCGAGGTTCTGGTCGTCGGGGGCGGTCCCGTCGGGCTGACGCTGGCCTCGGACCTCGCCTGGCGCGGACGGTCCTGCATGGTGGTCGAACGGCGGCCCGGCCCCACCGAGCACCCCAAGGCGACACTCCTGGGCGCGCGATCGATGGAGTACTTCCGGCGCTGGGGTCTTGACGACGCCATCTTTTCCCGCGCCTTGCCACCCGACGAGAACTACTGGATCATCTTCTGCACGCGGTTGGCCGGGCATGAGATCCACCGCTTCGCCTCGCCGTCGATCAACGAAGTCCGCCACCGCCCCGAGGGCGCCGAGGCGCGCTGGCCGGAACTTGCCTGGTCGCCCTACGGCAAGACCCAGATCGGTCAGCAGAACCTTGAGCCCGTGCTACTCGACCACATGCGGTCGCTTGGGTCGCTGGACATGCGCCACGCCCATGCGTTCCATCGCTTTGAGGATCGGGGCGACCATGTGCTGTCGGAAATCGAGGATCTGGCAAGCGGCGAAACCGTATCCGTCCGAAGCCGGTTTCTGGTGGCCTGCGACGGCGGCACGAGCGGCGTCCGCAAGGCGCTCGGCGTCCCCTTGGGCGGTCGCGGACCGTGGCGAAGCAACGTCAGCTTCTATTTCCGGTCCCCTGAGTTCCTGGCCACCCATGGCAAGGGCGTGGGCAATCTCTATTTCGTCTTCGCGCCGGACAGTTTCGGCGTGTTCACCGGGATCGACGGGCGCGAGCTCTGGAACTACCAGCTCTATTTCGTCGACCCTGCCCGCAAGACCGAGGCGGTCGACCCGCGGGAAACGCTGTATCGCGCCGTGGGCAAGCCGTTCGATTTCGAGTTGTTGAAGACGACCCATTGGCAGCACCATCAGTCGGTCGCGACCGACTGGCGGCGCGGCAATGTCTTCCTCGCCGGCGACGCCGCGCATCTGTTTGCGCCGACCGGTGGCGTCGGCATGAACACCGGCATCGGCGATGCCTGCGATCTCGCCTGGAAGCTCGACGCGGTGCTGTCGGGCTGGGGCGGTGACGGGCTCCTGTCCTCCTACGAGGCGGAGCGGCGTCCGGTTGCCTGGCGGAACTCCCAGCGTTCCATGACCAATTCCGACACCATCGACTTCGTCATGGCGCAGGTGCCCGGCGACATCGAAAGGCCGGGTCCTGAAGGCGACGCGGACCGCGCGCGGCTCCACGAGAATGTCCGCTGGATGGCGCGGCAGTTCAAATCCGCCGGGGCGCACCTGGGACACCGCTATGCGGGGTCTCCCATCGTGGTGCCCGATGGGACGCTCGAGCCGCCTGACGACTTCGCCCATGTGGTTCAAACGACATGGCCCGGGGCCCGCGCGCCGCACGCCTGGCTCGCGCCCGGCCGCTCGACGATCGACTGGTACGGCAAGGGGTTTGTGCTCGCCGCCGCCGAGGCCGGGCCCGCGGCAACAGGATTGGCCGAGGACCTCAGCCGCCGCGGGATCGATACAAGGGTCGAGGTTTGCGAGGCCCCGCACGTCCGGGCGCTCTATTCAGCTCCCCTGGTCCTGGTCCGGCCGGACGGCCATGTCGCCTGGCGGGGCGACACCCCGCCCGGGGATGCGGGCCCGCTGGCCCGTCGCGTCGGCGGTCACGGCTAAAGCCACCCGGCAAGGCCCGGCAGCCAGAGCGCCAGCGGCGGAACCAGGATCAGGAGCGCGAGCCGGAAGACATCGGCGACGATGAACGGCATGACCCCCCGGAAGATGGTGGGAAGGGGCAGGTCGCGCGCCATGCCGTGAAGCACGAACACGTTGATCCCGATGGGCGGCGTGATCATCCCGAGTTCGATCACCAGGACGTTCACGACCCCCCACCAGATGGGGTCGTAGCCCATGCCGGTGACCAGCGGATAGACGAAGGGCAGCGTGATCACCATCGCCGCGATGGTGTCGAAGATGGCGCCAAGGATCAGGTACATCACCTGCAGCAGCAGGATGACGAGAAGCGGGTGGAGGTTCATCGCCTCGATGGACGAGACGATGGCGGCGGGCAGCCCCGAAAGGGTCGCGAAGTACGAGAAGATCGACGCGCCGATGATGATGACGAAGATCAGCGCGGTCGCCGACGCGGTGTCGCTGAGGCTCGACACGAAGGAACGCCGGGTCAGGCGGCGGCGGAGGATCGCCAGCAGAAGGGCGAGCGAGGCGCCGACGGCCGCGGCTTCCGATACGGTGAAGATACCCGAATAGATGCCGCCCGACACCACCACCGCCAACAGCATCACCGCCCAGCATTCGCGGAAAACCTTGAGCTTTTCGGCGGTCGACGAGCCCTGACCCTCAGGCGCGATGTCCGGCTTGCGCGCCACCACGATGGCGATTGTGATGAAATAGAAGAGAACCGCGATCAGCCCCGGCACGATGGCCGCGAGAAAGAGCGCGATGATCGAGTTTTCGGTGAGCACCGCGTACAGAATCATCACCACCGAAGGCGGAATGATCATGCCGAGCGTGCCGCCCGAGGCGATGGAGCCGGCCGCCAGGTGCTTGGCGTAGCCACGCCGGAGCATCTCGGGCAGCGCGATGCGGGCCATCGTGGCCGTGGTCGCTACCGACGATCCGCATACGGCGCCAAACCCAGCGCACGCCCCGATGGTCGCAAAGGCAAGCCCCCCGCGAAAGCGGCCCAGAAGGGCCTGAGCCAGCTTGTAGAGTTCTCCGGAAAGCCCGCCGGCATTGGCAAAATTGCCCATGAGCAGGAACAGGGCGATGACGGCGAAGCCTTCGGAGGACATGGCCGACGACGGCTCGGTCGACGCCAGCGACAGCGCCGGACCCCAGCCGATGATCATCGCGCACCCGATGAGCCCCACCACCCCCATCGCGATGCCGATGGGGACATGCAGGAAAATCAGGACGAACATCGCCCCCAGACCGAGCAGCCCCGTCACCAGCGGATCGAGTTCGGGCATGGCGCGTCAGCCCCCTATGGTATCGCTGTGACGAAGCTCGCCGAATGGCGCGGCCTCGCCCGTCATGGCGCAGCGCATGCGGATCACCGCGACCCAGAGCTGAACCGGAACGCAAAGCGCGGTGATCGCGGTGGCGATCCACCAGAAGGGCTGAAGCGTCAGCACGCCCGTGCGCGAGGTGCGTGTGCCGAGTCCATCGGCGAAGATCGCGAACTGCCAGACGAGCACGGTGAAGAAAACGAGCGTCACCACCGCCGCGAAGGCTTCCAGCCAGGCGCCGCCGCGCCGGCCCAGCGCCGTGCCGAGCATGGTGACGGAGACATTCGTTCCCCGCAGCAAAGCCGCGGGGAAACAGGTGGCGATGACGATCGGATAGATCGCCTCGCCATAGTCGGCGAACCCGAACATTCGCGGCAGCCCGGAATAGCGCGCCGACCCGTCGTAGAAGATCAGGAACGAGATGACGACGAGACCGGTAAAGCCGATCACCGCCACCAGACCCATAAGCCGGTCCAGCCTGCGCGTCAGGCCAAGTCCGACCATCGACGGGTCGCCGCCTTTTCCGGGCCGCCCGAAGTCTTGCATCAGTTCATCTTGCGATAGGCTTCGATTTCCTTCATCGCCGCCGCCAGGACCGCCTCGCCGTTCGGCGTTTCCTCAACCCAGCGGACATAGACCGGCTGGGCCATCTCACGGTAGCGCGCCAGGGCTTCGGCGTCGGGTGTCTGGAGGTCGATGCGGCCCTCGGCCACCACGCCTTCGCGGATCTCGGCGCCGACCGCCCCGTAGGCTTCGCCGGCGCTCCGGGCCATGGCGGCGGCGCCATGGGCCATGATCGAGGCCTGCACGTCGGCCGGCAGGTTCTCCCACGTGTCCTTGTTCATGACCAGAAGGAACGGAATGACGCCGATCGGGACCTCCTGGTTCTGGCTCACGAGCTCCAGCGTCTTGAAGGTCCGCATGCCCGACCACGACTGGATCACGCCGTCGATGGTGCCGCGATTCAGGCCCTCGTTCATCTCGGCGGAGCTCAGCGTCTGCGGGGCGGCGCCCATGATTTCCAGCCATTGCGCATGAATCGGCCCGACGGAGCGGAGCTTCATGCCCTTAAGATCGTCCAGCGACCCGATACCTTCCTTCATGAAGACGTTCGACGGCTCCGATGCGAAGAAACCCACGAGGTGCACGTCCTCAAGCCCGGTCAGGAGACCCTGTTCATAAAGCTTCCAGCCGACGACCGACGCTTCGGTCGCGTCGCGGAACAGGAATGGCAGCTCAAAGACCGACATCTGCGGGAACTGACCGGCGGTGTAGCCCGGCAGAACCCAGGTGACGTCGGCAACGCCGTTTCGCACCAGTTCGAACTGTTTGAACGGATCCTTGCCCAGCGTACCGCCCCAGAAGGGCTGCATGGTGACCTGGTCTCCAAGATCGGCCTGCACGGCTTCCATCCAAGGCTTGATCACCTTCGAAACACCGACGGACTGTTCCGGCACGAAGGTCGCGACCTTTATCGTGGTCTGCGCCAGCGCGGGCGCGGCGGCGATGCCAAGGCCAAGGGCCGCGGCGGCGAACCAATTTCTAAACATCTTGTTTGCTCCCTGTCGGTTTACGATCTCTGTTCATGCTGGTTATTCCGCCCCGAACCGGTGAAGTGTGACCGGCCGGGTCGGCAGGGTGATGGTCTTTTCCTCGGTATAGAAGCGCTCGCACGCGTCGCCGCCCTCGCGGCCCACGCCGGATTCGCCGTAGCCGCCGAAGGGGGCCCGCAGTTCCCGCGTCATCGGCGTGTTGACCCACACCACGCCGGAGCGCAGCCGGCCCGTGGTCGCCATGACCGTCGGCAGATGATCCGACCAGACATAGGACACCAGACCGAACCGCGTGTCGTTGGCGATGGACACGGCCTCGTCCACGCCGTCGAAGGGCAGGAAGGTGGCGAACGGCCCGAAAATCTCCTCCTGGGCCGCGCGGGCGCGGTTCGACGACGCCACGATGGCGGTCGGTTCCATATAGAAGCCAGCGTCGCCGCAGACGCTGCCGCCCGCCACCACCCGGCCGCCGTCGGCCGGCGCGGTTTCCGCATAGCCCAGCACGCGGTCGCGATGGGGGCCGGAGGCCAACGGCCCGACCTCGGTCGCGTCGTCCATCGGATCGCCGACCCGGATGCGGGCCGTCCGCTCGGCGAAGCGGCCGACGAACTCGTCGAACACCGGCCGCTCCACCAGGATGCGCGATCCGGCCAGGCATTGCTGCCCGTTGTTGGAAAAGATGCCGGCCAGCGCCCCGTCCAAGGCCCGCTCGCGGTCGGCGGAGGCAAAGACGATGTTGGCCGACTTGCCGCCCAGTTCCAGCGTGCAGGGCACCAAGTTGCGGCCCGCCGCCGCCATGATCTGCCGGCCCGTCTCGGTGCCGCCGGTGAAGGACACAAGGTCGATGTCGGGGTGGGCAACCAGCGCCTCGCCGGTCACCGGCCCCCGTCCGTTGACCAGGTTGACCACGCCGTCGGGCAGGCCGGCCTCGTGCAGGATCTCGACGAACCTCCGCAGCGCCAGTGGCGTCTGCTCCGACGGTTTGAGCACGCAGCAATTGCCGAAGGCGATGGCCGCCGCCACCTTCATCGATGCCAGCGCCAGCGGCGCGTTCCACGGCGCCACCAGGGCGGCCACGCCGGTCGGTTCGCGGGTGACGGTGGTCGAATAGCCGGGGGTCTGGGCGAAATGCCGGCCGGCGCTGTGGGCGATGTACTCGGCGAAGAAGCGGAAATTGTAGGCGGCGCGGCGGACGTGGCGGGCCTTCAGCTCGCGCAGCACGATGCCGGTGTTGAGGCATTCGAGCCGGGCCAGGTCGTCGGCGTTGTCCAGGATCGCGTCGCGGATGCGGTACAGAGTCGCCTGACGGGCGTCCAGGTCCAGCCCCGGCCACGGCCCATGGTCGAAGGCCCGCCGCGCGGCGCCGACGGCGGCGGCCACGGTGTCGGCGTCGTCCTCGATCAGGGTGGCGACCCTCTCCCCCGTCGCGGGATAGAGGATGGGCAGCTCCACGCCGCCGCCGCGCCGCGACTGTCCGCCGATCAGGGCGGTGACCGGATCGGCCGGCACCGGCGGCTGGGATAGGGGGGCGGCGGTCATCGGTGTGTCCTCATGGCATCAGGGTCCCGCCGTTGACATGCAGGGTCTGTCCCGTGATGTAGCGGGCGTCGTCCGACAGCAGAAACAGGATCGGCCCGACCACGTCGCGCGGCTCGGCGATCCGGCCCAGCGGCACCGCCTTGGCATAGGCGTCGATATCCAGGCGCGTCGCGGCGTCCTCGTCGGATCGGCCGGTGCCGCCGCGCAGGAAGGCGGTGTCCACGGCCGATGGGGCCACCGAATTGACCCGCACCGATGGCGCGGCCTCCAGAGCCAGCTGTTTGGTGATCATGGCGATTCCGGCCTTGGCCACCGCATAGGGGCCGTAACCGGGCCGCGCATAGGACCCCAGGCCCGATCCGGTCAGGACCATGGACCCGCGCGCGGCGGCCAGGACCGGCAGCATGGCCCGGGCGGCCAGAAAGGCGGCGGTCAAATTCCCCTCCAGGACCTGGGTCCAGACCGCCGGGTCCGTCTCCGCCAGGGGCGCCGCGTCGGCCATGAAGCCGCTGAGATTGACGAACCCGTCCACGCCGCCCAGCGATCCGGCGACCGTCGTCGCGGCGTCGGCCAGCCGCGCGCCGTCGGTGGCGTCGACGGCGATCGCGGCGACGTCCGGTCCGGGCGGGTGCCGGGCGATGGATGCCTCCAGGTCCAGCACCGCCACCCGCAGGCCGCGCGCCCGCGCCTCGGTCACCAGGCCCCGCCCGATGCCGCCGCAGCCGCCCAGCACGGCCAGCCGGAACCCGGTCATGTCCGGCGCGCTCATTGGATGCCGGCCGCCCGCCGCAGCCCGTCGATCATCGACGACCGCAGCAGAAAGGCATGGCATCGCGCCGTGTCCCCAGCGATGTCCTGCAGGTCGCGCAGGGCCGCGCGCCGGCGGTCGGGGTCGGTCTCGTTCATCCGTGCCCGGTTGGCGTCGGCCTGGGCGACGATCTCGTCCCTTGCGATCGGCCGGCGCTGGCGGTCGTAGAGGTCCAGCACCTCCGGTCCGCTCTCGCCGCGATGGATCGCGGTCAGCTTGGCCGCCAGGTTGAAGGCGTCGTGAATGCCGCCGTTCATGCCCATCCCGCCCTTGGGGCTGTTGAGATGGGCGGCGTCCCCGGCCAGCAGCATGCGGCCGGCGCGATAACGCCCGGCGACCCGGTGGTGGACCCGGTAGATCCGTTTCTCGACGATGTCGATGGGGGGCGCGTCGGGCACCACGGCGGCGGCCTTGGCGCGGATCGATCCGTCTTCCAGCGCCGCCTCCGGGGTTTCGCCGTCGGCGGGGTGAAAGCTGCAGCGCCAGACGTCCGGCAGCCGCAGCAGGGAAAAGGTGCCGCCCGTGTTCCAGATGTAGTTGACGCCGGACAGCCCTTCCAGCGCCTCCTCGAACGGAAAATGAGTGGTCGCCAGGATGGTGTGCTCAGGATAGGCCGCCCCGTCGAAGGCCACGCCCATGGCCTCGCGGACCAGGCTGCGCGCCCCGTCGCAGCCGATCAGCCACCGGGCGCGCAGCCGGTCGCGGTCGCCCTCCGCGGTTTCGATATCGGCCCAGACACCGGACTCGTCCTGATCCACCGCCACGGTCCGCGCGCCGAACCGCACGATGCCGCCATTCATGGCGTTCAGCCGCCGCACCAGTTCGCGCGACAGCACCGCCTGGCGGCATTGCAGGCGATAGGGATGGGCGGTATCGCCGGCCAGGACCGACAGGTCGAACGCCGCCCGCTCTCCGGTTTCGTGCAGGCGGATCTGCCATTCCGGCGTGATCCGCCCGGCGGCGATCAGCACGTCGGTGATGCCCGACGGGTCGAACAGATCCAGGGTCGGCGGATGGAAGGTCGAGGCGCGAAGCGCGTCGGGCACATCCGGCTCGGCCTCCACCAGCCTCACGGGCACGCCGGCGCCGGCCAGAAGCCAGGCGCAGGTCAGGCCGACCGGCCCGCCGCCTACGATCAGGATCTCCGTGCCCTCCGTCACCCGCCGCCGGCTCCCCACTGTCGCGATCGCCCAACCGTCATAGGATATAGAGATATGACATTAGGACAAGAGAATCGTGTTCGGTCCTCTCCTCAAAAGAATACCTAGGGTCCGCCCAACGCCTGGACGATCCGGGTCCGCTCCGCGTCCGTCGCGTCCGAGGCGACGGGCTGGCCGGCGCGCCGGTACCAATAGGCGGCGTTGCCGTGATCGCCCTCGACCCGGTGCAGATAGGCGTGCACCCAGGCGCCGTCCGCGCCGCCGGCTTCCTGGGCCAGGCGGTGGGCCTGGTCCCAATCGCCCTTGGCGTCCCACCACAGGGCTGCCAGGGCCGGCGCCATCCCGTCCGGCGGCGCATCCGCCGCCAGGGCCGTTTCGAATGCCTCAAGGTCCATCGACATCGTCTCCGCACGTTATGATGATTCAGTCTAGGGCCTGATGGGCCGCCGGTCATGCCCTCTGCGGCGCGGCGATCCCGGCGCGGGCTCTTGCACTCGGCGCCTGGAACGCAGATATAAGGCGGCAGGGAGGCTGGCGGCGGACGGGTCCCTCGCCAACCCGGTCAGATCCGGAAGGAAGCAGCCGTAACGAGTCCGGCTCGGGTCGTCCGTTCAGTCTCCCGCCTTCTTCTTCGATCGTCCTGCCGGCCGTGGCACCCGGCCGTCGAACCGGGCCTTGGACCGGCGCCCGCTCCGCCCTATGATACCGGCAGCCATGACCGATCCCACCAGCCCGCCCGCAGACGAACCGGCCGGTGCGCGGCCCGTCTACCGGGTTTTGGCGCGCAAGTACCGGCCGATGACGTTCGCCGAGATGATCGGCCAGGACGCGCTGGTGCGCACCCTCACGAACGCCATCGCCGCGGGACGCCTGGGCCACGCCTTTATCCTGACCGGCGTGCGCGGCGTGGGCAAGACGTCGTCGGCCCGGATCATCGCCCGCGCCCTCAACTGCGTCGGGCCCGACGGGCAGGGCGGGCCGACCGCATCGCCCTGCGGCGTGTGCGACCCGTGCCGGGCGATCGCGGCCGACCGGCATGTCGACGTGATGGAGATGGACGCCGCGTCGCGCACCGGCGTCGACGACATCCGCGACATCATCGACGGCGTCCGCTACGGCCCGGTGTCGGCGCGCTTCAAGGTCTACATCATCGACGAAGTGCACATGCTGTCGAAGAACGCCTTCAACGCGCTTCTGAAAACGCTCGAGGAACCGCCGCCCCACGTCAAGTTCCTGTTCGCCACCACCGAGATCCGCAAGGTGCCGGTGACCGTGCTGTCGCGGTGCCAGCGGTTCGATCTGCGGCGCATCGACTCGGGGACGCTGGCGACCTATTTCGCCGATATCGCGGCGCGCGAGGAGGTGACGGCGGAACCGGAAGCCATCGCCCTGATCGCCCGCGCCGCCGACGGATCGGCCCGCGACGGGCTCAGCCTGCTCGACCAGGCCATCGCGCTTGGCGCCGGGACGGTGACGGCCGGGCTGGTGCGCGACATGCTGGGGCTGGCCGACCGCGGCCGGATCATCGATCTGTTCGAAGCGGCGATCACCGGCGACGCGGCGGCGGCGCTGGATCGGCTGGCCCAACTGCACCGCGACGGTGCTGACCCGCTGGCCATCCTCCACGATCTGCTGGACTTCACCCACACCCTGACCCGGCTTCGGCTGGTGCCGGACGCGGCCGATACCGCCACCATGCCCGAGGCCGAGCGGGTGCGCGGACGCGATCTCGCTGGCCAACTGTCGATGCCCGTTCTCACCCGCTGCTGGCAGATGCTGCTCAAGGGGGTGACGGAGGTCCAGACGGCGCCCGTCGCCGCCGCCGCTCTCGAAATGGTCCTGATCCGCCTGATCCACGCCGCCGGTCTGCCGACTCCGGGGGACGTCATCCGCCGCCTGGAAAGCCAGACCCAGGATGGGGCGCCGTCCCCGAAGGCCGCGGCGGAAGGTGTCGGCGGCACGACCGCCCCGGCGCCGGTTTCGGCGCGCGGCGGAAGCGGGGCGATGCCGGCGATGCAGCCCCGACCCCAGGCCGAAGCCGGGCGCGCCGTTCCGGCCGGCCGGCCCGCGCCCGCCAGCTTCCGGGAGCTGGTGAGCCTGTTCGAGGGGCATCCGGACCCGCTGCTCCATGGCCATCTGTTCAGCGGCGTGCATGTCGTGCGGTTCGAGCCGGGGCGGCTTGAGTTCCGGCCCAAGGACACGGTGCCGCAAAACCTGGCCAGTCAGATCATGACGCTGCTCCAGGACTGGACCGGCGATCGGTGGATGGTCAGCGTTTCGCGGGAACCGGGCGCCCCGACCCTGAGCGAACAGGACCGGTTGGTCGAAAGCGAAGCCCTGGGGGCGGCCACCCAGCATCCGACGGTGAGCGCCATCCTCGACGCCTTCCCCGGGGCGATGGTAAAGGCGATCCACGATCTGCCGCCGCCTTCGGACCAGATGGATCCCGATCAACCGGAGCCCGATCACATGGACGACAGTCCGTCCGACGAATCAGCAGGAGAGACCTTCATCCCATGAAGAACATCGGCCAGATGATGAAGCAGGCCCAGCAGATGCAGGCCAAGATGAGTGAAATGCAGGACCGGCTTTCGGACCTTGAGGTCACCGGCCAGTCCGGGGCCGGGCTGGTCGTCGCCACGGTCAGCGGCAAGGGCGATCTGCGCCGGCTGAAAATCGATCCGTCCCTGGTCGATCCCCAGGAGGTCGAGGTGCTGGAAGACTTGGTGGTCGCCGCCTTCAACGACGCCAAGTCCAAGGTCGAAGCGCGGGTGGCGGAGGAAACGTCCAAGCTGATGGGCGGCATGCAGCTTCCGCCCGGCATGAAGCTGCCATTCTGACCGCGCCCGCCGGGACCGATCGGGCCGTCGCGGTCCGGAGGCATCCGCCATGACCGGTTCCGAAATCGAAACCCTGATCCGCCTTCTGGCCCGGTTGCCGGGGCTGGGTCCGCGGTCCGCCCGCCGGGCGGCGCTGACGCTCATCGATCAGCGCGACACTCTGATGACTCCCCTGGCCGAGGCGCTGACGGCGGCGGCGGTTGCCCTCCGCGTCTGCCCGCTCTGCGGCAACGTCGATACACGGTCGCCCTGCTCGGTCTGCGCCGATCCGGGGCGCGACCCGGCGACCCTGTGCGTGGTCGAACATGTGGCCGACCTGTGGGCCATGGAACGCATGGGCGCGTTTCGCGGCCGCTACCACGTGCTGGGCGGCACCCTGTCGGCGCTCGATGGCGTCGGACCGGACGATTTGACGGTCCCGTCCCTGGTCAACCGGGCCCGCGACCCTGCGGTGACGGAGGTGATCCTGGCCCTCAACGCCACCGTCGACGGGCAGACGACGTCGCACTACATCGCCGATCGGCTGGCCGGCTGCGACGTCACGGTATCGCGCCTGGCCCACGGCGTACCGGTGGGGGGCGAACTCGACTATCTCGACGACGGTACGCTGATGGCGGCGCTGAAGGCCCGGCGGGGTCTTTAACCGACCGTCGGTTCCCACAGCTCGATGGGATTGCCCTCGGGATCGTGAATGCGGGCGAAATGGCCGACCTCGGAGTCCCATTCCGCCCGCCTCTCGGCCTCGATGCCCGCCGCGCCCAGGCGCTTCAGCAGGGCGTCCAGGTTGCTGACCCGGAGATTGATCATCCATTGCTGCTCGGCTTGGCCGAAATAGTCGGTGTCGGCGGCAAAGGGTGCGAACACGGTCGGCCCGGCCTGTTGAAACCATACCGGACTGTTCACCATGATCCCCAGATGATCCGCGTACCACCGCTTGAGCGTTTCGGGATCCCGTGCCCGGAAAAAGATGCCGCCGATCCCGGTAACTTCGGTCATCGCGGTCCCTCTTTTTGTTTGTGCTTACTCTCCCGCCAGCCGGCGAACCGGCGCGGGAAGCGTCTCGTCCGCGGCGGCGCCGTCCTCCAGCTGCAACTCCTCGATCCGTTCGCCGCGGCGGGTGACCTTGTCGGTGGAAATTCGGATCTGGCGCAAATCCTCGTTCGCCTGTCCGAAATGGCGCTGCAGCTTTCCCACCCGGTCGTCCAGCCGTTGGATATCGCCCAGCAGGTGCTGGACCTCGGCCTGGATCACACCCGCCTGTTCGCGCATCCGCACGTCCTTGAGCACGGCGCGCACGGTGTTCAGCGTGGCCATCAGGGTGGTCGGCGACACGATCCACACCCGCGCCCGGTACCCCTTGTCGACGATTTCGTGGAAATTGGCGTGCAGTTCGGCATAGACCGCTTCGGACGGCAGGAACATCAGCGCCGATTCCGCCGTTTCGCCGGGCACGATATAGCGGTCCGCGATGTCGCGGATGTGCTTGAGCACGTCGGCGGCGAACTTGCGCCCGGCCTGCTGCCGCTCGGTATCGTTCACGGCGGCGCGCAGCGCGCGGTAGCTTTCCAGCGGGAACTTGGCGTCGATGGCGATGGGCCCGGGCGGGTTGGGCAGGTGCAGCAGGCAATCCACCCGCCTGCCGCCGGCCAGCGTCGCCTGAAAGGCATAGGCCTGGGGCGGCAGCACCGCGGTCACGATGTCCTGCAACTGGACCTCGCCGAACGCGCCGCGCGCCTGTTTGTTGGACAGGATATCCTGCAACCCGACGACCTGGGTGGACAGCTTGGCGATATTCTTCTGCGCCTCGTCGATCAGCGCCAGCCGGATCTTGAGGTCGTTCATCGTGCCGGCCGCCTCGGCCGTGCTTTTCTTCAGGGTCTCCTGCACCGACAGGCCGACGGCGCTCAGCTTCTCCTCAAGGGCCTTGGAAATCTGGCGCTCCTGGCCCTGCAGCCGCTCGGCCAGTTCCCGGTCGGCGGCGGCGGCCTGCTCGGCCATCTGCGACAGGCGGCCGCCCATCTCGGACTGGGCGGCGGTCAGGCGGGCCGTGGTTTCCGCCAGGGTGGCCAGCACCGGGTCGGATGCCGGGCGCCGGCCGGCCCTCAGGGCCACCACGGCCGCCAGGATCAGCACGGCGACGGCACACAGGATGATGACGGTCTCTTGGGACATGACGATCTCGGGTCTGCGGGCTCTCCCTCGCGCCCGGGTCCGTGCGCGGACCGGCGCGATTCGAGCGGTCCCAGATCCTAACACGACCGCCGCCCGGGCCGCGACGCTTGACCTGTTTCGGCCAAAACCCTATGTCCAGGCCGGCCAATATACAGGATCCGATGACCACCCTTCCGATCGTCTACGCCCCCGATCCGCTGCTCAAACGCCACGCCCGGCCGGTCGACGCCGTCGATGCGCGTGTCCGGCGGCTGATGTATGACATGCTGGAAACCATGTACGCCGCGCCGGGGATCGGCCTGGCGGCCCCCCAGGTCGGCGTCCTGGACCGGGTGCTGGTGGTCGATGTCGCCGGCAAGGACGAACAGCCGCGCCCCGTTGTCATGGCCAACCCCGACCTGGTCTGGCAGTCCGAAGAGCTGCAGACCTATGAGGAGGGCTGCCTGTCGCTGCCCGACCATTACGCCGAGATCGTGCGTCCGGCCGCCTGCCGGGTGCGGTTTCTCGACCGTGACGGCAGCAGTCAGGAGATCGAGGCGACGGGCTTGCTGGCGACGTGCCTGCAGCACGAGATCGACCATCTCGACGGTATCCTGTTCGTCGATCATCTGTCGGCGCTGAAGCGCAATATGATCCTGCGCAAGATGATGAAATGGAAAAAGGCCCAGGCCGCCGCTTGAGTCCGCGGTCCGCGCCTGGGATGTCTTGATGTCCGTCGCCGTCCCGGGACTGGAAAGACCATGACCCATCCGCTGCGCGTCGCCTTCATGGGCACGCCCGACTTTGCCGTGCCCAGCCTGGCCGCCCTGGTCGCCGCCGGGCACCAGGTGGTCGCGGTCTACACCCAGCCGCCGCGTCCGGCCGGTCGCGGTCAACGCCCGCGACCGTCGCCGGTCCAGGCCTTCGCCGACGCCAAGGGCCTGGCCGTGCGGACACCGGCGCGGCTGAAGGATCCGGCCGACCGGGCGGCGTTTGCGGCGCTGGACCTGGATGTCGCCGTGGTTGCCGCCTATGGCCTGATCCTGCCGCCACCGGTGCTGGCCGCCCCGCGCCTGGGATGCGTCAATGTCCATGCCTCCCTGCTGCCGCGCTGGCGCGGGGCGGCGCCCATCCAGCACGCCATCCTGGCCGGCGACGCCGAGACGGGAATCAGCATCATGGCGATGGACGCGGGGCTGGATACAGGGCCGGTCCTGCTGTCCGAGGCGATCTCGATCGGGGATACCGCGACCGCCGGGGACCTTCACGACGCCTTGGCGGTCCTGGGCGGACGCCTGATCGGACCGGCGCTCGAGGGTCTGGCGGCCGGAAATCTGATGCCGGTGCCGCAACCGGATGTGGGCGTCACCTACGCCGCCAAGATCGTGCCCGAGGACGGGCGGATCGACTGGCGGGACGCGGTGTACGCCGACCGCCAGGTGCGGGCGTTCCATCCCTGGCCGGGGGCGTGGTTCGCGTTCGGCAAGGAACGGATCAAGGTCCTGGCGGCGGAACCGGCCGATGGTCTGGGACCGGCCGGCCTTGTTCTCGATGACAGGCTGACCATTGCTTGTACCGCCGGCGGGGCGCTTCGGCCGACGCGCCTGCAGCGGCCGGGCCGGGGGGCGATGGCCACGGCGGACTTCTTGCGCGGGTTCCCCCTGCCTGCCGGAACCATGCTCTTGGAGACCGTTTGGAAATAGGATGTGGCCTGCACCGCTCTGGCGCGGGTGTGGGCCAGGAGGGCGCGGCGTGACACGCTACAAGCTGACCATCGAATACGACGGATCGCCGTTCGTCGGCTGGCAGCGCCAGGCCAGCGGGTCCACGGTGCAGCAGGCGCTGGAGGACGCGATCCTGGCGTTTTGCGGCGACGAGGTGCGGGTGCAGGGGGCCGGCCGTACCGATGCCGGCGTGCACGCGCTGGGTCAGGTCGCCCACGTCGATTTGACGCGGTCCTGGCCGGTCGACACGGTACGCTCGGCGGTCGAATTCCACCTGCGGCCCCTGCCGATAACGGTGCTGGCGGCCGAGACGGTGACGGACGCGTTCGACGCCCGGCGGTCGGCCGTCGGACGGCGCTATCTCTATCGCATCGTCAACCGACGCGCCGTGCCGACGCTCGATGCCCGCCGCGTGTGGCACGTCGCCAGACCGCTGGACGCGGCGTCCATGCATCGGGCCGCCCAGGTGCTGGTCGGCCGCCATGACTTCACCAGTTTTCGCGCCACGGCCTGTCAGGCCCGGTCGCCGCTCAAAACCCTCGACCGGCTGGACGTCACCCGCGACGGCGACGAAATCCGGGTGGTCGCCGAGGCTAGATCGTTTCTGCACCACCAGGTGCGCAACATGGTCGGAACGCTGAGGTTGGTCGGGGTGCCGGGCGGCTGGACCGTGGACGATGTCCGCCGCGCGCTGCACGCCCGCGACCGCTCCGCCGCCGGGCCGACTGCGCCGGCCGAGGGGCTGTACCTCACCGGCGTGGACTATCCGCCGTAAAGCAGGCCGTCGACCAGCCGGTCGATGCCGATGGACAGCACCAGGTCGGCCAGGAGCAGGCCGATGGCCAGACCGCCGCCGACATCCAGGGCGGTCTTGAGCACATACCACGCATAGTAGAGAACGGCGGGGTAGACGATCAGTCCCAGCAGGGCAAGCAGCCCCACGCTTTCCGGCGCCGCCAGATCGACCACCGTCAGCGGCATGAACAGGGCGACCTGAATGACCGCCGACCAGTTGTAGGCGACCAGAAAGTCGACATACCGTTCGGCCCGGTCGATCAGCCGGGTGATGGTGATCATGGCCACCGGGAAGGCGACCCAGCCGATGACATAGCTGAGCGTTTCGGCTGTCAGGATCAGGGACGGCGATGCGGTTTCCCAGGCCGCGGGCATGGCCGCGACGCGCATCAGGGCCAGCGGCGGCAGCAGCCACAGGGCGACGACGAAACTGCGCGCCGCGCCGTCCGGCGTGCGGTCGAAATAAGCCATGCCGCCGGGATCGCGGCAGGCCAGCCGCCAGGCGCCCATGACGCTGCGTGCCGCTTCGTTGATCAGACCCATATCCGTCAGGTTTCGAAATAGGCGTGCAGCATGGCGGCATAGATGTCCGCCAGTTTGTCGATGTCGGCGACGGCGATGTGCTCGTCCACCTTGTGGATGGTCTTGTTGATGGCGCCGAATTCCACCACCGGGCAATGGCGACGGATGAACCGGGCGTCGGACGTGCCGCCGGAGGTGCTGGCCTCGGGCCGCCGTCCCGTCACGCGCTCCACCGCGTCGGCGACCAGGTCGGTGAACGACCCCGGTTCGGTCAGAAAGCTTTCGCCGCTGACCTGGAACGACAAATCGTAGCGGCCGCCCACCGCGTCCAGCGTCTCGCGCGCCCAGGCCTTCAGGCTGTCGGAGGTGTGGCGGTCGTTGAAGCGGATGTTGAAGACGGCGCGGCCGGCGGGCGGGATGACGTTGCTTGCCGGGTTGCCGACATCGATGGTGGTGATCTCAAGGTTGGTCGGGTCGAACCGATCCGACCCCTGGTCCAGCGGTTTGGCGGTCAGGGCCGCCAGCATCTGCGCCATCCGGTTCAACGGGTTGTCCGCCAGATGCGGGTAGGCGGTGTGGCCCTGCACGCCGTGAACGGTCAGGAAGCCCGTCATGGAACCGCGGCGGCCGATCTTGAAAGCGTCGCCCAGGGCCGCCGGATTGGTGGGTTCGCCGACGACGCAGACGTCCGACCGCTCCCCTTGCCGTTCCATCCAGTCCAGCACCTTGGCGGTGCCGTTGACGGCCCGTCCTTCCTCGTCTCCGGTGATGATCAGGCTGATCGCGCCGCCGAAATCTCGCCCGGCGCGGTCGAGGAACCGGTCGATGCCGGCGACGAAGGCGGCGACGGCGGACTTCATGTCCACCGCCCCGCGGCCGTACAGGACGCCGTCGACGATCTCCGCCGCGAACGGGTCGCACCGCCAGTGCTTGGGATCGCCGGCCGGAACCACATCGGTATGGCCGGCGAAGCAGAAGGTGGGTCCGCCCTTGCCCAGCCTCGCATAGAGGTTGCGGATTTCCGGTTCGTCGTCCGTGCCGCCGAAGGTCAGCCGGTGACAGGCAAAGCCCAGCCCCTCCAGCGCCGTGGCGACCGCGTCGATGGCGCCGTCGTCGGCCGGCGTGACGCTGCGGCAGCGGATCAGATCCTGGGTCAGGGCGACCGGATCGATCATTCTCTAATCCCGCAGCAGGTCGTTGATGGATGTCTTGGAACGGGTCTTCTCGTCGACCTGCTTGACGATCACGGCGCAATACAGGCTGGGCCCCGGCGAGCCGTCGGGCAACGGGCGGCCAGGCAGGGCGCCGGGCACGACAACGGAATAGGGCGGAACGCGGCCGTAATGGACGGTACCGGTGGCGCGGTCGACGATCTTGGTCGATTGGCCCAGATAGACCCCCATCGACAAGACCGATCCCTGTTCCACGATCACGCCCTCGGCCACCTCCGACCGGGCGCCGATGAAGCAATCGTCCTCGATGACCACCGGGCCGGCCTGCAGCGGCTCCAGCACGCCGCCGATCCCGGCGCCGCCGGAGATATGCACGTTGCGGCCGATCTGGGCACACGACCCGACGGTGGCCCAGGTGTCGATCATGGCGCCCTCGCCTACGCGCGCGCCGACATTGACAAAACTCGGCATCAGCACCGCACCGGGGGCGATATAGGCCGAATGGCGGACGACCGCGTTGGGGACCACCCGAAAGCCAGCGGCGCGGAACCTGTTGTCCCCCCAGTCGGCGAACTTGGACGGCACCTTGTCCCACCAGGCTCCGCCGCCGGGTCCGCCCGGCACCGGCGCCATGTCGTTCAGCCGGAACGACAGCAGCACGGCCTTCTTGGCCCATTGATGGGTCTTCCAGGCGCCGTCGATCTTTTCCGCCACCCGCAAACGGCCCTCATCCAGCGCATTGAGCGTTGCCTCCACGGCGTCGCGCACGGGCCCCTTGGTGGCCGGCGACAGGCCCTCGCGCTCTTCCCAAGCGTTCTCGATGGCATCGTGGAGGCTGGCGTCGTTCATGTCCCCGTGTCCGCGTTCTCGATGGCTGTGGCGCGGCGCACCATGGGCAGCGCCGCCAGTCCTGTCAACGATGCCGGGGGTCCACGGCATCGGGATCGCGGGCGCGGACGATGGCGGTCAGAAGCGCGGCCAGATCGTCGGCGACGTGATGGATGTAGTCGGCCGGAGCTTCGGCGCCCGGGACCGCGTCGGTGCGGATCAGCACGGTGGTCATGCCCAACGCGTGGGCCGGTTCCAGATTTTGCGGCATGTCCTCGAACATGGCCGTGCGCGCGGGGGCGAGACCGAAGCGCTCCAGCATGGCGCGGTACGGCTCGGGCTGCGGCTTGGGCCGGTAGTCCGCGGCGACGATATCGAACACCGCCTCGAACCGGTCGTCGATCCCCAGCCGGTGCAGGATGCGTGTGGCATGGGCCGTGGTGCCGTTGGTGAACACCAGCTTGCGGCCCGGCAGCGCGTCCAGCGCCCGGCCCAGAGCCGGGCTCGGCTCCAGCATCGACAGGTCGATATCGTGGACATAATCGAGAAAGGCGGCGGGATCGATGCCGTCCACCGTCATCAACCCGCGCAATGTCGTGCCATGTTCCCGGAAGTACCGTTTTTGCAGCGCCCGCGCCTGCTCCGGGTCCAAATCCATCGTCTCGCCGATGAACTCGCCCATCCGCCGCGATACCTGGGCGAACAGGTTGGTCGACGCCGGATAGAGCGTGTTGTCCAGGTCGAAAACCCAGTCCTCGACATGCTCCAGCGCCGGCGGGTAAGGGTTCATGAACTCTGCCTGTGTCATGCGGGCAAGGTAGGGCGCGGGGCCTCGACCGGCAAGCGGCGGCACCATTTCATAGGGATTTCGTAACCCACCTTAAGCGAAGCTTAACCGCCTTGGCGGTATCTTCGGGCTCTTACGAAAACAAGCGGGGCCTGGCCCCGGAAGCCCTGGGGGAGCGGCGGTTTGGGCTTGTTTCGACGAGCGGCTGGCGAATATCAGGCCGGATCCGGCGCGTCCGTCGCGCCGGCCGTGGATCTGATCAAGGCCTATCCCGGTCCGGCCCTGGTCGTCGATGCCGGCGGTGCCGTGCGCGCGGCCAGCCCAACGGTTGCCGGCCTGATCCCGGGGGCCGCGGAAGACGCCTGGTGGCGCGGTCTGGTGGCCTGGCTCACCGATCCGGGCGACCCGCCCGATCCAACGCATCGGTCGTCCATCCCGACGGCCCGCGGTCCGATCGTGATCGACTGGCTGGCCACGCCGCTGCCCGACAACACGGTGGCGCTGATCGGTCGCGACGGTTCGGCCGAACGGGCGCTGCGCGACGCGCTGACGGAATCGCGTCAGCGGTTCCGGGACCTGGTTGACCTGGCGGCCGATTTCGCCTGGGAGGTCGGGCCGGACGGAACCTTCGTCTATGTCTCGCCCCAGGGCGCGCTGGGGCACGCGGCGTCCGACCTTCTCGGCCATTCGGCCGACCGCCTGCTGGAAGACGGCGAAGACCTGACCCGCACACCGTTCGAATCGCGCCAGACGGTCACCGATGCGCCGATGCGGTTGCGTCGCGCCGACGGGCGTATCGCCGACGTTCTGGTATCGGCCCGGCCGCGTCTGGACCCCCAGGGGCTATGGAGTGGCGCCCGCGGGCTGACGCGCAGCGCCATGACCGCACCATCCGGGGAAGGGTCGCCATGAGATATGTCGAAATACCGGCGCCGAAGGGCGAAACCCGCCGGCGAACCCGCTCGGCCGGTTCGCCCGTCGACCGCCGCCGCGCTGCCGCACCGGGGACCCCCGCGTCACGCGCGCCGGCCTATGACACGCTCAAGACCGCCATCGCCACCGGCGACGTTCCGGCGCGGGCCGACGTCGCGGCGCGGATGGATTCGCCGCCCGAGATCCTGTTCTTCCTGGCCGCCGACACGGCGGCCGAGGTCCGCCGCCTGATCGCCGAAAACCCGGCGACGCCGACACGGGCGGATCTGCTGTTGGTCCGCGACCCGGACCAGTCGGTGCGCGGCAGCCTGGCGCGGAAGATGGCGGGGCGCATCCCGCCGAACGGCGAGGACGACGCGGGACCGCTGGAAAAATTCACCCTGCAGGTCCTGACCGTGCTGGCCCAGGACGCCTCCGTCGACGTGCGCCGGATCCTGGCCGAGGCGATCCGGGATCTCGAGCAGGCCCCCCATCGCGTCGTGCGAACCTTGGCGGGCGATTCGTCCCTTGCCGTGGCCGAACCGATCCTGCGCCATTCGCCGCAACTGACCGAGGCCGACCTGCTGGCCATCGTCGACGACGCGCCGATCGCCGGCGCCCTGTCGGCCATCGCCGGCCGCGACCGCTTGACCGGGCCGGTGGCCGATGCGATCGCCCGCACCGACGATGTCGAGGCGGTGACCGCGCTGCTGGGCAACAACAGCGCCCAGATCCGTGAGGATACGCTGGATTTGATCCTCGACCGGGCGCCCGATCAGATCGACTGGCACAAGCCCCTGGTCCATCGCCGTGACCTGCCCCCATCGTCCGCCAGCACCCTGGCGCGCTTTGTCGCCCTGTCCCTGGTCGAGGTGTTGCGGAACCGCGAGGATCTGGATCCCGAGACGGCGGCGGCGGTGGCCGCCCTTGTGCAAGAACGGGCGCAGTCGGATGGGCTACCCACGGTCGGGCCGAGGGGGGAAGACCCGGCTGCATCGGCAAAAAAACCGGTGGCAATGGCGACAGTCGCCGGTGCGGCGCCGGCCGGCCGCGACGCGGCCGACGGACGGGCCATGGCGACCGCCGGGACCCTGACCGAAGATGCCCTGGACGAAGCTATCCTGGCCGGCGAACGCGCTTTCGTGATCGGTGCCCTGGCGGCCGCGGCCGGGTTCGACGACGCCCGGGCGGAACGGATGATTCAGGCCAAAAGCGCGCGGGCCGCCGTGGCCCTTGTGTGGAAGGCGGGGTTTTCCATGCGGATGGCCGTCAAGGTCCAGCTTCAGATCGCCCGGCTATCGCCGCAAAGCGTGCTCAATGCCCGCGACGGACACGGCTATCCGTTGTCGCCGGCGGATCTGGAGTGGCAACTCGATTTCTTCGCCGACCCTGACTGACGAAGCGTCAGGCGTCCGCGATCAGGGTGCCGGCGCCGCCTTCGGTGAAAACCTCCAGCAGCAGCGCGTGGGGCACCCGGCCGTCCAGAATGACCGCGCCCTCGACGCCCTGTTCGATCGCGGCGATGCAGGTTTCCATTTTGGGGATCATGCCACCGCCGATGGTTCCGTCGGCCATCAGCGACTTGGCCTCGGCCGCTGTCATGCGGGGGATCAGCGTCTTGTCCCTGTCCAGCACCCCAGGCACGTCGGTCAGCAGGAACAGGCGAGACGCGTGCAGGGCGCCGGCGATGGCGCCGGCCACCGTATCGGCGTTGATGTTGTAGGTCTCGCCGTTGCGGCCGGCCCCGATCGGCGCGATCACCGGGATGAAGTCGCTTTCGTCGAACAGGTCCAAAATATGCGGGTTGATCGCCGCCGGTTCGCCGACAAAACCGAGATCCAGGATCTGTTCGATATTGCTGTCCGGATCGCGGTGGGTACGGCGCAGCTTGCGCGCCGCGACCAGGTTACCGTCCTTGCCCGACAGGCCGATGGCCTTGCCCCCGACGTCGTGAATGGCCGACACGATCGATTTGTTGATCGATCCGCTGAGCACCATTTCGACGATGTCGACGGTCTTGCGGTCGGTGACGCGCAGCCCGTCGACGAAGTCGGATTTGATCGCCAGACGTTCCAGCATGGCGCCGATCTGGGGACCGCCGCCATGAACCACGACGGGGTTGATGCCGACCTGCTTCATCAGCACGACATCGCGGGCGAAATCCCGGGACAGGGTTTCGTCGCCCATGGCATGGCCGCCATACTTGACGACGAAGGTCTCGCCGTTGTAGCGGCGCATGAACGGCAACGCTTCGGTCAGCGTCTCCGCCGTCCGCATCCGGTCCTTGTCGTACGCCAGGCTGGTCTGAAATTTCGCTTTGTCGGTCATGGCCGGGGGTTATGGCCCGGGATCGGCCAACATGGCAAGGGCGGCGCGCAATTCGGGGATACCGGTCCCGTCGCGGGCGCTTGTGGCCAAGACTTCCGGCAGTGCCGCCGGGTGGCGCTTCAGCAGTATTCGGGTGTCGGCGACAAGCGCCGCAAGGGCTGCCGGCTTGACCTTGTCGGTCTTGGTCAGGACCACCTGATAGGGTACGGCGGCGCCGTCCAGCAGCGTCATGATCTCGATGTCGCCGGGTTTTGCGCCGTGGCGCGCGTCGATCAGCAGGCAGGCACGGCGCAGGGTGACCCGCCCCTGCAGATAGGCGCGCAGCAGCCGGGTCCACGCCGCGACCTGCGTCTTGGAAACCTTGGCATAGCCATAGCCGGGAAGGTCGACCAGACCCAGCCGGCCGGCCAGATCGAAAAAGATCAGCTGCTGGGTCCGGCCCGGCGTGTTGCTGGTGCGCGCCAGGGTGCGGCGGCCCGTCAGCGCGTTGACCAGGCTGGACTTGCCGACGTTCGACCGGCCGGCGAAGGCGATTTCCGGCAGCGCCGCCGGCGGAAGCTGTTCGATCTCGGCCGTGGCCATGACGAACTCGCAAGCCTGCGCGAACAGGTGGCGCCCTTCGCCGATTTCCGCCGGCGTGAACGGCGCCTGCCGGGCCGGGGGCACCGCCGATCCGTCTTCCGGGGCGTCGCTGATGGCGGCCGTTCCGGTCAGCGCTTGCGGCCGCCGCCCGCCCGCTTGCGCCGCTTGTTGGCCGGGTTCGGGGTCTTGTCCTTGGCCGTGGCGGGTCGTGCCTTGGGGGGTTTTTCCCCGGCAGGCGGCTTTTCCCCAGCCTCCGGTTCGGGGGGCGCCGACGACGCGTCCCCGGTGCCCTTCTTTCGTTTCGCGGAGGGGGGCGGGGCTGCTGGAACCGGATCGGTTCCGCCGCCGATCTTGACGCCCATGCGCCGCATGATGATCCACTGCTGCAGGATCGACAGGGAATTGTTCCACGCCCAATAGATCACCAGCCCCGCCGGAAAGCGGGCCAGCATGAACGTGAACACGATGGGCAGCGCCATGAAGATCCTGGCCTGGATCGGGTCGGCCGGGGCCGGGTTCAGCTTTTGCTGCAGGAACATGGTCAGGCCCATGATCAGCGGCCAGATGCCGATCAACAGGAATTCCGGCAGCGTCCAGGGGATCAGCCCGAACAGATTGAAAAGGGAGGTCGGGTCCGGCGCCGAAAGATCCCGAATCCAGCCGAAAAAGGGCGCGTGGCGCATCTCGATGGTCACGAACAGGACCTTGTAGAGAGCGAAGAAGACCGGGATCTGAACCAGGATGGGCAGACAGCCGGCGGCCGGATTGACCTTCTCGCGCTTGTACAGCGCCATCATCTCGGTATTCAGCTTCTGGCGGTCGTCGCCAAAGCGTTCGCGCAGCTTGACCATCTCGGGCTGCAAAGCCTTCATCCGCGACATCGACTTGTAGGATTTGTTGGCCAGCGGGAAGAACAGCAATTTGATGAAGACGGTCAGCACCAGGATGGCGACACCGAAATTCCCGACCAGACTGTGAATGAACGCCAGGGCGTAGAACATCGGCTTGGTCAGGAAGTAGAACCAGCCGAAATCGATGGTCAGGTCGAACTTCTCGATGCCCAGCTCTTCGCTGTAGCGGTCCATCAGCTGAACCGCCTTGGCGCCGGCGAACAGGTGGGTCGTTGTTTCCACCGTCTCGCCCGGCTGGACGATTGTCTCGGTCGCACGGTAGGTGGCGAAATACCGGTCCAGCGGGCCGTCGGCGCGGTGGCTGAAGCCGGCGTCGAAGGTCGACTGCTGATCGGGGGCCAGGGCGACCAGCCAGTATTTGTCCGTAAAGCCCAGCCAACCGCCGGTCGTCTGCTGATTGATGTCGGCCTCTTCCATCAGGTCGTCGTAGGAATATTCCTCCAACGTGCCGTCCAGGACCCCGTAGGGGCCTTCGTGCAGGATGAAGAAGTTCAGCAGGTCCGGTTCGCCAAAGCGCAGGACGCGGCCATAGGGCGACAGCGTGACCGGCGCCGATCCGGTGTTGGTGGCGCGCAGGGTGACCGTGAACATGTAGTCCTGGTCGACCGCGATCTCGCGCTCGAAGGACAGGCCGGCGCCATTGTCCCAGCGCAGCGTCACCGGATTGTCCGGGGTCAGAACGTCGCTGTCGGCGGTCCACACGGTTTCGCCGGTCGGGGTCGCCACACCGGCATCGGTGGCCGCCCAGCCGAAATCGGCATAGTAGGGATTCGGCGCGGTGCGCGGCGACAGCAGGATGATTTCCGGGCTCGTGGGGTCCGGAGTGAGGTGATAGTTGGCCAGGGTCAGGTCGTCCAGCCGGCCGCCGACCAGG
Source organism: Inquilinaceae bacterium (assembly GCA_052168355.1). GTDB lineage: Bacteria > Pseudomonadota > Alphaproteobacteria > DSM-16000 > Inquilinaceae > JBQLZQ01. The sequence continues at coordinate 54,486 of JBQLZQ010000077.1, forward strand.
GACAGCGATCCATGCAGGCTTGGCGTATCGATCCGAACCCGCGGGCCCTCGGCCACCGCCGCGCTTCGGGTCAGGGTGGCGGTCGGGGCCGCCGGCTCGCCGGGCAGCGCTACGGTGCCGCCCGTGCCCACGGCGCTGCCCGCGCCGGCAGTCGCCGGCTGGCCGGCTTCCTGTTGCGTGGTCGGGGGCGCGTCCACCGGTTCCGGTCCGAAGAAATACTGGAAGCCGACCAGGATCACGATCGAGGCCATGATCGCCAGAATGAGATTTTTCTGATCCGGCATGGGTGCGTTTCAGTTCCTGGGCTTGGCGGGCGTCGCGTGCCGGCCGATGACAAGGGGGCGGTGGTGGTTCGGTCTAGATCGCCCGGCCGGTTGGATCCACCACGGACGGTTCTTGACCACATAGATGGTGGCTTCGGGCCGCAACATCAGCGGGCGGCGGCCTCTTCTTCGGCGCCGGCACCGGGTCGAGCCCCGACCCGCCCCAGGGATGGCAGCGGGCTATCCGGCGCGCCGCCATCAATCCACCCTTCAGCGCGCCATGCGCGGCCAGCGCGTCCAGGGCGTATTCCGAGCAGGTCGGTCGAAACCGGCAGCCTTGACCCAGAAAGGCCGACAGGCTGTAGCGATAGACGATGACCGCCCCCCGCAAGATGTGCGCCAGGGGGCTCATCGGGTCCCCTCCGACTCCGGCCCGTGCCGACAGGCATCGACGGCGGTCAGCGCGCGCTCAAGGTCGCGCCTGAGCCGGGCGTAGGGCAACCTCGGCGTCGCCGCGCGCGCGATCAGCACATAATCGTGTTCGGTCGCGGCCCTGTGCGCCAGCACGTCGCGGGCCAGTGCCCGCAGACGGCGTTTGGCCCGGTTGCGGACCACGGCGCCGCCAACCTTGCGGCTGGCGGTAAAACCGACCCGGATGCTGGGTTCTTTCGAGCGGGGTCGCTGCCGCGCGTCGTGCCGGCGTGCCTGCAGGATCAGTCCCGGCATCACCGACTTGCGGCCGGACCCGGCCAGGGTCAGGAATTCGCTCCGCCGCGTCAGGCGGCCAAGCGAAAATACTGTCCCTTGCGGGCCAGCATCGGGCAAGGCATCGACGCGGCGCGGCATTCCGGTGCCGCTACGCGGACAGGCGCTTACGGCCCTTGGCGCGGCGATTGGCGAGAATACGGCGACCGGCGACCGTTGCGCGGCGCGCCCGAAAGCCATGACGGCGCTTGCGCACAAGGTTACTCGGCTGAAAGGTGCGTTTCACGACACACTCCGTGGGAACGGTCCAGGGGAACGGCGGATTGGAAGGGTCTTTAAGGGTTTCAGGCACCGGAGTCAATGCGACCGGGCGCCTCCGCCGGTGTTCCCGGCCGCGTTGGTGCGGATTTCCGGGCCCGGCAGGGCGGTGCCGTCTCCAGCACACCCCGGTCTCACACCAAGGTGACTGGCGGTGAAGCGTCGATACCTTACACTAAAGGGCGACGATAAAGGGCCGCCGGGGACGCTGGAGCCCGGAAAAACATTGGGAATCGACCCGGATGGGCGAAGCATTGACCGCAAAATCCGATAATCGGGGCCAGGGGGACCGACCGGCCTCCCTGCGGCGGTTTGCGCCCCTGGCCGTCATTATCATCGGGCTGGCCGCCTTTTTCGCCTTCGGGCTGGACGAGTATGTCCGCTTTTCCCTGTTGCGCGAGCACCACGAGACCCTGACCCGTTCCGTGGCGGAGAACGCGATCCTGGCATCGCTTGTCATGATCATCGTCTATGCCGTGGTGATCGCGTTTTCAATCCCCGGCGGAGCCCTGCTGACCATCACCGCGGGTTTTCTGTTCGGAACCGTGTGGGGGGGATTGCTGGTGCTGGTTGGCGCCACCCTGGGCGCGACCGGCATATTTCTGGCGGCGCGCACGGCCATCGGCGACCTGCTGCGGCGCAAGGCCGGCCCCTGGATGGCCAGGCTCGAGGACGGTTTTCGGGAAAACGCCTTCAGTTATCTGCTGTCGCTGCGGCTGATCCCCGTCCTTCCCTTCTGGCTGGTGAACATCGTTCCGGCGTTCTTCGGGGTGTCCCTGGGCGTGTTCGTGACCGCCACCCTGCTGGGCATCATTCCCGGCACCTTCATCTTCGCGGCCGTTGGCAATGGCCTCGGCGCGACCCTGGAAAGCGGCGGGGAGCCCGATTTCGGCATGCTGCTGAAGCCGGAACTTCTGTTGCCCATGCTGGCGCTCGCCGTTCTCGTCCTGGTCCCGACGCTCTATAAGAAATTCAAGTCCAAACGACACTGACCAATAGGGACCGGGCATGGCGACCAGCCTTTCGTGCGACATCTGCGTGATCGGCGCCGGATCCGCCGGCCTGTCGGTGGCGGCCGGCGCCTCCCAAATGGGCGCGCGCACGGTGCTGATCGAACAGGGCGTCATGGGCGGCGACTGCCTCAACACCGGCTGCGTCCCGTCGAAATCGATGATCGCGTCGGCCCGGGTCGCGCAGACCATCCGATCGGCGTCGCGGTTCGGGGTCGACGGCGGCGATCCCAGGGTCGATTTCGGGCGTGTCCAGGATCATGTCCACGGCGTCATCGACACCATCGCGCCGATCGACTCGGTGGAACGGTTCGAGGGGCTGGGGGTCACCGTTCTGCGCGAACGCGCCCGGTTCACGGGTCCCCGGACGCTGCGCGCCGGGCCGACGGAGGTCACGGCACGGCGGTTCGTCGTGGCCACCGGATCGTCGGCCCTGGTGCCGCCGATCCCCGGCCTCGACACCGTCCCCTACCTGACCAATGAAACGGTCTTCGAAAACCGTGACCGTCCCGATCATCTGATCGTCATGGGTGGCGGCCCGATCGGGCTGGAACTGGCCCAGGCGCACCGGAGGCTCGGCAGCCGCGTGACGGTGATCGAAAAAGCCCGCATCCTGCCAAAGGACGATCCGGAACTGGTGGACATCGCCCGCCGGTCGCTGGTCGGCGACGGCATCGATCTGCGCGAAGGGGCCGAACTGATCCGGGTCGAGAAGGCGGCCGACGGCGTTGTCGCCGTCTACAGCGACGCATCCGGTGAAAAGCGGATCGACGGCACGGCGTTGCTGGTGGCCGTCGGCCGCAGCGCCAACGTCGACGATCTGGGGCTCGAGGAAGCGGGGATCGCCTATTCCGCGAAGGGCATCGAAACCGATGCCCGTCTGCGCACCACCAACCACAAGATCTTCGCCATCGGCGATGTCACGGGCGGGCCGCAATTCACCCACATGGCCGGGTATCATGCCGGCATCGTCATCCGCAACGCGCTGTTCCGGCTGCCGGCCAAGGTCCGGACCGAGGCCTTCCCCTGGGTCACCTTCACCGCCCCCGAACTGGCCCAGGTCGGCCAGACGGAGGTCCAGGCCCAACGGCTGCGCACGGATGTCGAGGTGCTGCGCTGGCGCTTTGACGAGAACGATCGGGCCCAGACCGAGCGCGAAACCGAGGGCATGGTCAAGGCGGTGGTATCCAAGCATGGTCGTATCCTGGGGGCCGGAATCGTCGGGCCGCACGCCGGTGAGTTGATCCATCTGTGGACTCTCGCCATCGGCCAAAAGCTGAAGATCGGCGCCATTGCCAACATGATCGCGCCCTATCCGACCCTGGGCGAAGCCAGCAAACGGGCCGCCGGCAGCTTTTATACCCCCCGGCTGTTCAGCGATCGAACCCGACGCATCGTCCGGCTTCTTGCCCGATTGGGGTGATCGGCCGGTCAAGCGGCTGGTCCTCCCACACGCGCTGGTATAACAGAGCGTCCATGAATGATGTGGACAAGATCGCCTCAGGCCTGTTGGGCCGTCCACCCGGCGTCGGCGCCATGAACCCGACGCCATGAACGGGGGCCGCTCATGAACCTGCCGACCATTCAGCGCAGCCTGTCCGCGCGCCTGCTGGTGCTCACGGTTTTTTTCGTCATGGTGGCGGAGGTCCTGATCTACACGCCGTCGATCGCCCGGGCCCGTCTGATCTGGCTGGAAGACAAGCTGGCCGCGGCGCACCTGGCCGCCCTGGCCATCGTCGCAACGCCGCAGGGAGCCGTGACGGAGGAACTGGAGCGCGAGCTCCTGGATCACGTCAACGCCTACATGATCGATTTGCGCCGGCCGAATTTCAGCACCTACATGCTTGGCAGCACGATGCCCCCGATCGACCTGCAGGTTGATCTGCGCGAGCGCGACGCCGTGGGGCTGATCGTCGGGGCCTTCAACACTCTGTTCGCCGAGGAGGGTAGGGTGATCAGGGTTTCCGGCTGGTCCCCGCGCGATGCCAACGCCTATGTCGAAGTGGTGCTCGATGAGGAGCCGCTGCGCCAGGAAATGATCGACTTTTCGGGTCGCATCCTGTGGCTGTCGATCGTGATCTCCCTGATCACCGCGGGCCTCGTCTTTCTGTCGCTGCGGTGGCTGATGGTGCTGCCGATGCAGCGCTTCACCGAAAAGATGGTGGCTTTCCGCGAGGATCCCGAGGATGCGGCAAACGTGGTCATGCCCAGCCGCCGCACCGACGAGATCGGGATCGCGCAGCGTGAACTGCACGACATGCAGGATGCCGTCCGCACCGCCCTGAAGCAAAAGGCGCGACTGGCGGCGCTGGGCACGGCCGTCACCAAGATCACGCACGATCTGCGCAACATCCTGTCGACCGCGGCCCTGCTGTCGGAGCGGCTGATCGACAGCGGCGATCCGGACGTCAAGCGCATCGCCCCCAACCTGGTGCGATCGATCGACCGCGCGGTGCAACTGTGCATTCAGACTTTGGACTATACGGGCGAAGGCGGGGCCGCGCTGCACCGCAGCCGGGTCGATCTGTCCGATCTGGTGGATGAGGTGACCCAGGACCTGACGGCGCTGGAAAGCGACCGGCAGCGCTGGGTCAATCGGGTGCCGCCGGGACTTTCGGTTCAGGCCGATCGGGATCAGCTTCTCCGCGTGTTCGCCAATCTGGGCCGCAACGCATTCGAGGCGGGCGCCGAAACGGTGACCATCCAAGCCCGGCCCGAACAGGACTGCGTGGAGGTGACGGTGACCGACGACGGTCCCGGTCTGCCGCCCCGCGCGCGCAAGCACCTGTTCCAGCCCTTTGCCGGTAAGGGAAGGGCCGGCGGGACCGGTCTGGGGCTGGCCATCGCCCGCGAGATCATGATCGCCCATCGCGGCGATCTGAAGCTGGCGGACAGTGCGGCGACGGGCACGGAATTCGTCCTGACACTGCCGGTGAGCGCCGCCGCGCCGTCCTTGCGCGACGCCGACGGGTGACATAGCCTCCGTCCATAAATGCCGGTCTTTGCAGCACCGGCGACAAACTGACCAACCGGGAGGATCGCATGCTCAAACGTACCGCTGCTGCCGTGCTGGCGCTTTCGACGCTGGGCGCCGGCCACGCCTCCGCCGCGACGGAAATCGAGTGGTGGCACGCCTTTACCGGCCGGCTCGGCGACCTGCTGGCCGAACAGGTGGACCAGTTCAACGCCTCGCAATCCGACTACACCGTCGTGGCCAGCCACAAGGGCAATTATTCCGAGACTCTCAACGCCGGGATCGCGGCGTTCCGGGCCGGCGAGCAGCCGCATGTGCTGCAGGTTTTCGAAGTCGGCACCGCCACCATGATGGCGGCCGAGGGGGCGATAAAGCCGGTCTACGAGGTGATGGCGGAAACAGGCGCGACCTTCGACCCCGATGCCTATCTTGCCGCCGTCTCCGGGTACTATACGACCTCCGACGGGCGGATGCTGTCGCTTCCCTACAACTCGTCGACGCCGGTCCTGTACGTCAACCGCGACGCGTTTACCGAGGCGGGGCTGGATCCCGACATGGACCTGTCCACCTGGGACCAGGTCGACGCGGCCGTCGACGCTCTGAAGGAGGCTGGCCACGACTGCCCGCTGACCACCGCCTGGCAAAGCTGGGTGCATCTGGAAAACCTGTCCGCCTATCATGACCAGCCGTTCGCGACCGAGGAAAACGGTTTTGCCGGCCTGACGACGGAACTTGCGTTTAACGGCCCGGTTCAAGTCGCCCATATCGCCCAGATGGGGGAATGGGCGCGGGAAGGAAAGTTCATCTATGCCGGGCGGCGGAACGAATCCGGGGCCCAGTTCCGCGCCGGCGAATGCGCGCTGTTCACCGAAAGCTCTGCGGGTTACGCCGGCGTGAAGGCGGAAGCGACATTCGACTTCGAGATCCGGCCGCTGCCCTATTGGGCGTCGGTCGAGGGCGCGCCCCTGAACACCATCATCGGCGGCGCGTCGCTGTGGGTTTTGGAAGGACATCCCGCCGAGGACTATGCCGGCGTCGCGGCCTTCCTGAACTTCCTCTCCACGCCCGATATCCAGGCGGCCTGGCATCAGAACACCGGCTACCTTCCGATCACCATGGCCGCCGCCGATCAGACGCGCGAGGCCGGTTTCTACGATGATAATCCGGGCACCGAGATCGCCGTCGAGCAGATGACGGGCAACGCCCCGACCGCCAATTCCAAGGGCCTGCGGCTCGGCAATTTCGATCAGATCCGGACCATCATCGACGAGGAGCTGGAGGCCGTTTGGGTCGGCGACAAGGACGCCCAGACCGCCCTCGACAGCGCCGTCGAGCGGGGCAATCAGCTGCTGCGGCGCTTCGAACAGGCCAACCGCTGAGGACCGATCGGCCGGGGGCGGGGTCGCCCCCGGCCGCTCTCGCGCCACCGGCGGCCGCCGATACGGCCGCTCCAGGCGCCGGGCGGGGCCGGTCGGAGGGGTTGGATGGAAAAGCGCGTCGTCTTCAACAATCGGGTGTTGCCCTACCTGCTGGTCGCGCCTCAGCTTGCCGTAACCCTGGTCTTTTTCTTCTGGCCGGCGGGACAGGCCGTCTATCAATCGACCTTCGTGCCCGACCCGTTCGGGCTCAGCATGAACTATGTCGGGCTCGGCAATTTCGAGTTCCTGTTTTCAGACCGGTACTATCTGGCCGCCTTCAAGACCACGGTGATCTTTTCCACCCTGGTGACCCTGATCGCCATGATCCCAGCGTTGTGGTTGGCGGTGATGGCCGACCGCATCATCAAGGGGGCGGGCGCCTATCGGACGCTGCTGATCTGGCCCTACGCCGTCGCGCCGGCGGTGGCCGGGGTGCTGTGGCTGTTCATGTTCAACCCGACCGTCGGCGTGGTGGCGTGGTATCTGGACACCCTTGGGTATGACTGGAATCACGTCCTGAACGGCGGCCAGGCGATGACCCTGGTCGTCGTCGCCGCCGCCTGGAAGCAGATCAGCTACAACTTCCTGTTCTTCCTGGCCGGGTTGCAGGCCATCCCGCGCAGCGTGATCGAAGCCGCCGCCATCGACGGTGCCACCTTCTGGTACCGGTTCCGGACCATCGTTTTCCCGTTGCTGTCGCCCACCACCTTTTTCCTGCTGGTGGTCAATATCGTCTACGCCTTTTTCGAGACGTTCGCGGTGATACACACCATCACCGCCGGCGGACCGCAGCAATCGACCACCATTCTTGTCTACAAGGTCTACGCCGACGGGTTCGTGGGCCAGGATCTGGGATCGTCCGCGGCGCAATCGGTGGTGCTGCTGGTGCTTGTCGGGGCGCTCACCATCATCCAGTTCCGCTTTATCGAACGCCGGGTGCACTACTGATGGGCGACAATCGATGACCAACAATCGGTCCGGCATGGTCGAACGGCAGGGGATCGGGATCTGGCTGACTCATGCCGGGCTGATCCTGGGCATCGGGCTGGTCTGCTTTCCGATCTATCTGGCGTTCGTGGCGTCAACGGTGCCCCAGCCCGACATCGTGCGTCCGCCCATGCCGCTCTGGCCCGGCGACCGCTTCCTCGAGAATTACGGGGACGCTCTTGTTTCCGGGATCAACGCGCCGGTCTGGCGGATGCTTTTCAATTCCATGGTCATGGCCCTGGGGATCACGATCGGCAAGATCGCGATTTCCATCCTGTCGGCCTATGCCATCGTCTATTTCCGCTTTCCGCTGCGGTCGGTGTTCTTCTGGCTGATCTTCCTGACCCTGATGCTGCCGGTGGAGGTCAGGATCGTGCCGACCTACGAGGTCGCGGCCAATCTCGGCATGCTCAACTCCTACCCCGGCCTGATCCTGCCGCTGGTCGCATCGGCAACGGCCACCTTCCTGTTCCGCCAGTTCTTCATGACCATTCCCGATGAACTGGTCGAGGCGGCGCGGATCGACGGCGCGGGGCCGATGCGGTTCTTCCGCGACATCCTGTTGCCGATGTCGCGCACAAACATCGCCGCCCTGTTCGTCATCCTCTTCATCTACAGCTGGAACCAGTATCTGTGGCCGCTGCTCATCACCACGGATCCGGCGATGAACACCATCGTCATGGGCATCAAGCAGATGTTCCCGTCCGGCGACGACGTCGCCGAGTGGCCGGTTATCATGGCGACCGCGATGATGGCCATGGTGCCCCCGGTGCTGGTGGTCATCCTGATGCAGAAGCTCTTCGTCAAAGGGCTGGTGGAAAGCGAGAAGTAGGTCATGGCGACGATCACCCTCACATCGGTGCGCAAATCCTACGGGTCGACCCAGGTCATCCACGGGGTCGACCTGGCTGTCGGCGATGGCGAGCTGATTGTCATCGTTGGCCCGTCGGGATGTGGAAAATCGACGCTGCTGCGCATGGTCGCCGGGCTTGAAACCGTGACCGGCGGGGAAATCGCGATCGGCGGACGGGTGGTCAACGATCTCGAGCCGCGCGAACGCGACATCGCCATGGTGTTCCAGAATTACGCGCTCTACCCTCACATGACCGTGTTCGACAACATGGCCTATGGGCTGAAGATCGCCGGGCTGAGCAAACCCCACATCACCGAGCGCGTCGAGCAGGCGGCCCGGATGCTGGAGCTTGAACCCTATCTGGCACGCAAACCGCGACAGCTTTCCGGCGGCCAGCGCCAACGGGTGGCGATGGGGCGGGCCATCGTGCGCAACCCGGCCGCCTTCCTGTTCGACGAGCCTCTCTCCAACCTCGATGCCAAGTTGCGGGTCCAGATGCGGATGGAGATCAAGGCGCTGCAGCGCAAGCTGGGCGTCACCGCTCTCTATGTCACCCACGATCAGGTCGAGGCGATGACCCTGTCGGACCGCATGGTCGTCATGAACGGCGGTGTGGCGGAGCAGATCGGCGCTCCGCTGGAGGTCTACGAAAGACCAGCCACCGTGTTCGTGGCCGCGTTCATCGGTTCGCCGCCGATGAACTTCCTGCCGATGGACACGGTGCGGCGATCTGACGCGATCGGCCCCCTCCCCGACGGGAGGGCGGGCGGCCCCCTCCGGATCGGCGTGCGGCCGGAGCATCTGTCCTTCTGCGCGCCCGACGATGGGCTGGTCGCCGGCGAACTGGCGTTTAAGGAAGCGCTGGGCGCGGAAACGCTGGCCCATCTGCGCCTCGACACGGGCGAGCCGCTGATCGTCAGACTGGACGGGACGGAGGCCCTGCCCCCCGATGGCGCGCGGGTGGGGGTCGCCGTGCCGCTGGATCGCCTCCACCTTTTTGACGGGGAAGGCGCGCGCATCTGACCGTGGGTCGGATCAGCCCCGCACCGCGTGGAGCAGGGGTTTGTACAGATACATCGCCTCGGGCCGATGGCCCATCCGGTGCAACGGCTCAACCGGGGAACAGTCGTGGCGGTCGCCGCCGGCCGTCAGCAACGTGCGGATGGCGCTGCAATTCAGAGTCACGGCCAGATGGTCCAAGGCTTCGGCCAGGGCGATTTCAGCGTGGCGCGTGCCGAACATCCGGGCGGCCATAAAGTTCTCGGCGCTCAGCAGGCGGGCATCGGTGAGGTGCGGCAGCACCCGATACCCGAACAGACCATGGATATAGTCGCAGTGCTGAACTGTCATGATGCCCGACGGTGGAGCATCGCCGGCGATCAGATCGCTTGCATAACGCCGCCATGCCACCAGATCTAAGGTTGGCAGGGCGGTACAGACCAACGCGTAAGCCTGATCGATCTGGTCTAATTCGAGCAGTTTGGACACAAAACGCTCGGACATGGATGTCCTCGAGGCCTTGGACAGGATCGTGTACGGTGCCGACCCGACACCGGCACCGCTTTGATGTAGATCAAGGCGGGCTGAACGCGGTACGGTCGGGACGATTTTGGGATGCCGGTTGCAATCGATCCAGCGGTCGGCCACCATGATCCTTCGTTGCGTGGATTTGGAGCAGATCCGCCATGGCTCGCCCAGACGCGATGCATGGATACTCGGGGAATCCGTCGGCAGAACAAATGGGTTCGAGCGCGGGTCAGTGCGCCGCCTGCGCCGTCCGTGGGTTGACCCTGTGCGCCGCGCTGGAGACGGATGAGCTCAGCCGCCTCAATCAGATCGTTCGGCATCAACGGCTCGGCCCCCACGCCGTGCTGTTCTCCGAAGCGGATGAGGCCGATGCGGTCTTCAATGTCACCGCGGGTCTCGTCAAGCTGTTCAAGGTCATGCCGGACGGTCGCCGCCAGGTGACCGGCTTTCTGTTCGCGGGAGATTTCCTGGGGCTCGCCATGCAGGACAGGTACGCCTATACCGCCGAAACCGTGGTGACTACGGATGTCTGCCGTTTTCCGCGACGGAAGATGGACGCGCTGCTCAAGGAATTTCCAAAGCTTCAGGATCGGCTGTTCGGCATGGCGTCGAACGAACTGGCGGCGGCCCAGGATCAGATGCTGCTGTTGGGCCGCAAGACGGCGCACGAGAAGGTATCGTCGTTTCTACTGGATATCTCGCGCCGGGCCCGGCGCCGCGGTCAGAAGGACAATCCGATCCTGGTGGCCATGAGCCGGTCGGACATCGCCGATTATCTGGGCCTGACGACCGAAACGGTCAGCCGCACCTTCACCCGGCTCAAGTCGGACGGGCTGATCCGGCTGCTTGCCGGCGGCAAGGTGGAACTGATCGACCGGGAGGCCCTCGACGACATGGCCGAGGGTGGCTAGAGCGCGATCGTCATTGGTGGAAGCGGACCCGCTTCCACCAATGACGTGAATCGCTCTCTAACTCTATGAATAGAGTAGGATTCACGCCTTGGGTGGGGTCGCCGAAGCGATTCCACCCAAGGCGATCCTGCTCTAGCGCCGCAGCGTCCGCCCTGGTGAAATCCCCGCCCTCGTGATCCGCCCCGGCCCGCGCAATCTCATCACCGACGTCCCCGGCATCCTGGTCGGCAACGCCGAAGATGCGGCGGCGCGCACCGGCGTCACCGCGATCCTGGCCGAAGGGCGGGCGGTCGCGGCGGTGGACGTGCGCGGCGGCGGGCCCGGCACGCGGGAAACCGACGCCCTGAACCCGACCGGGCTGATCGACGCCATCGACGCCGTCGTCCTGTCCGGCGGCTCGGTGTTCGGTCTGGACGCCGCATCGGGGGTGGTGTCGTGGCTGGCGGGGCAGGGGCGCGGCTTTCGGATCGGGCCGGCGGTCGCGCCCATCGTGCCGGCCGCCGTGCTGTTCGATCTGGGCAATGGCGGCGACAAGGATTGGGGCACGACACCGCCCTATCGGGCGCTGGGCTGGGCCGCGTGCGAGACGGCGGGATCCGGCTTTGCGCTGGGCAATGCCGGCGCCGGGCTGGGGGCCAAGGCCGGGGGGCTGAAGGGTGGCCTGGGCAGTGCCTCCTGGAGCGATTCCGACAGCGGGTTTGTCATCGGCGCCCTTGCCGCCGCCAATCCCAACGGCTCGGCCGTCATGCCGGGTCAGTCCACCCTATGGGCCTGGGCCCTGGAGCAGGACGACGAGCTGGGCGGCCAGCCGCCGCCGTCGGACCCGGTTTCGGCGGTGCCCGAGCTGGCGCCGCCGGCCTTGCCGGGCGCCAGCACGGTTCTGGGCGTGATCGCGGTCAACGCCGACCTGACCAAGGGGGAAGCCTGGCGGGTCGCGGCGATGGCCCAGGACGGGCTGGCGCGGGCGATCCGGCCCAGCCATACCCCCTTCGACGGCGACACCGTGTTCGTGCTGGCCACCGGCGCGGTGCCGATGCCAGCGCCACGACCTGCAAGCATTGCTTGGCTGGGTGCCCTGGCCGCCGATGCCCTGGCCCGGGCGGTGGCCAGGGCCGTCTACGAGGCGGAGGGGTTGGGCGACAAGCCGGGCTACCGGGCCGTCCATGGCGCCGCCTTGCGCGCCGCCCGCCCACAATCATAGCCCCTGCCTTGAAATACGAAGGCTAACCGGCGCATGATCCGGCGGCAGCGGGGCGCCAAAGACCCCGCGTCGGGGGGACGCGCGTATCAGCGGGGGAGAGCGGGGCGATGACGAAGGTTTTTTGGGCGATTTTCGCGGCGGCTGTGATCTGGGCCGGGGGGCCGGCCCTGGCCGCCAGGGATTCCGTGGTGATCGGGATCACCCTGGAACCGCCGCATCTGG
>JBQLZQ010000078.1:0-11681 GCA_052168355.1 Inquilinaceae bacterium
TTCACGTCATTGGTGGAAGCGGGCCCGCTTCCACCAATGACGATCGCGCTCTAAGACCGCTTTGAGCTCAATTCGACTTATGCTGCAAAGAACACCGATGTCTGGAATGGCGGCCATGATTGGCATGCGACCACGGGACGTGCGAATGCCGCCGCCTCGTCCCATTGCGTCTCGTCGATCGGAGTGAGCGGCCGCCGCGTTCGTATCGTGGACGCGGCGGCCAAGGTTCGGACGGTCAAACAACGCGCTCGATCTTGACAGGAACCGGTCGGCAGACCGTATTGCACACTGGCGAATGCGCTTCCGCGAAGGACAGGAGTTCGTCAAGCGCTTCGTCGCTACAATCGGCGTCGACTTCCATCTTCACCCGGATTGCGCTGTACCCCGGCGAAACATCCTCGTTCAGGCCCAGGAGGCCGTGAAGATCGATGTCACCCTCGAGCTCGGTCGATAAGGACCGGATCGCGATCCCGCGGGCCATGGCGTGCAGCACGAAAGTGGTCGTCACGCAACCGGCCAGAGCGTGCAGCAGAAACTCCACCGGGTTCGCGCCCTCATTCTTTCCCAGAAGGACGGGCGGTTCGCCGTTGGTGAACTCCCAAGCCCCGTCTCGCGAGGTATCTTCGGCCTTCGCGCCATAGAAATCCTTGATCGTGGAGCGGTTCTCTCCACCGTCGATCCACCGGTTCTTTGCGCGGAACTTGAACTGCGCGATGTCGGGGTCGTCCTTTATCGCCTGGATCGTGGCCATCGCTGCATCCACATCGAGTCCGTTTAGCAGCTTCGGGGCCGCCTCCATTGTTCCGTGTGCATTCATCTTTCATCTCCTTCGATTTGCGTTGCGCCGCATCTCTCGCGGCGATACCTGCGTTTCTAGGGATTGACTCGTCGCATGGTCAGATCGAAAGATGAGGAAACCGATCCATTTGTGCCAAAAACGATGAAAAACGGCGAACCGATCCCGGTCTACACTCTGTGCCTGCCCGAAACCGCGGGCTCGGCGCTCTACGGCATGGTGGATGTGCTTGCATCGACGGGAACGCTTTGGCGGCAACTTGCGCGGGAGGGACAGAGCCCCGCCCTGATCGAGCCGAGACTGGTTTCGACGGGCACATCGCCATTCACCTGCGGCAACGGAATTCCGGTCAGCCCCGCGCTGTGCCTCGACGATGTTCCCGATCCCGGGATCGTCGTCGTGCCGGAGCTCTGGCTATCGCCCGATGACGCCGTCTCGGATCGCTATGAGGACGTGAAGAGGTGGTTGCGGAAAAGTTACGACGGCGGCGCAATCGTCTATTCCGCATGCTCCGGTTCGGTGCTTTTGGCCGCCGCGGGTTTGCTGGACGGGCGCGAGGCGACCTCGCATTGGGGTTATGAAGACCTGTTCCGAAAGAGTTTTCCGGCAGTCCGCTTCAATCCGTCGCCCAATCTGTGCATCGGCGATCCCGCCGGGCGGATCGTGACAGCCGGCGGCACGTCGTCATGGCACGACCTGGCGATCCACATCATCTCGCGTCACGTCAGTCCGGGCGAGGCGCTGCGCATTGCTCAGGTCTACCTAATGAAGTGGCATGCCGAGGGGCAGCTTCCCTATGCCACGCTGGTCCGGCGACTGCCTCATGCCGATAGCGTCGTGCGGCGGGCGGAGGACTGGCTGGCCGAGCATTTCAGGGAATCCGATCCGGTCGCAAGTGTTGTGGCAGGCTGCCCGATTCCCGGCCGCAGCCTGAAACGGCGGTTCCGCGAGGCCACCGGCACGACGTTGATCGGCTACACGCAAAACCTGCGGGTTGAAGCGGCCAAACGCGAATTGGAGCGAGGCACGAGGAGCATCGACGACATCGCGGTCGATGTCGGCTATGAAAACGTCGCGTTCTTCAGACGTTTGTTCAAGCGGAGCGCGGGTCTGTCGCCCGGCGACTACAGAAGGATGTTTCAGCCCTTCTTGGACAGATGAGATCTGCGAATGGCGAATGCGGAAGCAACCGCACCTTGCGAACGACTTGTCGAAGGTCGTTCCGCAAAGTGGTCATCGCACCAGCATAGTAAAACGTCACGCAGACGGCAGCTAATGGCGGGCCACGCGCGATGAGAATGCAAACTATTCCTTCGCTGTAGCGCTACGATCATGACTCACCCGATACGGTCGTTCGACGCTTGCGATGGTCCAGACGCCGCCAAAAGGAAAGACTTGATCCCGATCCGATAGCTGGCCCGACCCAGCGTATTCGCCGCGTTAGATATCTTGGGCTGGAAGCCCGGCTGGTCGCAGTGCCCTCACTCTTTCTCGATGGTCTTTTCGTACCGCCAGACGTCGAGAGGGCAGAGGCCGTCCAGCGTCGACAATCCAAGCGTATCAACCCGCGTGCGACGCCACCCATGCTTCTCGTAAAAGCGCGCCGCGCGTAGGTTTCCAATCGCGCAGGCGAGCCATGCGGCTTTGGCGCCACGCATTGCGATGAGGGTCTCGGCGTCCGCAATCAGGGTCGCGGCGACGCCCGCCCCGCGCATCGAGCGATCGACATAAAGCTGATAGAGTTCTTCGGCGCGGGTCCAGTGGAAGCCCAAAGGCGCGCCTTCCTCGCCTACGACGCGGACGGCTGAAAGCCCCTGGGTCAGACGCGCTCGAAAGCTCTCGCCCGTGCGATCACGAACGAGCTTTTCGGGAAGAAGGCCGCCGTGAGCGTCTGTCCAGCCTTCGTGCCACATGCACGCTAGCGGTTCGACATCGTTCCTGGTCGCCGCACGAACGCCGGCCCGGACTGCAAGCGCCCCGCGCATCACTTGCAATCCAACAAGGGGTTAGGGTGCTTTGCGGCGCATCCCGCGCTTCCATAGGATCTTGTGATGACTTCGAGGACATGCCCGTCCGGGTCGTCAAAATAGACGCCACGCCCATCATCCCAATGATTGATCTGATTTGGAAGTCGATGAAATGGATCGGCCCTGTAGCTGATCCCGCCGGCCTTTAGGCGCGAAAGTACGCCGTCGAAGTCTTCCTCGGTCACGCGGAATGCGAAGTGCCGGGAAGCTATCGGTTCGTCTGCCTGCAGAAAGTCGAGTGAGCTGGAACCGACCTGCACGACCGTGAAATGCCCGAGGATTTTTGGAGCAGGAAGATCGAGAACTTCCACCAAAAAGGCGGCGCTCTTCGCAGGACTGCGGGCGTGGACTATGGTGTGATCGAGAACGGGCGACATGGCGGAATTCCTCCTTGTCAGAGACGCAAGTAACGACCTAACTTCCGTTAGTGCATTACATCACACTGCCGGCGTCATGAGTCAAATCAATTTGAGCAGTTACGAAAACACCGGTCTCCGAGTGGCTGCCGGTCTCGCCAACGCGTTCGCTGCGGAGTCACAGTCGCGGTCCAACGGCGCCGACTTCGCGGAGGCGCTTGCGAGCATCCTCAAAGAGGATCCGCCTTCGCTAGAGGCGCTTCGGGCATCCCACATGCAGGGCTTCCTCGACCTCGCAAGGACGCTGCGCCAGGTGTTTCGATCGCTCGTCGAAGGGCGGACGGCCGATGCGGCGGACACTCTCAATGCAATGCTCGCAAAGCATCCTGCGAATCCGCATCTAGCGGAGGAGAACGGCGTGTGGCGGCTCCATCACCACCCCGCCGACACGGGACTCGTCGAAATGTGGACCTCGATCTGCGCTGAAGCGCTCGCCCGCTTGATCGGCGACGGACATGCGGGGCGCATCAGATTTTGCGAGGATAGTCGGTGCCGCGCCGCCTTCTTCGACACATCGAGAAACTCGAGCCGGCGATTCTGCACGGTGCGCTGCCAAAACAGGACCAATGTCGCGGCGTATCGAGCGCGACGGCCGTGATCGACGATGTCGATGGGCGTCACCGCGAGCGCCCCATTTCGGCGAGCACTTGCCGTTACGGTACGGAAAGCGAAGGGAAACATCATCCAAGTATGGCGGAGGGGAAGGGATTCGAACCCTCGATACAGTGTTACCCGTATAACGGTTTAGCAAACCGTCGCCTTCAGCCACTCGGCCACCCCTCCGTCAGGCGCGGAATTACGCACGATCGCCGGCAATGTCAAGAACGCCCCGGCGTTGGCCCGCCGGGGCGCCCCTGGCGCCATCTTTTGTAATAATCAACCAACCTGCCGCCCCTTAGGAAAGTATTAAGTTTAACGGTTCCAGGATACCCCCCACAGATGATCACCTGGGAAGCGGAAGCCTGAAGTCATGGACCTGTCCAAGCAATCTTTAGAAAATTTGATCGATTTGGTCGAAAACAAGCTGAGCTGCATGGAAGTGTGGGATCGGGAAGACCGGCGCGAGGTCACCATCCTGCAGCGCTGCCTGCGCGAACTGACCGCCATGCGCTCGGGATCGGCGCCCGCCAGCACGGCCCCCCAGGCCACCGTCGTGGCCGCGTTCGACGAGAATCGCCGCCGCCGCGGCCGGCGTCCCAAGGCCAGCATGGCGGGCTGACGCCCCGGCTATTTTTGCGGCCACTCTCGGCCATTCGCGGACCGGCTAGCCGGCCAGCGCCTGCTCCAGGTCGGCGATCAGATCGTCGGCCGCCTCCAGACCGATCGACAGCCGCAGCAGATCGGCGGGGACGTCGCTGTCCTCGCCCTCGATGGTCGCCCGGTGCTCGATCAGGCTTTCCACGCCGCCCAGCGACGTGGCCCGCAGGAACAGCCGTACCCGCTTGATGGCGGCCAGCGCCGCCGGCCCGCCGCCGGCCACCCGCAGCGACAGCATGCCGCCAAACCCGCCCTGCATCTGGCGGGACGCGACCTCATAACCCGAAAAACCCGGCAACCCCGGATAGCAGACCGACGCCACCTTGGGGTGGCCGTCGAAATGGGCGGCCACGGCGGCCGCGCCGGCGCTGGATTGGCGCACCCGGACGAACAGGGTGCGCATGCCGCGCAGCAGCAGCCAGGCCTCGAACGGGCCCAGGATGGCGCCCGACAGAAACCGGATCTTGCCGATCCGCTCCCACAGCGCATCCTCCCTGGCCGCGATCACCGCCCCGGCGATGACATCGCTGTGGCCGTTGAGGTATTTGGTGGCCGAATGGACCACAAGATCGGCGCCCAACGCGATCGGCCGGGTCAGAACCGGCGTCGCCGCCGTGTTGTCCACCGCCAGCACCGCACCCGCCCGATGGGCGATATCGGCGGCGGCGGCGATGTCGGTCACCGCCCAGGTCGGGTTGGCCGGCGTTTCGACGAACACCATCCGGGTCGGCCGCGCGGCCACGGCGGCGGCCAGGGCGTCGGTATCGGCGGTATCGACGAAGGTCACCTGCAGCCCCCAGGGAATGCCGATTTCGCGCAGCCATTTGGGCGTGCCGAAATACTGATCCCGGCCGGTGACCACATGATCGCCGGGCGCCAGGGCCTGGAACAGGGCGGTGGTGGCCGCCATGCCCGATGCGAACAGCTTGGCCCCCGCCCCGCCCTCCAGCTTGGTCAGCACCGCCTCGACCGCGTCGTAGGTCGGGTTGTCGTCGCGGCTGTAGCCGCGCCCGTCCCGCTTCTCGTAGGCCTCGTCGCGGGCAAAGGTGGTGGAGGCATGGATCGGCGGCACCACCGCCCCGGTATCCCGGCACAGGAAACCGTCGGCGCGCGCCGCCACCGTCTCGGGCTTGGGGGTCGAACGATCGGTCATGGTCGGGCTTCTTCGGGATCCGTGGCACGCAGGGCAAAGGGGCCACAGGATGTACCAGCCCGCCGGCCTCCCGCACAAGCGCCGGCCTCTTCCGCCGGACGGTCAGCGGGCCAGGGCGGCGCTCCATCTGGCCAGGGCATCGGCCACGATGATCTTGTCCGACCCGATGACAAAGCAGTGGACCCCCTGCCCCCGCCATTCGGCGATCATGTCGCGGCATTCCGCCGGATCGGGCGCAAACACCGGCATCATCACCCGATGGCCGGCATCGACCGCGCGGGCCACCATGTCGCGGGCCGCCTTGCGGACCGGCTCGGCCCGCCAGTCACCGTCGAACCCCATCGACACCGACAGGTCGAACATGCCGATCATCAGGGCGGCCAAGCCCGAAACCCCGACGATATCGGCCATGTTGCGATAGCCCTCGGCGGTCTCGATCAGCGCGATGGCGCCGACCCGCGCCTCCTCCTCAACGGCATAGTCCTGCCAGTTGCGGACGAAGTGACCGCCCGACCGGCAGCAGGGACAGGCGCCGCGCAGACCGTGGGGACCAAAGCGGGTGGCGGCGACCGCCCGTTCGGCCGCCTCGCCCGAGCCGACATTGGGGACCACGACATGGCGGATGCCGGCATCCAGCGCCTTCATGATGTCGGTCGGATCGTTGCGGGCGACCCGCAGCACCGGGGCGATCCCCACGGCGTCGCACGCCCGGGCCAGATTCTCCGCCGTCTCGATCCCGAAATGCCCATGCTCGCAATCGATGACCGTGAACTGGAACCCGTTGAGCCCGATCAGGTCGATCATTTCGGGCGCGGCGATCTGGCTCCAGGTGCCGAGCGTCACGTCGCCGGTGGCCAAGAGCCCCTTGAAATCCACACTCATGGGGCGACCGTGTCCAGCACGGCGGTGCACTTGATTTCGACCAGGATGCCGGGCATGGAGAAGCCCTTGACCGCGAACCCGGTCCATGTCGGATAGCGCCGGGTGAAGTACCGGTCCTTGACCGCCATGAACAGCGGCAGGTCGGTCATCCCGTCCGCGAACCATGTCTCGAGCTCGACCACGTCGTCGAAGGTGGCGCCGGCCGCATCGAGCACCAGCTTCACATTCTCGAAGGCCTGGACGTACTGGGCCTCCGCCCCTTCCACGACGGTGAGATCGGCGCGCCGGCCGACCTGCCCGGAGATATACAGCGTGTCGCCGACCCGGATGCCGGGCGCGTAGTGAAACCGGTCATGCACTACCTCGAGACCTGGCGGCACGATCAGTGTGCGTTCAATCGGCATAACAGACCTTTCTGACCGCCTCGACGATCCGGCTGGCGTCGGGCATGAAGCGGCGTTCCAGCCGGTCGTTGTAGGGAACCGGCATGTCCGGCGCGCCGACCCGTTCGACCGGCGCGTCGAGCCAGTCGAAGGCGTGCTCCATGATCATGGCGGCGATCTCGCCGCCGATGCCGCCGAAGAGCACCGCCTCATGCACCACCACGCAGCGGTTGGTCTTCCTTACGCTCCCGACGATGGTCTCGATGTCCAGCGGTTTGACCGTGCGCGGGTCGATGATCTCGACCGAGATGCCCCGCGTCTCGAGCCGGGCGGCGGCCGCCTCGGCCCGCCCGACCATGGCCATCAGGGCGACGATCGTACAGTCGGCGCCGCGGCGCACGATGCGGGCGCGACCCGGCTCGATGGCGTACGGCGCCTCGGGCACCGGCTGCTCGGCGCCGAGATAGAGAAGCTTGTGCTCGAGAAAGACAACCGGGTTGTCGGATCGTATGGCTGAGATCATCAGACCCTTGGCGTCATAGGCGCTGGACGGGCAATAGACCTCGATGCCGGGAACATGCGCGAACCATGCCTCCAGCGACTGACAGTGCTGGGCGCCAAGGCGGATACCGGCGCCCTGGGGACCGCGAAAGACGATGGGAACCTTGGCGGCCCCGCCCAGCATGAATCTTGCCTTGGCCGCCTGGTTGACGATGGCGTCCATCATCAGCGCCACGAAGTCGAACAGCTGGGCCTCGACGATGGGGCGCATCCCCGCCAGCGCAGCGCCGACGCCGCAACTGGCGATCGCGCCTTCCGAAATCGGCGTGTCGCGCACCCGTTCCGGGCCGAACGCGTCCAGCAGCCCGGTGGTCAATCCGAAGATGCCGCCGATGCGGGCCACATCCTCGCCGATCAGGATAACCCGGTCGTCGCGGTCCATTTCCTGGTGGAAGGCTTCGGTGATCGCCTGCTTGTAGGTGATCCGGCGCCCGCCAGGATCGGGCTCCGGCCACGCGCCGTCGCCGCGCGGCGCCATGACCAGACCCAGGGCGGTGTCGAAATCGGGCTCGGGCTCGGCGGCGGCCCAGGCGATGGCCGCCTCAATTTCGGCCTCCGCCGCCGCCGTCATCGCCCCGTATGCCGCGTCATCAAGGGCACCGGCATCGGCGCAGCGGTCCTTCAGGCGGGCGATGGGATCGGCGGCGCGCCATCCCTCCTCCTCCTCCGTCGTGCGATAGCGCGGCAGGTTGGCGCGCATCGAGTGGTCGTCCCAGCGATAGGTGACCGCCTCGATGAAGCTGGGGCCGTCGCCGTCACGGGCCCGCAGGCCGGCCCGATAAACGGCATCATGAACGGATACGGGATCGTTGCCGTCGATGCGATGCCCGGGAATGCCATAGCTTGCGGCGCGGCCGGCGATATGCCCTCCGGCGGTCACCGAAGACGACGGCGTGGACAACCCGTACTGATTGTTTTCGCACAAGAACACCAGCGGCAGCTTCCAGACGGCGGCCAGGTTCATGGCTTCGTGGAACAGGCCTTCGTTGACCGCGCCGTCGCCGAAAAAAGCCACGCCGATGGCGCCCGTTCCCCGAAGCGTCTGGGCCAGCGCCGCCCCGGTGCCCAGCCCCATGCCGGCGCCGATGATGCCGTTGGCGCCCAGCACCCCGGCGGCGAAGTCGGCGATGTGCATCGACCCGCCAAGGCCGTAGCCGTATCCCGACGCCTTGCCCATCAATTCCGCGAACATGCGGCGAAGGTCGGCGCCCTTGGCGATGGTGTGGCCATGGCCGCGATGGTGGGTGAGCAGAAAGTCACGCGCCTCCAAGGCCCGGCAGGCGCCCGCCGCAATGGCTTCCTGACCGACCGACGAATGGGCCGTCCCTTTGATCGCGCCCCCCAGGAACAGGTCCCGCGCACGCGTCTCGAACCGGCGGATGCGCAGCATCGTCGCCAGCATGGCGACCAGATCGTCGGGGCCGAGACGGTTGGAGGCCAGCGGCGTATTGAGGGTTTGGAGAAGGGCGACATCGGTCATCGCGTTCACCCGTAGACCAGTTGCGGCAGCCAAAGGGCGATGCCGGGAAAGATGGCGACCAGCACCAGCGCCAGGATCTGCAGGCCGATGAACGGCCATTGGGCGGCGAAGATGTCCTGCAGGGTCACGTCGGCCGGGGCCACGCCCTTGAGATAGAAGCAGGCCGGACCGAATGGCGGGGTCAGATAGGCGATCTGCATCGCCAGGTTGAACAGGATGCCGAACCAGATCGGGTCGTAGCCCAGCGCCTGCAGGGTGGGCAGGAACACCGGCATGGTCAGGAACAGGATCCCGATCCAGTCCAGGAAAAAGCCGAGCAGGACAAGCACGGCGATCATGACGGCCAGGACGACGGCCGGTTCGGGTGAAATGCCGGAAAGCGCGTTGCGCGCAAAGGCGATCCCGCCCAGCACATTATAGATGCCGACCAGGGCGTTGGTGCCGAACACCAGCCAGAACACCATGCCGCAGGTGCGCAGGGACTGGATGACGGCGTCGGTGATCATGGTCACCGTGAACGTGCCGCGGACCCAGGCGGCAAAGGCCGTGCCCAGCACGCCGACCGCCGCGCTCTCGGTGATCGAGGCGATGCCGGCGTAGATCGATCCCAAAACCGAGGCCGCGACCAGCAGCGGCAGAACGATGCCGCGGATGAGGGCCCGCCGTTCCTCGGCCGAGACGGGATCGGCTGACGGGTCGTAGGCCGGCACGAGGTCGGGTCGCAGCCGGCTGACGACCAGGATGTAGATCACATAGAAACCGGCCAGCATCAGACCGGGAACCAGCGTCGCCAGGAACAGGCTGGAGATGGAGACCTGGGCCGTGATCCCAAAAAAGATGAGGATGATCGACGGCGGGATCATGGTGCCCAGCGATCCGCCGGCCGTGATCGTGCCGATCGACAGCTTCTTGTCGTAGCCGAGCCGCAGCATCTGAGGCAGGGCGACCAGCCCCAGCAAAACGATCTCGCCGCCGATGATGCCGGTCGTGGCGCCCAGGATGACCGCAATGCCGATGGTGATGACCGGCACGCCGCCGGGAATGCCGCCGGCCATCAACTGAAACGCGCGGTAGAGATCCCGCGCCACGCCCGACCGCTCCATGATCGAGGCCATCAGCACGAACATCGGCACCGCCACCAGGGCGAAGGACCCCAGCAGGTCGGCCGTCCGGCTGCCCAGGATGAACAGCCCCCCGACACCGAAATGGGCCATGGCGAGGACCACCGCGATCGACCCGGACACGAACGCCAGGGGCACCCCCAGCATCAGCAGCGCCGCCATCGTCGCGGCGATCAGGATCGACAGGGTGGCGATGTCCATCGGCCGGCGCTACTCCTCGCCCGCGTCCGCCATCCCGGCCGGTGTCCCGCCACGGGCGAGCTGGATGGCCTGCCGGACGACGACCAGGAGAAAGACCAGGGCGCCTACCAACAGCGCCAGCTTGAGGTAGGCCGGCGACGGCGTGTTCCACGACGATCCCGATCGTTCCGGCGTCCAGGTCCCATCGGTGGCGAACCTGAACAGGCTGCGCTGGACGATGCCCCACATGCCAACGGCCAGCCCGACCAGGAACACCGCGCCGGTGACGAAGCTGAGCATCTCGGCAAGGCGCCGCCGGGCGCGGCCCGCCCCGTCGATCAGGAGCGAGACGCGCATATGCGAGCCTTCCGCCATGCAATACGCACCGCCGGCGATGAAGGCGATGCCGGCCAGCAGACCGGAGATTTCGTGCGCCCAGATCGTCGGCGCGCCGAATACGTAGCGCGAGACGACCTCATACCCCATGAGCAGGGCGATGACCGGAAACGACCAGCCGGCCAGGCGGCCCAGGGTCAGGGCGAGGCTGTCGACCCAGTGCCCGCGGGCCGGAGGTGCTTCCCCCGGCGGCGACGGCCGAGTCCCGCCGGTGTCCGCCGTCAAAGGAGGCCGAGCTCCGTCAGAAAGGCCTTGTGGCTGTCGACGATCTCTTGCGCCTCGGGGCTCTTGGCGCCCCAGTCGTCCCAGACCTCCAGCGTCTTGGCGCGGAACGTCGCGGCGTCCTCGGCCCCGAACTCGATCATGGTGACGCCGAGATTGTCCCTGGCCTCGGCCGCGGCGGCGGCATCCTCTTCCGTCAGCACTGCCCGAAGCTTTTCGGACATGGCGTTGCAGGCGTCCGTGAATTTGGTCTGGGCGTCATCCGACAGGGCGTCCCACTGCTCCCGGCCGACGGATATCTCGGTCACGGCCATGGAGTGGCGGGCCAGAACCGAGTATTTCGCCTTGTTGTGCATGCCCAGGGAAACGTTCAGGGCGATGTTGGCAAGATCCGTGGCGTCGAGGGTTCCGGTTTCCATCGCGGTGACCGAGTCGCCGACCCCCATGGTCACCAGGGAAGCGCCGGCACGGCTCAAGAGATCCGACGCCAGCCCGCCGGGCGCGCGCATCTTCAGCCCCTCGAAATCGGCCACCGACTCGATCGGCACGGTCGAGGGAATCTGCTCCGGCGGCCAGTAGACGCTGCACACGAAATGCAGATCGTAGCTGTCGTAAAGCTTCGCGGCGAGCGCCTGGCCGCCTCCCTCCGCGAACCACCGGTCGCGGGTTTCGCTGTCGGGATAGGCGGCCAGCGTGTCGCCAAGCACGCCCAGCGCCGGATCCTTGCCGGCGAAATAGGACGGAGCCGTGTACTGGCCATCCAGCAACCCGTTCTGGATGGCGTCGATCGTCTCCCCGGCGGCGACC
>JBQLZQ010000079.1:0-14952 GCA_052168355.1 Inquilinaceae bacterium
ACGCCTTGGGTGGGATCGCCGAAGCGATTCCACCCAAGGCGATCCTGCTCTAAGAGTTGGTTTGGCCGTCGCCCGCCAGGGTGAACACCTCCTGGCTTTCCCGGACGCCGCGCAGCTTCTGCAGCCCCAGGCTGCGGAACTGCCCCGGGCGCCCCAGCATGTCGACAAAGGCGCGCGATGCCAGAAGGTGGCAGTCGAGGTCGTTGCACAGCGCCTCCATGCGCGCCGCCTCGTTGACGGCGGGACCGATGACGGTGAAATCCAGCCGCCGGCCGGATCCGACATTGCCGTACAGCACGGCGCCGACATGCAGCGCCACGTCCAGATCCATGACCGGCAACCCGGCGGCCCGCCGATCCCGGTTGAATGAGGCCACCCGGGCGAGCGCCGCCTGGGCCGCCTGGGCGGCGGCGGCGCAGCGGTCCGGCCCATGCCCGCCCGAAAGGTCGAACGTGGCAAGCAAGCCGTCTCCCAGGAACTTGAGCACCTGACCGCCCTCCTCCTCCACCGGATCGGCCATGCACGAGAGATAGTCGTCGAGCAGGGAGACAAGGTCGGAACCGGGCATCCTGTCGCCGAGCGCGGTGAAACCGCGCAGATCGGCATAGAACAGCACCGCCTGGATGGTTTCGACCGCGCCGCGCCGGATCTGGCCCTCGAGCACGCGGCGCCCGGCATCGCGGCCCAGATAAGCGCCCAGGATGGATTGGGCGATCATCATCATCAGGGCGATCCGCACGGCGGCGCCGAGGGCCGGTCGGACGGTCCGCAGCACCGCCAGGTCCGAGTCGGAGAACCCCTGGTCCATATCGGTCGCGGCGGACACGGTGAAGCCTTCCATCTGGTCGCCGGACAGTTCGCCGTCTTCCCCGAACCCGGTGGAAAAGGCGACATAGTCGGTACAGCCTTCCCCCCTCAGGGTCCTGAGGATGGGGAACCGGTCGACGCCCTCGTTGGCGGCAACGCGAAACCGGGCCTCGTCCCGCCCCTCGCCTATCATCCAGTTGATCGGGCTCCGCTGGAAATCCTCGTCCTGCATTGATCCCAAGGCAAAGGTTTCGCGCTGCGCGCCGCCGGTGTCGCGTCTCCAGACGAAGCTGTAGGCTTCGATCTCGGGATCCAGGGTGGTGCCGCTGACCATCACCCGGCGAACGGGTATCCCGGCCGCGACCAGCCGGTCGCAGAAGCCATCGACAAGGGCGTGGAGCGGCGCCGCCCTCAGCGCCCGGTCGAGCAGCCAGGCGCGGATGGGTTCGGCGCGGGCAAGGATTTCGGCATCGTCAGCCCGGGTCGCGGCTGAGACCGCCGTCGGCGAGGGCCGCGAGGTAGGCATCCCAGAGTTCCTTTTGCCGCTCTCCCATCTCGTACAGATACTTCCAGGAGAATATGCCGCTATCGTGACCGTCGTCGAACCGGATGCGCACCGCGTAGTTCCCGACCGGTTCGACCCCGACGATGCCAACCCGCCGCTTGCCGGCGACCAGCGTCTTCTGGCGCGGACCGTGGCCCTGCACCTCCGCCGACGGGCTTTCGACGCGCAGCAGTTCGGCGGGGTAGCGGAACCGCGTGCCATTGTCGAAATCGACCTCCAGGCACCTCTCCTCGGACCGTACGCGGATTTCGGTCGGCCAGAACTCGGTTTCGTACGATGGCGTGGCCATGCAAGCCGCCCGGCTCAGCGGGCCGTATCGGGATCGAGCGGCCGTGCCTCGTCGACCAGCATGATCGGGATGCCGTCGCGGATCGGATAGGCCAGGCCGGCCTGATCGCTGATCAGTTCCTGGGCCGCGGAATCGTACCGCAGCGGCGCCTTGGTCAGCGGACAGACCAGGATTTCCAGCAGCTTGGGGTCGACGGGAACCGGACGGGGCGCATCAGCGCCGGGACCGCCAGTGGCGGCGGGATCGAGGGGTGTGTCGTCGGTCATGGTTCGGTTCCCGGGGCCCGCCTAGTGGCGCGAGCCCGCGTCCTGCAGGTCGGTGTGCACGTCCATCTCGATCAAACTGAGCATGGTATCGGCCCGATCCGCAAGGGTCGGCGTTTCCAGAAGCGCCTGCTTCTCGCTGGGGCCGAAGGGGCAGATCATCGACAGGGAGGTGACCAGCTGTTCGTCCGGCACGGTCTTGATCGCCTCCCAATTGGCCGAGATGCCATGCTTGCGGAAATAGGCGGTCAGGGCGGCGGTCAGCCGGGGACGGTCCAGGGTCACCGTCTCCGCCGCCTTCAGATCCTCGGCAAAGGCGGCCCAGTCGGCCTCGACCCGGCGATAGCCTCGGACGGTCGGAACCTCGGCGACGACACGGAACCGGCACACGCCGGTCAGGGTGATCTGGTAGCGGCCGTCGTCGGTCTCGTCGAAAGCCGTGATCCGGCCGCCGCCCCCGACCTCGTAAAGGGGCGGCGGCGGATCGTCGTCCGGTCCCGGATTGACGCCGTCCAGGGGTTGGATCATGCCGATCATGCGATCGGCTGCCAGGGCGTCGTCGACCATGGCCAGGTAGCGCGGCTCAAAGATGTTCAGCGGCAGATGACCGCCGGGCAGCAGGACCACACCGGAAAGGGGAAACACCGGGATCGTTGGCCTGAGCGTATCCAGCGTATGTATGATTTCGGCACCACTTACGAAAAGAGAAGAGACGACAGCCGCCGCCGGCCCGACAGGGTCAGCGGATCGGTGAGACCCATCGCCTCGAACAGCTTCAGTAATTGTAGGCGGGCGGCGCCATCATTCCAGTCCCTCTCCCGCCGCACGATCTCCAGCAGCGCGTCGATGGCCGCCGCCGGCTTGCCCGCGCCGTACAGGGCCATGGCCAGATCGTAGCGCGACTGATGGTCGTCGGGGTTGCGGGCGACGGCCTCGGTCAGGGCCGGGATCGCCGCGGCGGCGCCGCTGCTGGCCTCCGCCAGGTCCAGGGTGCTGCGCACCGAGACGATGGCGGGGTCCTGGGCGATGGCGGCCGGCACCTGGCCCAGAAGCGCCTTGGCCTGATCCATCTGGCCAAGGCCCATATGGGCCCGCATCAGACCGGCATAGGCGGCCGCGTTCTCCGGCTCGTGCTGCAGGATCTGAGCGAAGATCGCGCCGGCGGTGGCATGGTCGCCCGCCTCCAGGGCGGTGCCGGCCTGCTCCAGCGCCTGTTCGACCGGCGACGGACCGGCCTTCGACAGCCGCGACAGTTTGTCGATGAACTGCTTGACCTGGCTTTCCGGCTGGGCGCCCTGAAAGCCGTCGACCGGCTGGCCCTGGAAAAAGGCATAGACCATCGGGATCGACTGGATGCGCATCTGGGCCGCAAGCTGCTGGTTTTCGTCGATGTTCAGCTTGACCATCCGCACCTTGCCGTGGGTCGCGCGCACCGCCTTTTCCAGGACCGGTCCCAGCGTCTTGCAGGGCCCGCACCAGGGCGCCCAGAAATCGACGACGATCGGCGTCTCCATCGACGCCTCGATGACATCGGCGCCAAAGCGGGCGGTATCGGTCTCGATCACCGCATCGGCGGCGGGGGCACTCAGGATCGGCTGCATGGATCTGTCCTATCAAATCGAACGGGCGCTTGAAGCCCAGAAACGCTGGAAAATCGGTGGCGGACGGCCGTCTTCGCGAGGCGGGCCGAACGGTCCGCCGGACCGCGCCCGGCCATATTATTCCAAATCGACTATGTGTGGGCTATGGCCGCAATGCTCAATGAATTTCAGCAGGTCCGCCGGCGAGACGGCGGTGGTCAGGGTGTTGACCAGCGGGTGGTAGTGAAGAACCGCGTGGGCCATCATCGCCCGGTCCAGCACCACGGTGACCGTCGGCGGATCGTCGTTGACCAGGGCGAAGGGCGTGACCGCGCCGGGGGCGACGCCCAAAGTCTCGAACAGCCGCGTGGCCGACCCGAAGGAAAACCGTCCGGCCCCCAGCCGCCGGGCCAGATCGCGCAGATCGACCCGCCGATCCTCGTCGCAGACCACCAGCCAGGACCGCTTCTTCTTGTCGCGCAGGAACAGGTTCTTGCAATGGCCGCCGGGCAGAAGGCCGCGCAGCCGCTTGTTGTCCTCGACCGTGAACACCGGCTCGTGCGCCAGGGTCTCGGCCGCGATGCCAAGCCCGCGCAGCCGGCTCAGCACCTCGGCCGGCGCGGTCGGCAGGGACGGCCCGGCGGGATCGGTGGCGGGGTCGGGATCGGACATGCCCATGGCGCCGGTTATAGCCGCGGCCAGGCCCCCGCGCCAAGCCCGCGCGCCGGACGCGCGTTCTATTCTCAAGCCGGCTCCATGGGTCATAATCAGTGCGATTTGGTATAAGTCGTCCTTGCAATGCGACGGGCTTTGGCTATGATGCCGGCCGCTTCGCCGTGGGGTTTCACGCCCCGGCGGCGCCGTCCGAGCGGGCGTAGCTCAGGGGTAGAGCACAACCTTGCCAAGGTTGGGGTCGAGAGTTCGAATCTCTTCGCCCGCTCCAAATTTCTTGTTGATTTGAATGAAAAACCTCCTCTGAGGTACTGGGTTTTATTTGTGATCCCTAGACCAATATGTAGAACTTGCGGTTCATGGAGGAATAACTCAAAACGGGCCGGAACAGCTTGATGAATAAATTTGACCAATATCAGAAAGATGTTGAGCGGCTTTTAGAAGAAGGAGGAAATATTCTTTTAGGAATAGACAAGAAATTTAATTTAAATAAAGAAATATCGGGAAATTCAACAAAATTAGATCCCAAAAAATTCGCCGATCTACATTCAGCATATGAACCTTGGTATTCTGAATCTCTGGCCGTAATAAATAAACTTCTTCCTGATCGCGCTGAAGACTTTAAGGCATATTACAAACCGAAGAGCGTGCGTAAAAGTATCACCTACGCCAACTACACAATTAGCGATGCTCTTAGGGGCCTAACTATTATTATCGCTGGCCAGGAAAATGTTGGCCCGAGCGCCGCTATTGATCTGATGTATCAACAATTTAATATTGTCAGGGCCCTGCAACGGAGAATGCAGTCTACACTTTTCGATATAAAGACCCTGGTTCATGCTGAAGTCTTGGATGATGAATTGCAGGCTGCCGAAGAACTAAATCGGAAGGGCTTCCAACGTGGGGCGGGAGCGATAGCAGGAGTGGTGCTTGAGGCGCACTTGGCTGTTGTCTGTGAAGGGCATGGATTAAGCCCCGAAAAGAAAAGCCCGACCCTGTCCGATCTATACGGCGTATTGAAATCAGCTGACGTAATCGACACGGCAACATGGCGCTACATTCAGCATCTCGGCGATTTACGAAACAAATGTGACCACAAGAAAGACACCGACCCAACGAAGGATGAAATTGGCGAGCTCGTGAACGGTGTCCGAAAGATCACGAAGACGGTTTTCTGATCGGCCCTACATCTACTGGACAGCCGAACCTAGTAGGGTCCAGGAAGGTCCAAACAATAAGGAAAACCGTCGTGGCAGATGGCCAAAGCCCTATAAACAGCTGAAATCTTAACCTTCTTGGCATGGGCATCTGCTGGCCCGCGAGCTGGACACAGCACCTTGGGCGCAGGGGTTCCACTAGGCCCAACTTCCTGTGTTTATTGATGCCTGCCGTCATCTGTGCCAATATGTACACAAATCAGCACAGGTCGTTCCCATGTCCCCCAGCACCACCATGACCATCCGCGTCAGTTCCGAGGTGAAGGAAAAGCTTGGGCGTCTGGCGCGCGATACGAGGCGCAGCCGGTCCTTTCTGGCGGCCGAAGCGGTCGCCGCCTATGTCGAGCGGGAGCTTGAGATCATCCATGGCATTCGACACGGCCTGGCCGATGTGGAGGCCGGGCGGGTGGTTTCGCATGAGGATGCAATGGCGGAAGTCGACGCGGTAATCGATGAGGCGCGGGGCCGCAAGGCGTGACGCGACCCGTTCAGTGGTCACGCGGCGCCCTGAACGATCTCAAAGCGCAAATCGCTTTCATCGCCGCCGATAACCCGGCGGCGGCCCACCGGGTTGCCGATGCCATCCGCGACGCGGGCAAGGCGCTTGGAGACATGCCGACCGGCCGTCCCGGACGGGTGGCCGGTACTTACGAGAAATCCGTCGCCCGCCTGCCTTACGTCATCGCCTACGCGATCACCGCCAGGGTGGGCCAGGAAGCCATTTCGATTTTACGTGTGATCCATTCCGCGCGGGACTGGCCGGCCGGGAGGTGGCCCGAATAGAGCGCGGCGCGTCCCGTCCCCTACCGCACGTCGACCAGACGCACGGGCTCGCGGGCCAGTTGGAGTTGGGTCGACGGCGGGATATTGAGGGTTTGGAAGGTGCCGTCGACCATTTCCACGACCGTCTCGACCTCGCGTCCCGGATCGGCGTTGATCACGAAGAACCGGCGACTTCCCGCGGCCTCGTCCACGGCGAGCGTGACGGGGTCCAGCACCGACAGCACGGTTTGGGCCGGGCGCAGCGGGCCGGCGGTCTGGTAGGATACGTTGGGCCAAAGCTGGGAACCAGGCTTGGCCCGGTCGGCGCACCCGCCGACCACCAGGGCCAGCCCCGCCGCGCAAAGCAGGACGGAAGCGGTTCGTCCGGTCCGGCCGCGGCCGTATCCTGTGGCGATCATCGTTTTCCCCTATCCCCCGTCGCGCGACCCGCACTGTAGCCGATCCAAGAGCCCGTTCAATCACCACGGCGTCGAAAAAGCGGCCGGCTGCCGTCATGATATACTCGGTCGACCGCGAATCGCGCGGCAGCCCTCTATAATCCCAAGGAGTTACCGCCATGCGCCCCATGAGCGTCATCGGCATCGTTCTGATCGTCGTCGGCATCATCGTCCTGGTCGTGCCCTACATCCCGTTCACGACCGAGGAAACGGTCCTTCAGGTCGGCCCGGCCGAAGTCACCGCCGAACGCGAGCGCGCCATCGCCCTGCCGGCGGCTCTGGGCGGCATCGTTCTGGTGGTCGGCGTCATCCTGGCATTTCTCGGCCGCCGCAAGGGGTGAGCCGGAACCCCGGCGGTAAAGAGATTCTTAACGACAGCGCGGGACACTGAGGGCACCCGGTCCGCCGTTCGCGGCCGGGATCGCCGTCTCTGAGGGCCCTGCCGCCGATGCTGTCCCTTGCCCGTCGAACGATCACCCTGGCCGGCGCGGCCCTGATCCTGGCCACCGCGTGGGGCCTGAGCGCGCGGGCCGCCGACGTGGCCGGCAGCCGCGACCCCGTGGTCCTGGACTACCGGTTTCCGGGCGCCGTGATTGTCGATTACCGCCAAAGCGCCTGGGATTCCTACCCGCTGATCGTCGGCGCGGCCGATCGGGACCTTCAGGCCCGGCGTCTGGATCTCGAAGGCCGGGTGACGCGGATCACCTATCGCCTGCCGGCCGACCGGACGCCGCTGGAGGCCTTTCGGGCCTATCAGACGCAACTGGCCGCGCGTCGCCTGGACACGCTGTACCAATGCGCGGTCGGGGAATGCGGTGGCCTGCCGCTGAACCTGATGGCCGTACCCCAGACCGAGGCGCTGGGCGGCAACTGGCGCGAGCAGCGGTTCTTGAGCGCCGCGCGCTATGCCGCCGACGAAATCGCCTACCTTTCGCTGTATGTCACCCGCGACGCCGCCGATGGCCCCGTGCCCGACGCCGTCTATGTGCAGCTGGACGTGATCGAAACGCCGGTGGCGTCCGGCGCCGGCACCCTGGCCCGAAGACTGGCGACGGACGGCCGGGTCACGCTTTACGGCCTCTATTTCGATTTCGACGAAGCCACCATCAAACCGGAGTCCCGGCCGACACTGGACGAGATCGCGACCCTGCTGACCGACGAGCCTGCGCTGAACCTGTTCGTCGACGGCCACACCGATTCCATCGGCGGCGAAACCTATAATCTGGACCTGTCGCAACGGCGGGCGGCGGCGGTCATCGCCGCCCTGATCGGCGACTATGGCATCGATCCGGGGCGGCTTCAGCCGCGCGGCTTCGGCTTTGGCGCGCCGGCGGCGCCCAACGATACCGAAGCGGGACGGGCGCTCAACCGACGGGTGGAACTGGTCAGGCGCTGAACCGGTTCTGGTCTAGGAAAAGCCCCAGCGGAACAGCCGCCAAAATCCATAAAAGACCGCCAGGACCGCCAGCGGCGGCCCGAAAAGAAACGCCACGTTACGCCCGCCCGTGCCGCTTTCCTGCGACCGGTCGTCCCCACCGGCGCGGATCGTGGCCATCTTCTGCAGGCCGATGCAGGTTCTTATGGTCAGCGGGTCGCCCATCGCGCCGCAGGAATCGGCCGTGAACAGCCTCTGTTCCTGGGTCGCGCGCGACGGCGCGGTCTGGTTGGAGATTTCGACAAACCCGTAGACCACCCATAGGCAGGCGCCGATCAGCCAGACGCGCCACAGCCAGGTTTGGACCACGGTCGTCGTCGCCGAAGCCGTTGCCTTCATCCCCGTGTCTCCGCCGGTTGGGGTCGGGGCCCGGTGGACCGTCGACCCGCTCTTAACGATTAGCAAACACACGTTAACAACCGGTGAAAGACCCCGGCCCGCAACGCCGATCGCCGGGCTTTGGGCAGGGCGACAGTTGGTGTAGTTTCCGTCGGCGGAAACCCCGGAAAAGGCGCCCAGGCCAAGGGCGGGAGGATACGGAGCCATGGCACACAAGGCCGAGCAGCAGAAGGGGGATCTGATCGATGCGGTCGTCGCCCTGGTCCGTGACCGGTTTCCAAAGAAAAAGGCCAACCTGGCGGAGCGGTTCGTCCGGCTTTACTACCGCAACGTTCCGCCGAACGATATCGCCCGCCAGGATGTGGAAGATCTGTATGGCGCGGCCATGGGGCTGTGGCAGACAAGCGCCGCCCGCCAGCGGAACACACCGAAGGTACGCGTCTACAACCCGCGCTACGACGCCCACGGCTGGCACAGCAGCCATACGGTGGTGGAAATCGTCAACGACGACATGCCGTTCCTGGTCGATTCGGTCACGTCGGCCCTGAACCAGGCCAACACCACGGTTCATCTGATCATCCATCCGGTGCTGAGCGTCACCCGCGACGCCGAGGGACAGCTTGTCGCCGCCGCCGAACCCGGTCCCGACGCCGAGGGTCAGGCGGAAAGCTACATGCATCTGGAGATCGATGAGCAGACATCGCCCGACGCGCTGTCGCAGATCGAAACCATGCTCATCGACGTGCTGGCCGATGTGCGCGCCGCGGTCGACGATTGGCCGAAAATGCGCAGCACCCTTCACGGCGTTCTGGAAGGCTTGCGCACCAACCCGCCCCCCTCGCCGCCAGAGGAAACCGCCGAGCTGGCGGCGTTCCTGAGCTGGATGGACGAGGACCATTTCACCTTCCTGGGCTTCCGCGAATACGGGTTCCACGAAGATTCCGGTCAGACGGATATGGGCGTCGTGGCCGGCAGCGGATTGGGGCTGCTGCGCGACGACGACGTGTCGGTCTTCGACGGCATGCGCCATTTCGCCAACCTGCCGCCCGACGTGCAGAACTTCATCCGCCAGCCGCGTCTGTTGATGGTCACCAAGTCGAACCGGCGGTCGACCGTTCATCGGCCGGTTCATCTCGATACCGTCATCCTCAAGGCGTTCGACGCCGAGGGACAGGTCACGGGCGAACGGATCTTCGTCGGCCTGTTGACCTCCGTCGCCTACAACCGCAGCGCCCGTGACATCCCCTACCTGCGCCAGAAGGTGAGCCGCATCCTGGCCGAGGTCGGGTTCGACCCGCGCAGTCACGACGGCAAGGCGCTGACCCACATCCTGGACACCTTCCCCCGCGACGAGTTGTTCCAGGCGGCGGACGACGAGCTGCGCGCGATCGCCATGGGCGTGCTGCACCTGCAGGACCGTCAGCGGACGGCGCTGTTCGTGCGTCAGGACCCGTATGAGCGTTTCGTGTCGGCGCTCGTCTACGTGCCGCGCGACCGATACAATACCGATCTGCGCAGGCGGTTCGCCGCGATCCTGGAAAAGGCGCTCGGCGGCGCCGTCACCGCCTTTTACACCCAGCTTACGGAAGGCGTGCACGCGCGCATCCAGTTCATCGTCCGCACCACGCCGGGGGCCATTCCCGCCTACGAATCCGACGATATCGAACGTGAACTGATCGACGCCGGACGGTCCTGGGCCGACTGGCTGCAGGAGGTGTTGATCGAGGCGCGCGGCGAGGAGCAGGGCTTGACCCTGATGCGCCGGTATGGCGAAGCCTTTCCGACCAACTATTGCGAAAGCACCGTGCCCCAGGCCGCCATCCTGGACATCGAGCGGGTCGAGGAGGCGCTGGCCGACGGCGACATCGCCCTCAACTTCTACCGGCCTCTGGAGGCCGCCGACCACCAGGCGCGGTTCAAGCTGTACCATCCGGCGGCGCCGGTGCCGCTGTCCGATGTGCTGCCGATGCTCGAGCATATGGGCTTGAAGGTGATGGCGGAAAGCCCCTACGAGGTTTCCTTGGCCAGCGACGGCGATGCCGCCGATACAGTGTGGATCCACGATTTCGACGTCCAGCACCAGGATGGCGCCGCCATAGACGTCGGCCGGATCAAGACCGTCTTCCAGGAGGCGTTCGCGCGCGTCTGGCGCGGCGAGATGGAGGATGACGGCTTCAACCGGATGGTCCTGGGCGCGGCCCTGACCTGGCGGGAGGTCACCGTGCTGCGCGCCTACGGGAAGTATCTGCGCCAGGCGCAGTTCGCCTTCAGCCAGGACTATATCGAGGACGCCCTGGCCGCCCATCCGACGATCGCGCGGCTGGTGGTCGATTTGTTCGTCGCCCTGTTCGACCCGGGCGTGGTGCGCCAGGACCGGCAGACGGCCGAGATCGAAAACGCGCTGGTGGAGGCTCTGGACAAGGTCGCCAACCTGGACGAGGACCGCATCCTGCGGCGCTATCTCAACCTGATCCAGTCGACCCTGCGGACCAATTTCTATCAGTCGGGCGCCGATGGCCAGCCCAAATCGTACCTGTCGCTCAAGCTGGACAGCCAGGCGGTGGAAGGGCTGCCCCTGCCCCGGCCATGGCGCGAGATCTTCGTCTATTCGCCGCGGATGGAGGCGGTTCACCTGCGCGGCGGTCCGGTGGCCCGCGGCGGCATCCGCTGGTCCGACCGGCGCGAGGACTTCCGCACCGAGGTACTGGGCCTGATGAAGGCCCAGATGGTCAAGAACGCGGTGATCGTGCCGGTCGGGTCGAAGGGCGGCTTCGTGCTCAAGCGCCCGCCGCGCGAAGGCGGGCGCGAAGCGCTGCGGGCCGAAGGCGTGGCCTGCTATCAGACCATGATGCGGGGTCTTCTGGACCTGACAGACAACTTCGTCGCGGGTGCCGTGGTGCCGCCGCCCGACGTGGTGCGCCGCGATCCCGACGACCCCTATCTGGTGGTCGCGGCCGACAAGGGAACGGCCACCTTTTCCGACATCGCCAACGGCATTTCCGCCGATTACGGCTTCTGGCTGCGCGACGCCTTCGCGTCCGGCGGGTCGGCCGGGTACGACCACAAGGTCATGGGCATCACGGCGCGCGGCGCGTGGGAAGGCGTCAAACGCCATTTCCGCGAGCTGGGCCGCGACATCCAGACCCAGGATTTCACCGTTGTCGGCGTCGGCGACATGTCCGGCGACGTATTCGGCAACGGCATGCTGTTGTCGGAGCATATCCGGCTGGTCGCCGCCTTCAACCATCTGCACATCTTCATCGACCCGGACCCCGACATCGCCGCCAGCTTTCGCGAACGCCAGCGCCTATTCAAGCTGGCCAGCGGGTCGTGGGATCAGTACGACGCGGGCCTGATTTCCCCCGGCGGCGGCGTGTTCGACCGCAAGGCCAAGGCGATCGACCTGACGCCGGAAATCCGCACCCTGCTAGGGGTGGACGACAAGGCCATGACTCCCGCCGCCCTGATCCACGCCCTGCTGCAGGTGCCCGCCGACCTTCTGTGGTTCGGCGGCATCGGCACCTACGTCAAGGCAGCGTCGGAAACCCATGCCGATGTCGGCGACAAGGCCAACGACGCGCTGCGCGTCGACGGCCGCCAGGTCCGCGCCCTGGTCATTGGCGAGGGCGCCAATCTGGGGGTGACCCAGCGCGGACGGATCGAATATGCGCGGTCGGGCGGCCAGCCGGAGGCCACGGGCGGCGGCGGCCGGCTGAACACCGACTTCATCGACAATTCGGCCGGCGTCGATTGTTCGGACCATGAGGTCAACATCAAGATCCTGCTCAACAGCGTCATCGATTCCGGCGACATGACGCTCAAGCAGCGCAACGCGCTGCTGGAGCGCATGACCGACGAGGTGGCGGCGCTGGTGTTGCGCGATAATTACTTGCAGACCCAGGCCTTGAGCACCGCCATGGCCGAGCGGCAGGAATTGCTGGACCAGCAGGCGCGCTATATGCGGGTGCTGGAAAAAGGCGGCCTGCTGAACCGGGCCATCGAGTACCTTCCGGACGATGAGGAGCTGACCGAACGGCTGGGCCGGCGCGAAGGGCTGTTTCGTCCGGAACTGTCGGTGCTGCTGTCCTATGCCAAGATCACCCTGTACGACCAGGTGCTGGCCAGCGACCTGCCGGACGATCCGGCCCTGGCGGGGGAGTTGACCCTGTACTTCCCCGAACCGCTGGGCGAGGCCCACGACGCGGCGATCCGCGAGCACCGGCTGCGGCGGGAGATCATCGCCACCCATGTCACCAACTCGGTCATCAACCGCACCGGTCCGACCTTTGTCGCGGAGACGGAGGACATCACCGGTCTGGGGACCAACGACATCGTCCGCGCCTTTATCATCGTGAGGGAGAGCTTTGGCCTGCGCGCGCTGTGGAGCGAGATCCAGGCGCTGGACACGAAGGTCCCGGCCGAAACCCAGATCCGCATGTTCCTGATCATCCGCCGGTTGATCGAACGGACCACGGCCTGGGTCTTGCGTCACCATGGCGAGGATTTGGATATCGGACGCCACGTGGCGCGGCTGAAGCCGGGCATCGAGCTGCTGTACGGCAGCGTCGACGAACTGCTCTACGAATCGGCCTCGGCCGTGCTGGAGGAGCGGATCGACCGCATGACCCAGCAGGGTGTGCCTGCCCCCCTGGCCCGCAGCATCGCGTCGCTCAACCTGGTCGCGGCCGGGTGCGACCTGATCCGCATCGCCGAACTGTGTGGTCTGGAAC
This sequence comes from Inquilinaceae bacterium, assembly GCA_052168355.1. GTDB lineage: Bacteria > Pseudomonadota > Alphaproteobacteria > DSM-16000 > Inquilinaceae > JBQLZQ01. The sequence goes on from JBQLZQ010000079.1 coordinate 13,118, forward strand.
TGCGGGCGGTGGCCCCCGCCTATTACGATCTGGGGCGGCGCCTGGGCATCGCCTGGCTGCGCGACCGGGCGCTGACCATGCCGGCCGGCAACCACTGGCAGAAGCACGCGGTCGGCGCCATCATCGACGATCTCTACGCCTTGCAGGCCGATCTCACCGTCAATGCCCTGGGCCAGCCGGGCAACGCCGACGTGGAGGCGGCCATGGCCGCCTGGCTGGAACGGCGGCGGCAGCCGGTGGAGCGGATCGACCAGCTGATGGCCGAGCTGCGGGCGCTGGAAACGGTCGAACTGTCGATGCTGGCGGTCGCCAACCGGCGGCTGCGCGGGCTCATCACCGGCTGATGCACGCCCAGCCGGCCTTGCCAGCCGCCCGGGGACGGGCGCGGAGCGTCGCATCCTGGTGCCTGTTCGACTGGGCGGCATCGTCCTTCAACACGGTCATCGGCACCTTTGTTTTCAGCGTCTATTTCGCCCGTGGCATCCATGGCGACGAGGTGGAGGGCAGCGCCCTGTGGGGCCTGGCGATCGGGCTGTCGGGGCTGGCGGTGGCGCTGTTGAGCCCGGTGCTGGGCGCCATCGCCGACCGCGGCGGGCGAAGGAAGCCTTGGCTGGCGGTGTTCGTGACGGCAACCGTGGTGCCGACCGCGTTGCTCTGGTTCGCCCTGCCGTCGCCGTCGTTCATCGCCTACACCCTGGCCCTGGTGGTGCTGGCCAGCGTCACGTTCGAGTTGGCCGGCGTGTTCTACAACGCCATGCTGCCCAGCGTGGCCCCCCGCGCCATGCTGGGGCGCGTGTCCGGCTGGGGCTGGGGACTTGGCTATATCGGCGGGCTGACCTGCCTGGCCGTCGCGCTGTTCGGTCTGATCGGGCTGGGCGGCGCGCCGCCGCTGATCGCGCTGGACACGGCGGAGTCGGCCAACATCCGCGCCACCGGGCCGCTGGTGGCGGTGTGGTTCACCCTGTTCGCCCTGCCCCTGTTCCTGTTCACGTACGACGAGCCGTCATCTGGGCTGTCGACGGCGGCCGCGGTGCGCCAGGGGCTGGCCACCCTGATCGACACCCTGCGGCGTATTCGCGCCTACGGCAACATCGTCCGCTACCTGATCGCCAGCGCGCTTTACCGCGACGGGTTGGCCACCCTCTTCGCGGTCGGCGGTTTGTACGCCGCCGGCACCTTTGGCATGGCGTTCGACCAGATCCTGGTCTTCGCCATCGGGCTGAACGTCACCGCCGGTCTGGGGGCCGCGCTGTTCGCCTTTGTCGACGATCGGGTCGGGTCCAAGCCGACCATCCTGGTCGCGCTGGCCGGGCTGATCGGCTTTGGCATCCCGCTTTTGCTGATATCGGACCCGACCTGGTTCATCATCCTGGCGCTGGGGCTGGGCCTCTTCGTCGGCCCGGCCCAGGCGGCCAGCCGGTCGCTGATGGCCCGCCTGTCGCCACCCGACATGGAGACCGAGATGTTCGGGCTCTACGCGCTGACCGGCAAGGCGGCCGCGTTTGTCGGCCCCATCGCCTTCGCCGCCGCGACCCAGGCCTTCGACAGCCAGCGCGTCGGCATGGCCACCATCGTTCTGTTCTTCCTGGCCGGCGGCCTGATCCTGCTGACGGTGCGCGAACCCGGGCGGGACTGAGGAGTCCCCCTCGCCGCCTCAATGGCGGAAATGGCGCATGCCGGTCAGGACCATCGCCAGCCCGGCCTCGTCGGCGGCGGCGATCACCTCGGCGTCGCGCACCGAGCCGCCCGGCTGGATGACGGCCGTCGCGCCGGCATCGATCGCCGCCATCAGCCCGTCGGCGAAAGGGAAGAAGGCGTCCGAGGCGACCACCGAT
>JBQLZQ010000080.1:0-99524 GCA_052168355.1 Inquilinaceae bacterium
TTCATAGAGTTAGAGAGCGATTCACGTCATTGGTGGAAGCGGGTCCGCTTCCACCGATGACGATCGCGCTCTAGAAGCGGCTTGCCGGCGATACGGCGCGTGCTGTCGCGGCCTGAGAGGAGCTTTCGCCCCCCAGCCAAAGCCCAGTTCCAGAGATGCGTCCTGCCGGGAAGCTGCGCGGGATGAGGTCGCTCCCTGGCATGCGGTCCGACGGAACCGCGAACAGCACTTCGACCCGCCCGTCCCAACGCAAACATGCGGTGATCCCATGATCGACCACGGAGAGCACCCTGAGCCCGGCAAGCGCTGCGTCAGCGAGGAGAAAGGAGCCCGTTGACAGAGGCGATTAGAGAACTCCAGGGGACATGACGTCCTTTACGATGGAAAGAGGCTTTCGACGAGCATGAGGCCCTGATGCAGGCGTTCGCGGAGGCGCTGCCGTGCATGCGGGCCACATTTGGCGCACGCACCTGATCCATACCGGGCAAGCCGTTGCCGCCGTGCCATGCTCGGCTCAGGCCGCCTGACTCGCCCGCCCTCGCCGGAGGCATGCAATGCCAAGATTTCGGCACAGGCGTAAAAAATCTTCGGGACCGAACAGGCGACGTTGTGTGATTGCAGGCGCCGGTCGACACGACACGGGTAAGGCGGGTCCGAGTAAATCTTACTCGTTTACGCCTTGCAGACCGGTGGTCGCAGCCACGAGCGCAAGGGCGACGACGGCGAGCAGGATCTGGACGCCGGAAATCGCTGCGACAAGGGGGGTATTGGTGGTCTGCACGAGCGCCAGAAGTTCGACGGGCAGCGGCCTGTCACGAAAACCGTGGGTGAAGATTGCGACCGAAAGGTTGTCGAACCCCTCGACGAAGGTGAAGACGGCGCCGGCGAGGATCGCCGGCAGGAGCAGCGGGAACGTGATGCGCCGCAAGCTCTGGAACGGTGTGGCGCCGAGGTTGGCCGAGGCCTCCTCGAGGCTTGGGTCGAGGCGCTGAAGGCGGCTCATCACCGTGCGCACCATCACCGCGAGAACGAACACCGCGATCGAGATCGACTGGAGCCAGATCGATGGGCCGATCCCCACCAGCGCGCCCGCGAACAGGACGGCCACACCAAGAACGATCCCCGGGACCATGTGAGGAACCAAGACGAAGACCGAGAGGGCGGTCGTCCCGCGGAAGCGCCCGCGCACGCAGACGAGTGCCGTCGGCACGCCGAGGAGGATGCAGAGGGCGGTAACCGTCACACCCACCTGCAGACTGTTCAGCATGGCCTCCACCAGCACCGTCTGCTCGAACACCCGGAAATACCAGTCGAACGTGAAGCCCTGCGGGGGGAAGCTGACGTAGGCACGGGTATCGAAGGAGATCATGATGACGATGATCGAGGGCGCCACGAGAATGACGAGGGCCAGGATCGCGAGGCCGAGGATGAGCCCGATACCCAGACCGTCCGTCATGGACTGATGGCTGCGCCCGCTCATGCGTCTCGTCCTTTCGTCCAGCGCGTGAGGTGGTTGGTGACCAGCGCGATCAGCACAAGCACCGCCAGACAGGTGACCATCAGGATCAGGGCGGTGACCGAGCCCTTGCTCCACTCGAGCGAGTAGACGACCTGCTCGTAGATCATCGTGGCCGCGTTCAGGTAGTTTCCGCCGCCGAGGAGCTGGGGCACCACGAAAGTGGTGTAGCTGAGAGTGAACACCAAGGCTGCTCCCGTCCCGATCCCCGGCACGCTGAGCGGAAGGATGACGTGCACCAGGGTGCCGAGCCGCGAGGCGCCCAGATTTGCCGAAGCCTCGTCAAGATGCCTGTCATGGCGGCTCATCACCGCGACGAGCGGAAGTATCATCACCGGAAGGTGGATCTGAGCCATACCCACAAGCACGGCCCAATGGGTGTTGATGATGCGCAAGGGCCGGTCGATCAGACCTACCTCGATCAGCGCAGCGTTCAGGACGCCACGTCCGCCCAGAATCACCAGCCAGGCATATGTGCGCACGATCCCGCTGGTCAGAAGCGGCGCGATGGTCAGAACGAGGATGAGCCGACGGACCAACGGACCGCCGATCAGGAAGAGGTACGCGACCGGGTAGCCAAACAGCAGACACAGCGCCGTCGTCGTCAGCGCAAGCGAAAGCGATCGCTGGAAGGTTGTCCAGTAGAGCGGGTCGCTTATGGCGCTTCTCAGGAAGTCAAGCGTGAAGGATTGAGAGACGATGTTGCCGCGCTCGACCTCGAAGTCGGAGAACCCCAGAGACAGCAGGATGATGAACGGGATCACGGCAACGACCGTCAGGACCGCAATGGCCGGAACGGCGGGCCAGATGCCCTGCCCGGACAGGATCTTGTCGAGCAGAGCGTCACCGAGCGCTCTGGCGGCGGAGCGGGGCGGTCTCGCCGCGGCGGCCGTCATGCCTTGAAGACCGAGCAGAGGCTGGGGTCCAGGACCGAGAGCGCAACAGGCGCACCGGCCGTCATGGGACGCGCGCGCTTCTGTCTCATGGTGACCACACGGATGTCGTGACCATCGTGTGTCGAGACATGATACTCGATCAAGAAGCCGATGCTCCTGTGGAACGCGACCGTCCCGCGCCAGGGTCCGGGTTCGCCGGGGCGAATCCCGAGATTGTGCGGCCGCACCATGACCTTGACCCTTCCCGCGAGGTCGGTCGCCACGCTCTGACCGTCCGGCAGGGTGATTTGTCCGCCGACGGCCTCCGCGTCCCATGAGTTCGAGGAGCCGATGAAGTCGGCGACGTAGGCACTGACGGGACGATCGAATATTTCCTCCGGCGGCGCGACCTGCTCGATCCGGCCGCCGCGCATCACCGCGATCCGGTCGCTCATGGTCAACGCCTCTTCCTGATCGTGGGTGACGAAGATCGCGGTGATGCCGAGCCGCTTGATCAGTTGTCGAAGGTCGACCTGCATCGCGCCGCGCAGCTTGGCGTCCAGCGCGTTGAAGGGCTCGTCGAGCAAGAGGACGCGCGGCTCGAGGACAAGCACCCGCGCGATCGCCACGCGCTGCTGCTGTCCGCCGGAAAGCTGGGCCGGGTAGCGCTCCTCAAGCCCGGCGAGCGAAACGGTTTCCAACGCAGCAGCCACGCGCCGTTCGATCTCGGCCCTGCGCAGTCCGCGAACGCGCAGACCGTAGCCGATGTTGCCGGCCACCGTCAGATGTGGAAAGAGGGCGTAACTTTGGAAGACGACGCCGACCGGGCGGCGATTGACGGGTACCGGCACGATGTCCTGCCCGTCGATGCGGATCGAGCCCTCGTCAAGCGACCAGAAGCCCGCGATGCAGCGCAGCAGCGTCGTCTTTCCGCAACCGGACGGGCCGAGGAGGGTCACGATTTCGCCATCGGCCACGCTCAGGAAGCACTGGTCGAGGACGGTTAGTGGCCCGAACCGCTTGGTGACGCCGCCGACGCTGAGCACCGGCGGCGCTGCTGCTTCCACGGCAGCGGTTCCGGTCACCTGCATTATCCGGCGAACATGCGGTCGAACGTCTCGACCGTTTCACCCCGCATGGGCGCGATGTCCGACCAGTCAAGAGACGTCATGCTCTCGCGCTCGTCGCCGGTGGGCACGTAGGGTTGAGCCGCCTCCGGCGTCTCGACACCCTGGACCACGGTGCCGAAGTAGAACGGGGCGCCACCCGCGAAGCTCTGGATCTCCGGCTGGAGCATGATGTCGGCATACTCGTGCACCAGTTCGCGGGTGTCGGGCGCGGTGTTGATGAAATGCACGATGTTGGACGGCAGCATCAGCGGGCCCGGGCCGGTCACCTTGGCGTACCTGATGGGCAGGCCGGCCGCCGCCGCCAGAGCGGTATTGACATGCCAAAGGGGCGCGATATCGATCTCTCCCCGCTCCAGCATCTGCTGGAGGAGCGGCGGACTCCGGCCGACAAGGGGCTCGAGTTCCATCCACTTATCGAGGGCGAACTGCAGGTCGTTCTGTGGCCGGCCGAAGGCCTCCGCAGTGGCTGCGAGGACCCCGAGCCCCAAGTTGGACTGCGGGCGGCACATGCCGACACGGCCTGCATACTGCGGATTCCACAATTCGGTCCAAGTCGCAGGCGGCGTCTCGATGATATCACTGTTGTAGGCGATGCCGATCCCTTCGAACGTGATCGGGCAGCCGACGCCGTAGCCGTAAGGGGGAAAGCGCGGCTCTATCGTCGAGAAGTTCGGGATCATGCTCATGTCGAGCGGCTCGAGCACGTCCTCGGCGACCGCGTTGACGATCGCGGGCGAACCCATGACGGCCAGATCGTAGGGCGAATCCCCGCGCGCCGCCTTGATCTGGGCCAGCGCCTCCGTCGAGAGGCCGCCGATGATACGCAGCGTCACGCCGGGGTGCCGGCGCCCGAGCTCCTCGCCCGCCCGCATCAGCGGCTGATCCTGTTCGTTGCCATAGCCGATCATCACAAGCTCGCGCGCCTGCGCCCGCAAGATGGTCGGGGCGGAGAGCGTCGCCGCTCCCATCAGCCCGCCGATGACCGTACGCCGTGAAAGCTTCATTGGCCTTCTCCTTTGCTGTCCAGCTTTGTTGTCCAACAGCAGGTCCGGGCCCTTTGGCCGGAGGCTGCCTACCCCGTCGTGCTTTCATGCTTGGGAGATTCACAAATTTTCGCAAGTTAAAAAATCTCGGCGCGGCAAAACTCTGCGCGCCTGCACATTCGGTGGTCAGCCACGTCAAAAAAGAGGCAGACGGCAGATCAGGCCAGGAGCACCTGGAGACCCCCGGCTTCGAGAGCCCGAACGTCGGCGGGCGCGGCCTCGGTGTCGGTAATGAAGAGCGTCACTTCGGCCAGGTCGGCTATCCGCGCACCCCCCACGTGACCGATCTTGCCATGGTCGCCGAGCATGACGACCCGCCGTGCCGATGTGAGCATGCTGCGCTTGATTTCCACTTCCTCAATGAAAGCGTTCGTGAAGCCGCGATCCGCGTCCACCCCCGCGCAGCACAGGTACGCGCAGTCCGCGTTGATCTGCTGCAACAGAAGCGTCCCGAACGGAGGGATGAGGGAGTGTGACCGCCGGTTGCGGCCCGTCTTCTTCATCTTCCCACCCGTGACCATCACCGTGACACCCTCGTGCCCATCCAGGGCGATCGCGATGTCGAGACTGCTCGTCACGACGACAACGTCGCGAAGATCCCTGGGAAGTGCGACGGCCATCGCCAGTGCGGTGGTCCCGGCATCGAGGATGATCGTCTCCCCGTCGCGCACCATGCGCGCCGCCATCCTGCCGATCCGCTCCTTCTCCGACGCGAAGGTCTGGCTGGGCAGGTCGAGTGGCCGCTCGAAACGCGCCGGCCGGATCTCCATCGCCCCACCCCGGATGCGTCGCAGCAGGCGCCTGCGCTCCAGCGCGTCGAGATCGGTCCGAATCGTGACGGCGGACACCCTGAGCGCCTCGGACAGGCGGGTGACTTCCACCATCTTCTCGTGGCGAAGCATCTCGAGGATCTTCTCGTGCCGCGGGACCAGGGGCGGCGCCGGGATCAGGTCAGGTGCGTGCATCGGTGCATCATGGACTTGCGTTTCATGCTCGAATAACGAATATCGCAAAATCATAACGAGCGACAGCCCCGACGAAATGCCAGGGACCGCGCGGCAGGCGCGAAGGAGATCACGATGACCATCGAAGAACGGCTCAAGACGATCCGGAGAGAATCCTCGTCGGATGCCCCCGGCGATCCCGAGCGTCTGCGCCGCGTTGCGCTGACCAACACCGAGATGATGGCTCAAGGAGAGGCCATCCGCCAAACCATGCACGGCAATGCGGCAGCGCTGGAGGAGATCGGCCAGGATCTGGCCGGACGGTCTATCCGGCGCGTCGTGATGGTCGGCTGCGGCGACTCCTGGATCTCGGGCTTCGGTGTGCGGCGTGCCATGGAGCGGGTCCTGGGCGCCGTTTGTGAACCCTACGAAGCCTTCGACTTCGCCCAATACGGGATCGAGACTGTCGACAGCGAGACGGTCGTCATCGGCCTCAGCTCGAGTGGAAAGACGGAACCGGTGATGGAGGGGCTGGCAGCCTCGGCGGCGAAGGGCGCCTACGTGATCGGTCTGTCGAACACGCTCGGATCGCCCCTAATGCTGCAGTTTCCCGGGGCGTTGCACATCCGCGCCACCCGCGGCGGCTGGCCGACCCAGTCCAGCACCGCGGCCATGGCGCTGAAGCTCGCGCTCGCTCTGGCGATCGGGAAGGCCCAGAACCGCGGCGAAGGGCTCGCGGAGGGGCTGACCTCCGCCCTCGCGGCGCTGCCGGGACAAGTCGACCAGGTGGCGAAGACGTTCTACGAACCCGCGCGCCAGGTCGGCGAGCGTCTGGCGCGCTCCGATCTCGTGCTCTTGACGGGAGCGGGCCCGCACTTCGCGCCGGCGGCGTTCGGCGCCGCCAAGCTCAAGGAACTCGCTCCGATCCACGCCATCGCGTTCCCGCTCGAGGAATACCATCATTACCGGACCCAGAAGGCGGGTGACCCGATGTTCCTGATCGCGCCGGACCGTCGCAGCCACGCGCGGGCGCTTGAGACGGCCATTATGAGCAAGGGCTGCGACGGCTTCTGCATTGCGTTGGTGCCGGAGGGAGAGAGCGAGATCGCCGAGGTCGCGGACCTGGCCTGGCAGCTGCCCGAAGTCTCAGACGACGTCGCTCCGATCGTCTACAGCGTGCCGCTGCACCTCTTCGGGTACCATGTCGCCATGGCGCGTGACGCGGTCGGCCTCGGTGCGCCCCGCCTCGGCGGCTGACTTGGTCCCCGACCTTGTGACCATCGGCGGCCTGACGGTCGACAATGTCGTCGCCGCCGATGGCACTGTCGCACTCAACCAGGCCGGCGGAAATGGCGCCTATTCGGCTGTCGGCGCACTGATGTGGTGCGACCGCGTCGGACTTGTCAGCCAGGCGGTGGCATCCTATCCGCGCGACGTGATCCAGAGGCTCGAGGCCGGAGGACTCGACCTGGCCGGAGTGGTCTGGACACCAGCGCGGCTGACGTCCTGCAACTGGTTCATCTACGATGCCGACGGCCGCCGCGACGAGGGTCTGCAGAGCAATCCCGAAGATCTCGCGGCCGCCGGCTTTCCCACGGACCGGCTCTCTCCGGATCAGGTGCAGCAATGGCGGGCGCGGCTCGCCCGGCGATCGGTGCCGGGTGAGATCAGCTACTCCCAGTTCCGGGTCGCCAATCCCCTGCGGCCAGATCAGGTTCCGGAACGGTTCAGGCAGGCCAGAGGCGTGCATCTGGCGCCCAGCCAGCCGGACGTCATGCTGGCCATGGCCAAGCTCTTTGCCGACGGCGAGGGTACCGTTATCGGTGATCCGGGCTGGCAACTGGCTGAACACAGGCTCGACGCGATCGCCCCTATCCTGGCCCGTCTCGACGCCTTCCTTCCGAGCGAGGTGGAACTGCGGGCCTTCGTTCCCGGAGCGGCGCCCGCTGACGGGCTTGCGGTTCTGGCGGAACGATGCCCCGGCCACGTGGCCGTGAAACTCGGTCCTCGCGGCGTGCTTGTCTGGGATCGCGCGCAAGGGCACCCGGTTCTCGTACCTGCTGCGCCGGCTGCCACTCTCGATCCGACGGGCGCTGGCGACGCATTTTGCGGCGGCTTCCTCGCGGGATTGGTCGAGACCGGCGATCCGGTCAAGGCCGCCCGGTTCGGGGCGGTTTCTGCAGGCCGCACCGTCGAGCGCTTCGGCGCAGACGGAGCAATGCCTCCTGATCGCGCAGCGGCCCGCGCCGCCCTTGCCTCTCTCTGCAGAACGGAGACCATTTCAGGATGACGGCTCGATTCTTCCAGAGCAAGCCGCTGGTGATCGCGGCCCTGCATGTGCCGGACTTCACGCAGTCGCGGCATTGGCCGATGGACTGGTACGAGGATTACGTCGTTACGAACGCACGCGTCTTCGCGGAGGCGGGAATTCCGTGGATCAAGCTCCAGGACCAGACCAGGACCGATGGTCCTGCCGCGCCGGAAACGCTCGCGATCACCGCCGCGTTGGCGCGATTGCTGCGGTCGGAAGTTCCCGGCGTCGGCGTCGGGATCATCATCGAGGCGCACGACCCGACCGCGGCACTGGCCGTTGCGCACGCCGCCGGGGCCGATTTCGTGCGGCTGAAGGTTTTCGTCGGAGGGGTCATGACGGCGCAGGGGCCGCGTCACGGGCTCGGCGCGGGCGCGGTCGCCTACAGGGCGGCGCTGGGTCGAACCGACATCCTCATCCTCAGTGACGTGCATGATCGCACTTCCATACCGCTCTCCTCCGAAAGCCAGCCGTTGGCGGCGGAATGGGCCGCCAAGACGGGCGCGGACGGCCTGATCGTCACGGGCTCGACTTTCGACGACACGCTGGCGCGGATTGCGGCGGTGCGGGAACAGGGTGTCAGTCGCCCGATCCTCGTCGGCGGAAGCGTCACGGAAGCCAATGTGGGGCGTGCGCTCGAGGCCGCCGACGGCGTGATCGTCAGTTCCGCCCTGATGAAGAAGGGCAGTGGCGACGACGATCTCCTGCGTTGGGACGTCGACCTGTGCCGGCGCTTCATGGACGCGGCGAGGAGAGGATGAGCGAGCGCGACTTCGCCGGCTACCGGGGTCGGGTACCGCGGATCCGTTGGCCGCACGATGCTCGCATTGCGGTCTCGGTGGTGGTGAACGTCGAGGAGGGAGCCGAACTCAGCCTGGGGATGGGAGACGAGCGGAACGAGTCCATCTACGAGGCTGTCGATCTTGTCAAGGGGCATCGCGACCTCTGCATGGAAAGCCACTTCGAATACGGGCCGAGGGCAGGCTGGCCACGGATCCGCGATGCCCTTCGCGGACGGCGCATCCGCGCCACGCTGAATGCTTGCGGCCGTGCGCTGCTCCAGACGCCGTGGATTGCGGAAGAAGCGGTTGCGGATGGCCACGAGGTGGCCGCCCACGGCTGGCGGTGGGAGCGGCATGCCGGAATGGATGAGGCGCTGGAACGGGAAGCAATGGCCCGCACCGTGGACGCGATCTTGAGAACCGCGGGGACACCGCCCCTCGGCTGGCACACGCGGTCGGCCACGTCCGTCCGCACCCGCGACCTGTTGGTCGAGCATGGCGGATTCTTGTACGACAGCAACGCCTACAACGACGATGTGCCCTACGTCGTGGACTATGCTGCCGGGCCTCACATCGTCCTGCCCTATGCCTTCGACACGAACGACATGCGCTTCTTCAACCGCGGGGGCTTCGTCTTCGCCTCGGACTTCAGCCGGTATTGCAGCGATGCGTTCGACCGGCTCTACGCGGAGGGGCGTTCGGCCCCGCGGATGCTGTCCATTGGGCTGCACACGCGCATAATCGGGCGCCCTGCACGCATCGGAGGCCTTGAGGCGCTGCTCGACTATGTGCTTGGCCACGAGGGGGTCTGGTTCGCGACCCGCGCCGAGATCGCCCACGCCTGGCGCGGGGGACTCGGGCTCCCCGCATGGCAGCCGCGCCCCGCTTCGAAGGGGTTTTCGCGTGCATCGTGACCTTGTCGGCTACGGCGGACGCTGGCCGGACATCACCTGGCCCAACGGGTCGCGGCTCGCGGTTTCGGTCGTGATCAATCTCGAAGAAGGCGCCGAACTGCAGGTCGTCGACGGCGATTCGGCAAGCGAACGGATCGGCGAAGTTGTCTCTGTCGTGCCGGAGGGGCGACCGGATCCCGGTCAGGCACAGATCTTCGCCTACGGGACGCGCGCGGGCGCCTGGCGGATGGCGGAGGCGCTGCGCCGGCACGAGATTCCGGCGACCCTTTTCGTGTGCGGCCGCGCCGCTAAGCGTGCGGCTCGCGTGCTCGCGATGCTGAGCCGGGACGGGCATGAAGCCGCCTGCCACGGATGGCTTTGGCGCCCGCACGCCATTTATGACAGCGCCGAGGCCGAAGCCACGGATCTGGACCGAGCGACCGCCGCGATCACCGCCGTGGTTGGCGAGAGACCGAGAGGTTTCTTCTGCAGGGGCGCCGAGAGCCCGTGGACCCGGCGGCTCCTCGCGGAGCGAGGCTACGTCTACACCTCGAACGGGTTCGACGACGATTTGCCCTACAACGATCCTGCCGGCGTCATCGTCGTGCCCTACGCGCTCGACACCAACGACATGAAGTTCTTTCATCCGAATGGATTCGTGCGTGCTTCCGACATGGTGGAGTACGTCGCCGACGCGCTTGACGTCCTGGAGGCGGAGGGCGGAAGGGGACTTCCCCGCCTGCTGAACATCGGGTTTCACCTCAGGATCGTCGGGCGGCCGGGCCGATTCAAAGCCTTCGATGGCATTCTCGCCGAACTTGCCCGACGGCGGTCGAACCTCTGGATCGCGCGTCGGATCGACATCGCGCGCGCCTTCGCGGAACGCGCGGGATGAGGCTGATTCTCGTCAATCCGAACACCAGCGCCGGCACCACCATGGCGATGCTTTCGATTGCCCGAGACGCCGCGACCGCTGGTGTCTTGCTGATCGGCCGCACAGCGCCCTTCGGCGCGCCGCTGATCACGGATCCGGCGGCGCTGGACACCGCGGCGAAGGCCGTCGTCGCAATGGCTCCCGAGCTCTCGGGCGCAGACGGCGTCATTCTCGCCGCGTTCGGCGATCCCGGCCGAGACGAGCTGCAGGCAACGCTCGACTGCCCGGTCACCGGCATCGCCGAAGCCGGAATGGCGGAAGCCGCCGCAGGACGGCGGCGTTTCGCCGTCGTGACCACGACGCCGGATCTCGTCGGGCGGATCGCGGCGACCGCGGCGCGGCATCGGCACCATCGCTTCGCCGGAACCTGGATTGCCGCGGGAGACCCGGAGGCCGTCATGGCCGATGCGGATGGCCTTGTGGAGGCCCTGGCGGAGGCGTGCGGCCGGGCGATCTCGGAAGGCGGCGCCGAGGCCATCGTCATCGGCGGAGGCCCGCTGGCTTCGGCGGCGCGGGCGCTCGCCGGGCAGCTTCCGGTGCCGCTCGTGGAGCCGGTCCCCGCCGCCGTGCGCCTGGCTCTCGCCCGCTGTCGAAAGCAAGCATCGTGACGCGGAAGCTCGTCGTTGCCGACCACGTGCTGACGGGTTTCGACCCGGAAGGGGAGCCAGTCATTCTTCCCGACTCGGCGGTGCTGGTCGAGGGGGACGCCATCCACGACGTGGGTCCGACGGACGCGCTCCGACGGCAATATCCCGAGGCGGAGGAAATCGGCGGCCGCGGAAAGGTGGCCATCCCCGGGCTGGTCAACGCGCATCACCACGTCGGACTGACGCCCTTCCAGCTTGGGGCGAGGGACCAGCCGCTGGAACTGTGGTTCCCTGAGCGGCTGGTGATGGCGGACATCGACCCGAGGCTCGACACGCTTTACTCCGCCTTCGAGATGGTCGCCTCGGGCGTGACGACCGTGCAGCACCTGCACAGCCGCGCGCCGGGGAACCTCGAGGATGTGCTCCGGCGCGCCGACGCGATCCTCGGGGCCTACGTCGAACTCGGGATGCGCGCGTCCTACTCCTTGGCGCTCCGGGATCAGAACCGGATGATCTACGCGTCCGACGCGGCCTTCCTTGAGATGCTGCCGCAGGAACTGCGGGCTCCCGCAGCGGAGTACCTCGGCGCATTCGCCCTGCCTCTGTCGGACCAAATCGCCGTCTTCCATGACCTTCGGGCGCGATGGGAGAAGGCGCCGCTTGCCGCCATTCAGATCGCACCGTCGAATCTGCACTGGCTGTCGGACGGGGCGTTGGAAAGCGCGGCCCAACTGGCCGCGGAAACCGGCGCCCCGATGCACATGCATCTCTTGGAGACGCCATACCAGAAGGAGTACGCCCGGCGCAGGACCGGTGGCTCGGCGATGGAGTACATTGACCGGTTCGGACTGCTCGGACCGCAGATCACGATCGGCCACGGCGTCTGGATGACGAAAGACGACCTGGCGCTGCTGAAGGAACGCGGAGCCTGCCTCTGCCACAACTGCTCGTCCAACCTAAGGCTGAAGAGCGGGACGCTCGACTTGAATGCAGCGCTCGCTTCGGGCGTTACGGTGGCGCTGGGCATCGACGAAGCCGGCCTCAACGACGACCGCGACATGCTGCAGGAAATGCGCCTCGCCCTGACGCTCCACCGCCCGCCGGGGCACGACGCGCCGTGCCCCTCGGCCGCGCAGGCGCTGCGGATGGCGACAGAGCACGGCGCCGCCACGACGCCCTTCGCCGGCCGCATCGGACGCCTTGCACCGGGCCTGCTCGCGGATATCGTCGTGCTCGACTGGAGGCGCGTGACCTGGCCTTGGCAGGATCCGTCCATGTCGCTGCTGGACGTGCTGGTGCGTCGGGCCAAGGCAGGTGCTGTGGAAACGGTTGTGGTCGGCGGCCGGGTGATTTATCGCGACGGCGAGTTCATGAACGTCGATCGGGGATCCACCCTGGCAGAGATCGCCGGTTCTCTCGACCGCTCGCTCAGAGAGGATGGTCCGGCGCGCCGGGCGCTCGCGGAATCGCTCCTCGAACCCGTGAAGGATTTCTACGCCGGCTGGTACTGTCAGAGCAAACGACCTTGAAGTGGGGAGAGCGGTTATCTAGTGCGAACCTCGTGGGGTTGGCCGGAGGCTGATTTGTCTTTAAGTCCGACTCGAAGTTCATGCCGGCCGGGCCACGCGTCGGGTGAGCAGCATAGCGAGACCTGGAAGCCGACTTGGTCGGTGATCTTCTTGGACAGTTCGATGGCGATGCAGGTGGCGTCCTTGACCCGCTGGACTCCATGGGCGCTGTCGGCGAAGGCGAGTTCGATGAAGGGGAACGAGCGTCGCGAGGCCCGCGGCAGGGGGACGGCCCCATCACGATCCTGGACATTGGCCGGGTGGACGTGGATGACCAGTGCGCGTCCGTCGGTGTCGACCTTGGCGTGGCGCCTGCGGCCTTTGATCTTCTTCGCGCCGTCATAGCCTCTGGGACCGCCGGCCTCGACGGGCTCACGCCGAACGAGTTTGCAAGCCGGTCCAAGAGGTCCATACCGGAGACATGGGTGACAGCTTGTACCTAAGACATGGGTGACACGCTCGAGCCGAACGGCGTGTCGATTGTTTGCGGGGTTTTCTGTTGCAGATCGATGTATCCCAGATCGTAGGTTATGAAGGTGACGAGCCAGATGCCGTCATCGACCTCCCTTATGCCGAGTTTCTGGCCGGCGAGGACTGTGGAGATATGGACCCTTGAAACCGGACTCGGTGTAGAGGATCGCTCCCGCCTCGTCGGGTGAAAGCCCCAGGTCTCGGATCATGAAGATCACGATCCCGGGGGTCGAGGCCGCCGCAGCGCGTCCCCATCGGCAACCCGGCGAGCGCGTGATCGACGCCCATCTCGGCAACGGCTCCAGCCCCAGGTCACGGCAGCCCGGGGCCATCTCCGGATCAAGCGTCTGGTGCCTCGGTGCCGTTCCACTCCATGACCAGGTCAGGCGCGCGAGAGCCCTGGACCTCGATGGCGCGGACGGCATCGTTCAACTCCGCCAATTCTTCTTCGGTGAAGCTGACCCGCGCGGCGCCGATATTCTGGCGCAGATGCGGCACTTGCGTGGTGCCCGGGATCGGCACGACGTCCGGGCCCTGCGCCAGAAGCCAAGCGAGCGCGATCTGCCCCGGTGCCGCGGCCTTCCGCTCGGCCCAGTCCTGCGCCAGCGCCACCAGTGCGAGGTTCGCCTCGCGGTTTTCGGGATCCATGCGCGTCGTCAGCGCACGGAAGTCGGTCGGCGCGAAGGTCGTTTCCATGTCGATGGCCCCCGTGAGGAAGCCGTAGCCCAAGGGCGAAAACGGTACGAAGCCAACGCCAAGTTCCCGGCAGATCGGCAGCACATCGGCCTCCGGGCCCCGGTAGAGCATCGAATACTCGTTCTGCACCGCCGTGACAGGCAAGACCTCATGCGCCCGCCGCAGGGTATTGGGCCCCATCTCCGACAGGCCCCAATGCAGGACCTTGCCCTCGTCCATCAGCTCGCGGACCGTGCCGGCCACGTCCTCAATCGGCACGTTCGGGTCGACGCGGTGCTGGTAGAGCAGGTCGACGCGATCCGTGCGCAGGCGTTGGAGCGAGCCTTCGACCGCCCGGCGGATGCGGGGCGGGTCGCTGACGACGCCGACGCGGTTCTCGCCAGTCTCGGGGTCGACGTCGAAACCGAACTTGGTGGTGATCTGTATCTCGTTGCGGAAGCTCTCCATCGCCTCGCCCAAGATCTCCTCGCAATGAAAGGGGCCGTAGACCTCGGCACAGTCGAAGAAGGTCACGCCCTCGTCGAAGGCCGTGCGGATGAGCGCCAGCATGTCGTCGCGGTGCGGTATGATGGAGTGAAAGGTGCGATGCATGTTCTGCACGCCGAGCCCGATCTCGGAGACTTCCAGTTCGCCGAGCATGCGGCGGCCGGGCGCGGGCGTTGCGGTTTGAGCCGACGCACGCGTCGCGCCGAGTGCCGCAGCGGCGGCCGCGACGGGCATTCCGGCGAACATAGCGCGGCGAAGAGGGTCGATTGCGTCAGTGTCGTTCGTCATGATCCCTAATCCTTTCTCAATTCACTAGGGGAGAGATTTGCCATCGCGGAAGACGCCGCCGGTCGGGCCGTCCGTGTCGAGGGTCGCCGCCCAGACCACGCGCCATTTGGGTCTTCCTTTGGCCGTCGATTCGCCGGGCTTGCCTTTCGGGCCGGACCGGCGAGCGGTGCTGTGGCGTTCGTCCAGACGCACCACCATCGGAGGCGCATTACCGTCGCCACAGTGTGTTGGCTGTCCGACGGGGATAGACGGGACCGCGCCGACCGCGTGAAACCAGCGCGTGGTTCGACGCAGGTCATCGTCCATTCACCGCAGCGCCGCGCGGAGGATAGTCAATGGACCGGCGAAGCTCATCAATCCGGTCCTGGCGAAAACGCGGGATCTGGAGCTCACCATCGTCGGTCCATTTTCGGACGATTGACTCGGCGTGTGTCGTCTTTTGACCGTTGAGTCCCTGGTCCCGGCCGAGGTAGAGCGTCTGGGAGGGAAAGGCGAAACCGGTCCCGCTGCGCGCGACGACATCCATGCACCGGAGCATGAGGTCTTCCTGAATTTCGAGGAAGTCGTTGTAGTCGACGGCGTAGACGTAGGCGAAAATCTCGATGTCGAGCGAGTAGGCATTAAAGGTGACGAAGCGAACGCGTGCCGGGTCCGGGTCGACTTTCGGATGCGCGTAGAGGACGGATCGGAGTTCCTGGAGGAGGAACCGGATCTGGTCGGGGCTGGTCTCATAGCGAAGGCCCAGCGTGTGGTGGAACCAGAAGCGATCGCGGCGGGAGTAATTCTCCAGCTGCAAAGATGAGAATTCGCCGTTGGGAACCGTCACGACCGTCCGGTCGAGTGTGCGAACGCGGGTCGAGCGGATGCCGATTTCCTCGATCGTACCGAGCGTGTCGCCGAAGCGGCAGAAGTCGCCGACGCGGACCGGCCGGTCGGCGATCAGGGTCATGCTGCCGATCAGGTTCTCGAAGAGTTTTTGAGCGCCGAGCGCGATCGCCAGACCGCCGATGCCGAGCGCGGCGAGGCCGGCAGTCACGTCCACACCGAGAGCCCGCAGGCTAAAAACAAAGAAAAAGGCTGCGATCAGGCCCTTGCCGACCCGCGAGGCAAAGCTGACGGTCGAGTAGGCGGTGAGTTGGCCGCGGCGCGACATCCGGTCGAGCGTCGCGCCGGCAACCGCATCGGTCATCCGCCAGAGCAGCCAGGCCGCCGCGAGCCAACCCGCAAGCTCGACAATCCAGATGAGCTGGTAGCGGGCAACGACGGAGACACCGAGATGGCCGACGCCGAGGCTGAAGATGATCGCCGCCAGAAAGAGCCGCAGGGGCGGTTCGGAGGCCTCGACGAACCGGGACAAGCGGTTCGGACCGGTTTTTCCGCGCACGAGCCGCACGGCGCTCCGCCGTAGCCACGTCGCAGCCCAGGCAAGACCATAGCTGAGTGCGCCGAAAGCGATGAGCACAAGCCAATGGGTGGTCGGGACGCCCATGATCGGAGGTCCCGCCGGCAGCCGGTCCAGCGCGGGTATCGACGCGATCGGATCGTCGGCGGCAAGGTCCAGCAGGGGAAGCTGACCGAGCGTTTCCCTGGACACCAGCCAGACCGTCGAACCCGTTCGCTCGACCCGCCGGGCGAGCAGGTCGGTCGCGCCGGACTCCGTACGAATGCTGCCGAAGACTTCCGTGTCCGGCGGCAGGCCGTCGTCCTGTCGCCCGCCGGGTTCGCCGCTGAGATTGACAGGCGACGTGATCGAGCCGCTGCGATCGAGGATCTCCTGGAGCTGTCTCGCGAGGCGACGTCCGTCCCACTCGAGGAACACGGCGCGATCGGCCTCGGCATCGGTTTCGAGAAATCGAGCCGCCCGCGCGAAGTCCCGGTCGCCAAGGGCGGCCATGAGCCCGGCCACGAGGCCCCGCGGCGTATCACGTCCCAACGGATCAGTTACCGGGTCGATTGATGCCGCGTCCGCCTTTTGGTCCGCACCGGATTGCTCCGTTGCGATCGGCCCGGGCTGAGCGGCGCCGGTGTCGATGGGCGCGACGCACAGAGCAAGGACGACGACGAGCGATCTCAGAAGAGGGTTGATAGCGACGATCATTTGGTCACCGCCTGGATAGCGTCCGCATCGCCGTGGCGACCGTTGGCGCCTGCGCTCCGCGCGGCGGGACGGATGCCGAAGAACAGGCTGTAGAGGATCGGGACCACGCCGAGGGTGAGGACCGTGCCGACCATGAGGCCGTAGGCGATGACGCTCGCCATGCCGTAAAATAACGGATCGCGCGACAGGATGAGTGGCAGCAGGCCGAGGATCGTCGTGACCGTCGTCATGATGATCGGACGCAGGCGCCGGACCGACGCGGTGACGATGGCCTCGAACGCATCGGCGTTTTCGTCGGCACGCTCGATGTCGATCCGGTCGATCAGGACGATGGCGTTGTTGATGATGATGCCGGCGAGCGAGAAGAGACCGAGGATCACCATGAAACCGAAATCCGCGCGCATCGCATAGAGCGCGATCGCTGCGCCGATGAGCAACAGCGGGATGGTCGAGAAGATGATCGCCGGCCGCTTGAAGGAATTGAACTGGGCCACCAGCAGGATGATCATGGCCGCAATGCACAGTGGGATATTCGCCGCAAGCGCCGCGCGCCCCGCCGCCGCATCGGTGACGATGCCATCGAACTCGATGCTGTGGCCGGGAGGCAGCGTCGCGCGAAGCTCGTCCAAGCTCGGCTCGACCAGCGGAATCATGTCCTCCGGCGACATGACCGTGTTTCGCGCCTCGACGGTCAGTGTTCGCGTCAGGTTTTCGCGTTCTATCCGGGCGTAGTCGTTGCGCACCGAGATGTCGGCGACCTGGACCAGCGGCACCGCGGTGCCCGACCCCTGGCCGTGGACGGCCAGTGTCCTCACGCGGTCGAGATCGTGCCGCTCGACAGCCTGGGCGCGCGCGACGATCGGAAAGATGTCGTCGCCCTCGCGGAACTCGGAGACGGGCCGGCCGGAGAAGAAGCGTTCCATCGACCGGGCCACGTCGGCCGAGGTCACGCCGGCCCGGCGCGCCCGCGTCTGGTCCACCTCGACCACGATCTTCGGGATCCGGTTTTCCCAGTTGCTCCAGACGTCGATGGTGCCCGGCACCGAGGCCAGAATACTCTCCAGGACGTCGGCGGTCCGGAAGACGTAGCCGGCGTCGGGGCCCTTGACCTGGACCTGGATGACGCCGGGATCGGTCGGCCCCAGGAACATCCGGCTCACCCGCGCCCGGATGTCCGGCGTTTCGGTCTGGAAGGCGGCACGCAGATCCGCGATCGCCCGGTCCATGTTTTCGAGCGCATCGACATTGATCACCAGGAACGCCTTGTTTGGCGCCGGGTCGATCGGGGTCAGCGACAGTACGAAGCGCGGACCGCCATAGCCCACATAGCCGGCGTAGTCCTCTAGATAAGAAAATCGGTCGCGGTCGTTCAGAAGTTGGAAGATGTCGCGCATGCGCGCATCCGTGGTATCCGCTGTAACGCCAGCGGGAAGATCGACGTAGACGAGGATTTGGGCGCGATCGGAGTCGGGAAAGAACTTCTGCGGTGCGTTGATCACGGCGAAGACCGATGCGGCAAGCAGCCCCAACATCAGGAGCAGGAAGCCAACTCGAAAACGCATGATCCGCCGCAGAAGCCACTCATAGCCGCTATTCATCCGGTCGAAGACCCGTTGCGAGAGTCCGGGCTTGGTCTCGGCCGACGGCTCCGGTCGCTTGATGAACCGGTGGCAGAGAGTCGGGGTGACGGTGAGGGCCAGGAGCCAGGAGGTCGAGAGCGTGATCAGGACCACCAGCGAGATCGCGCGCGTGTATTCCCCCGCCTCGTGCTGGGCGAGCATGAGCGGCAGGAAGACGAGGATCGTCGTCAGCGTGGAGGCGAGCAGCGGGATGGCCAGCTCGCCGCCGGTCTGTTTCAGCGCATCGTCGCGGTCCAGGCCCTCCTCGAGGCGGCGTTTGAAATCCTCCGCGATGACGATGCCGTTGTCGACCAGAAGTCCGAGCGCGATGACGAGCGTCGCCAGGCTCATCCGCTGGAGGTCCATGCCCCAGAACCCCATGATGGCGAGCGTCACCAGCATGACGGCGGGCACCATCGAGCCGACGATCAGCCCCGTTCGGACCCCGAGAAACAGGATGACGACGGCAAGCACGATCGCGAGCGTCTGCAGGACGTTGACCGAGACGCCATAGACGGCGTTCTCGACCTGCTCCGCCTGATAGGTGACGAGATCGATCTCGTAGCCCGCGGGCAGGCTCGCTTCGATCTCGTCCAGCCGGTCCTTCACCCGTGGCGCGTACTCGAGGACCCGTTCGCCTTCAAGCATGGCGACGGCGAAGATGATCGCGGGCTCACCGTTGTAATAGGCCTTGCGCTGCGGCGGATCGACATAGCCGCGCCGGATGTTCGCGATGTCGCGAATGGGGACGAGCTCACCGCCGGGCAGGCGGATCAGGGTCTCGCCGATGTCCTCGACGCTGCGATAGTTGCCCGTCGGCTCGACGATGTAGCTGCGGCCGCCGGTATCGACCTCGCCGCCGGGGCGGATGATGTTCTGGTCACTGAGCGCCGCGCTCAACACGTTGGGGTCGACCCCGAGGTCCGCCAGACGGGCGTTCGATGTCTCGATGAAAATGCGTTCCGCTTGCACGCCGTGCAACTCCACTCGCTTGGTCCCGGCGACGCCGTAGAGCTGGTCGCGTATGTGCTTGGCGATATCGAACATCTCGCGCATCTCAAAGTCGGCGGCCGTGAGCGCTGCCGTGACGACGGCCACGTCGCCGAAATCGTCGTTGATGTCGGGCGGGCTGGTGCCGTCGGGCAGATCGGCGGCCGCTTCCTCGACCTTGTCGCGCAGATCGTCCCAGATCTGATCGAGGTCGAAATAGCGCGCATAGACCTCGGCGTGGATGATCGAAACGCCGGGCATGGAGCTCGAGCGGATCTCCTCGACCTCGGGCACCTGCCGAATGGCCTCTTCCAGCGTCTTGGTGATCAGCCGCTCGACGCGTTCGGCGGACAGGCCCGGATAGCGCGTCGTGACGACGGCCTCGCGGATCGTGATCTCCGGGTCCTCGCGTGCCGGCAGCGTGAAATAGCTGAACACGCCGTAGGCCATCATGACGACGGTTAGCAACCCGAGCACGGCCCGGTAGCGAAAGGCGAGTTGGGAGAGGTTCATCGGACCGGTCACTGGTTGTACCTTTCGAGACCGACACCGAGGAGCTCGACCCGTTGCCCGTCTTTCAGGAACGGCAATCCCTTGGCTGCGATAACCTCACCGGCAAGCAGACCCTGGCTGACGATCGCCTGGTTTCCCG
The DNA here is from genome assembly GCA_052168355.1 of Inquilinaceae bacterium. Classification (GTDB taxonomy): domain Bacteria; phylum Pseudomonadota; class Alphaproteobacteria; order DSM-16000; family Inquilinaceae; genus JBQLZQ01. The sequence continues at coordinate 19,884 of JBQLZQ010000080.1, forward strand.
AAATGTCTTCGATGACGATCTCCCGTGCCTGAAGCGTGCCGGTCTCTTCGTCGAAGACGAAGGCAAGGGTCGCATCGTCGTCGCCGGCCAAAAAGGCCGTGTCCGGAATGACCACATTCGTCCCTGTCGCACCGCTTGGCGAGACGTCGAAGGCGACCTCCGCTGTAATTCCGGTGCGCAGATCGGCCGGTGCACCGGCAAGCGCAAGCGTGACCGGAAAGGCATTGCCGTCGGTGGCTCGCGACCCGATCTCGCGCACTCTTCCGGTCAAAGTGAGCGCCGGTCGCGTTGGGAATGAGACGCCATGGTCCGTCCCGACGGCCAGACGGTCGATCAGCGTTTCGGGAAAGGCGACTTCGATTTCGAGGCCACCGCCATTGCTTTGGATTTCGAACGCGGTTTGCCCCGTGCCGATCTGCTGCGAGGGCTCGATAAGCCGAGCGGCCACGGTCCCGGAATAGGGTGCGCTCAAGACCGTGTCCGCAAGATCATCCTCGGCGATCGCCAGGCGTGCGCCGGCCATCTCCACCTGGCTTCTGGCGGCATCGCGCTGCGATAGCGCAAGATCATAGCCCGCCTGCGCGACCCAGCCGTCTTCGTGGAGCTGCCTCTGGCGCTCGAAGTCGTTGGTCGCCTCCGCCAGGTTGGCTTCGGCCTGGCCGAGCTCGCTTCGGCGCTCGCGCACAGTCAGCTCGTAGCTGTGGGCGTCAAGACGAGCGAGTTCCTGCCCTTCATCGAAATGGTCGCCCACCTCGACCGTGACCGTTTCGACACGGCCCGCGACCTCGAAGCTCAGCTCGGCTCGCTGGATCGCGCGGACGACGCCCGGCAGCGATCGAATGGTGGCCTCGCCGGCCGGCTCGACCGTGGCCCAGGCGATGGGCTTCGGCGGCGCCTCCTTCGGGGCAGGCGCGTCGTCGCAGGCCGTCAGTCCGACGGCGCAAAGCGCGAGCAAAGACGCGATGTGGCGGATATGGGCCATGGGTGGGTACATGTGCCAGTCTTTAAGCGCGGGCCCGGCGCATCCAGGCAACGCTTCCCGTGATGAGCAGCAGGATCAGGGCCGGGACCGGACTACCGCCGATCAACACCAGATGCGTCAGCACGGCGCCGATCATGACGCAGGCGAGCAGCGCTCCGCCCGCCATGGCGGTGCGCGGATGCAGAATGAGAGCGGCGCCGGTCACTTCGAGAAGCCCCGTCAGATACCGGAACCACTGCCCGAAGCCGATCTGGTCGAACAGCGCGACCATCGGCTCCACACCGGCGAGTTTCGACCCCCCGGCAGCGAAGAAGGCCAGCGCCGCGACGATCTGCAGGCCCCAGAGCGTCCAGGTCTTCCAGCGCGGAGCGGCCGGCTTCGACGTTCCGTTCTTGAAAACAGTCATTGCAATCTCCTCTGGGTTGTCGTGATCTTCGCGCGCGGTATTCCCCTGCGTGCTCACGCCGACTGACGCTCGCTGTCGGCAAACGCGCCGGTTCCGCCGACCTGGCCGATCGCCTCTCCGTTGAGATGAAGCCCGGTCGTCACCGGTGTGTCTGCGGCCACGGTCTGCAGGGCCATGCAGGCCTGACGGCACCATCCGACGAATTCTTCGAGGCGATCCGCCGGCTCGGGACTTTCGATCACCAGGTTCATCTGCATTTGCTCGCCCTTGCCGTAGACCTTCGAGGGGTGAATGCCGCCGAGGTCGAGCGTGGTCGTCCAGGACGACCGCTGCTCCAGCCGGACGCTGTCGATGCGGAAATCCTGCTGCTTGGCGAGCATCTCCACATGGCTCATCAGGCAGAGGCCGAGACCGGCCGCGAAATACATCAGCGGCGACGGCGCCGTTCCCCGTCCGCCGACGGCGGTGCCCTCATCGCTGATAAGCTCCCAGGTGCCGCCGTCCGGGACGTTGGAAAAGATTGTAACCCTCTTGAGGTGCTTGCCCTGGGGCATGGGCTCGACATTGATATGCGCGTCGAAGCGCATGCGTTCGCCTTGCTTGACCTTCTCAAGGCCTGGGTCTGGAAGGGTTGCCTGCTTGGGCGTAGCGTCGATTTTCCGCACGATGGTCTTGTCGGACATATCCCAGCGAACGTCGGTCATTGCTCATCCTCCTGTGCATGGGCTCGGCAATTCCGAGAAAATAAACCGAACCGTTCGGTCACTTGTCTTGCAATATCGGTGTTCTTGGCCTATTGTCAATGCGACTGTACGGTTCGGTCGGAGGTTTTATGGTCATCACAGCAGGGGTCGACCCCCAAAGCCCGAAAGCCCGTCAGATTCTGGAGGGCGTGCGATCCGCGTTCCTCGACCTGGGTTACGAGGGTGCGAGCACGGACGAGATCGTCCGGCGCGCCGGCGTCTCGAAGGGCACGCTCTACAACTACTTTCCCGAAAAGAAGTCGCTCTTCACGGCGTTTGTCGAGGAGGAGTGCCGCAAGCAGGCGAACCTTCTGTTCAAAGCCGAAGGCCAGCCAGAGGATATCGAGGCCTTCTTGCGCGAGGCCGCTCGCGAGCTCGTCAAGTTGCTCCTGTCGTCCTTCATGCAGGGCATCTATCGTCTCGCCGTCGCCGAGGCGCAGCGCTTTCCCGAACTCGCCCGAACCTTCTACGATTCCGGGCCCGATCTCGCAACGCGCCGGCTGGCGCAGGTGCTGTCGGGCGCGGTGGCGCGCGGCCATCTGCAGATCGACGATGTCGATCTCGCCGCCCACCAGTTCGACCAGCTCTGCAAGGCCGATATCTTCTACAAACGCCTCTTCAAGATACGTTCGTCCTTCGCCGAGGAGGAGATCGATAGGGTCGCCGACGCCGCCGTCGACGTGTTCCTTCGTGCATATCGGGTGCCCGGGAGCGCACCGAGCATCTGAGCGACGATGACGACGCCGGCTTACAATGCCTCCCATGAGATGGCCCTCATCGGCCGCGATCGGTCTTGTTTGCTCCTGATCGATCCGCTCTGCGGACCAACCGGCCAAGGTCAAGCGCCGCCAAGCGACCGCCGACATCCTCATGGACTGAGGCGGATTTATAATATAAATCAATAAGATATTGATCCGTGTCTGCGCTTTTGTGTATACCAAGAGCGCCAGACTTGGCCTTCGACTTGTGGAGCCTTGCCGGGCTGATCCCGTGCTCGCGGTACATCCGCCGTCACCACGCCGCTCTCCTGGCTCTCCTGGCTCTCCTGACTCTTCAGGATCGCCATGATCGGTTCCTCGGTGACCCTAGATCTCTTCATTCCGTCCGTCTTCTCGTTCGGGACGGACTCTGCCCAAAAATGGAGGAGAAACGGGGCTCAGGTCACGCCGAGGCTGCGCCCCTCGATGTGCCCGGGTTCGTGGCGGCCATGCTGTCTCTCGACGTGCCCGTGATCGAGACGGCGATGGACGGGGCCGGCCTTTCGCGCCGCCATCGGCGCGGCGGGGCGGCCGCGCCTCGTCGTTCTGGGCGCCTGTGCCGAAACGACGCTGCCCCGGACGGCCCTTTCCGCGCTGGAGAACGGCTTCGACGTCAATATCGTGTCCAGACCGGAGACACGGTTGATCCGAATGGATCAGCTCATGGTCTGAATCGGATCATGAGCTGATCAGGCGAATGGCGAAATTGAACAGCGATTGGGCGTGCGCCGCCATCGCCTGGCGCGCGGCCTCTGCGTCGCCGGCCTTGAGCGCATCCAGAATGGCCAGATGTTCCCGTGAATCGGGGCCAAGCCTGTCGGCCAGTTGGGCGATCTCGAACAGGCGCGTCGTGGTGCGCAGCTCGAACAGCATATCGGCCATGATCGCGTTGCCGCAGGCATGGATGAACAGGCCGTGCACCTGATCGTCGCACGCCCAGTGAGCATGCGTGTCGTAGGGCTCCAGTTTTTCCAGCGCCAGCACCAGGCCGCGGGTCTTGTCGATCTCATCGCCGGGAATGCGGCCCGCCGCGAGCGCGGCCGCCTCCGCCTCCAGCACCTGCCGAACCTTCAGGCTTTGAAGATAATCCTGAAGGCTGACCTGGCGTACGATGTAGGGCTGGTTGGCCAGCTTGCGCACCAGGCCTTCGCCTTCCAGCCGCTGCAAGGCTTCCCGCAACGGCGTGCGCGATACGCCCAGCCGATCGGCCAGTCTTTGCTCGATGATGCTCTGGCCCCCTTTCAGCTTGCGGTCCTTGATCATGTCGGAGATGGCCCGATAGGCACGCGTCGACGCGTTCGGCGCGGGCTCCGCCATCTCTCCATCTGCGTCGCCCGCCGGTGTGCCGTCGGCCGGCTGACGTGTGGTCCGTCCATGCGTTTGCATCATTCTCCTGGTCCTGTCCCTCAACCTTGCGCCCTTGATGCGGCTCCGGGACGTCCAGCTTAGCATGCGCGCAACGCGGGCCCGATCGGTCAAACATTGGGGTTGCGCTCACCGGACGTCTATGTGCATTCTAAGTGTGTACAATACGTGCACATCATGCATGGCCGTGCAATGCCCGAATGAAAAGGTCCGACGATGTGGCTCTGACGGTTCCCCCTCTCACCGGCGACACCACGGCGCAGGAGGCCGAGGCCCTGGCTTTTTTGCGCGCCCTGACCGAGGCCCAGAAAGCGGGTGAGGAGGCGGTGCAGACGCGGGTCCGGGAACTGCTCGAAAGGGCGGGCTGCACAACCGAGGCGGTTTCCTACGATCCGAAGCGCGTTCCTGTCGTCGGTGAATTCGCGCTTGAAAGCGCCCAGACCCAGGGCAACCGCACCAACGTGGTGGGGCGCCTGAAAGGCGATCCCGACTTTCGTTCCCTGCTGTTGTTCGCCCATCCCGACAGCGAACCGGTGGCCGACAGCGACAAGTGGAGCGTCGATCCGTTCGCCGGGACGGTCGAGGATGGCCGGTTCCATGGCTGGGGCGTGGCGGACGATCTTGCCGGTATCGCAGCGGCGGCGCTGGCGATAGCCCGCGCCGCGTCGTCCGGCGTCCGGCTGGGTGACGTGATCATGGCCAGCGTGCCCAGCAAGCGTCACGCGCGCGGCGTGGCGGCCGTTCTCCATGACGGACTGACAGCCGATGCCGCGCTGTATCTCCATCCCGCCGAATCCGGCGCGGGTCTCAATGAAATCAAGGCGTTCGCCTCAGGGCATCTGGAATTTCGCATCCGCGTCAAAGGCCGTCTGCCCGACACGACCGAGCCGGGACACACCGCCTTTGCGCATATGGGCGTCAATCCGATCGACAAGGCGCTGGTGTTGATCGCCGCGCTGAGGGATCTGGACGCCGAGCGTTCGGCCCGCGTCCGCAACGACGCGCTCGAACAGGCCGTCGGCCGGTCGACCAACATCATGGTGTCGAACATCCAGTGTGGGGCAGATCGAAAATTCGGGCGCTTGAACGACGAGTGCGTGCTCGGCGCCGCGGTTTCGTTTCCACCGGAAGAGCGGATGGAACAGGTTCAGGCGGAGATCGAAACCGCGCTTGCGCGGGCGTCGGAGGACGATCCCTGGCTTGCCGGCAATCCCCCCGTACTGGAATGGGTGACCGGCGTCACCGGCGCGCAGTGCCGGCCCGATCACCCGCTCTATCGGGCGGTGGAGAGTGCGGTCACGGCGGTGACCGGCACCGCGCCGCACATGAACCCCATGCATACGTCGAGCGATATCCGCAACCCGGCCGTCCAAAAAGGCATTCCCACCGTCGGCATCGGCGGTCTGGGCGGCGACCTCAGCCAGAACGGCAAGGTCGATGAATGGGTCGATGTGGCCGATTACTTCCGCACCATCGACGCAACAGCCGCCGTCATCATCGAATGGTGCGGCTCACCACGCCGCGGTCTTCAATGACCGCGGCGCCATAACGCGCCGACATCGGGTCGAACCCGACCGGCGACCAATCAGAAGGACAGGGCCATGACATTTTCTCATTCTCTTCTCGGTGTGGCGCTTGCCGCGGGCGTCGTCTTCGGCGCGGCCGGTGTCGCCTCCGCTCAGGACTGCCCGGCGGATCTGCCGGTCATCGAACCCGGCAAACTCGTCATGTCGATCAACGCCACGATCCCGCCCCGTCAGTTCATCAACGCATCGGGTGAATTGCAGGGCATGCACCCCGATCTTGGCAACGAGATCGCGCGGCGACTGTGCCTGGAACCGGAATATCGCAACGTCGGATTCGAGGTTCAGATCCCGGGTCTGGCCAACAAGCGCTGGGACATGATCAACACCGGCATGTACTACACCGAGGAGCGTTCGCGCGTCATGCGCATGGTGCCCTATGTGGTCAATGCGCTGGCCATCGTCGTGGAGGCGGGCAACCCGCTTGGCGTGACCGGCTACGAGGACCTCGCCGGTGAGCCCGTGGGGACGGAAATCGCCGGTTTTGCCGATAACCTGATCCGCGAAATCAACGAAAAGCAGATCGCCGAAGGCATGGAAAGCATGCAGATCCAGGCCTTCAACACCTTCGCCGAAGCCTTTGCCGCGCTTGGCGCCGGTCAGGTGCGCGCCGTCTTCGGCCCGGACGCGACCGCCGTCTATTTCGCGCAGCGCGGTCAGTTCGCGGTTGGCGCCAACGGTCTGAACCCGGGTTTGCCAAGCTCCTTCGGTTTCGATCCCAGTGCCGAGGCTCTGGCCAATGCGGTGCGCGATGTTTTGGCCGACATGAAGGCCGATGGGACCTACGACCGCATCATGGACGAATACGGCGCCACCAAGATGGACGCCTGGGACCAGTGGAGCGGCGATTTCGAGGTTTTCTACGCCCCGCAGGGCTGACACGACGCGCCACGCGGAGCCTCGTGTTCCCGCGGCGTTGAGGGGCAAGGGTTGGCGCGGGCTTGCGTTGCCGCGTCAACCCTCATTTTACCCGTCGTCTCTCATTTGATCGGAGAGCATTGTGAACTGGAGTTGGGCATACTTTTTCGAATATCTGACCAACGGGCTGATGTTGCAGGGTGCGTGGGCGACGGTATGGCTGAGTGTCGTTTCCATGATCATCGGCCTGGGGTTGGGCATCATCGCCGCCCTGATGAAGATGTACGGCAACAAGGCGCTTCAGGTATCGGCCAATTTCTACATCTGGCTGTTCCGCGGTACGCCGATCCTGATCCAGCTGGTCATCATCTATACGGGCCTGCCCCAGATCGGCATTCGCCTCACGGTCATTGAATCGGCCATCATCGGCCTGGCCTTGAACGAGGGAGCCTATCTGGCCGAAATCATCCGGGCCGGCATCATGTCGGTCGACAAGGGGCAGAACGATGCCGGGCGGTCGCTCGGGATGACATGGCCTCAACGAATGCGCATCGTCATTCTGCCACAGGCCACACGCACCATCATCCCGCCGCTGGGCAACCAGTTCAACGGCATGCTGAAGACCACGTCGCTTGCCTCCGTGATTTCGATGGAGGAATTGATGCGCAATGCGCAGATGCTGGCGCAGGTCGAGTTTCGCATCCTCGAAGTCTATGTCGTCGCCGCCATCTGGTATCTCATCCTGGTCTCGATTTGGCACCAGATCCAGATGCGCATCGAGGCGCATTATGAGAAACCCTTTGGCCCCGCCGCCGCCATCGCGCCCGAAGGCGAGCGGGAACTGGAAAAAGCCGTTCGCGCCGCCGGCCAGGCATAGGATTGGACATGGGATATGACGTCAGCCATGGGAAATGATGGTGCCATGATCAAAGCAGATGCAAGCACTCCCCCACCCGCCGAATCGCCGGCGGCCAATGGCATCTCGCGCCCTGCGAAAACGCTCGGCGAACCGATCGTCGAGATCGAGCAGGTCACCAAGTCGTTCCACGGCGTAGAAGTCTTGAAAGGCGTCTCCCTGACGGTGCGGCAGAGTGAGGTGGTGGTGATCGCGGGCCGCTCGGGAAGCGGCAAAAGCACGCTGTTGCGCTGTATCGACCAGTTGGAAACCATCGACAGCGGGCGCATTCTTGCCTGCGGTAACCTCCTGGGGTTTCGCGACAAGGGCGGCCGCCTGGTGCCCCTGTCGGATCGGAAGATCGCGCGTCAGCAGCGCGATCTGGGCATGGTGTTTCAGAACTTCAACCTGTTTCCCCACATCTCGGTTATCGACAACATCACGGTCGCCCCGATCAAGATCAAGAAGGTGCCGCGCGATGTCGCGCGTGAGGAGGCGCGGGCGCTGCTGGAGCGCGTCGGGCTGCCGGAGAAGGAGAATGCCTATCCCCGTCAGCTTTCCGGCGGCCAGCAGCAGCGGGTGGCCATCGCCAGGGCGCTGGCCATGAAACCCAAGGTTCTTCTGTTCGACGAGCCGACATCGGCGCTGGACCCGGAGATGATCTCCGAGGTCCTGGATGTGATGGTCGATCTCTCCCATCGGGGCATGACGATGATCGTTGTCACCCATGAGATGGGGTTCGCCCGCGCCGCGGCGGATCGCGTCCTGCTGATGCATGAAGGTCGGATCGTCGAGGAGGCGCCGCCGGACCGGTTTTTTACGGCCCCGGAGAGCGAGCATACCAAGGCTTTCCTGTCCAAGATATTGCAGCACTAGGTCCTGCGATGAGCGTTGCAACCGATCCTCAGGACAACGACCCAGGTTCCGCTTTCCCAATGGTGCGGACGGTTCATGGCGACCGGCCGGCCGGCCGGTACGCCAATGTGCTGATTCATGAACATGTTCTGTTCGATATCGCGCCGCCCGGCAGAGACCGGTCGGACGGCGATGATTTGACCATGAACAACCGCTGGCAAACGGACTATCTGTCGAATGCCAACCCGGGCAATGCACGGCAGCAGGACGTGGACATTGCGGCTCTTGAACTGCGCGCGTTGGCCCATGAGGGCGGCGAGTTGATCGTCGACCAGTCGGTCGACGGGCTCGCCCGCGACGCCGAGGGCCTGCGTCAAGCATCGCTGACATCGGGCTGCGACGTCGTCGTGGCGGCTGGAACCTACACGGCGCCCTATCTTGGCGCGGACATTCTCGCCTTTGACGTCGATGCGCTGGCGCAACGCTTTGTCGGCGAACTGACCGACGGGGTGGACGGCACGTCCATTCGCGCGGGCCTGATCGGCGAAATCGGCTGCTCCTGGCCGTTGGAGCCGGTCGAGCGCCGCGCCCTGATCGCGGCTGTCCACGCCGCGCGTGAAACCGGTGCCGGCATCAGCGTCCATCCGGGGCGGCACCCCAGGGCGCCGTTCGAGATTGTCGATATTCTGGAAGGCGAGGGCGCGGACCTGTCGCGCTGCGCGATCTGCCATATGGATCGCACCTATCCCGAAGGCGATGGCCCGGTCGAACTGGCCCGCACCGGGGTGATGGTGGAGTGGGATTTCTTCGGCATCGAGACGTCGCACTACTGGATGAGCAATGTCGAGTTGCCGACCGACCGCGGACGTCTGCGCGCCATCCGGAAAATGTTCGATGCGGGGCTGGAGACCAGCGTTCTGATCAGCCATGACATTTGCACCCGCACCCGCATGCAGACGTTCGGCGGTCATGGCTATGGCCATATCCTGCGCAATGTCCGCCCGCTGATGGCGCTTTTGGGGTTTACCGCCGACGAAATTCGTCAGCTGTCTCGAACCAATCCGCTTCGCCTTCTCGCCCTTTCCCCGGATGGATGCGCATGAGCACACCGTTTCGAGGTACCTATACCGTGATGGTCACGCCATTCGATGCGTCCGGAGCGGTCAATCTGGCCGCCCTGGCGGAGTTCACCGAATGGCAGATCGGGCAAGGCATTCATGGGTTGATCCCGCTTGGCTCCACCGGCGAGTTTCTGTCGATGACCGACGAAGAGCGTCATGCCGTCGCCCGAACCGTCGTCGAGGTTGCGGCGGGCCGGGTGCCGGTTCTCATCGGCACGGGGGCCGAGTGGACCGACACCGTCGTTCGCGACAGCCGCGCGGCCGAGGCCATGGGCGCCGACGGCGTGATGATCATCCCGCCCTTCTACTCGACGCCGACCGAGGACGAGCTGTTTGCCCACTACGACAAGGTCGCAAGCGCGATCTCCATTCCCATCATGGCCTATAACAACCCGGCAACCGCCAATGTCGATCTCACGCCGCCCGTGCTCGCCCGGTTGAGCCAAATCGACAATGTCCGGTACGTCAAGGAAAGCACGCTGGAGGTCACCCGCATTCGCGACATCCTTGAGCTTTGCGGTGACCGGATGACGGTGTTCGGCGGCATCCTGGGGTTTGAGTCGTTCGTCGAAGGTGCCGAAGGCTGGGTCGCGGTTGGCTCCAACATCCTGCCCGCCGACTTTGCCCGCCTTTTCACGCTGACCGTCGATGAACGGGACTATGATGCGGCGCGCGCGCTCTACAAACGCATCCTGCCGGTGATCCGGATGGTCGGCGGCCATCACTATGTGTCGGCAACCAAGGCGGCGTTGGAGGTGATGGGCCGCGATGTCGGTGCCCCGCGCGCCCCGCGTCTGCCGGTGACCGCAAAACAACGCGCCGTGATCGCTGCGATCATGGCCGGCTTTGACGCGCATCCGGCCAAAATACCGGCATGACCGACCGGCAGGCATGAGCGACAGCGATCCGGGGTCAGGAACGTTCGATTTCGACGGCACGGCCGTGACCGCCTTGCCCCATGACACGGTGGCAACCGCGCTTACCCGAGCCGGCTTCACCGACCTGCGCCTGTCCAGGCAAGGCGAACCGCGCGGCGTGTTTTGCGGCATCGGTCTGTGCCATGACTGTCTTGTCGAGGTCGATGGCCGCCAGGCCCAGCGGGCCTGCATGACGAGCGTGCAAGGCGTCAAATCGGTGCGTCGTCATGCTGAAGGGAAGCCCGCCCAGCTGGCACGTTTGGCGCCCGAACCAGACGGTGGCGATCCCTCTCCCATGCGCGTCGATCTGGCCATCGTGGGCGCAGGTCCGGCGGGTATCATGGCGGCCCTGACGGCCTCAGGCGCGTCTCTGTCGACGGTGCTGATCGATGAACGCCCTTATGCCGGCGGACAATACTTCAAACCCGATGTCACGGCCCAGCGTGGTGCCCGGAAAGACGGTCAGCACCAGGCCGGCGATACCCTGCGCGCCCGCCTCGCGATGACAAGCGTAAGGCACCTGACGGATCACACCGTGTGGTATGCCGAGCGGAACGTCGACGATGATGAAGCCCGTCAACGCCCGACCATAACTCTTGGCGTCATCGGTGATGGCGTGGCGAAGGTGATCATCGCCCGCGCCGTCATCCTGGCAACCGGCGCCTACGAACGCCCGCCGCTGGTTCCCGGCTGGACCCTGCCGGGCGTGATGACCATTGGCGCGGCACAGTCCTTCGTCCGCAGCTATGGCGTGGTGCCGGGCCAGCGGGTCGTGATTGCCGGCAACGGCCCGCTTGGTTTGCAGCTTGCGACCGAGTTGATCAGGCTTAGGACCCCACCGCTGGCGGTGGTCGAGCGGGGCGAACCGGGGCGCTTGATAAAGGCGGCGCGGTTGGCGGCCGGTGCCTGGTATGCACCGGACCTGGTTGCCAAGGGTGCCGGCATGCGGGCTGCATTGTGGCGCGCCGGCGTGCCGCTTCTGGAGGGTTGGCAGGTCACCGCTTTCGACGGCGGCGGCAAGGTCGAAACGGTCCGCCTTGGCGCCGTCGACGGTGGCCAGCAAACGTGTGCGTTTGCCGTCGATACGGCGTGCGTGGGCGAAGGCTTCCTGCCGCAGGCCGAACTTGCCCGCGCACTTGGCTGCGAGTGCGACAAGGACCCGGTCAGCGGCTTCCTTGTCCCACGGCGCGATGGCGAGGGCGCAAGCTCCAAACCCGGCATTTGGATCGCCGGTGACGGTGGCGGCATGGGCGGCGCCCAGGTGGCTTTGGCGCAGGGCCAGATCGCGGCGCATGCGGCGCTCGGCTGGCTGGGTGCCAACCCCGTCACCGATGGCGCCCCCCGGCGGCGGCTGGCGCGGGCGAGGGGGTTCCAGCGCGCCCTTTGGACGGCCTACACGGCCCCGAACCGGCCAGAGCCGGCCGATCGAGCCATCCTGTGCCGGTGCGAAAGCGTCAGCTTTGGCGCGGCACGGCAAGCCATCGCCCGGGGGGCCCGCAGCCTGGGGGCGTTGAAGCGGGAAACACGCCTTGGCATGGGCCGCTGCCAAGGCCGCTACTGCAGTGGTCCGGCGTCGCAGCTCACCCGCGACGAGGAGCTTTTCGCGCCACAGGCGCCGGCCCGCCCAGTCCCGATAGCGGCTCTGGCGATGGAAAAACCGGAATGGGGCGGGCACCGCAAGGCCGAGGCGCCGACGATACGCAAGCCCGACCTCGGCGGCGGGCAGGCCGTCGACCTGCCCGGACAAGCCGATCTGGCCATCATCGGGGCGGGGATCATGGGGGTTTCGGCGGCCTTGCGGGCCAGCGAACTGGGCCTGGATACCGTGGTGCTCGACCGCGGCGCCATCAACGGTGAATCATCCGGCGGCAATGCCGGAAGCCTGCATCTGCAGCTCCTGTCCTTCGATTTCGGTGCCAAGACAGGGAGGCGCGGCGACGCGCTCCTGCAAACCCTCCCCCTGCAGCGCGACGCGATCGCGCTTTGGCTGGAGCTCGAGACATCGCTCGGCACGCCCTTCGAGATCGCGCTGACCGGCGGCTTGATGCTGGCCGAGGACCCTGACCATATCGACTTTCTGAAGCGGAAAATCGCCTCCGAGCGCCGCCATGGCATCGAGGTCGAGCTTGTCGGTCCCGCCGACATTCACAAGGTGGCGCCCGCGGTATCCTCGCGCATGGTCGCCGGTGCCTGGTGCCCCGGCGAGGGCAAGATCAACCCGTTGCTCGCGACGCCGGCATTGGCCCGCGCCGCCCGCGACAACGGCGCACGGTTCTTCGAAGGCGTTCGGGTCGTCGATCTTGGCCATGAACCGGATGGCTACGCCATTCAAACCGACACCGGCCTGCTCAAGGCGCGCCGCATCGTGCTGGCGGCGGGTGGCTGGACGGGTGCGCTGGGCGCCATGCTGGGCGTCCATTTGCCGGTCGACGGCGCGCCGCTGCAGATGATCGTCACCGAAACCGCGCCGCCGATCGCGCCCTGTCTTCTGGCCCATGCCGACCGCCATCTGACCATGAAGCAGGCGGCCGCCGGCAACATCATCATCGGCGGTGCCTGGTCGGCGGGAACGGTTGCCGGCACAGGACGCCCGCGCATTCTCAAAGACAGCCTGGAAGGCAATCTGTGGGTCGCCGAGCGGGTGGTGCCGGCCTTGAGCGGGCTTCATGCGCTGCGGTCCTGGGCGGCGATGAATGTGGACATCGACGGCGCGCCGCTTCTGGGTCCCTTGCCCGGCCTACCCGGCGCCGTGGTGGTGGCGGGCGCCAACGGCTATACGCTTGGTCCCCTGCTGGGCAAGATCGCCGCCGAAACCGTCGCGGGCGGCAGCCTGCCCGCGGCCTATCGACGTTTTTCGCCGGACCGCTTGGTCGGAACGATGTAACCAACCCTCGCATACAGAAGGAAGTACAATGGATATCAAGGTGACCGCCGCGGGCTTCACGTTTCTCGGCGATTTCGAAACCGCTCTTGCGCCCCAGACCGTCGCGGCCTTTCGCGCCCACATGCCCTATGACAGCCAGGTGGTGCATGTGCGCTGGAGCGGGGAAGGCGTATGGGTGCCCTTGGGCGACACCGATTTTGGCGTCGGCTACGAAAACCACACAAGCCACCCGGCGCCGGGTCACATCATCCTGTACCCCGGCGGCATCAGCGAAACCGAGATATTGCTGGCCTACGGCGGCGTCGATTTTTCCTCCAAGATGGGACAACTGGCGGGCAACCATTTCATCACCCTGCGTGAAGGGCTGGAGAACCTGCCCGAGGTCGGCCGCAAGGCCCTGTGGGAAGGCGCGCAGCCGATCCGCTTTGAGATGCTTTGATCGTTGAGAGCCCGTCTCGAAAACGGGCCGGTCTTTTTGCAAACCGAGAAGGGACACGAGTCCATGGCCGATTACGATCTTGCAATTCGCGGCGGAACCGTGGTCACGGCGGGCGACAGCGTGCGCGCCGATGTTGGCATTCGCGACGGCCGCGTCGTCGCCCTGGGGGATGCGATCACCGGCGCCAAGCGCGAAATCGATGCCGATGGTCTGCTGGTCATGCCGGGCGGCATCGACAGCCATGTGCATATCGAACAGCCGTCCGGGCCGGGCATCACGATGGCCGACGATTTCGAAAGCGCCACCCGTGCCGCGCTGGCCGGCGGCAACACGTTCGTCATGCCCTTTGCCCTTCAGGAACGCGGCACCAGCCTGCGCGCCGCCGTCGAAGCCTATCGCGCCAGGGCCGAGGGCCGCTGCCATATCGATACGGCGTTCCATCTCATCATCTCCGACCCGTCGCCGCAGGTGCTGGGTCAGGAACTGCCGGCTTTGGTCAAGGACGGCTACACCTCGTTCAAGGTGTTCATGACCTATGACGATTTGGTGCTGAACGACCGCGAACTGCTTGAGGTGTTCGACGTCGCGCGCCGTGAGCGGGCGCTGGTGATGGTTCACTGCGAAGGCTACGACGCCATCCGCTTCATGACAGAGCGGCTGGAAGAAGCGGGCCAGACCGCGCCCTATTACCATGGCGCGTCGCGCCCTGAGATCGTCGAGCGCGAAGCCGCCCACCGCGCCATCAGCCACGCGCAGCTTGTCGACGTTCCCATCATGATCGTGCATGTGTCGGGCCGCGAGGCGATGGAACAGATCAGGTGGGCCCAGGGTCGCGGCTTCAAGGTCTATGGCGAAACGTGCACCCAGTACATCACGCTGACCGAGGAGGATTTGAAGGGCTACAACATGGACATGAGCGGCGCGAAATATGTCTGCTCGCCGCCGCCACGGGACAAGGCGAGCCAGGAAGCGATCTGGGAAGGCATCACCCAGGGCATTTTCCAGACCTTCTCGTCCGACCATTGTCCGTTCCGCTACGAGGGCAAGGACGGCAAGCAGCACCCCAAGGCGAAGACATCGTTCCGCTGGGTGCCCAACGGCATCCCCGGCGTCGAAACGCGCCTTCCGGTGTTCTTTTCCGAGGGCGTCTCCAAGGGCCGCATCACGGCCGAACAGTTCGTGGCCCTGACCGCCACCAATCATGCCCGCATGTACGGCCTCTATCCGCGCAAGGGTTCCATCGGCGTCGGTTTCGACGCCGACATCACCTTGTGGGACCCGACCCGCAAAGAGACGATCCAGCAGAAGAACATGCAGCATGGCGCCGACTACACACCATGGGAGGGCTTTGAGGTCACGGGCTGGCCGGTCATGGTGATCGCCGGTGGTCGGGTGGCGATGGACGATGGAAAGATCCTGTCGCAGCCGGGCGAGGGCCGGGTGATCGAACGCGGCATTTCACCCTTCGCCGCGCCGTCCCATCCGTGACGGTGCGCATAGGAGGACGTTGAGGGCCGCGATACCGCTGTGGCCGCGGGACTCCCACGACGACCCTGGTTCCCGACTATCCGCTCTATCGGTGACGGCCCCTTGTTCGGTATAGGTATTGGCCATCTTGCCGCTGATCATGCGGCGGAAAACTCACGGTTTGGTCAGGCCTGGTTCGGCGGAGCCCCGAACGGAGTGCCAGCAAAGGATGGGCGCGAGCCATGGGCGACAAGGCAAGCAATAATGCCGGACGGCTGGACGAAGCGGCCCGGGCCGGCTGGCTCTACTATGTGGCGGGCAATACCCAGGATCAGATCGCGCGCAAGCTTGGGGTGTCGCGCCAGTCCGCGCAGCGGCTTGTTTCGCTTGCCATCAGTGAGCGGCTGGTCAAGGTGCGGGTCGACCATCCCATCGCCCGGTGCATGGAATTGGCCGATCAGATCCGCGCCGCCTACCACACGCGGTACTGCGAGGTCGTGCCCAGCGATCCCGACGCTCCCGCCCTGCTGACCGGCGTGGCGATCGCCGGGGCGGCGATCATGGAGCAGTACCTGAAATCGCCGGAGCCAAAGATCATCGCGCTGGGGACGGGCAGGGCGCTGCGCGCCTGTGTCGAACAGTTGCCGATCATGGACTGCCCGCAGCACCGTATCGTGTCGCTTCTTGGGAACATGATGAACGACGGCGCGGCGTCCTCCTACAACGTCGTCGTCCGCATGGCCGAACGGGTGAATGCGCGGCACTATCCCATGCCGTTGCCGGTTCTGGCCGCCGACCGGAACGAACTGGAGATGCTGCACGCCCTGCCCCCGGTGCGCCACACGCTCGAGCTGTGTCGGCACGCGGATATCTCGTTTGTTGGGGTCGGTCAGATCGACGATGAGGGACCGTTGATCAAGGATGGATTTGTCGGCGAGCGCGACCTACGCGCCCTCGAGGCGGCCGGAGGCGTCGGAGAGATCACGAGCTGGGTGTTCGACAAGAACGGCACGGTCATAGCAACGGGATTTAACGAAAGGGTTCTCAGCGCGCCCCTGCGTCCCGACGCCACCAATCCCGTTGTCGGCATCGCCATCGGCGCCGGCAAGGTTGCGGCAATCCGGGGGGCGCTGAAAGGTCGCCTGATCGACGCCCTGATCACCAACGAGGCAACCGCGGAGCGTATCCTGCAGTCCCCGTCGCGGTGATCCCGTCCGCACTCGTTCCGATGACAGGATGTCGAGCCTGTTGACAAGGAGGTCCCTTAGGCTGAGTATATGCTCAGCCCGTTGGCATATGCCCTTCGTGCTCTTTAGGGAGGAATACATGAAAATCTCGACCCGCGCTCTTTTGGGCGCAACGGCGTTGTCGGCGGTATCGTTCGCGGCCGGCGCGGAAACCCTGACCATCGCCACCGTCAACAACGGCGATATGGTCCGCATGCAAGGCCTGACCGCCGATTTCACCGCCAAGAACCCCGATATCGAATTGGAATGGGTGACGCTGGAGGAAAACGTTCTGCGTCAGCGTGTGACCACGGACATCGCGGCCAGGGGCGGGCAGTACGACGTGATGACCATCGGTACCTACGAGGTTCCGATCTGGGGCAAGCAAGGCTGGCTGGTGTCGCTCAACGATCTGCCGGAAAGCTATGACATCGACGACATCCTGCCCCCCATCCGCGACGGCCTGACCGTCGACGGCGAGCTTTTCGCGGCCCCGTTCTACGGCGAGTCGTCGATGGTGATGTACCGCACGGACCTGATGGAAAAGGCCGGGATGGACATGCCCGACGCCCCGACCTGGGATTTCATCGCCGAGGCCGCCCGCGCCATGACCGACAAGGACAACGAGATCTACGGCATCTGTCTGCGCGGCAAGGCCGGCTGGGGCGAGAACGCGGCCTTCCTGACCGCCACCGCCAACAGCTTCGGCGCGCGCTGGTTCGACGAGGATTGGAACCCCCAGTTCGACTCGCAGGCCTGGGCCGATACGCTGAATTTCTACGTCGACCTGATGAACGACGCCGGTCCTCCGGGTGCCGCCAACAACGGCTTCAACGAAAACCTGGCGTTGTTCCAGACCGGCAAGTGCGGGATGTGGATCGACGCCACCGTCGCCGCGTCGTTCGTGACCAACCCTAATGACAGCGAAGTCGCCGATCGGGTCGGTTTCGCCCTGGCCCCCGACAATGGTCTTGGCAAGCGGAGCAACTGGCTCTGGGCGTGGTCGTTGGCCATCCCGGCGGGCACCGACAACGAGGACGCCGCCAAGAAGTTCGTCGAATGGGCGACGTCGAAGGAATATCTCGCTCTCGTCGCCGAGAACGAAGGCTGGGCCAATGTTCCCCCGGGCACACGCACGTCGCTCTACGAGAACCCGGAATACGCCAAGGTGCCCTTCGCGCAGATGACGCTCGACAGCATCAACGCCGCCGATCCGACCGACCCGACGGTCGATCCGGTGCCGTATGTCGGAATACAGTTCGTCGCTATCCCTGAATTCCAGGGAATCGCCACGGCCGTGGGCCAGCAATTCGCGGCGGCCCTTGCCGGCCAGACCTCGGTCGAGGACGCGCTTGCGAACGCGCAGGCTCTGACCCTGGTCGAGATGGAGGACGCCGGGTACATCGACTGACCTCAAAGGGGCCGGACCGCGTGGCCCGGCCCCTTCGTCTTCGCTGCCGCTGCGGTCAGGTCAGATGCATCCGGTCCGACGGGTTGGGTCCGGCCGTGCGCCGTCGCTTACGTTTGGCGCCGCCCTGGAGACCGTTGGCGAAAAGAACATGGTCCGCATCGTTGGGGAGGCGGGGATATGAGTAGCCAGCGCGCCGCCCCCTCCTGGCCCAAGCCCGCGCCAGGGCGGCGCGGACCGTGCCCTATTCGCAAACGGTCTCTTAGATCCAGATAAGGGGGCTTTGACCACTCATGTCCACCCAGCATTCCCGCACCGCCGCCCGCACCATGATCTCGCCCGCCGTCACCCTGTTGCTGGGCTGGATGCTGATTCCCCTGTGCCTGACTCTCTACTTCTCGTTTCGCCGCTACCGATTGCTGTCGCCGGATCAGCAGGGCTGGGTGGGCTGGCGCAATTACGAAAGTTTCCTGACCAACCCCGCCTTTACCCACGCGCTGGTGAACACTCTGCTGCTGGTCGGCGGCGTGCTGATCATCACCGTCGTTCTGGGCGTGCTGCTGGCGCTGCTGCTCGACCAGCCGATGTGGGGGCGGGGAATCGTGCGGATCCTGGTGATCGCCCCGTTCTTCGTGATGCCGACCGTCAGCGCGCTGGTCTGGAAGAACATGTTCATGAACCCGGTCAACGGCCTGTTCGCCAACTTTCTCAAGGCGATCGGTCTGCAGCCTTACGATTTTCTCAGTCAGGCGCCGCTTGCCTCGATCATCGGCATCGTGAGCTGGCAGTGGCTGCCGTTCGCCACCCTGATCCTTTTGACCGCCATGCAGTCGCTGGACAGCGAACAGTTGGAGGCGGCGGAGATGGACGGCGCCAGCGCCTTGAGCCGGTTCTGGTTCATCAAGCTGCCGCACCTGTCGCGCGCCATCACCGTGGTCATCCTGATCCAGACGATCTTCCTGTTGTCGATCTTCGCCGAAATCCTGGTAACGACGAACGGCGGTCCGGGCACCGCATCGACGAACCTGACCTACCTCGTCTATGCGCAGTCCCTGCTGCAATACGATGTCGGTCGCGGATCGGCCGGCGGGGTCGTGGCCATCATTCTGGCCAACATCGTGGCGGTTTTTCTCATGCGGATGATCGGCAGGAACCTCGATGCGTGAGATCGGCACTACCGGAAACCGGCAGCGTTCGAACAGCCAAATCCGTCGCAAGGAATAGAAGGACCGAGGCATGGCCCGCGCCGTAACCACCAACCGCAAGATCGCCTATACCGCGTGCGCCTGGGGGATCGGTCTGCTGATCTTCTTTCCGATCCTCTGGACCATCCTGACCAGTTTCAAGACCGAGGCGGAGGCGATCGCCTCGCCCCCCTCGTTTCTGATCTTTGACTGGACGGTCGAGAATTACGCGACGGTGCAGGAACGGTCGGACTATTTCCGGCACTTCTGGAATTCCATCGTGATTTCGCTTGGCTCGACCCTGATCGGCCTGGCGATCGCCATCCCGGCGGCGTGGTCCATGGCGTTCGTTCCCAGCAAACACACCAAGAACGTCCTGATGTGGATGCTCAGCACCAAGATGCTGCCGCCGGTCGGCGTGCTGGTGCCGATCTATCTGATCTTCCGGGACACCGGCCTTCTGGACACCCGCACGGGGCTGGTGATCGTCCTGACGTTGATCAACCTGCCGATCATCGTTTGGATGCTCTACACCTATTTCAAGGAAATTCCCGGCGAGATCCTTGAGGCGGCGCGCATGGACGGCGCGTCGCTGCGGTCGGAAATTCTCTATGTCCTGACGCCGATGGCGGTTCCGGGAATCGCCTCGACCCTGCTCCTCAACATCATCCTGGCCTGGAACGAAGCGTTCTGGACTTTGAACCTGACGGCCGCCAACGCGGCCCCGCTGACCGCGTTCATCGCCAGCTATTCCAGCCCCGAGGGCCTGTTCTACGCCAAGCTCAGCGCGGCAAGCACGATGGCCATCGCACCGATCCTGATCATGGGGTGGTTCAGTCAGAAACAACTCGTCCGCGGCCTGACATTCGGCGCCGTCAAGTGACCGCAGAATAGGATCCAAATCGATGGGTAATATCTCTCTCAGCCAAATCACCAAGAGCTTCGGCGAGGTTCAGGTCATCCCGCCGCTCGATCTGGAAATCGACGATGGCGAATTCGTCGTCTTCGTCGGTCCGTCCGGTTGCGGCAAGTCCACGCTTCTGCGCCTGATCGCGGGGCTGGAGGACGTGACCAGCGGCGAGATCCGGATCGACGGACGGCAGGCCACCGAGGTGCCGCCCGCCAAGCGTGGGCTGGCCATGGTGTTCCAGTCCTACGCGCTGTACCCCCACATGTCGGTGCGCAAGAACATCGCCTTTCCGCTGCGGATGGCGGGGCTGGACAAGGAGACCCAGGACAGGAAGGTCGAGGCGGCGGCGGCCGTGCTGAACCTGACCGACTATCTGGACAGGCGCCCCGGGCAGCTGTCCGGCGGTCAGCGCCAGCGCGTGGCCATCGGCCGGGCGATCGTCCGCGAACCGGCCGCGTTTCTATTCGACGAGCCGCTGTCGAACCTCGACGCCGCCTTGCGGGTGAACATGCGCCTGGAGATCAGCGAGCTTCACAATCAGCTCAAGACGACGATGATCTACGTCACCCACGATCAGGTCGAGGCCATGACCATGGCCGACAAGATCGTCGTCCTGCAGTCCGGGCGGATCGAGCAGGCGGGCACCCCGCTGGACCTCTATCGCAGCCCCCGCAACGTCTTCGTCGCCGGCTTTATCGGATCGCCCAAGATGAACCTGATCGCCGGCGCGGAGGCGCAGAAGCAAAACGCCGCCACCATCGGCATCCGCCCCGAGCACACGCAGATCTCGAAGACCGACGGCCTGTGGAAGGGCCGCGTCGGCGTTTCCGAACATCTGGGATCGGATACGTTCTTGCATATCCACGACACCGGCCTGGCCGAAACCATAACCGTTCGGATCGGCGGCGATGTCGACGTGCACCACGGCGACACGATCCATCTGACGCCCGAGATGGACAAGCTGCATCGTTTCGATGCCGACGGACTGCGGATCGCATGACGCGGCTGGCGGGCAGGATCGCACTGATCACCGGCGCGGCCCGCGGCATCGGCCGCGCCTTTGCCGAGGCGTATGTGGGTGAGGGCGCCACGGTCGTGATCGCGGATATCGATCTCGACGCCGCGACGCGGACCGCGGCGGAGATCGGGACCGCCGCCCACGCCGTTCACCTGGACGTCACCGATCAGGGATCCATCGAGGCCTGCGTCGACGGGGTCGTCGCCGACCATGGCGGGATCGACATTCTCATCAACAACGCCGCCCTGTTCGATCTCGCCGCGATCACGGACATCACCCGCGACAGCTATGATCGGCTTTTTTCGGTCAACGTCGCGGGGGTGCTGTTCACGCTGCAGGCCGTCGCCAGGGCGATGATCGCGCGCGGCAAGGGCGGCAAGATCATCAACATGGCGTCCCAGGCGGGGCGGCGGGGCGAGCCCTTGGTCGGGGTCTATTGCGCCACCAAGGCGGCTGTCATCAGCCTGACACAGTCGGCCGGCCTGAACCTGATCGCTCACGGCATCAACGTGAACGCCATCGCCCCCGGTGTCGTCGATGGCGAGCATTGGGACCATGTGGATGCGCTGTTCGCCCGGGCCGAAGGCCTGCGTCCCGGTGAAAAGAAACGTCGGGTGGGGGAGGCGGTTCCGTTCGGGCGCATGGGTAAGGCCGCCGATCTGACCGGCATGGCGATCTTTCTGGCCAGCCGCGAGGCCGATTACGTCGTCGCCCAAACCTACAACGTCGATGGCGGGAACTGGATGAGCTGATATGGCGGTTCGGCTGTCCCTGGCGACGCTCGGCGATCTTCCCGCTGCGGTCGCGCGTCCATCCTACGACCGGGCGGCGCTGACGCCCGGCATCGTGCACATCGGTGTCGGCAACTTTCACCGGGCCCATCAGGCGGTCTATCTGGATCGGCTTTTCGAGGCGGGCGAGGATCACGACTGGGCCATCGTCGGCGCGGGTGTCAGGCCCGCGGATGGGAATGTGCGTGAGCGGCTGGCCGGTCAGGACTGGCTGACCACGGTGGTGGAGCTGGACCCGGAGGGTTTGAGCGCCCGGGTCACGGGCGCCATGATCGACATGCTGCCCGTCGATGCCGGTCTGCTGGTCCGGCGCTTGTGCGATCCGGCCATCCGTATCGTGTCGCTCACGATCACCGAGGGCGGCTATTTCATCGATGCGACGAATGGCGATTTCCAGCGCGATCATCCCGACATCGTCCACGATGCGGCCCACCCCGATGCCCCGAAGACGGTGTTCGGCATCCTGCTTGCCGCCCTGCGCCTGCGGTTCGATGC
This sequence comes from Inquilinaceae bacterium, assembly GCA_052168355.1. Lineage (GTDB taxonomy): Bacteria > Pseudomonadota > Alphaproteobacteria > DSM-16000 > Inquilinaceae > JBQLZQ01. The sequence continues at coordinate 42,189 of JBQLZQ010000080.1, forward strand.
CGGCCAGGCGCCCTTCACCGTCATGTCGTGCGACAACCTGCCGGAAAACGGCGATATCACGCGCCGGGCCGTGCTGGGGTTGGCGTCGCTGGCAACGCCGCAGCTTGCCGCGCGCGTTGCCAGCGAGGTGGCTTTTCCGAACGGCATGGTGGACTGCATCACACCGGCCACCGGCGAACGGGAACGCAGACGGGTGGCCGAAGAGTTCGGAATCGAGGATGCCGCGCCCGTGATGTGCGAGCCGTTTCGTCAATGGGTCCTTCAGGACAGGTTCCCGCACGGCCGCCCGGCGCTGGAAAAGGTCGGCGTTCGGTTCGTCGACGACGTGACACCGTATGAGCTGATGAAGCTGCGCATCCTCAACGGCGGCCATGCGACCATCGCCTATCCGTCGGCGCTGTTGGGCTACCGATATGGTCACCAGGCGATGGCCGACCCCGACATTCGCGGCTGGCTGATGCATCTGGGCCGGTCCGAAATCATTCCGGTGCTGCCGCCGATCGCGGAGGTCGATCTGGACAATTATCTGGGGACCTGTGCGCGGCGGTTCTCGAATTCGGCGGTTGCCGACACGATCGGGCGGCTGTGTTTCGATGGGTCGAACCGCCAACCGAAGTTCATCCTGCCCACCGTCAGGGATGCCTTGGACAAGGGTCTGCCGTGTGACGGCCTTGCCCTCGAGGTAGCGTTTTGGTGCCGGTACTGCGCCGCGAGCGCCGAAACCGGCTCGGGCATCGTCCTGGAGGATGAACGCGCCGATCAACTCGCCGCCACCGCTCTCGACGCAAGAACCGACCCCATTCTTTTTCTCAACATCCGCGACGTGTTTGGCGATCTGTCCGGCCAACCGCGCTTTGCCGATGCGTTCGCCATCCACCTGCGCGATCTCTGGGCGAACGGCCCCCGGGCCGTCCTGCAAAGGGTCCTGAGCGCGTCGCAGGATGCAACCGATTGAAAAAAGCCCACCCGCTGGTACGCTTTGGTCGTCGACACGGGTGAACTTGGCGAACGGGAGAAGACCCCATGACGGTCCAGATACGGACAGCGGCGCGATTGCCGTTTGCCGTCTCCAGCCTGTGCTTTGGAACCTCGCCTCTGGGCAGCATGCCGGACACCTACGGCTACGAGGTGGGGGAGGAGCAGGCGCGCGCCACGGTCCGGGCCATCCTGGCCGCGCCGCGGAGTTTCATCGACACCTCGCGCAACTACGGCATGGGACGCAGCGAGAAACGGGTGGGCGCCGTGATCGCGGAACTGGGCGGATTGCCCGCGGGGTGCGTTCTGGCGACCAAAATCGACCGGGACATGGAGACCAATCGGCTCGATGCGGATCGCGCCCGGCGGTCGGTCGAGGAAAGCCTCGAGGCGCTGGGTCTGGACCGTCTCCATATCCTGCATCTGCACGACCCCGAATACTGCCGCGACCTGCGGGAGATCACGATGTCGGGCGGCGCGCTGGACGAGCTGTGCAAGATGAAGGAAGAAGGGTTGGTCGCGGCGGTCGGCCTGGCCATGGGCAAGCTGCCGTTGATGATGGATCTTCTGCCGAACTGGGACTTCGACGCGCTCATCAGCCATAACCGCTTTACCTTGCTGAACCGCGCCGCGGACGAGATGTTTTCCGACGCCCAGGCGCGCGGTATCGCCATCTTCAACGCCGCGCCATACGCCGGCGGCGTGCTTGCCAAGGGTTCGGCGGCATCGACGCGGATCACCTATCAGGACGCGACAGACGACCAGATGGCGCCGGTCCGGGCCATCGAAAGCATCTGCGCGCGTCACGAGGTGCCCGTGGGGGCGGCGGCGCTTCAGTTTTCCATGCGCGACAGCCGCGTCACGTCGACGATTTGCGGGGTGTCCAAACCTGAACGGGTGACGCAGACCACCGAATGGGCGGAATGGCCGGTCCCAGAGGCGGCGTGGGCCGATCTGCTGGCGCTGCCCTATGCGACCGACGACCCGGAAGCCGGCCGCGAGTATCGCCCGTGCTAAAGCCGATGGAAACCGACGGCGGGGGACCGTGATGCTGATCGGCGACGCGCGCACGGAACCGGGCGCGACCTGGCATCTCACGAAGCCCCTCGACGTGGAGAAGAAGGATTTGGACAAGAATCTTTCCTGCAGCCTGTGTTCAGCCACGGCGGGCCTGTCCCATTGGGGGGCGCGGCTCCATGTTCTGCAAGGTGCACCCCGCATCGGCATCTGGAACGACACAGGGCGGTTTTAGTGCGGCTTCTGAAGCCTTTGAAAGCGGGACACGAACGGGAAACGGCGGCGTCGGCGCGGGCGAGGATCGGAAAGGCCCTGAACGCGGGGTCCCGGTCCGGAATCACGCGGCGCGATAGTCCGGTGCGCTTTGCAGATAGCGGCCATAGGCGTCGGCGTTGGGGGGCGTCAGGGTCTCGGCGAGGGGATTGCGCCGCCGCCTGACCGCGCCGATATCGGCAAGCAACTCGTCGAAGTGCTTGAAATGATAGGGCGCCACGCACAGGCCGCCATAGACGCCCGCAGCCGGTCTCTCCGTCCGTCTCCAGGCCAGCATCATCTCGATATTGTCGGTCATCTCCCGCGCCGTCGGCTGCCGCGCCAGCATGCCGTCGGCGTACCGCGCCAGCCAGTTAGCGGCGAGCTCGGAGGAGAGCACCGAGCAGAAGGAGGAATTGAAGCCGACAAAGCCCATATCGGGCAGATCGGGGTTGGCGATGAGGCGATAGAGCCTGTACTGCCCGTCCGGCTCGACCAGCTTGCGGCGGTAGTGCTCCGGCAGAAAGGGGACGCCGAGGATCCATCCGATGGCCAGGATGGCGATGTCGGCATCGATCCGCTGGCCCCCGGAAAGCACAATGGTCCGTCCCTCGTAACGGTCTAACGTTCCTTGAATGGCCCGGATGCGCCCGTCGGCGACCAGATCGAAAAAGCCCGGCGTGACGATGGGCACCGAGCAGTTTATGCCGGTTTCGATCGGCGTCTTCGGCCGAAGCCCGGTCTTCTTCAGCTTGAGCTGGATCGTGAGCAGGCTTTCCAGCGCCCGCCAGTTGGCCCAGACGAGCGGTTTGGCGACCGCGTGGGCGAACCGGGTGAGGGGCGTCTGCCCCCATCCCGGAAACATCCTCTCCTGCGCCCGGATATAGAGGATCCGCTTGAAGTTGATCAGGCCGCCGATGAAGTAGGGGATGCGCCAGACCGACTCCCGATAGACGATTGTGACCGACGCGGCACCCGCATGGACCGCGTTGACGGCGATGTCCGTGGCCGATTTGGAGAAGCCGAGGACGACGACGTTTTTGCCGCGCAGCGTCGCCGGATCGTGGTAGTCCGACGAATGCATGACCGTGCCGCCGGCGCCGACAAAATCGTCCTGGCCCGGATGGGACAGGGTCTTCTTCTCACTGAACTGGCCGGTGCAGGCCGCGACGAAGTCGAAATCCTCCCGCCGGGCGCCGTCCGGGGTGGCGAGGGCCAGGGTCCACCCGGGGCGACCGTCCGCGCGGCGGTCCATGCCGGTCACCGCCGTGCCGAAGCGGATCAGGGGCGCGATGCCGTTGTCGCGGGCGAACGCGTCCAGATAGGCGTGAACCTGCGGACCCTTCGGCCATTCGGGATAGCTGTCGGGCATGGGGGCCGAGGTGTAGCGATAGAGATCCTTCGGGCTTTGCGTCTGCACCTCCGGGTAGGACCGCGCCGGATCCCACACCCCGCCCAGATCGTCGCCGCGCTCGACAACCGTTACGTCGTGGCCCCGCTCGCGGAACGCCTTGGCGGCGGCAAGCCCGCTCACGCCCGCGCCGATGACGCAGACCGTCTTCTTATCGACCATCGTCGACACTCCTCCCTCGGCGGTCCGTCAGGCGTTGGCGTCGGGCGGCAGGAAATCGACTTCGTGCCGGGCCGATATCTTCACCACCTCTTCCGGGTCCGTGAGGGTGTCGATCTTTTCGAACAGCGCCTTCAGCTTGCGCGCCGGCGACACCCAGAACAGCGCCCGCGCCGGCTTGTCCGATTTATTGAAATAGCCGTGGGGAATGCCGCGCGGCATGCGCACCAGGTCGCCGGCCTTGGCCTTCACCCACTGGCCGTCGAGCTTCAGATCCAATTCCCCCTCCTGGACCAGGATGAACTCGTCCTGGGTGGGGTGAACGTGAACCGGCACGAACTGGCCCGGATCGCTGTTGGTCTCGAAGGCGAAGGTGGACTCGCAGACCGCCTTGGGGAAATAGACCTGCCCCAGGATGTTCCACGTGGTGCCGGCAAATCCGGTGCCGTCTCGGGTGATGCCCTTTTCGAGGTCCTTGCTCATGGAGGTCTCCCATCCCTGTCGCCATGTTTCCCTGTTCGCGCCTTTTGTTTCGGCGCGCCGTCAGACTAGGCGCTTCGGGCGGCGGGGCCCATGCCCGGTTCGCGCCGTTATCCGAAAAACGAAAAAAACCGCGCGGTGCGACATTGGGCCTCGCCGGCCGCTTGGACGCGGGCGCGGAACGGGTACAATCGGCCGATGAACGCCGCGATGGAGCCGCCCGGCAGGGTGCCGCTGTCCAGCCACGTCCTGTTCCAGTCGGACGATCTGGATTGCGCGCGCGAGCGCGTGGCCGAGAAATTCTGCCGTCATCGGTTGGACATCATTGGCAACCGCCGGGCGTTCCGCGCCGCGCATCACCACGCCGCGGGCGACATGATTTCCCTCAACTACATCCGCTACGGGGCCGATGTGCTGATCGACCCCGGCGAGCTTGGGGATTTCTACCTGATCCAGATCCCGGTCGCGGGCACCGCCACGATCCGCAACGGACGCAGGGAATTCCTGACCGGACCTCGGACCGCGTCGGTCCTCAACGCCGACCTTCCGACCCGCATGCGGTGGTGGGCCGGATGCGCGCAGATCCTGATCCAGGTGCGCAGGGCGCCGTTCCTAGCCTTCGCCGGCCAAGTGGCCGACCGGGCCCTGCCGGGGCCCCTTCGGTTCGACCCGCTGATCGATTTCGCGCGCCCCGAGATGCGGGCCTGGCGGGGCCTCGCCGCCGCGCTGTTCCATGCGGCCGACCGGGGCGGCAAGGCGTCGTCCGGCCGCCCTCTCCAGACGGCCTTCGACGAACAGCGCCTGCTCGAGACGTTCCTGCGGCATCAGCCCAGCACCATGGCGATGTTCATGGACGACGCGCGGCTTGGCATTCCGCCGCGTCAGGTGCGGCGGGCGGAGGACTTCATCCGGGCCCGCGCCGCCGATCCGATCACGCTGCTCGACATCGCCCGGGCCGCCGGCGTGTCCGCGCGGTCCCTTCAGATGGCCTACAAATCCACCTACGGCCTGTCGCCGACGCAGGCCCTCCGGCGCGAGCGGCTGCGGCGGGTCCGCCTCGACCTGACCGGCGGGGAGGGGGCGGCGTCCGTCGCCGATACCGCCCTCAGATGGGGCTTTTCCCATCTCGGCCGGTTCGCCGCGTCCTATCGCCGGGAATTCGGCGAGCTGCCGCGCGAGACCGTCGGGCGGGGCGGCCCGTAGCGCCCCCGGTTTCCACACGACATCAATCGTCGAGGGCAGGGAGTACGGTGCCCACTACGGGGACACGTCGAATTGCAGCCATGTCCCGGAATTCAATGCCGGTGGCCCCGCAAGCCGACCCTTAATGCAGCTTCAGCTTGGGCCGCACGATCCGATTGACGTGGCCGACCAGGATCAGGGTAAGACCCTTGATCCAGCCGTGGATGGCGATGAGGTGCATGCGGTAGAGAGAGACATAAGCGATGCGGGCGAGACGTCCCTCGACCGCCATGCGCCCGCCGACCAGATTGCCCATCAGGCTGCCGACGGTCGAGAAGCGGCTGAGCGCGACAAGCGATCCGCGGTCGTTGTAGACGAAGTCTCTCAAAGGGCGGCCTTCGGTAAAGCAGACGATATTCTCGAAGACCCGGTTCGCCATTTGGTGAGCGGCCTGCGCCCGGGGCGGAATCGGGTGCTCCTCATTGTCCGGGGTGTAGGAGCAGCAGTCGCCAAGGGCGAAGATTCGCTCGTCCTGCGTTGTCTGCAGGCTTGGCCGGACGACGAGCCGGTTTTTCCGGTCCACTTCGAGACCGTCGAGAGACGAGAGACAGTCAGGTCCCTTCACGCCTGCCGCCCACAGAATCAACTCGGCGTCGATGGTTCGCCCATCCCTGGTTTTCACCGCAGCGGGCTGCACCTCTTCCACGATGGTGCCGGTGAGGATCTCGACGCCAAGGGCTTCGAGCTCGGCGGCAGCGGCCTCGGCAAGCTTCTCCGGCAAGGCCGGTAGGATGCGCGGGCCGGCTTCGAGAATGGTGACCTTGAGGCGCGTTTCGTCGAAGACTTCCAGGCCGTAGTGGCTCAGCGCATGGGCGGCGTTGTAGAGCTCAGCCGCCAGTTCGACACCGGTGGCGCCGGCACCGACGATAGCAATCCTGACCATGCTGTCGGTCTGGCCCTGTGCGACGTTGTGGGTGACGCGCAGGCAGGCATTCAGAAGCTTCGAGCGGAAATGGTCCGCCTGCTGGCGGTCTTCCAGGAAGAGAGCGTGCTCCAGGACTCCTGGAATACCGAAGTCGTTGGACACCCCGCCGACGGCGAGCACGAGGTAGTCGTAGCGGATCGCATGCGCGCCGATGACTTCCCTGCCGTCATCGTCCTTCAGGGGAGCCGTGTGCAGCAGCCGCTTTTCCCGGTCGATACCGGCAAAGGTGCCGTAGAAGAAGCGGTAGCCCCATCGCACCCCGTGGCCGCCGTAGCCCACTTCGTCCATATTCGCATCCAGCGAGCCGGCCGCCACTTCGTGCAGCAGCGGCTTCCAGATATGCGTGCGGTTTCGCTCGACGAGGATGATGTCGTACCCGTCGCGTTCGAAACGATTGCCGAGGCGCCGAACCAACTCCAGACCGCCGGCGCCGCCACCGACCACGACGATCTGCGTCTTTCTCCGCTCACCTTTGGCTGCCACGTTCCCCTTGCCCTCAACCAGATCGGTTTTGATATTGGCATAGTCTCGAGTCGGAGTATGTCGGCGGATATCATCGTCCGCAAACCTGACATCTTGGTACGGAGACGCAATACCTGTTTTCGAACCTGAATGAGCTTTAGGTTGGAAAACATGTCATGTGTCCCCGTGTTTTCACGGGGGTGTTCACGGCTATCGCTGTGGGCAGGATCGGCCGGATCCGGTGTCGGTCGGGATCAGTTCCCCATATCCGCTGGCAGAACCCCGATCGATGCGAGCACCCGGTAAACCGTTTCGGCGCGCTTGGCCAGGTCCGGGCCGCCGGTCATGTCCATGTTGAAGGCGAAGACGTATGTTTCGGTCCGATCGGCGCCTGTATGGTCGACCCAGCCCACATACCAGCCGATATCCTGGGTCTTGCCGTCCCGGCGCCATCCGGTCTTGGCGAACAGGGTCCAGCCATCTCCGGCATCGGCCTGCATGATGACCCGTGCGGCGCGGAAGGTTTCATCCGACAGGGGCAGGTCCCTCCGCGCCAGCCGCTCCAGAAATGCGATCTGCTGTCTGGCGGAAATCTCCAGCGGGCCCAGCAGCCAGTAGGTGGTCAGGTCGTCCTCCAACCCGATGTCCTGGTTGCCATACTCGAAAAGGCCGAGCCATCTCGCCGTGGTTTCGGCGCCCAGGCTGGCGGCGATGCGCTGGTAAACCCACACGGCGGATCGCCGATAGGCGGACTCGAGCGTTTGGTCCTGGTTCCAGGACTCGATGGGACGGCTGACGCCATCCCAGGCAAACGCGGTGGAGACACCGGCCAAGCCGGTTTCCAGGGCGATGAGGGTGTGGGGGATCTTTGACGTGGATGCCGGCGGAAACGGTGTGTCCACGCGTTTCTTGTTGCTGGTCCATGTGTAATGGTCCGACAGGCGCGCGATGATCAGCGTGGACGTCTCGGGGTCGACCCCGGCCTGCCTGACAATGGCCGTTATGTCGGTGTCCGACCCGTAAACGGTGTGCGCGGGCAAAACGGCGAGGGCAGCGAGCAGGGATAAGGTCCAGAGAGTTTTCATTGGCGGGTCGTCATCGCGCTGGAGGGCTTGAATGCGGCCGGGCCGCCGGCGCTGATACCGAGGACGGAAATCTCGGATCGCATTGTGCCATTTGTTTGGATGACGGGGGTGTCCGGTGAGAGAGTGCCGGGGGCCGGCACGGGCGTCTGGCCGGCAAAACTGGCAATAAGGGATAGAAAGCATGGATCTGGAACTCACGGGCAGCCGGGTGATCGTGACCGCGGGGGCCGGCGGCATCGGGTTGGAGATCGCGCGCGGGTTCGTCAGGGAAGGGGCCTCGGTCTGGGTGTGCGATGTCGACGCGGCGGCGCTGGCGGCGCTGGAGACCAGCGACCCCGACATCCGCGGCGCGGCCTGCGACGTCGCCGATCGCGCCCAGGTGGCGGATTTCTTCGACACCGCGACGACGGCGCTCGGCGGGCTGGACGTTCTCGTCAACAACGCCGGCAGCGCCGGGCCGACGGCGCCGGTGGAGGAGGTCGACCCCGACCAGTGGGACTCGTGCCTGGCCGTGTGCCTGACCAGCCAGTTCAACTTCGCCCGCCTGGCCGCGCCGCTGCTGCGCGCCAGCGCCAACGCCTCGATGATCAATCTGTCGTCCCAGGCGGGTCATTTCGGCTTCGCCCTGCGCTCTCCCTACGCGGCGGCCAAATGGGGGGTCATCGGCCTGACCAAGTCGCTGTCCATCGAGCTCGGGCCGGCCGGGGTGCGGGTCAACGCCATCCTGCCCGGCATCGTGGCGGGCGACCGCCAGCGCCGGGTGCTCGAGGCCAAGGCCCAGCGGCTGGGCAAGAGCTTCGAGGAGATCGAGGCGGCGGCGTTCTCCTACACCTCGATCCGCGACTACGTCACGCCGGGCCAGATCGCCGACCAGATCCTGTTCCTGGCCAGCCCGCGCGGCCGCACCATCTCGGGCCAGGCCATCTCGGTCTGCGGCGATACCAAGATGCTGGCGTGAGGCGGCGACTCCCGGCCGGAGAGGGCATGCCGCTTGACATCCACGGGCGCCCATGAAAATATTTTCAAAACACGATAAAAATATCATGCGCAGAGGCATGCGGGGAGGATGGGAGTGGCCCCTTCGGGCAATGGAGCGGACAGGGATGCCGATTCGAGCATGGCGACTCGGGCGGCCTGGCTGCACTTTGCCGGCGGCCTGACCCAGGCCGAGGTCGCGCGGCGACTGGGCCTTACCAGCCTCAAGGCCCACCGTCTGATCACCCGGGCCAACCAGGAGGGCTTGGTCAAGGTCTATATCGACGGCGAGGTTTCCGAATGCGTGGCGCTGGAGGCCGAGATCACCAGGCGCCATGGCCTGGACTATTGCGAGGTCGTTCCCGATTTCGACGAGCAGGACCTGCCGCTGCGGGCCCTGGGCATCGCCGGCGGGCAGTTTCTCAAGCGCGAGATCGAGCGTGGCGAGAACACCTTGATCGGTGTGGGGCATGGGCGGACGCTGGCGGCGTGCGTCGACAACCTGCCGCGCACCAATGCCGGCCAGACCCGGTTTGTGTCCCTGCTGGGCGGGCTGACCCGGAAATTCGCCGCCAATCCCCATGACGTCATCCATCGGCTGGCCGAGCGCACCGGCGCCGAGGCCTATGTCATGCCGGTCCCGTTCTTCGCCAACACGGTGGAGGATCTGCGGATCCTGGTGGCCCAGCGCGGCGTGTCGGAGGTGTTCGATCTGGCCCGCGGCGCCAGCCTTCTCTTTTGCGGCATCGGCACGGCCGAACCGGAGGCCTCTCTGGTGTCCACCGGCATGATCGAGCGGGCGGAGATCGAGGAAGTCAAGCGGGCCAAGGGAACCGGGGAACTGCTCGGCCATTTCTTCGACGCCGCGGGCGCGCCGGTCGAGACCAGCCTGTCCGACCGCACCCTGGCACTGGCGCGCGACGATCTGCGCAACCGCAGGATCGTCGCCGTGGCCGGCGGCCGGATGAAGGCGCCGGCGATCGCATCCGTTTTGCAAAGCCGCTTTCTCAGCGGTCTCATCACCGATGAGCGCACGGCGCGTGCGCTTGTGGAGGAACAGCCGGGCGGGTAGCCGGCTTCCGATCAAGAACAACCCTACCCCGAGGAGGAACAGTCCAGATGTATGAAAGAGAGAAAGACTTCATCCAAGCCTTTCTGAAAGGAAACGTCGACCGGCGGGGCCTGATCAGAGGGCTGGGCGCCATGGGGTTGACGGCCTCGGCGGCCGGCGTGCTCGTCAATCTAAGTGCCACCCGCGCCCTGGCGGCCGATTTCGACTGGAAGAAGCATTCCGGCACCACGGTCAAGCTGCTTCTCAACAAGCACCCCTATGCCGATGCGATGATTGCCAATTTGCAATCGTTCAAGGAGTTGTCGGGCATGGAGGTCGAGTACGACATCTTTCCCGAGGATGTGTATTTCGACAAGGTGACCGCCGCCCTGTCGTCGGGGTCGTCGGAGTACGATGCCTTCATGACCGGCGCCTACATGACCTGGACCTACGGTCCTGCCGGCTGGATCGAGGATCTGAACCAGTGGATCATGGATCCCGACAAGACCAACCCGAACTACAATTGGGACGACATGCTGGAGGGTGTGCGAGCATCCTGCGCCTGGAACGGCCAGCCCGGCGGCGCGCTGGGATCGCCCGATGCCAAGCAATGGTGCATTCCCTGGGGCTACGAGCAGAACAACCTCAGCTACAACGCCGCCATGCTGGACGCGGCGGGCGCCGGCGTGCCCACCAACATGGACGAGCTGATCGATGTTTCGTCGGCCCTGACCAGGGATGGCGTCTACGGCATCGGCGTGCGCGGGTCGCGGTCGTGGGCGACGATCCATCCAGGCTTCCTGTCCGGATACGCCAACTACGGCCAGAAGGACCTGAATATCGACGGCGACGGCAAGCTGTCGGCGGCGATGAACACCGACGTGTCCAAGGAGTTCCATGCCAAATGGGTCAAGATGATCCAGGACAGCGGCCCGCGGGACTGGTCCACCTACACCTGGTACCAGGTCGGCACCGACCTTGGCGCCGGCGCCTCGGCCATGATCTACGACGCCGACATCCTGGGCTACTTCATGAACGGCGGCGACAACAAGATGGCGGGGCAGCTGGCCTACGCCCCGTTCGCCGCCAATCCCGAGGCCTCGGCGCCGACACCCAACATCTGGATCTGGTCGCTGGCCATGGCCTCGTCGTCCCAGCGCAAGGACGCGGCCTGGTACTTCATGCAATGGGCGTCCGGTCCCGAGCACGGCCTGTTCGGCGCGGCGACCATGGATTTCGTCAATCCCGTCCGCAAGTCGGTGTGGGCCGACGATGTGTTCCGCGAGCGTCTGAACAAGAGCTATCCGGGCTATGTCGAAATGCACGACGTTTCGGCGCCGGGGGCCAAGATCCACTTCACGGCCCAGCCGCTGTTCTTCGATCTGACCACCGAATGGGCGGCGACCTTGCAGAAGATGGTCGCCAACGAGGTGCCGGTCGATGAAGGCCTCGACCAGTTGGCGGAAAGCGTGAACCGCCAGTTGAAAGACGCCGATCTCGGCTAGACACTGGTGATGGCCGAAGGTGCCCGCCGTCGATTGCGGCGGCGGGCACCGTTGGCCCCGGCATGCCGGTATGCGGCGGCGTTTGTGGCGCGGCGATCGGTGGTGGACGAACAGCGGGCGACAACAATTCATGACCATGGCAACGACGGCGCGACCGGGACCAAGGCGGTGGAAGATCAGCCGCCGCGCGCTGCCCTATGTCCTCAGCCTGCCGGCCCTTTTGGTCTGTATCGGCATTCTGATCCCGTTCTTCACGGCGGTCTGGTATTCGCTTCAGCGCTACCGCCTCAGCCAGCCCTGGGCTCAGAAATTCAACTGGGGACAGAACTACGCCGATTTCCTGACCGATCCGGGGTTCTGGAACACGCTCCAGGTTTCCCTGGTCTATGCGGGCGTCACCGTCACCGTCGAGCTGTTGCTGGGGCTGGGGATCGCGCTGCTCCTGAAAAAGCGATCGACGCTCAACAACTTCATTTCGATCATGCTGTTGATGCCGCTGATGACGGCACCGGCGCTGGCGGCGCTGATGTGGAAGCTGATGACCAACCCGGGCTTCGGTATCCTCAGCTATTTCGCCATGTTGATCGGGTTCGAGGATTTCCGCTGGGCGTCGTCGCCGTCGACGGCCCTGTTCACCGTGGTGCTGGTGGATATGTGGGTCTACACGCCCTTTATGATGATCCTGCTGCTGGCCGGGCTGCGGTCGCTGCCGACCCAGCCGTTCGAGGCGGCGGCGCTGGACGGCGTGCCGCGCATGCAGCAGTTCTTCCGCATCACCCTGCCCATGCTGATGCCCTATATCCTGACCGCCACCCTGTTCCGGCTGCTCGACTCCATTCAGCAGTTCGACATCATCTACGCCATGACCCAGGGCGGTCCGGGCGATACGCTGACGGTGTTCCAGGTCGAGGCCTATCTCAACTTCTTCCAGTCGACCAATGTCGGGCGGTCGGCGGCCCTGCTGATGATCCTGTGGGCGATCACCTATCTGCTGTCCAACATCTTCATCAAGAACTGGCTGCGGCTGCGCGAACGCGCCCGCGGCGAGACATAGGGAAGGGGGGCGCCATGGAACACACAACCGTTCTGGAACGGGTGCTCAGGGGGATTGCGCTCACGCTCGTCGTTCTGTTCTTCATGTTCCCGCTGTTCTGGATCTTCATGATGTCGTTCCAGACCAACGAGACCATCCTGCGCATCCCGCCCTCGCTGGTGTTCGAGCCGACCCTGACCAACTACAAGGCGCTGATCACCGGCCGGCTCGACACGGCGGCCGGATCGCTGGACATCGCCTTCATGCGCAATCTCGGCAACTCCGTCCTGCTGTCGGTCGGATCGGTGGCGCTGGCGCTGCTGCTCGGCGTGCCGGCCGCCTATGCCTTCGCCCGCCACAAGTTCCGGGGGTCGGAGGACATCGCCTTTACCCTGCTGTCGTTCCGCTTCGCGCCGCCGCTTCTGGTGCTGCTGCCGCTGACCCTGTACTTCCAGACCATCGGCCTGGCCGACACCTATATCGGTCTGATCTGGGTCTATCAGCTGATCTGCCTGCCGCTGATCCTGTGGATCGTGCGCGGTTATTTCGAGGATATTTCGGTCGATGTCGAATACGCCTACCGCATCGCCGGGCATTCCTGGTTTGCGACCTTCCGCAAGATCGCGCTGCCGCTGGCGGGGCCCGGCATCGCGGCGGCGGGGCTTTTGGCGTTCATCTTCGCCTGGAACAACTTCGTCTTCGCCCTGGTCCTGGCCTCGGCCGACAAGCAGCCGGTGACGGTGGGCGCGCTCGCCTTCGTCACCGCGTCGGGCATCCAGTACGGCCAGATCGCCGCGGCCATCGTGCTGTCGATCACGCCGACGCTGGCCCTGGCGCTCTACGCCCAGCGCTATCTGGTCGAGGGGCTGTCCCTCGGCGCGGTGAAGGGATGAGCGCATGACCGGCCTTGCCCTCAAGAACATTGTCAAGCGCTACAAGGGCCAAGCGGTGCTCGATGATTTGTCGCTGGAGGTGGGGGCTGGCGAAACGCTGGTCCTGTTCGGGCCGTCGGGCGCCGGCAAGACCGTTCTGCTGCGCCTGATCGCCGGCGTCATCCACCCCGACGACGGGCAGGTGCTGATCGGCGGTGAGGACATGGCCGACGTGGAGGCCGAGGATCGCGGCGTCGGCATGGCCTTTCAGAATTTCGCGCTGTTCCCGCACCTGAACGCGTTCGACAACATCGCCAGCCCCCTGGAGGCGCACCGCAAGCCCAAGGACGCGATTGCGGCCGGCGTTCAGGCCGTCGCCCGGCTTCTCAAGATCGAGCATGTCCTGGGCCACGCGCCGCGCGCCCTGTCGAACGGGCAGAAACAGCGCACGGCGCTGGCCCGCGCCCTGGTCGGTCAGCCGCCGCTGCTGTTGCTGGACGATCCGCTGCGCAATGTCGACGCCAAGCTGCGGTTCGAGATGCGTCTGGAACTGCCGCGCCTGCTGGCCGACCGTGGCGCCACCGTGGTTTACGTGACCCAGGACTATAAGGAGGCGATGGCGCTGGGCGACCGCATCGCGGTCATGGCGGAGGGGCGGATCCAACAGATCGGGACCCCCGAAGACATCTACCACACGCCGGCCAGCATCGACATCGCCCGGCTGTTCGGCGATCCGACGATCAACCTTCTCGATGTGCGGCCGAAATCGGATGGGGCGGGACCGTTCGTCGAAATCTCGAATGTCCCGGTACGGCTGGGCGCGGCGCACGCCGCCGGGGTGGGCAAGGACTGCGTCCTTGGCCTTCGTCCCGAGGCGATCGGGTTCGTCGATGCCGGCAGTCCCGCCGCTATCCCCGTGGTCATCGAGGCGGAAACGCCGCTAAACGAAAAGATCGTGACCCTGGCCATCACCAAGGGCGGACGGGAAGTGCTGATCTCGCGCCCGGCCGGGTCGCCCGGCCCGTCGGAAGGAACGGCTCACATCGCCATCGATTCCAGCACCGCGCGTCTGTTCGATCGAGCCACCGGCATGGGCATCGGCGGGCGCGGCGACGGCACCATCCGGAACGGAGAAGCGGCATGAACGACATCGCCCTCTCCCTAAGAAACGTTGATAAATTCTACGGTCCGCTCGGCACCGGCGTTCACGCGGTGCGGGATTTGAGCATGGACATTCGCAAGCGCGAGATCGTCGCGCTTCTCGGGTCCTCGGGCTGCGGCAAGACCTCGATCCTGCGCATGATCGCCGGCTTCGAGGAGGTGAGCCGAGGGTCCATCGCGCTGGCTGGCCGCGACATCCACAAGCTTCCGCCGGTCCGGCGCAATGTCGCCATGGCCTTCGAGGGCTATTCGCTCTACCCGCCGCTGACGGTGCGCGAAAACATCGCGTTCGCCCTGAAATCGGCCCGGGTGTCGGCGTCCGACACGGCCCACCGGGTCGATGAAATCGCCCATCTGTTGGAAATCGAGGATATTCTCGACCGGTATCCGAGTTCCATCTCCGGCGGGCAACAGCAACGGGCGTCCCTGGGCCGCGCCCTGATCCGCGACGCCGATCTGCACCTGCTCGACGAACCCATGGGCCAGCTCGAACCCCAGCTCCGCGCGGTGCTGCGCGGCCGGATCAAGCATTTCATCAAGGAACGTGGCCTGACGGCCATCCTGGTGACCCACGACCAGACCGAGGCCAACGCCCTGGCCGACCGGATCGCGGTGATGGAAGGCGGCGTGCTGCAGCAGTTCGGGGCGCCGGAAGACATCCGGGAACGCCCGTCCAACCTGTTCACCGGGACCTTCGTCGGCGAGCCGCCGATGAACGTGTTCGAGGCCGAGGTGGCCGAGGCGGGCACGGCGCTCAGCCTGAAACTGGCGCGGGGCGTATCGCTCGATTACGACCAGACGGCGTTCTCGCCCTCCGTGCGGCGAGAGATCCTGGGCCGTGACCGGGTGATGATCGGCATCCGCCCCTACGCGGTGCGCCGGGCCCAGACCGGGGTCGCCGCGCGGGTGGCGGTCAATCAGTGGCTGGGCGATCAAAGCCACATCGCCGCCGATTTCGCCGGCGGCACGCTGGTTCTGGTCGAACACGACCGGGCCGCGGTCAAGCGGGGCGACCCGATCACCGTCAGTATCGACCCGTCCAGCCTGCACATTTTCGATGCCGAGGACGGTACGGCGGTCGCCCACGGGACGGACTTGGCGGGATGACCGATCTTCTGATCGGCATCGATGCCGGCACCTCGGTCATCAAGGCGATCGCCTTTGATTTCGACGGCCGTCAGATCGCCGCTCATGCCATCCCCAACCGATACGAAACCATCGATGGCGCGGCGGCGGTGCAGGACATGGCGCGGACCTGGACCGACACGGCGGCCACGCTCAAGGGCCTCGGCGACAAGGTGCCCCGCCTCGCCGAACGGACCGCCGCCATCGCGGTGACGGGGCAGGGGGACGGCACATGGCTGGTGGACCGCCAGGGCCGGCCGGTCGGTCCCGCCTGGCTTTGGCTGGACGCCCGCGCCGCCGGTATCGTCGAGGATATGCGCGCGTCTCCCGGCGACCGCAAACGCTATGAGCTGACGGGCACCGGGCTTGCCGCCTGCCAGCAGGGATCGCAACTCGCGTGGATGACCCGCCACGACCCGGACGCGATCGATGCGGCGGCCACGGCGATGCACTGCAAGGACTGGCTGTATTTCAACCTGACCGGCGATCTGGCGACCGATCCCTCCGAAGGACTGTTCACCTTCGGCGATTTCCGCACCCGGAGCTATTCGGACGAGGTGATCGCGTGCCTGGGGCTGACCGGCCAGCGCTCCCTGCTGCCGGTCATGGTCGAGGGCACGCGGGACAGCGCGCGCCTGACCGACGCCGCGGCGGCGGCCACGGGCCTTCTGGCCGGCACGCCGGTGGTTCTGGGCTATGTCGATGTCATCTGCACGGCGCTGGGCGGCGGGCTCTACGAAACGGACTCGGCGCCCGGCGTCACCATCGTCGGATCCACGGGCATGCACATCCGTCTCGCCCGCTCCCGGGACGATGTCAGGCTCAACAACCAGCGCACCGGCTACACCATGCCGATGCCGATCCCGGGCGTGTACGCCCAGATGCAGTCCAACATGGCGTCGACGCTGAACATCGACTGGATGCTGGGGATGGCGGCGGGCGTTCTGAAGACCCATGGCGTCGAGCGGTCGCCGTCCGACCTGGTCGGCCTGCTGGACGATTGGATCGGCGCCGCCGGCCCGGCGTCGATGATCTATCAGCCCTACATTTCGGAGGCCGGCGAACGGGGTCCGTTCGTGGATGGGAACGCGCGGGCGGGGTTTGTGGGTCTGTCGACCCGGCACGGTTTTCAGGACATGGTGCGGGCCGTGTGCGAGGGCATCGCCTTCGCCGCGCGGGACTGCTATGGCGCCATGGGGCCGACCCCGTCGGAGGTGCGCCTGACCGGCGGGGCAGCGCGCAGCAAATCGCTGCGCCGGCTTCTGGGGTCCGTCATCGGCACCGGCGTCAGGACCTCGGCGCGCGAGGAAGCGGGCGCCGCCGGCGCCGCCATGATGGCGGCCGTCTGCATCGGTCAGTTCGACAGCATGGACGATTGCGCGGCCCGTTGGGTACGGCCGCTGCTCGGCGAGGTCGAGCCACCGGACGACGCGCTCTCGGACACCTATGCCCGCGTCTACCCGGCCTACGCCGCCGCCCACGCGGCGTTGCGCCCGGTTTGGAAGATGATGGCCGTCGCTCATGGGAGGGAGGCCGGATGACCCGCAAGATCGCGATCATCGGCGACCGGTTCATGCTGCCGGACGTGTTCCGGGAAAAGATCGAGGAGTCGGTCAAGGGACCGGTCGAAATAAGGACGCTGGAACAGCCCTGGCCGGACGAGCCGATGGAACACGGCTATGCCGTCGCCGGGCTGGACGGGCTCAAGGAGTATTTCGGCGACCCCGACGAGGTGGTCGACTTCGTCGGCGACGCCGAAATCTTCGTGACCCAGTTGGCGCCCCTGTCGGCCGGCATGATGGAACGGTTGCCGGACCTGAAGCTGGTGGCCGTGTCGCGCGGCGGGCCGGTGAACATCGACATGGCGGCGGCCCGCCGGCGGTCCATCGTCGTCGTCAACACGCCCGGCCGGAACGCGACCGCGGTTGCCGAATTCACCATCGGCGCCATCCTGTCGGAGACGCGCCGGATCCGGGTGGGACACGAGGCGCTGCGCGCCGGCGACTGGCGCGGCGATCTGTACCGGGCCGACCGCGCCGGCCGGGAACTGAACGAGATGACCGTCGGCGTCGTCGGCTACGGCAATATCGGCACCAAGGTGGTGCGGCTGATGCGGGCGTTCGGGGCCCGGGTACTGGTCTGCGATCCCTATGTGCAGCTTTCGGTCGACGACCGGGACGCGGGCGTCGAGCATGTGGCGATCGACGATCTGCTGTCCCGCGCCGATGTGGTGACCATGCACCCCCGCGTCACCGACGAAACCCGCAACATGATCGATGCCGACGCGCTGGCCCGGATGAAGCCCGGAGCGCTGTTCGTCAACACCGCGCGCGGCCCGCTGGTCGACTATGACGCCCTTTACGAGTCCCTGAAGTCGGGCCATCTCGCCGGCGCGATGCTGGAGACCTTCGCCGTCGAGCCGGTGCCCGCCGACTGGCCGCTTCTGCGGCTGCCCAACGTGACCCTGACCCCGCACATCGCCGGCGCGTCGGTGCGCACCGTGACCTACGCCGCCGAACAGGCGGCCGAGGAGGTGCGCCGCTACCTTGCCGGGCTGCCGCCGGTCAACCCGTGTTGAGGGGCCCCGTGGCCAGTTGGAGTCCGGACGGTGACTGACCAAGGCGACATCGTCGACCTGTTCGTCATCGGCGGCGGCATCAACGGTGCGGGCATCGCCCGCGACGCGGCCGGACGCGGGCTGTCCGTCGTTCTGTGCGAGAAGGACGATCTGGCCGAGGGAACCAGCTCGCGGTCGGGGAAGCTGGTCCATGGCGGCTTGCGCTACCTCGAATATTACGAATTCCGCCTGGTGCGCGAGGCGCTGATCGAGCGGGAGGTCCTGCTGGAATCGGCGCCGCACATCATCTGGCCGATGCGCTTCGTGCTGCCGCACAGCCCCCTGGACCGCCCGGCATGGCTGGTCCGCCTGGGTCTGTTCCTCTACGACCATCTGGGCGGGCGCAGGCGCCTGCCGGGCACCCGGACGCTCGATCTGCGCACGGATCCCGAGGGCGCCCCCATCAAGGACGCCTACAGAAAGGCATTCGAATATTCCGATTGCTGGGTCGACGATGCGCGTCTGGTGGTGCTCAACGCGCTGGACGCGCGTGAGAAGGGCGCCGCCGTTCATACCCGTACCGCCTGCACCTCGGCGCGCCGGACCGACGGTCTGTGGACCGTCGAGATGACACATGAACCGTCGGGAGCCAAGACCGTGGTGCGGGCCCGGGCGCTGGTCAATGCCGCCGGTCCCTGGGTCAACGACGTGATCGGTCGGGTGACCGGCATCAACGCCAGCCGGGCGGTGCGGCTGGTCAAGGGCAGTCATATCGTGGTCCGGAAGTTCTGGCAGGGCAGTCACGCCTATCTGATCCAGAACACCGACAGGCGGGTCATCTTCATCAATCCCTACGAAACCGATCTGGCCCTGATCGGAACCACCGACATCCCCTATACGGGCCGTCCCGAGGATGTGGCGCCGGACGAGGATGAGATCGATTATCTGATCCAGGCGGTCAACCGCTATGTCGCCCGTCCGCTGACCCGCCAGGATGTGGTCCAGACGTTTTCCGGCGTGCGTCCGCTCTATGACGACAACTCCGACAACCCCAGCGCGGTGACCCGCGACTACATGTTCGAAGTCGATGCCGACGATGGCAGGGCGCCGCTGCTTTCGATCTTCGGCGGCAAGATCACGACCTTCCGGAAGCTGTCCGAACACGCGCTGGCCAAGCTGAAACCGTTTTTTCCGGACATGGGCCAGGACTGGACGGCGACGGCGGCGTTGCCGGGCGGCGACATCGTCGACGCGGATTTCGACCGCTTCCTGACCGATCTGCGGCGTCGGTTTCCGTTCCTGCCGCTGTCCCTGGCGCGGCATTACGGACGCCTCTACGGGACCCGCAGCCACGATCTGCTGAGCGGGGCCCGGTCGCTGTCGGACCTGGGGCGCCCCTTCGGCCCCGACTTCTACGAGCGGGAGGCCGACTACCTCATGACCCACGAATGGGCGACGACCGCGGCGGACATCCTGGATCGGCGCACGAAACATGGGCTGCACATGAGCCCCGACGAACGCACGGCCTTCGAAAGCTGGCATTCGGGCGTCCAGGCCAAGGCGGTCTGAGCGATGGCCGTCGCCGATCTCGAAGCCGATGAATTCCGCGCGTTGCGGGCCCTGTCCGCGCGCATCGGGGCCGATCCGGCCCTGGTGCAGGGGGCCGGCGGCAACACCTCGCTGAAGACCGACGGCGGCACCCTGTGGATCAAGGCGTCGGGCACCTGGCTGATGCATGCCGAGACCCAGGACATCATGGTGCCGGTGGCGCTGGAACCGCTGCGCCGGGCGCTCGGCCGCAACGACCCGGCGGCGGAAAAGGCGCAGGACTTCGTCGATCGGGCCCGCAACCCGTCGGATCTGCGACCGTCGATCGAAACCACCGTGCATGCGGTCCTTCCGCAGAAGGTGGTGGTGCATGTCCATTGCGTCGAAACCATCGCCGTGGCGGTCAGGACCGATGCCGTCTCCCTTCTCGAAAAGCGGCTGTCCGGTCTGGCCTGGGCGTTCGTGCCCTATGTCCGCCCCGGTCTGCCGCTGTCGCGCTGGATGTCGGAACGGATGAGCGGGGACGTGACCGTGGTCGTCCTCGGCAATCACGGTCTGGTGGTCGCGGCCGACAGCGTAGACGAGGCGGCGGATCTTCTCGCCGATGTCAGCCGGCGGCTGACACAGCCCGCAAGGCCCGCCCCGCCGCCGGACATCGGAACCCTGCAAGGGCTCGCCGCCGGAAGCGCCTATGGGCTGCCGGCCGATCCGGCGGCCCACGGCGCGGCGACCGATCCGTTGAGCGCGCGGATCGCGGCGGGCGGCAGTCTTTATCCCGATCATGTCATCTTCCTGGGGGCGGGATCGGTCGTGGCGCGGCCGGGCGAAGCCGCCGAGGCGGTGCGCGCCCGCGTCGCCGAAAGGGGGGGAACCGATCCGGTGTCGATCCTGGTGCCGGGCAAGGGCGTGCTGATGCATCGCGACGCCGGAGCCGGCGCGCAGGCCCTCGCGCGGTGCCTGGCCGATGTGACCGCCCGTGTTCCGGCCGATGCGCCCCTTCGGTACTTCACGGCGGAGGAGGACGGCGAACTGTTGAACTGGGATGCCGAGAAGTACCGCCAAAGCCTGCCGCAGCCAGGCCGGGCCGGATGAGCCGCGAACCCCTGTTTGTCGGGGTCGATGTGGGCACGTCGGGCGTCCGGGTTCTGGCCATCGACGCGGCCCGCGCGACGGTGGCGCAGGGCAGCGCCAAACTGGCCGATTTCGGCATGGACAATCGGGATCCCGTCCTCTGGCGCGCGGCCATGGACGCCGCCTTTACATCCATGCTGAGTCACGTGATGGCCGATCGCATCCTGGCCGTGGCCGTCGACGGCACGTCCGGTACAATGCTGGCGGTCGATGGCGATGGCGCTCCCGTCGCCGCGCCGCTGATGTACAACGATCCGGTCGACGACGACGCCATCCTGGACGCGATCTCCGCCCACGCGCCGTTCACCAGCGCCGCCCATGGCGCGACATCCGCGCTGGCCCGCGCCATCCGCCTGCGGCGGACGCCGGGCGCGGTCCGTCTTGTGCATCAGGCCGACTGGATCGCCGGGCTTTTTTCCGAACGCTTCGATGTCTCCGACGAAAACAACGCGCTCAAGACCGGATACGACCCGGTGGCGCGGCGCTGGCCGGACTGGATGACCCGTACCGGCGCGGACGTGGACAGGCTTCCCCGGGTGGTCGAGCCCGGCACGCCGGTGGGTCCGGCGTCCGGCCCGGCGGGGCGACGGTTCGGGCTGCGCCCGGACGCCCTGGTGGTGGCCGGAACCACCGATGGCTGCGCCTCGTTTCTGGCCACCGGCGCCAGCGAACCCGGCGACGCCGTCACCGCGCTGGGTACCACGCTGACCCTCAAGATGCTGTCGGAGACGCCTTTGTTCGCGCCGGAATTCGGTCTGTACAGTCACCGCATCGGCGACCGCTGGCTGGCCGGCGGCGCCTCCAACACCGGCGGCAACGTCATCGCCGCCTTCTTCGATGGCGACACGGTCCGGGCGCTGTCCGAAACCATCGACCCCGAGACCGAGACCGGTCTGAACTATTATCCGCTGCTGAAACCCGGCGAACGGTTTCCGATCAGCGATCCCGCCTATCCGCCGCGCATGACGCCCCGCCCCGACGACGACGCCCAGTTCCTGAAAGCCATCCTCGAAGGCATCGCCGCCGTCGAGGCGGTGGGCTATCGCCGCCTGGCCGATCTTGGCGCGCCCGACCTGCGGTCGATGCGCACCGTCGGCGGCGGCGCCGGCAACGCCGCCTGGACCGCGATGCGGCGGCGCCGGCTGGGCGTCCCCTTCGAGCCCGTCCTGTCGGAGGAAGCGGCCATGGGCACGGCGTTGCTGGCCCTGGCCGGCGCGCGCAAGGCGGGGTGGGCATGACCGGCCGACCCATGCCGGCGCCGACCACGCTGCCGGCCCTGGCCGACCGGTTCGACGTGTTCCTGGTCGATCAGTTCGGCGTCCTGCACGACGGAATCGCGCCCTATGACGGCGCGGTCGAGGCCCTGCGCGCGTTGAAGGCGGCGGGAAAACGGATCGTCATCCTGTCGAATTCCGGCAAGCGGTCGGCCCCCAACAGCGCCCGGCTGGTGTCGCTGGGGTTCGCCGCCGACAGCTTCGATCTGTTCCTGACGTCGGGCGAGGTCGCCTGGTCGATGCTGGCCGACTCGATGATCGGCCGGTCCATCCCGCGCGGCGCCCGGTGCCTGCTGCTGGCCCGCGACGACGACAGCTCGGCCATCGATGGTCTGGACCTGGCGCGCGCGACGGACGCCGACGCGGCCGATATCGTGATGATTTCCGGCAGCCGCGGCGAGGTCGTGACGCTCGACGAGTATCGCCGGCAGCTCGAACCGGCCGCCCGCCGCCAGGTTCCCTGCCTGTGCACCAATCCGGACAAGATCATGCTGACCAACGCCGGCAGCGGGTTTGGCGCCGGTGC
This sequence comes from Inquilinaceae bacterium, assembly GCA_052168355.1. Lineage (GTDB taxonomy): Bacteria > Pseudomonadota > Alphaproteobacteria > DSM-16000 > Inquilinaceae > JBQLZQ01. The sequence goes on from JBQLZQ010000080.1 coordinate 64,955, forward strand.
CATTGCCGACCTGTATGCCGGCATGGGCGGCCCGGTCACCTGGATCGGGAAACCCTATCCGGCGATCTACCGGGCGGCGCTGGCGGCGATGGGCGATCCGGACCGGGCCCGTGTCTGCTGTATCGGCGACAGCGTGGAGCACGACATCGCCGGCGGCAGGAACGCGGGTCTGAGCACGGCGCTTGTCCGCTCGGGCATTCTGGCCGATGCCGGCGCGGCTGAGTTGGCGCGGCTGTTCGAGGAACACGCCGCCGTTCCCGACCACATCGTGGCCGCTTTCTCCTGGGACGAGGGCAACGCCGGATCATGAGCTTTACCCTGTCGCTCAACACCAATCCGCTGGTCAACCGCTTCGCCGAAGCCGACGATCTGGTCGACACCATCGCCCTGGACATCCGCATCGGGTATGTGCAGTTGACGCACGAATTCATCGACCCCGCATGGCCGGCGGCGACGATCCGTGGCCAGACCCGCGCTTTTGACCGGGCGTTGCGCCGCACCGGCGTGTCGGTGACCTCCTGCATGACCGGGCCGTACGGACGGCTCAACCATTTCGGCCATCCCATCGCCGATGTCCGGGCCCATGCGGTCGCGTGGTTCAAGACCTTCGCGGACATCGCGGCGGATATCGGCGCGTCGAGCATGGGGACGCAGTTCGCGATCTTCACCCATCGGGACTATGACGACCCCGCCCGGCGCGCCGATCTGACCCGGATGGTTCTCGATTGCTGGGCGGCGGTGGCCGACCATGCCAGGGACGCGGGTCTGAAGTCCCTGTTCTGGGAACCGATGTCGGTGGGGCGCGAGTTCGGGCACACGCTGGAGAGTTGCCGTGCCCTGCAAGCCCGGATCGACGCCGCCGGACTGGCGCTGCCGATGAAGATGATGGTCGATATCGACCATGGCGACGTGTCGTCCGCCAACCCGCGCGACTACGATCCGTTCGCCTGGGCCGAGACCTTTCCGCAGGACTCGCCGATCATCCATATCAAGCAGTCGTCGATGGTCAAAAGCGGTCACGCCCCGTTCACGGCCCAGCACAACGCCGACGGACGCATCACGCCGGCCACCCTGCTGCCGGCCATCCGCAGGGGCGGGGGAACGGACAACGAGATCTGTCTGGAACTCTCGTTTCGGGAGCGTGAACCGGCCGACCGCCAGGTGGTGGCGGCGTTGGCCGAATCCGTGGCCTTCTGGGCAAACGACGTCGACACCGGCGCGTCGTCGCTGAAGGTTTAGGTCCCGCTCCTTTTCGTTTCCCGTCGCGGCCGGCTATAGTTGCCGGCCCCGTGACCGTTGCCCAAGGCGGCGGGATGACTCGATAGCCAGGAACCGGCCATGGCCACATCCGACGACGACCTGTTTGCCCTGATCGAGAGCCGCCTGTTCACGGCGGTGGTGGGCGATGTGCTCGATACCATGGGCCACCGCCGCCAGTTTTTGCCTCAGGGCATCAAACCCCTGGAGCCGGGCGCAAAGCTTGTTGGCCGCGCCATGACCGTTCTCGAGGCCGATTTCATTGAGGGCGCACCGAACGATCCGTTGCCGGGCAGTTCGTTCGGGGTGATGTTCGAGGCGCTCGACGATCTGAAGCCCGGCGAGATCTACGTGGCGTCGGGCGGGTCGTTCGACTACGCCCTGTGGGGCGGTCTGATGTCGACCCGGGCGATGCATCTGAAGGCGGCCGGCGCCGTTCTGGACGGATATGTCCGCGATACCGGGGAGATCCGGGCCCTGGGCTTCCCCGTGTTTTCGCGGGGCAGCTACGCCCAGGATCAGGCGGTGCGCGGCAAGGTTCTCGACTACCGGGTGCCGATCACGTCCGGGCAGGCCGTCATCCAGCCGGGCGACCTGCTGTTCGGCGACGACGAAGGCGTGCTGGTGATCCCGCGCAGCGCCGAGGCCGAGGCGATCGAGCGCGCGGCGGAAAAGGTCGAGACGGAAAACGAGGTGGCCAAGGCGATCCGCAACGGCATGAGCTCGAAGACCGCGTTCGAGACCTTCGGGATCATGTGAGCAAGGGGCGCGCGGTCACGACCGACAACGCCGGGTGAGGACATGGGGACGAAGACGGTCTTGGTCATGGGGCAGTTCGCCCCGCTGAAGGACGCGCAAAAAACGGCCATCCTGGAGGCGGCGCCCGACGCCGATGTCCGTTTCTTCGACAGCCAGGAGGCGCTGGAGGCGGAGGTGGAATCGGCGGACGTCATCGCCGGCCATATCTCCGCCGATGCCTTGGCGCGGGCGCGGCGGCTGACCTGGATTCATTGCTGGGCGGCCGGGCCGGACGAGCTGCTTTATCCCGAGATGGTGGCCAGCCCGGTGGTGGTCACGTCCAGCAAGGGCAACGGCGCGGTGCCGCTGGCCGAACACGCCATCATGCTGATGCTGATGCTCAACCGGGACGCCCTGCTGTGGATCGAGGCGCAGCGCGAACGCCGCTGGGCACGCCGCCCGCATGGTGAACTCAACGGTCTGACCTGCGGCATCATCGGTCTTGGACATTCGGGCCAGGACCTGGCCCTGAAATGCAAGGCCTTTCACATGCGCACGCTGGGTCTGCGGCGTGGCGGCGCGGCGGCGGCGCATGTCGACGAGATGATGCCGCCGGCCCGGCTGTACGATCTCCTGGCCCGGTCGGACTTCGTGGTGATGACCGCGCCGCTGACGGCCGAAACCAAGGGCATGCTGGGGGAGGCGGAGTTCCGGGCGATGAAGCCTTCCGCCCACTATATCTGCTTTTCACGCGGCGGCATCGCCGACGACGACGCTCTGCTCAAAGCCCTGCGGGAAGGATGGATCGCCGGCGCCGGCCTCGACGCGCACGGCACCGAACCGCTGCCGCCCGACAGCCCCTTCTGGGACCTGCCCAACACCATCATCACCCCGCACAACGGCGCGACGACCCCGATGACCCGCCAGCGCGGCATCGACATCTTTATCGAGAACCTGCGCAACGACGCGGCGGGCCGGCCCTTGCGCAACGTCGTCGACAAGCGGGCGGGGTATTAGGGGGCGTCCCGACCGTTCACACCCGTTCCAGGGCCACGGCGATGCCCTGGCCGACACCGATGCACATGGTGGCGACGGCGCGCGCCGCGCCGCGCCGTTGCAGTTCCAGCGCCGCCGTGCCGGCGATCCGGGCGCCCGACATGCCCAGCGGATGGCCAAGCGCGATGGCCCCGCCGTTGGGGTTCACATGGCCGGCGTCGTCGGGCAGGCCGAGATCGCGCAGGGTCGCCAGGGCCTGGCTGGCGAAGGCCTCGTTGAGCTCGACGATGTCGATGTCGCCGATCCGCCAGCCGATCCGCTCGAGCAGTTTCCTGGTCGCCGGCGCCGGGCCGATGCCCATGATCCGGGGCGGCACGCCGGCCGTCGCGCCACCGACGATCCGCGCGATCGGCGTCAGTCCGTGCTTGGCCGCCGCCGCCTCCGAGGCGACGATCAGGGCGGCCGCCCCGTCGTTGACGCCCGAGGCGTTCCCGGCGGTCACCGTGCCCGGTTGCCGGAACGGCGTCGGCAGCTTGGCCAGTTTTTCGACGGTGGTGCCGGCGCGGGGATGTTCGTCGCGGTCGACCACCACGGGATCGCCCCGGCGCTGGCGGATCCTGACCGGCGTGATCTCCAGGGCCAGCCGCCCGCTTGCCGTCGCGGCGACGGCGCGGTCCTGGGACCGCGCGGCGAAGGCGTCCTGATCCGGGCGGCCGATGGCGAAGTCCTCGGCCACGTTCTCCGCCGTCTCGGGCATGGAGTCGACGCCGTACCGCGCCTTCATCACCGGGTTGACGAAGCGCCAGCCGATGGTGGTGTCGTGGACCTCGCCGTGACGGGAGAAGGCGGTTTCAGCCTTGGGCATGACGAAGGGCGCGCGCGACATGCTTTCCACGCCGCCGGCGACGATCAATTCCGCCTCGCCGGCCTTGATGGCCCGGGCGGCGGTGATCAGCGCGTCCATCCCCGAGCCGCACAGCCGGTTGACGGTGCCGCCGGGCACGCTGTCGGGCAGTCCGGCCAGCAGCAGCGCCATGCGGGCGACGTTGCGGTTGTCCTCGCCCGCCTGATTGGCGCAGCCGTACAGAACCTCGTCGACCGCGCCCCAATCCATGGCCCCGTGGCGCGCCATCAGGGCGGTCAGCGGCACCGCCCCCAGATCGTCGGCGCGGACCGACGCCAACGCCCCGCCGAACCGCCCGATCGGGGTGCGGACGTAGTCGCAGATAAAGGCCTCGGCCATCAGGCCGCCTCGCCCTTGCCGGCCGTCCCGTGAGCTCGCGCCGTGCGGGCGTGCAGGTCGCGCAGGACCTGGAGCTCCTCGTCCGTGGGCGGCGGCGTCTCGGTGACCGTGTCGGCGAATTTGAGGTCCCAGCCGGTGGCGTCGCGCAGCTGGTCGCGGGTGACGCCGGGATGGATCGACGTTACCCGGAACTCCTTGGTGACCGGGTCCGGCTCCAGCACGCACAGGTCGGTCATGATCCGGGTCGGCCCCTTGGTGGTGACCCCCAGGCGCGCCCGGTGGTCTCCGCCCTCGCCGTGGCCAAGGGAGGTGACGAAATCGATCTTGTCGACGAAGCCGCGCTTCGACTGCTTCATGGTGATCAGGATCTCGCCGCACGAGGTGGCGATTTCCGGCGCGCCGCCGCCGCCGGGCAGGCGCACCTTGGGGGCGTGATAGTCGCCGACCACGGTCGTGTTGATGTTGGCGAACCGGTCGATCTGGGCGGCCCCCAGAAAGCCTTTGGTGATCCTGCCGCCCTGCAGCCAATAGCGGAACATCTCCACCACCGGCACCGTGTTGATTGCGGTTTCGCACAGCTCGCCGTCGCCGATGGACAGGGGCAGCACATGCGGCTTGGTGCCGATCGTGCCGCTTTCATAGATCAGGGTGATGTCGGGGCAGCGGGTGAGGCGGGCCAGGTTGCAGGCCGCCGACGGCGCGCCGATGCCCACGAAGCAGACATCGTCGTTGGTCAGCGCGCGGGCGGCGGCCACGGTCATCATCTCGGTCGGGGTATAGCCGGTCATGACGCTTGTGCCCGGTTCTGGTGCGCGTACCGGGCGAAAACCTCGGGCGTGGCGTTCATGACGTTCTCCTCCATCCATCGGACAAAACTTTCGCGCTCGCGGGAAATGGCGTCCCATTGCCGGTAGTAGGCGTTGTCGCGCTGGGAATAGCCGTGGGCGAAGGACGGATGCGCGCCGCCGGGCACATGGGCGATGGCGGTCACGGTCCAGCCGGGCAGCAGGCAGGCGTTGGGCGACAGGTCGCCGAAATCCTCGACGATCTCCTCGACCGTGACGACCGACCGCCTGGCGCCCAGCACGGCCTCCTTCTGGACGCCGACGATGCCCTCGATCAGCACGTCGCCGGCCCTGTTGGCCTTTTGCGCGTGGATGATGGCGCAGTCCAGATCGTGCGCCGGCACGGCGGCCAGCACCTCGCCGGTGAACGGGCAGGTGACGGACTTGATGGTGGCGTTGACGCGCGGCAGTTCGGCCCCGAGATAGCCGCGGAACATGGCGAACGGGAGCCCGGCCGCGCCGGCGTCATAGGCATTGGCCATGGCCGCGTGGCTGTGTTCCTCCAGCTCCAAGGCGCGCGGCCAGGCATTCTCGACCGCGTCGCGCAGGCGGTGCAGCGACCCGATGCCGGGGTTGCCGCCCCACGAGAACACAAGCTTCCGGGCGCAGCCCATGCCGATCAGCTGGTCGTAGATCAGGTCCGGCGTCATGCGGACCAGGGTGAGGTTCCGCCGTTTCTGGCGGATCACCTCATGCCCCGCCGCATGGGGGATGAGGTGGGTGAACCCTTCCATCGCCACCTTGTCCCCGTCCTTGAGGCAAGCGGCGATCGCGTCCTTAAGGCTCATGAATTCGGCCATGGCTTCTGGCTTCTCTCCCCATCACGGTTTCCGCGCCGGTCACGGCCGGCGTTGGCGTGGACTTGACATAGCACGGCGATCCTTCGCCTATGAAGTGGGCTTGAGCGCCATGGGGTGTCGGCGGCTCCCCCCATAGGGCGGGTCGACTTCCGAACCGCGAACGCGCTGGGAAGGATGTGGGGCCTTGGGGAACCGGTGCCGGGGCGGTCACCGTCTCCGACCCCCCAACCCGTAAGGACAGGATCCATGACCGAGACGCTTTCCATGCAGCTCTACTCATGCCGCAACTTTCCGCCGCTTCAGGAGCGGCTTCAGACACTTGCGCGTCTTGGCTATGGTAACGTCGAACCCTTCCGGGGGTTGTACGGCGATGTCGACGGGCTGAAGGACGCGCTCGATGCGGCCGGGCTCACGGCGCGAAGCGGGCATTTCAGCGTCGACCTTCTCGAACGGGATTATGAAGGAAGCCTGACCATCGCCCGCCGGCTGAAGATGGAGATCGTGATCGTTCCGTTTCTCGATCCGGCCCGGCGCCCCGGTGACAGCGCCGGCTGGGCCGCCTTCGGCAAGCGCGTTTCGGATCTGGCCAACAGGCTCAAGAGCGACGGTCTGCGTCTGGCCTGGCACAACCACGATTTCGAGATGGCGGCGCTGGCCGACGGGTCGCGCCCGATTGAGCACATTCTGGGCGACGATCCCGCCGTCGAGTGGGAGGTGGACGTGGCCTGGATCGCCGTCGGCGGCGGGGACCCCGAGTCCTGGATGCGTCGCTACGCGGGCCGCATCGCCGCGCTTCACGTCAAGGATATCGCGCCGGCGGGGGAGAACCGCGACGAGGACGGGTGGGCCGATGTCGGCGACGGTACCCTCGACTGGGCGAACCTTTGGCGGGTCGGCCGCGCGGCCGGTGCCACGCTGATGATCGCCGAGCACGACAACCCATCGGATTTCGAGCGTTTCGCCCGCCGCAGCGCCGCGGCGATGAAGTCATTCGAGGCGGGGAACTGAGCATGGTTCAGAGGATCGGACTGGTCGGCTGCGGGGTCATTTCCACCATCTATCTGCGCAACGCCGCCCTGTTCAAGGACATCGTCTTTACCGCCTGCGCCGACATGAGGGGCGAGGCGGCGGAGGCGCGCGCCGGGGAGTATGGCATCCGCGCGCTCGACCTCGACGCCCTCTATCGCAGCGACGATATCGACATCGTCCTCAATCTCACCAATCCCGAGGCCCATGCCGAGGTGTCGCTGAAGGCGCTGCGTGCCGGCAAGCACGTCTATTCGGAAAAGCCGCTGGCGACCAGCCTGGCCGACGGCATGGCGATCGTCGAAACGGCCGCGGCCAGAAGCCTGCGGGTCGGCGGCGCGCCCGACACCATCCTGGGAAGCGGCCTCCAGACCGCGCGCCGCCTGATCGACGACGGCGCCCTGGGCGAGCCGATCTCGGGCGTTGCCACCGTGATGGCGCGCGGCATGGAGCACTGGCATCCCAGCCCCGCCTACTACTTCCGGCCGGGCGGCGGGCCGGTGCTCGATCTGGGCCCTTACTATATCGGCGCGCTGGTGACGCTGCTGGGCCCGGTCGCAAAGGTGACCGCCGCCGGACGCATCGGCCTGGCGGAGCGGATCGTCACCGCCCCCGGCCCCAATCTCGGCGCGCGGATCACGGTCGAGGTGCCGACCACGGTCCACGCCATCCTCACCTTCGAGGCGGGAACGCAGGTGACGCTGCTGGCCAGTTGGGATGTCTGGAAGCATGGTCACGCACCGATCGAACTGCACGGCGAAAGGGCGTCCCTGCGCGTGCCCGATCCGAATTTCTTTGGCGGCACGGTCCAAGTTGCCACGGATCGTACGGTCTGGAAGGCCATCGACACGGGTGGAGATACGCTCGGCCGTCCGAACGATCCCGTGTCCGCCCCGGTCAACGCCAACTATCGCGGTCTTGGACTGGCCGAGATGGCGGCCGGCATCGAAACCGGACGCCCCCACCGGGCGAATGGCGACCTGGCGTTGCACACGTTGGAGGTGATGCTGGCGATCCTGCAGTCGGTCGACGAGGATCGGTCCGTCACCATCCGGTCGCGGTGCGAGCGGCCCCGGCGACTGTCGGAGGCGGAGGCACGTGCCCTGCTGGACGAGGAAGGACGGTCCGCCATGGCCGCCACGCGCTAGAAAGCCGGGTTGCCGGTGTCACCGCCGACATCCGTGACAAGAGGCGTTGCGCCAGGAGGATCGGAACGCCGATCATGAGCCCGTTCCGGCGCCCGTTACCGCGCTTTCCATCCACTTTCGGACAATGAAGGGAATGCCAGAGATGTCACACCTGAGCGGCCATTGCCTGTGCGGCGCCATATCGTTCCACTTCGACGGTGATATCGCCCGCACCGTCAATTGCCATTGCGTGGATTGCCGGCACGCCACCGGGGCGGCCTTTGGCACCGCGGTCTTCGTGCCCGCCGACGGATTGCGGATCAGCGGGGAGCCCCGCGCTTTCACCCATCTGTCCGACAGCGGGTCGACGATGACCAAGCTGTTCTGCGCGACCTGCGGGTCGCAGATGTTCGGCAGGAACTCGCGCCGCGAGGGGATCGTCGGCATCCGGGCCGGCGTGATCGATCAGGTGGACGCGGTCAAGCCGGCGATGAATGTCTTTGGCGTCAGCGCCATCCCGTCGACGCCCATGGATCCGTCGCTGCCGGTCTTCGAACGGATGCCGGGTTAGTTCTTCAGTCTCGACCGTGCGCGGCGGTGGAGCCCGGAGAAACGCGAGCGGCGCCGTTCCGCACAGGTCCCGCATCGCGTGCGGGACTCGTCGTCTGGAATGTCGCGGTGGAGAGGCCCAGGGAAAGGGGCGGCCGAGCCCCGGCCCCCGAGCCGGGGCCTGTGCGCAACCGCGACGCTCAAAGATACGCGAGCGGCGCCGTTCCGCACAGGTCCCGCATCGCGTGCGGGACTCGTCGTCTGGAATATCTCGGTGGAGAAGCCCAGGGAAAAGGGCGGCCGAGCCCCGGACAACGGTCCAGATCAGCGCGCCGCCCCGCCTTCCGGCGTTTCCGACGAGCGGGCCCACAGGTTGATATCCTCCTCGTTGGCGTACCGGTCGATCTCGGCCAGCTCCTCGGCCGTGAAGTCGAGATCGTCGACGGCCTTGGCGCAGTCCTCGACCTGTGAGGGCCGCGACGCGCCGATCAGCGCCGTGGTGATGCCGCCGTCGCGCAGCACCCAGGCGATGGCCATCTGGGCCAGGGTCTGGCCGCGCCGCTCGGCGATACCGTTCAGGGCGCGGATGTTTTCGAGCGCGCGGGGGTTCAGAAAATCGGGGTTCAGGGATTTGCCCTGGGCCGCGCGGCTGTCCTTGGGGATGCCGCCGAGATATTTGCCGGTCAGCATGCCCTGGGCCAGCGGCGTAAAGGCGATGGAGCCGATTCCCAACTCCTTCAGCGTGTCCTTCAGCCCGTCGCGCTCCACCCAGCGGTTGATCATGTTGTAGCTCGGCTGGTGGATCAGGCACGGCGTGCCGAGATCCTTGAGGATGGCCACGGCGGCGCGGGTGCGCTCGGAATTGTAGGACGAGAGACCGGCGTAAAGCGCCCGGCCGGACCGCACGATCTGGTCCAGCGCGCCCATGGTCTCTTCCAGCGGCGTGTCGGGGTCGAAGCGGTGCGAATAGAAGATGTCGACGTAGTCGAGCCCCAGGCGCTTCAGGCTGGCGTCGCACGACGCGATGAGGTATTTGCGGCTGCCCCACTCGCCGTAGGGCCCCGGCCACATCGAATAGCCGGCCTTGGACGAGATGATCAGCTCGTCGCGATAGCCGCGGAAGTCGGTCCGCAGGATGTCGCCGAACGCCTCCTCGGCCGATCCCGGCGGCGGCCCGTAATTGTTGGCCAGGTCGAAATGGGTGATCCCCAGATCGAAGGCCGTGCGGCAGATGTCGCGCTTGGTCCGGTGCGGCGTATCCTCGCCGGCATTGTGCCAGAGACCGAGTGATATGGCGGGCAGCAACAACCCGCTGGCCCCGCAGCGGCGGTAGACCATGGTGTCATAGCGAGTGGCGGCGGGTACGTAAGTCATCGATGACTCCTGGTGACGGATCGGTCGCGTGGAGGACGGCGGCGCTGGTCGGGCGCCCATGTTCCGAAGACCGCGCGACATCCTGGACGTTTGGACGGCAGCCGGCAATATTCGAGCGATACCGATCGTACCGAGGCTCCTCATGACCCGATTCACCACCCGGCCCGAAATCCTGGGCACCTTCGGCGTCGCGGCGTCGACGCACTGGCTGGCCAGTTCCGTCGGCATGGCGGTGCTGGAACGCGGCGGCAACGCCTTCGACGCCGCCGTCGCCGCCGGCTTTACCCTGCAGGTGGTCGAACCGCACCTCAACGGCCCGGCCGGCGAGGTGCCGATCCTGACGTGGAGCGAAAAGACCGGCCGGGTCGACGTGATCTGCGGCCAGGGGGTGGCGCCGGCCAAGGCGACCATCGCCGCCTATCGCGACCTCGGCCTCGACCTGGTGCCCGGCACCGGGCTGCTGGCGACGGTGGTTCCCGGCGCCTTCGACGGCTGGATGACCCTGCTGCGCGACCACGGCACGATGGAGCTGCGCGACGTCCTGGCCTACGCCATCCATTATGCCGAGCACGGGTTCCCGCTGGTGCCCAACATCTCCAATGGCATCGCCAGCGTCCGCGACCTGTTCGAGACGGAATGGCCGACCTCCGCCGCGCTCTATCTGGCCGGCGGCGTGCCCGCGCCCGGCAGCCTGTTCCGCAACCCCGTGTTGGCCGCGACCTGGCGCCGGCTGATCGACACGGCCCAGGGACGCGGCGCCAATCGCGAGGACCGCATCGAGGCGGCGCGGGCCGTGTTCTACGAAGGGTTCGTGGCCGAGGCGATCGACCGGTTCTGCCGTGACACCGAAGTGATGGACACCAGCGGCCGGCGTCATCGCGGCCTGCTGACCGGCGACGACATGGCGCGCTGGCGGGCCTCGGTCGAACCGCCGGCGACGCTCGACTATCACGGCCACACGGTGTGCAAGACGGGCCCGTGGGGGCAGGGGCCCGTCGCGCTGCAGCAGTTGGCGTTGCTGGCCGGCTTCGATCTTTCCGGCCTGTCGCCGGAGGATCCCGACTTCGTCCACACCGTGGTCGAATGCGCCAAGCTGGCCTTTGCCGACCGGGAATCCTTTTACGGCGATCCGGACTTCGTCGAGGTGCCGATGGACCGGCTGCTGTCCGAGGGCTATGCCGCGCAGCGGCGGATACTGGTCGATCCGGCGTCCGCTTCCCTGGAGCTCAGGCCCGGAAGCATCCCGGGTCACGGTATGCCGCCGCCCGTCCCGACCCGGGGCGGCGCCGACGATCTTGCCCACGCCGTGGCCCATGGCGGCGGCGAACCGACCGTCGCCCGGTTCGACGATCTGGAGATCCGGCCGTCCGGCGCCACCCGCGGCGACACCTGCCACCTCGACATCATCGACCGCTGGGGCAACATGGTCTCCGCCACGCCCAGCGGCGGCTGGTTGACCAGCTCGCCGGTGATCCCGGATCTGGGCTTCCCACTCAACACCCGCGCCCAGATGTTCTGGCTGGAGGAGGGGCATCCCGCCGCGCTGGCCCCCGGCAAGCGGCCGCGCACCACCCTGACCCCGTCGATGGCGCTGCGCGACGGCAAGCCCTACCTGGCCTGGGGCACGCCCGGCGGCGACCAGCAGGACCAATGGTCGCTCAACGTCTTCCTGCGCCATGTCCATTGCGGCCTCAACCTGCAGGAATCGATCGACGCGCCGGAATTCCATACCGCCCATTTCCCAAGCTCGTTCCACCCCAGGCGGGCGGAGCCCGGGCGCCTGATGCTGGAAGGACGGTTTCCCCAGGCGACCGTGGCGGACCTCAAGCGCCGCGGCCACGACGTCCAGGTCGAGGAAGACTGGTCGCTGGGCCGGGTCAGCGCCGCCGCGCGCGACGGCGATCTTTTGAAGGCGGCGGCCAACCCCAGGCACATGCAGGGCTACGCCGTGGGCCGCTGACCGGCGGTAGTGGAAAGCGTTTTCTAACCTTGCCGGGCACTGGCCGGTCGCGCCGCCCGTCCCGTCACTCCTCGAACGGGTCCACCGTCACCCGCTTGCCCAACAGGAAGGCGTCGGCGACGTGGCGGAAGGGGGCGATGTCGACGTCGGACTGTCCCGTCTCCAGCAGCGCCGCGAAGCGGGCGTAGAGCCCGTCATACTCGGCCTCCGGCGCGTCCGACACCACCGTGCCGTCGATCGACAGGCGGCATCCGCCCTGTTCCAGCAGCAGCGACCCGCCGTCGGTTTCCGCCGCGATGGTCCAGGTCTGCGGGCCTTGCTGGCGCCAGTCGAACACGGCGGACACGTCGCCGCCGGCCGGATCGGCGAAGGTCAGGGAGGCGGCGATGGGCGTCTGGCAGTTGTCGGGAAATTCCAGCATCGCGTCGGTCAGATGCACCGCGTAGGGCATGATCTCGGTCAGGATCGACAGGGCGTTGATGCCCGGATCGAAGACGCCGAGGCCGCCGGCGTCCCAGATCCAGGTCTGCCCCGGGTGCCAGCGCCTGACGTCTTCCTTCCAGGTGATGGTCAGGCGGTGGATGCGCCGGTTGGCCAGCCATCTCTTGGCGGCCGGCACCGACGGTGCGTACCGCGAATGCCAGGTGGCGAACAGGGTGACCGCCTTGGCCCGCGCGCGCCGGACCAGATCCTCGACCTCGCTCAGCGTCGCGCCGGGCGGCTTTTCCAGCATCACATGGCGCCCGGCGGCAATGGCCCGGGCCGCCATGTCGTAGCGGATCTGCGGCGGCGTGCAGAGGGCAACGGCCGTGATGTCCGGCCGCCGTTCCAGCATGGCGCCGAGGTCGGTAAAGGCCTCGACGCCGTCGATGGACGCGTTGCGGCTGACCGTCGCCGCCAGATCGAAGGCGGGGTTGGCGGCGATCGACGGCACATGCTGGTCGCGGGCGATCTTGCCGACGCCGACGATCGCGATGGGGTGGGCTTTATTGGCCATTCCGTACTCTGAGAAATAGGGACGGTTCGCCGCTATCCATATCAGAAACGCCGGGCGTTTGGGCACTCCTCGTCACAAAACGACAACCGGGACTCAAGCATCCTGCGACAATTCCGCAATACGGCCGTCATGGACCGCGTGTATCCGGTCATGATCGTCAGGGAGGACGGACATGCCATCGGATCCGCCCGTCATCGGCGCCGTGATGACCGTGAGCCAGCTCGAGACCTACCACGACTGGGTACTCGACAAGCATCGCGACCTTGAGATCCAGAATTTCTTCAGCAGCGACGTGCTCGACGGCGATTGGCGGCGCCTCGCCGAGCGGGCCAGGACGCTGCTCGACGGGTATGAGGGACGGCTGGGCATCCACGGTCCGTTCTGGGGCTTCTCCATCGCCTCCATGGACCCGCAGATCCGCAGGGTGGTGGCCAGACGCATGGATCAGGGGCTGGATGTTTGCCGGGCCATCGGCGCCAGCCAGATGGTCATCCACTCGCCCTACACAACGTGGGACCACAACAATTTGCCCGCCAATCCCGCGGGGCGTCAGACGGTGATCGGCAACGCTCACGACACGCCGGGCCCGGCGGTCAAGCGGGCGGAGGATCAGGGCGTGACGCTGGTCATCGAGAATATCGAGGACATCGATCCCCTGGACCGGGTGCGGCTGTAGCGTCCCTCTGGGATCGTTCCGGTCCCTTGCCGCGACAGTCCGGTCGGTCAATATCGCGGCGTGTCCTCGAACCAGCGGGCCGCGAGGGTTTCGAGACCGCCCAGGACCGCGTGTATCTCTTTCCCCCGCTCGGTCAGGCCGTAGGTCGCCTTTGGCGGCGTGGTCCGTTCATAGTCGCGCCAGATGAGGCCGTCCGCTTCCATTCGCCGCAGGCGGGCCGTGAGCATCCTCGGCGACACGCCTTCGACCAGACCGCGCAATCGTACGAAGCGTTGGGGCCCCTCGCGCCCGAGCACCCAAAGGATATGAGTGGTCCATTCCCCCCAGAGCAACCGCAGAAGCCTGTCCGCCGGGCAGTTGGCCGGAAGACCCTCATGGCCGGCTTCCTCGGATGTCGTCATGGCGCGGTTCCCGTTGTTTCCGGTTCGTCTTCACCCCGCGACCGGCGGGGGTTGTCCGCTAGATGGTTACCATTAGGTAACGATTACAACCGGCTGCTAACGGTCTTGGACTGCCCACGTCGCCCGGCCGACCGCTTGCGCGTGGAGACGCCACGGCTGGGTTCCGATCTGTCCGTACAGGAGACTGTCCATGCCAAACCTGATCGTTCTTCTCGCAGCCGCGGCGCTGTCGATCGGCCTTTCGACTTCCGCGCTGGCGCAACAGGCACCGTCGGCCCAGCCGACTCCGTCGCAGGAGCTGCTGACGCCCCAGAACCACACTCTGATCTTGATCGACCACCAGCCGCAGATGGCGTTCGCGGCGAATTCCATCCCGACCGAACAACTCATCAACAACGTGACGCTGGTGGCGAAGTCGGCCGCGCTGTTCGACGTGCCGACCATCCTGACGACCGTGGCCGAGCAGACCTTTTCCGGTCCGATCTTTCCGGCCATCCAGGCCGTCTTCCCGGACAGTTCGCCCATCGACCGCACGACAATGAATGCCTGGGAAGATGAGCGCATCACCGCCAGGGTCAACGAAATCGGCCGGCCCAAGATCGTCATCGCGGCTCTGTGGACGGAAGTCTGCGGCGTCTTCCCGGTGCTCTCGGCGCTCGAACAGGGCTACGAGGTGTCGTTCATCACCGATGCCTCCGGCGGCATGTCCGACGGGATCCACGACGATGCGGTCGACCGCATGGTGCAGGCCGGCGCGACGCCGATAACCGCCATGCAATATCTCCTCGAACTGCAGCGCGACTGGGCACGGCAGGACACCTATGCCGAAACCAATCGGATCGTCATGGATCACGGCGGCGCGTACGGGCTCGGCGTTCTCTATGCCAGGGAGATGTTCGGCGGCGGCGAGGGCGGCAACTGAGGCGGTTTCACCGCGCATATGTTCTTTTTACAGCAAGGGAAATCCTTCGATGACGAGACATGCTCCTCAAGTTTCCGCTCGTTGCCGGAATGCTCGGCTCAAGGCGGCCGTTGTCGCCGGTGCCGCGGCGCTTTTCTCGTTTGGGTGGATCGGCGCCGCGTCGGCCCAGACGTCGGGTGTCGATCTGATCCTGCACAACGGCACCATCGTGACGCTCGATCCGTTGCGGCCGAGGGCCGAGGCCATCGCGATTGACGACGGCATCGTCGTCGCGACGGGCACCAGCGCCGACATGCTGACGCGGCAGGGCACCGACACCGATGTGATCGATCTGGCCGGGCGCACCGTGATTCCCGGCCTCAACGACAGCCACACCCACATCGTGCGGGGCGGCCGGTTCTACAACACCGAGCTGCGCTGGGACGGCGTCGAGAGCCTGGCCCAGGGGCTGGAAATGATCTCCGCGCAGGCGTCCCGAACGCCGGATGATCAATGGGTGCGGGTCATCGGCGGCTGGTCGCCGTTCCAGTTCGAGGAGCGGCGGATGCCGACGCCCGCCGAGCTGACCGAGGCCGCTCCCGACACCCCGGTCTTCGTCCTCTATCTCTACAGCCAGGGCTTTCTCAACCGCGCCGGGGTCGAAGCGCTTGGCATCACCGCCGAAAGCCAGACGCCCGCCGGCAGCCGGTATGAGATCACGGACGATGGCGGCGCCATCCTGCACGCCGAGCCCAACCCGATGCTTCTTTATCAGACTATCGGCGCGCTGCCCGGGCTTTCGGAAGAGGATCAGGTCAACTCGACCCGGCATTTCTACCGCGAGTTGAGCCGGTTTGGCGTCACCAGCGCGGTTGACGCCGGTGGCGGCGGTCATGTGTTTCCCGACGACTATATCGGCACCGAACGCCTCGCCGAGTCCGGGGATATGCCCGTGCGCGTGTCCAACTATCTGTTCCCGCAGGTACCGGGCGAGGAATTGCAGGACTTTCAAACCTGGACGGAAGAGTGGGCGGTCAACGTCAATCTGGCCGACAGGCTTGCACACGGGTTCGTCGTCGAGGGCGGCGGCGAGTTCCTGGTTTGGGCGGCGGGCGATTTCGAGAACTGGATGGCCGACATGCCGGACATCACGGAACGGGAAGGCTGGCGCGAGGATCTGACGGCGGTCACCCGTCACCTGCTGCGGCAACGCTGGCCGATCCGTATCCATGCGACCTATGACGAGTCCGTCGGTCACATCCTGGATGTGTTCGAGGCGGTGCACGCCGAAGAACGCGCGGCCGGGCGGTCCGGGTTCGACGGGGTCCGCTGGGCCATCGATCATGCCGAGACGGTGGGCGTCGATAACCTTCGCCGTATCGCCGCCCTGGGCGGCGGTGTGGCGATCCAGGCACGCCTGGCCTATGCGGGGGAGTATTTCGTGGAGCGCTATGGCGCCGAAGCCGCCGCCGCGGCGCCGCCGATCCGGGACATGATCGATCTTGGCATCCGGGTCGGGGCTGGCACGGATGCCACGCGCGTCGCCAGCTACAACCCCTGGGTCGCGCTCCACTGGCTGGTGACCGGAAAGACCGTCGGCGGTCAGGAGACACGCTCGGAACGTCATCGCCTTAGCCGCGAGGAGGCGCTCATGCTCTACACGGTCGGCAGCGCCTGGTTTTCCGGCGAGGAGGCCGTGAAGGGCCGGCTGGCGCCCGGCCAGTTCGCGGACCTCGCCGTGCTCAGCGCCGACTACTTGACCGTGCCGGAGGACCAGATCGCGGACATCGAGAGCGTGCTCACCGTGACGGGCGGCAACATCGTCTATGGCGCCGGGCCGTTTGCCGATCGCCTGCCGGCCCTGCCGCCGATCAGCCCGTCCTGGTCGCCGGTCGTCGAGTTCGGCGGCTACGCGCCGTAGGCGTCTGAGCGCGCGTCGCCCCCCTCGACCTGGCGCATCTCCAGCGCCAGGTCGGGGCGGTCGGTGGTGAAGATGGGCACGCCGCAGGCCATGGCGTGGGCGATTTCGTCCCGCGAATGGGTGGCGAAGCTGCTGAGGCGGATGCCCGCCTCGGCGGCCCGGACCACGCGCTCACGGGTCAGGTCCCGCACCCGCACGGCGATCTGGTCGGCGCCCGCCTCCCGCGCCAGGCGGTGCAGGCGGCGGTCGTCGCCCAGAAGCCGGTCGACCGGTTCGGCCACCAGCCACAGCAGGCCGTGGCCCGGTGTGGCCTCGGCGGCGAAGGCCTCCAGACCGGACAGCAGAAAGCTGGTGAGCTGGACGCGGTCGAGCACGCCGTGGGCGCGGAGCCGCGCGGCGATCTCGGCCTCGATGCCGGGATAGGGGGTCAGGCCCGGTCCCGGCTTGATCTCCAGCCGCAGGCCCAGGGGCGACGGGGCCAGCAGCGCCAGCGCGTCGTCCAGGCTCAGCATCCGGTCGGCGCGCGTGCCCTTGAGATGAAGACGGCGCAGCTCGTCCCAGGTTCGATCGGCCAGCGGCCCGGTCCCGTCGGTGATCCGGTCCAGCGTGGCGTCGTGAAACACCACCAGAACGCCGTCGCGGCTGCGCTGGACGTCGAACTCGACGAACTCCACCGGCAGATCCAGGGTGCCCAGGAAGGCGGTGCGGCTGTTCTCGGTCCACAGCTGGGCGCCGCCTCGGTGGGACGCGATCAGCGGCACGGCGGCGTTCGGTATCGTCATTGCACGCTGCCCATGGCGACGCCGCGCACCAGGTGCCGCTCGGCGAACAGAAAGATGATGGAGGGCGGGATGAGGATCAGGACCGCGCCGGCGATGATCAGCGGCCAGTCGTTGATGCCGCCCTCCTGCTCCTCGGCGAACAGCCGGGCCAGCCCGATCTCCACCGTGCGCATGTCGTCCGTGTCGGTGATGATCAGCGGCCAGATGTAGGAATTCCATTCGGCCAGGAACACGAACACGGCGATGGCGGCGATGGCCGGCCACGACATGGGCACGATCACCGTCCACAACAGCCGCCAATGGCCGGCCCCGTCCAGGCGCGCCGCGTCCTCCACCTCGCGCGGGACCGACTTGAAATGCTGACGCAGGAAAAAGGTGGCGAACCCCGACGCCAGGAAGGGCAGGATCAGCGCGGCATAGGTGTTGCGCAGGCCCAGCCCGGCGATGGTCAGATAGTTGGGGATCAGGGTGACATGGGTCGGCACCATCAGGGTCGCCAGCACCAGCGCGAACAACAGGCCGCCGCCACGCACCGTCAGGCGGGCGAAGACATAGGCGGCCATGATCGCGGTCACCATCGCCCCGGCCGTGATGGCGCTGCAGACGATGATCGAATTGAGGAAATAGCGGGGGAACGGGTGCTGGGTCCACACCCTGGCGTAGTTGTCCCATCGCGGCGGCCAGAACTCCGCCGACGGGCGCATCAGGTCGCCCTGATCGAGCAGGGAGACATAGACCGCGTACAGGATCGGCGTGGCGAACAGGGCGGCGAACCCGGCGGCGCAGACCAGGCCGGCGGTCTCGCGCGGGTTCCAGCGCCGCGCGAACGCCGACCTCCGGTCACTGAAGGTCATAGGACACCTTGCGGCCGAACAGGCCGAACTTGAGGAGCGCCAGCCCGGCCAGCAGCACGAACAGAAGCACCACCACCGCCGATGCGGTGCCGTAGTCCAGGCGCACAAAGCCCATGCGGTAGAAGAAGTTGACGACGACGTCGGTGGCCAGCGCCGGCCCGCCCCCGGTCATGACCCGCACCAGGGTGAAGATCTGGAAACTGTCGATGACCGAGATGACCAGGAGAAACAGCAGCGTCGGCGACAGCAGCGGCACGGTGATGGTGGCGAACTGCTTGAGCGGCTTCGCCCCGTCGATGCGGGCGGCCTCGTAAAGGCTGGGCGAGATGGCCTGAAGCCCGGCGATGAACAGCACCATGTCGTAGCCGAGCTGCTTCCAGGCATTGACCAGGGCCACCGCGATCAGCGCGGTGTCGGGGCTGTACAACCAGTTCCGGCGGTCCAGGCCCAGTGCGTCGAGGGCGGCGTTGATCAGGCCCAGATCGGTGTTGAACATCCAGCTCCAGATCACCGCGATGGCGGCGGTCGATGACACATAGGGCAGAAAAAACACGCCGCGCAGAAAGCGCGCGCTGCGCCGTTCGGTCATCAGCAGTTGCGCCAGGAACAGCGCGACGGCCAGGCGTATGGGGACGCTGATGACGACCAGGGCGGTGGTCAGGGAGACGGAGCGTTGAAACCCCTCGGAGGATAGAAGGTCGGTGTAATTCTCAAACCCCGTGAACCGCATCCTGCCCGACAGAAGGTTCACGTCATGGAGCGAGAGATAAACCGAATAGGCGATCGGCCAGTAAACGAACGCCGATATTATGAATATACACGGGGCGACAAAAAGGTATGGGGATATCCATTTGGGAAAGATGATATTTTTCTGGCGCATTCGGATTTTTTCGCTGCCCGATTTTCGACATGTCGCAGTATTTGGACGATGGTTACAGAACGGCCGCCGGAAAATCACATGAAGGTTTGATGAAGTCGCGGAACTGTCGCCAGGGTGTCACGGAACGGCAAAACGCGATTGCCATTTTGGCAGCTTCGGACCGTAAGGCCCCCCCAACGGGAGAACCGTCGATGAAACGCCCTCTGATCGCGGCCGTGCCGCTTGCCGCCCTGTTGCTTGGCTCGTCCCTTGCCAGCGCCCAGACCAAGGTGCCGTTCTGGCATTCGCTGGCCAATGCGGGGGAGGAAGTCATCCTGACCCTGGAAAGCCGGTTCGAGGCTCAGAACCCCGGCATCGATATCGAGCCGATCTATGTCGGCGACTACGATGACATGATCGTCCGGCTGCAGGCGGCCGTGGTGTCCGGCGACGTGCCGACGCTGACCCAGCTCGAGATCACCCGCTACGGCCTGTTCGCCGAGGCCGGGGCGCTGGAGCCGCTGGACGACCGGCTGGCGGAGGAGCCCGGGATCATGGAGGATCTGCGCGGCTTCGTGAAGGAGGTGGCGCTGTACGAGGGCGAAAGCTATGTGCTGCCCTTCAATTCGTCGACGCCGGTCATGTACTACAACCGCGATCTGTTCGCGGCCGCCGGGCTCGACCCCGAAGCGCCGCCCGCCACCTGGGACGAGTTGCTGGCCGCGGCCAAGGCGCTGACGATGCGGGATGCCGACCGGACGACCCAATGGGGCATCGCGGCACCACCCCAATGGGTTCGCTGGGCCATGGCCAACCAGGCCGGCGGCGGCTGGATGGACGGCGCCACCAACGAGGTCCAGATGGGGATGCCGGAGACCGCGGCGGCGTATCAGTTCGCCGCGGATCTGGTCAATGTCCACAAGGTGGCCCAGCTCGACGGCGCCATCGACGAGGATGTCGGGCGTCAGTCCTTCGTCAGCGGCGGCACCGCGATCACCTTTGGGTCGACCGGCTCGCTGGGATCGATCTCGCGCGGCGCGGAATTCGACCTGGGCGTGGCGAAATTGCCGTGCAACGTGGCGTGCGCCGCGCCCATCGGCGGCGCCACCCTGGCGATCATGGCGGCGGCCGACGAGGCCCGGAAGGACGCGGCCTGGGAGTTCCTGAAATTCGTGATGACGCCGGAGAGCAACGCCGTGATGTTCACGGTCACCGGTTACATGCCGATCCTGCATTCCACCGTCGATCATCCCGAGGCGGCGGCGGTGCTGGCCGAAAATCCGCATTACCGCGTCGCCATCGACCAGCTCGACGTGGCCTTCGGCCGCGCCCGGCCGCCGGCGATGTCGGAGATCCGGGCGCTGGAACCGGCGGTCTGGGAATCCATCGTGCTGCAGCAGAAGACCGCCGAGGAGGCTTTGGCCGCCTTCGCCGGCGAAATGGAGCAGTTGATGGAAGACGCCGGGTCCTGACCGGGACCCCATCACCGGGACCTCATCTGAAGTCATCGTAACGGACGGGGCGCTCGCCATGGCAAGCGCCCCGCTTTCGTCCCGCCGCCGTCGCCGGCTCCGGTGATTGAAACACACGCGACCAGTCCCTAGGATGCGCGCCCGATCGAGCCACCGAAGGGCGTTTCATGGAGACCGAATGCGAGGTGCGCGGGGGCGGGGTCGCCCTTGTCCGGCTGACCCGGCCGGAGGCGCGCAACGCCTTGAACGCGGCCTTGCGGACCCAGCTTGCCGACCATTTCACCCGCCTGGCCGGGGACGATTCGGTGCGCTGTGTGGTCATGGCGGGGGGCGAAAAGGCGTTCGCCGCCGGCGCCGACCTCACGGCCATGGTCGATGCCGGTTCGGGCGCCGAGGTGCTGACCGCCAACCAGCGGAACTGGCAACCCGTCCGCGACTTTCCAAAACCGCTGATCGCGGCGGTGCGGGGCTGGGCGCTGGGCGGCGGGTGCGAACTGGCCATGCACGCCGACATCGTCGTGGCCGGCGAGGGCGCCCGGTTCGGGCAGCCGGAAATCCGCGTCGGCATCATGCCAGGGGCCGGCGGGACCCAGCGCCTGACCCGCGCCGTCGGCAAGTTCAAGGCGATGAAGATGCTGCTGACCGGGGAACCGGTGGCGGCCGCCGACGCCCAGGCCATGGGGCTGGTCAGCGAGGTGGTGGCCGACGACAGGGTCGAGGAACGGGCGCTGGAACTGGCGGTCCTCATCGCTGGCCAGCCGCCCCTGGCGGCGCGGGCGATCAAGAGGACCGTGCTGGCCGGCGCCGACCGGCCGATGGACGAGGCCCTGGACATCGAGTACGCGGCCTTCCGCCGTCTTTTCGATACCGAGGATCAGGAGGAAGGAATGCGCGCCTTCCTGGAAAAACGCGCGCCGGTCTTCAAGGGGCGCTGATGGGCCGGGGAACCATACCCTCCGCCTCCGACGCCGACCGCGCGGACCTCGTCCTGGGGGTCGTCGGCGCCGGCGTGATGGGGCGGGGCATCGCCCAGGTGGCGGCCGAGGCCGGCATGACGGTGCTGCTGGCCGATGCCGGCGCCGGGGCGGCCGAGGCGGCGCGCGACTTCGCCGCCGGCATGATCCGGCGCAAGGTCGACAAGGGCACGCTCGACGCCGCGGAGGCGGAGGCCGCCATCGGCCGGCTGCGCGCGACCGACGCGGGGCCGGACACCGGGTACGCGGCCCTGGCCGACTGTGCCGTGATCGTGGAGGCGGTGGTCGAGCGCCTGGACGTCAAGCGCACCCTGATCGCCGATCTGGAAGACCAGGTCGGCGACGGCTGCGTGATCGCCAGCAACACCTCGTCGCTGTCGGTGACCGGCATCGCCGCCCGGGCCCGGCGGCCGCAGCGGATCGCCGGCTTCCATTTCTTCAACCCCGTGCCCCTGATGAAGCTGGTGGAGGTCATCGGCGGGCTCAGGACCGACCCGGGCACGCTCGCTTTCCTGACGGCGCTGGCCCGCCGGATGGGGCATCACCCCTTGCGGGCCACGGACACGCCGGGGTTTCTGGTCAACCATGCCGGACGCGCCTTTGGCACCGAGGGACTGCGGATCGTGGCAGAGGGGATCTGCGGCGTCGCCGATGTCGATCGGGTGATGACCCAGGCGGCGGGGTTTCGCATGGGGCCGTTCGCCTTGTTCGACCTGACGGGCCTGGACGTGTCCCACGCGGTGATCGAGTCGATCTATGAGCGCTATTACCAGGAACCGCGCTACCGGCCCGTGGCCATCACCGCCCAGCGGGTTGAGGCCGGTCTGCTGGGCCGCAAGACCGGTCGCGGGTTCTACGACTATGAGGACGGGAAATCCGTCCCGATCCCCGAAGCTCCCGCGCCGACGGTCGATGCCGGTGTCCGGCCGGTGTGGATCAGCAACCGGTGCCGGCGCGAGCGCGGGCTGCTGGCCGCAATCATCGTGGCCGCCGGCGCCACGGTGGAGGAGGGCGACACGCCGTCGGCCGACGCGCTGATCCTGGTCACTCCCTACGGGCACGACGCCACCGCCTCGGCCCTGGCCGAAAATCTCGATCCGGTCCGCACCGTGGCGGTGGACATGCTGCACGATCTCAAGGGGCGGCGGACGATCAT
The DNA here is from genome assembly GCA_052168355.1 of Inquilinaceae bacterium. GTDB lineage: Bacteria > Pseudomonadota > Alphaproteobacteria > DSM-16000 > Inquilinaceae > JBQLZQ01. The sequence continues at coordinate 87,863 of JBQLZQ010000080.1, forward strand.
GGCCTCGCCGGCTATTGACCCGGTAATCCGGAACCACGCCCACGCCCTGCTGGCCGCCGACGGAACGCCGGTCACCGCCATCGGCGACAGCCCCGGCTTTATCGCCCAGCGCATCATCGCCTGCATCGTCAACATCGGCTGCGACCTGGCCCAGCAGCGGGTCGCGTCGCCGGGGGATATCGACCGCGCGGTGGTGCTGGGGCTGGGCTATCCCCACGGCTCCCTGGCGTTTGGGGACAGGTTGGGGCCGCGGCGCATTCTCGCCATCCTGGACGCCATGCTGGCCCTCTACGGCGATCCCCGCTACCGACCCAGCCCCTGGCTGCGCCGCCGCGCCCTGCTGGACCTGCCTCTGACCGCGCCGGACCGGTAGCGGCACCACCGGTGACAGGTTCCGGGTCGCCGCTCGCGCGACGCCCGGAACTCGGGGCGAGAATGGTTGTGGGGAACATTGAAGGAAAATGACGACGAGCCCCGCACTCGACGCGGGGCCTGTGCGCGGCGTCACCTATTCGGCCGCTGTGACTTCGGAATCCGGCGACAGCGCCTCGATGATTTGGCAGTCCGCGATCCGGCCGCCCCGACAGCAATGGCTGATCCGCCGCAACTCGCCGGCCATCCGTTCGAGATCGGCGATCTTGCGCTCGACCGCCGCGAGATGGTCGGTGGCCACCCGGTCGACGGCCGCGCAGTCGGCGTCCTTCAGGGTCGAGAGACTCAACAGGGCCCGCACCTGGCCAAGCGTGAAGCCGAGTTCGCGGCAGCGGCGGATGAAGCGCAGCCTGGTCTCATGGTCGACGCCGTAGATGCGATAGTTTCCATCGGTTCGCGGCGGCACCGGCAGAAGCCCGATTTTCTCGTAATAGCGGACGGTCACGACCTTGACCCCGGTCGCCCTGGCCAGTTCCCCGATGCTCAGCGTCTCTCCGTGTTCCATCCCTTGACCCTATAGCAACTATAGGTCCTATGCTGATCGAAATCCGTTCGCTATGCAATTGGAAGAGACGATGAGCGCCCCGTGTTGTGGCAACCAGCCGAAATTCGACGGCATGTCGGCCGGCTTCAAGCAGGCCCTTTGGGCGGTGATCGCCATCAACGCGACAATGTTCGCGATCGAGATGGTCGCGGGTCAGCTTGCCGGCTCGCAGGCCCTCAAGGCCGACGCGCTCGACTTTGCCGCCGATACCGCGACCTACGCGATCAGCCTCGGCGTCGTCGGCATGTCGCTGCGCACGCGGGCGCTTGCCGCGATCGGAAAGGGGCTCAGCCTGTCACTCATGGGCCTCTGGGTTCTTGGCGCGACGGTCTGGCAGGTGTTCGCGCGCGGCGTGCCGGAGGCCGAGGTGATGGGCGTGATCGGGTTTCTCGCGCTCGCCGCAAATCTCGCCAGCGTGATGATCCTGCTGCGCTACAAGGATGGCGACGCCAACGTGCGCTCGGTCTGGCTGTGCTCGCGCAACGACGCCATCGGCAATGTCGCGGTGATGCTCGCCGCGCTGGGTGTCTTCGGCACCGGAACCGCCTGGCCCGATCTGATCGTGGCGGCCCTGATGGCCGGCCTGTTCCTCAGCGCCTCCTTCACGATCCTGCGTCAGGGCTGGGCCGAGTACCGCGCCGATGAAAGCGGCATGGCGCCACCGCGCACAGGTCCCGGATCAGTGTCCGGGACTCGACCCCAAGTCTTTTTGAGTCCCCATCATTCAAAGGTCCCTATCATTCAAAGAAGGTAACCGCGAGCCCCGCACTTGATGCGGGGCCTGTGCGCAACGGCGCCATTCGTTATTCGGCCGCCCTGGCCACGCCCGCCGTCTCCTCGGCCCGGGACCGGGGGCGCGCCTTACGCTTGAGGTCGGTCAGGTCCTCCCGGTCGCGGGCGGCGTTGCGGAAGATCTGGTCCTTGCCGGACAGATAGGGCAGGGGGCAGTGGATGTCCGTGGCGCCGTACCAGGCGGCGGCCCGCATCGTAAAGCCGGGGTCGACCAGATGGGGCCGGGCCAGGGCCACCAGATCGGCCCGCCCGGCCGCCAGGATGGTGTTGATCTGGTCGGCGGTGGTGATGTTGCCGACGCACATGGTGGCGATGCCGGCCTCGTTGCGGATCTCGTCGGAATAGGGGGTCTGGAACATGCGGCCGAAGATCGGCGTGGCGTCGTGCACGGTCTGGCCGGTGGAGACGTCGATCAGGTCCACCCCGGCGGCGGCGAAGGCGCGCGCGATCTCCACCGAGTCGGCGCCGGTGATGCCGCCTTCCTTCCAGTCGGTGGCCGAGATGCGTACGGACATGGGCTTGTCGGCGGGCCAAACCGCGCGCATCGCCTCGAACACCTCCAGCGGATAGCGCAGCCGGTTCTCAAGGGAGCCGCCGTAGGCGTCCTCGCGGATATTGGTCAGCGGCGACAGAAAGCTGGCCAGCAGATAGCCGTGGGCGCAATGCAGTTCCAGCATGTCGAAGCCGCAGGCGATACCGCGCCGCGTGGCGGCCACGAAATCGTCGCGCACCGCGTCCATGTCGGCCCTCGTCATGGCGCGCGGCACCTGGCTGTCGGGATAATAGGGCAGGGCCGAGGCGGACAGGATGGGCCACGCCCGATCGTCCGGCAACGGACGGTCCATGGCGTCCCACATCAGCCGGGTGGCGCCCTTGCGGCCAGAATGGCCAAGCTGCATGCAGATCTTGGCGGCGGAGTTGGCGTGGACGAAGTCGACGATGCGGGTCCAGGATTCCTGCTGGGCGTCGTTATAGAGCCCGGCGCAGCCCGGCGTGATGCGGCCGTCGGCCGACACGCACACCATTTCAGAATAGAGCAGGCCGGCGCCCCCGGTCGCCCGCGCGCCGTAATGAACCAGATGCCAGTCGCCGGGCAGGCCGTCCTCCGCCCTGTACTGGCACATCGGCGACAGGACGGCGCGGTTGGCCAGGTCCATGCCGCGCAGACGGAACGGCTGGAACATCGGCGCCGCCGGCGTCTCCACATCCACGTCGTGGCCCTGAGCGCGCACCTCGGCGGCGAAGGTGCGGGCCACGGCGTCGGCGAAATCCGGTGCGCGCAACGCCAGATTGTCGTAGGTGATCGCCTTGGACCGGGTCATCACCCCGAACGAGAACTTGATCGGGTCGAAGTGCCAGAAGCGTTTGACATGCTCGAACCACACCAGCGACACGTCTGCGGCGTGCTGGGTCTTCTCCACCTCCTCGCGCCGGTCGGATTCGAACCGGGCAAGCGCGGCGGCGACATCGTCGCTTTCGGCCTGGAAGGCTTCGTAAAGCGCGATGGAGTCTTCCATCGCCAGCTTGGTGCCCGATCCGATGGAAAAATGGGCCGTCGCCTTGGCGTCGCCCAGCAGGACGATGTTGTCCTTCACCCACCGGGCGTTGCGGATCATCGGGAAGTTGCGCCACAGCGACCGGTTGGTCTCCAGCTTGTGGCCGTCCAGTTCCTGGGCGAAAACCTCCTCCATGAAGCGGGCCGATCGGGCCTCGTCCATGGCGTCCAGGCCGGCGTTGTGGAAGGTCTGCGGATCGGTCTCGAGCACCCAGGTCGACCGCCCCGGCTCGTACTGATAGCAGTGGGCGACAAAGATGCCGTGCGCCGTTTCCTTGAAAAAGAAGGTGAAGGCGTCAAACGGCCGGGTCGATCCCATCCAGGAAAACTTGTTCGGGCGCAGATCGACGCTCGGCTGGAAATGGTCTTCATGGGCGCCGCGGATGGCGCTGTTGATGCCGTCGCAGGCGACGATCAGGTCGGCGTCGGCGAAGCGGGAGAGGTCCCCGATTTCGATACCGAACTCCATCGCCACGCCAAGCGCCCGGGCCCGTTGTTGCAGCAGCACCAGAAGGGTACGGCGCGAGCAGCCGCAAAAGCCGTTGCCGCCGATCCGGTGGACGGTGCCCCTCACATGGATGGCGATATCGTCCCAATAGGCGAAGTTCTCGGTGATCAGCCGGTAGCTTTCAGGGTCGTAATCCTCGAACGTATCCAGGGTCTGGTCGGAAAACACGACGCCGAAACCGAAGGTGTCGTCGGCGCGGTTGCGCTCATAGACGGTGATGTCGGCCTCGGGCCGTGCTTTTTTCATCAGGATGGAGAAGTACAGCCCCGCCGGGCCGCCGCCGATGACCGCGATGCGCATGTCGCCCTCCCTTGGGGCCCACCGGGACCCCCAAGTCAGATATTTTAATATTGAAATAATTTCCCGCAAGGGTTTCAATCCCAAACTGACAATCGAATCCGGCTTGGATCGGAAGGAAGCGATATGCCTCAGGGGCGCAAGGCGATCGTCACGGGGGGGAGCCGGGGCATCGGCCGGGCGATTGCCGCCGCCCTGACACGCGCCGGCTGCGACGTGGCTGTCCTGGGACGCTCCGAGGCGTCGTTGAAGAACGCGGTGCTGGACGGAGACGCGGCCCGCTGGCGTGTGGCGGATGTGACCGACGGTGCCGCTCTGGCCCGGGCGATGCATGATCTGGGACCGGTCGATATCCTGGTCAACAATGCCGGCGGCGCCGAAACGGCGCCTTTGGGCCGGACCGACACCGCCCTGCTGCGCCGGATGATGGCGCTCAATGTCGAAAGCGCCCTGACCGCCAGCCATGCCGCCTTGCCGGCGATGGTGGAGCGGGGATGGGGGCGCATCGTCAACGTCGCGTCGACCGCCGGTCTCAAGGGCTACGCCTACGCCGCCGCCTATTGCGCCGCCAAGCACGCGGTGGTCGGCCTGACCCGGGCCTTCGCCGCCGAACTGGCGGCCAAGGGTGTGACCGTCAACGCGCTGTGCCCCGGCTATGCCGATACCGACTTGATCCGCGAGGGGGTCGACAGGATCGCGGCCACCACCGGGCGCAGCGCCGCCGAGGCCAGGGCCCATTTCGAAAGCGGCAACCCGATGGGCCGTCTGGTACGTCCGGACGAGGTGGCGGGGGCGGCCGTGTGGTTGTGTGCGGAAGGATCGGCGGCGGTCACCGGACAAACCATCGCCATCGCGGCGGGGGAACTGTGAACCCCGACGGACAGATCGTCCGGCTGGACGCCGAAACCAAGGTTTCGGAGTCGCTGGCCGACCACAAGCAGGAGTTGCGCCTGTGGCTGCGCCTGTTGACCTGCACCACCTTGATCGAAAACGACATCCGCCGGCGGTTGAGCGCGCGGTTCGACATCACCCTGTCGCGGTTCGATCTGATGGCCCAGTTGGAAAAGGCCGAGGACGGCGCGACCATGGGCGACATCTCCAAGCGGATGATGGTGTCGGCCGGCAACGTCACCGGGCTGGTCGAACGCCTGGTCGCCAGCGGCCATATCGCGCGCAATGCCGATCCCCAGGATCGCCGGGTCCAGGTCATCCGCCTGACCGACCTGGGGCGGACCGAATTCACTCGCATGGCGGCCGAACATGAGGAGTGGGTGGCCGAGATCTTCGCGGGGCTGGGCCCGGACGAGATGGACCGGCTCATGGGTCTGTTGGCGCGGCTGAAACGGTCGGTCCACGCCGCCAGCGACGAAAGGGAAATTCCGTGAGCGCCGTCGACCCCATCCAGGTGACCCTGCCGCTCAGCGCCTATCGCCCGCGGCACGTGCTGATGGCGGTGGAGTCCGGCGTGGCGACGATCACCCTCAACCGACCAGACCGCAAGAACCCACTGACCTTCGACAGCTACGCCGAACTGACGGCCCTGTTCGAGGCGGCGCGCAAGGACGGGGGTGTCCATGCGTTTGTTCTGACCGGGGCCGGTGGCAATTTTTCGTCGGGCGGCGACGTGCTGGACATCATCGGGCCGCTGGTGGCCATGGACACGGTCGGGCTGTTGGCCTTCACCGAGATGACCGGCGCCCTGGTCAAGGCCATGCGCGCCTGCCCGCAGCCCATCGTCGCCGCCGTCGACGGGGTGTGCGCCGGCGCTGGCGCCATCCTGGCCATGGCGTCGGACATGCGGATCGGCACCGAGGCGGCGAAGGTGGCCTTTCTGTTCAACCGGGTCGGGCTGGCCGGCTGCGACATGGGGGCCTGTGCCATCCTGCCCCGCATCGTCGGCCAGGGACGGGCGTCGGAACTGCTGTTCACCGGCCGCTCCCTGTCGGGCGCGGAAGGCGAACGGTGGGGCTTCTTCAACCGGCTCGCCGCCCCCGACGCGGTCGTGGCCGAGGCGACGGACCTGGCCCGGCGGCTGGCATCGGGGCCGACCTTCGCCAACGCCATGACCAAGCGCATGCTCCACATGGAATGGGCGATGGGGGTCGACGCGGCGATCGACGCCGAGGCGGTGGCCCAGGCGCTATGCATGAAGACGGAGGATTTCGCCCGCGCCTACCGCGCCTTCGCGGCTAAGGAGAAACCGGTGTTCGAGGGCAATTGAGGATCACGCCGATGCCTGACGAAAGCTTTCTCGCCTGGCCCTTTTTCGGGCCATCCCACGCCGCCCGCCGGGCGGAGGCGGCGCGTTTCGCCGCCGAGGTCGCGCCCGGCCTGATCGACCACGATGACCCGGACGGGTCGTGCCGGCGTCTGGTCGCGGCGCTGGGGCAGGCGGGATTGCTGCGCCACGCGGTGATCGCCCCCCATGGCGGCGCGGCCGCGCCGCTGGATGTACGGACCTTGTGTCTGGTGCGCGAGACGTTGGCCTATGAAGACGGGCTCGCCGACTTCGCCTTCGCCATGCAGGGGCTGGGCAGCGGCCCGATCTGCCTGTTCGGAACCGAGGCGCAGAAGCAGCGCTGGCTGCCGCCGGTCGCGTCGGGCCAGGCCGTCGCCGCCTTCGCCCTGTCGGAGACCGAGGCCGGGTCCGACGTGGCCGCCCTGGCCTGCGCCGCCACCCCTGACGGCGACGCCCATATGCGGATCGACGGCGAGAAGATGTGGATCTCCAATGGCGGCATCGCCGACCGCTACATCGTTTTCTGCCGCACCGGCGAGGCGCCCGGCGCCAAGGGGCTGTCGGCGTTCGTCGTCGAGGCGGATGCGCCGGGTCTGACCATCGCCGAGCGGATCGAAACCATGGCCCCACATCCGCTGGCCCGGTTGCGGTTCGAGGGGTGCCGCGTGCCGCTGGCCAATCGGATCGGCGGGCCGGGCGAGGGGTTCAAGGTGGCCATGGCGACCCTGGACGTGTTCCGCGCGACGGTGGCGGCGGCCGCCCTGGGATTTGCCCGCCGCGCCCTGGACGAGGCGCTGGACCATGCCGCCGGCCGGGCCATCTTCGGCGGCGCGTTGGCCGATCTTCAGATGACCCAGGCCGGCCTGGCCGACATGGCGGCGGATATCGATGCCGCCGCCCTGATGGTCTACCGCGCCGCCTGGGCCAAGGACCAGGGGGCCGCCCGCATCACGCGGGAGGCGGCACTGGCCAAGCTGACCGCCACCGAGGCCGCCCAGCGGGTGGTCGATCGCGCCGTGCAGATCCATGGCGGGCTGGGGGTGACCAGGGGCGTCAAGGTTGAGGCGCTGTACCGCGACGTGCGGGCCTTGCGCATCTACGAGGGCGCCACCGAGGTCCAGAAGATCATCGTCGCCCGCGCCGTCCTGGCCGACCGCGCGGCCGCCACGGCCAGGACGAAGGAGGCCGGGTAAGTGCTGGCACGCGCCGCTAAAGGGGTTTGGCGATGACCGCCCATACCGCCCACGTCGATACCTTCGCGCGCGACAACTTGCCGCCGCGCGACCAGTGGCCGGTGTTTCTGCTAGACGGACCCGATTTCGATTATCCGCCGCGGCTCAATGTCGTGACCGAATTCGTCGACCGCTGGGTGGACGAAGGTCGCGGCGACGCCCCCGCCATCGGCGCCCCGGGGATGATGTGGACCTATGCCGAACTGCGGGAGAGGATCGATCGCATCGCCAACGTGCTGACCGGCCCTCTGGGCATGGTGCCGGGCAACCGGGTTCTGTTGCGCGCACCCAACAATCCCATGCTGGTGGCCACCTATATGGCGGTGCTCAAGGCCGGCGGCGTGGTGGTCGCGACGATGCCGCTGCTGCGCGCCAAGGAGCTGGGGCAGATCGTCGACAAGGCGCGGATCGCGCTGGCCATCTGCGACCACCGGCTGCTCGACGAGATGGCCAAGACTGCGGCAGCGCACGCGGTGCTGGAGCGGATCGTGCCCGTCGGCGGCGACGGGCCGGACGATCTGACCGCCCTGATGGCGGACGCCGCCCCGTCCTTCGAGGCCTGCCCGACCGCCGCCGACGATGTCTGCCTGATCGGCTTTACCTCCGGCACGACGGGCCAGCCCAAGGGCACCATGCATTTCCACCGCGACCTGCTGGCGATCTGCGACGGGTACGGGCGGCATGTGCTGCAGACCGCCCCGGACGACATCGTCGTCGGCTCGCCGCCGCTGGCCTTCACCTTCGGGCTCGGCGGCCTGGTGCTGTTTCCGCTGCGCGTCGGGGCCTCGGCGATCCTGCTGGAAAAGGCTTCGCCGCCGCTGCTGCTCGAGGCCATCAAGACGCACCGGCCCACCGTCTGCTTCACCGCCCCCACCGCCTACCGGGCCATGCTCGACGCCATGGCGCCGGGCGACGCGGCCTCCCTGATCAAATGCGTGTCGGCGGGCGAGATGCTGCCCAAGGCCACTTTCGAGGCCTGGCACGCGGCGACCGGGGTGGAGATCATGGACGGGATCGGCGCCACGGAGATGCTGCACATCTTTATAGGATCGCCGCGCGGCCAGATCCGGCCCGGCGCCACCGGCCGGCCGGTGCCCGGCTACCGCGCCAAGATAATCGACGCCGAAGGCCGGGACCTGCCGCCGGGGGAGGTCGGGCGCCTGGCGGTGCAGGGTCCGACCGGCTGCCGCTACCTCGCCGACCCGCGCCAGGCCGACTATGTGATCGATGGCTGGAACGTCACCGGCGATACCTACAAGATGGATGAGGACGGGTACTTCTGGTACCAGGCGCGGTCCGACGACATGATCGTGACATCCGGCTACAACGTCGCCGGCCCGGAAGTGGAGGCCGCCTTGCTGGCCCACGAGGCGGTGGCCGAATGCGGCGTGGTCGGGGCACCCCACCCGGAACGCGGATCCGTGGTGCGGGCCTATGTGGTGCTGCGCGATGGCGTGACCGGCGATGCGGCCCTGGTCAAGACCCTGCAGGACTTCGTCAAGGCGGAGGTCGCGCCCTACAAATATCCGCGCGAGGTGGTGTTCGTCGCCACGCTGCCGCGCACCGAAACGGGCAAGCTGCAGCGCTTCGCCCTGCGCCGGATGGCCGAAGCCCCGGCTGCGCCCGGCGGCGGCCGGATGACCGGGTGATGGCGGCCGGCACGTCCGCGGTGTCGGCGGCTGCACTGTGGCGGTGCGCCCGGCCCATCCGCTTTTCCCACTGCGACCCCGCCGGGATCGTCTATTACGCACGCTATTTCGACCTGTTCAACGGGGTCGTCGAGGACTGGTTCGCCGAGGCCCTGGCGCTGGATTATCGCGGCTTCATCCTGGAGCGGCGGATCGGTCTGGGCTATGCCCATGCCAGCGCCGATTTCGTGCGGCCGGCCCGGATGGGCGATCGCCTGGTCTTTGGCGTGACGGTCGACCGGATCGGCGGCAAATCGCTGACCCTCGCGATCGACGGTTCGCGGGACGGGGAGGCGATCGTGGCCGGCAAGCTGGTGATCGTGACCACGGACATGGATGCCGAGCGGGCCATCGACCTGCCGCCCGACCTCAGGGCGAGCGTGACGCGTTACAAGGAGAGAACAGCGTGAGTGCCGACCCCAGTTTCCTCAAGCCGGCCGGCGGCGGCGCGTCGGGGCCGTCGCGGCGGTCGCTGCAGCCGCCCGGCTGGCCAAAGCCCAAGGGCTATGTCAACGGCGTCGTCGCGGAGGGACGCACGGTGTTCGTGGCGGGCCAGATCGGCTGGGACGCGCAAGGCCGCTTTGCCCCCGGTTTCGTGGGGCAGGTGCGCCAGACGCTGGAGAACATCGTCGCCGTGCTGGCCGAGGCGGGGGCCGGGCCGCAGCACATCACCCGCCTGACCTGGTATGTCTGCGATGTCGATGAATACATGGCCGACCAGGCCGGGCTGGGCGGTGCCTACCGCGATGTGCTGGGGCGCAATTACCCGGCCATGGCCGTCGTCCAGGTGGCGCGGCTGGTCGAACCCGAGGCGCGGGTCGAGATCGAGGCGACGGCGGTGCTGCCGACCTGATCAGGCGAGGGCGAGGGAGGCGGGCGATGCGGGTTCTGATTGTCGGTGGCGGCGTGGGCGGCCTGACCCTGGCGTTGGCCCTGCATGGGCGCGGCATCGCGGTCGATCTGTTCGAGCAGGCGCGCACCCGGGGCGAACTGGGTGTCGGCATCAACACCCTGCCGCACGCGATCAAGGAATTGGCGACCCTGGGTCTGCTGCCGGCCCTGGACGCTGTGGGTATCCGCACCTTCGAGCTGATCTATAAGACCGGCGACGGGCGGGAGATCCTGCGCCAGCCCCGGGGCTTGGATGCCGGATACGACGTACCGCAATTTTCCATCCATCGCGGTAAGTTACAGGGCGTTCTGCACAACGCGGTGGAGGATCGCCTGGGCGCCGACCATGTCCATGCCGGGCACCGCGTGCTGCGCTTCACCCAGACCCAGGATGCCGTCGCGGCCGTGTTCGAAAACCGGGCCACCGGGGCCGAGGTGACGGTGGAGGGCGATGTTCTGATCGGCGCCGACGGCATCCATTCGACCGTCCGCGCCCACTATCATCCCGACCAGGGCCCGCCGACCTGGAACGGCATCCTGATGTGGCGCGGGGCGACCTGGTGGGACCCTTATCTGACCGGCCGGTCGATGATCATTGCCGGCGGCATGGCCTCCAAGCTGGTGCTCTATCCCATCTTCAACGATCCGGAGAACCACCCCGGCAAGACCCTGATGAACTGGGTGGTGTGTGCCAAGCTGGGTGACGGTTCGACGCCGATCCCGGTGCGCGAGGATTGGAGCAAGCCGGCCTCCTGGGCCGATGTCGCCCCTCATGTCGAAGGCCGCTTCTCCCTGGACGAGGTCGATTTGCCGGCCCTGATCCGGGCGACCCGGGACATCTACGTCTACCCGATGTGCGACCGAGACCCGCTGCCCCGCTGGACTGACGGAAGGGTCACGCTGCTGGGCGATGCCGCCCATCCGATGTACCCGGTCGGCTCCAACGGCGCCAGCCAGGCCATCCTGGACGCCCGCGCCCTGGCCGATCTTCTGGCCGAGAAGGCCGATCCGCGTGAAGCCCTGACGGTTTATGACCGGGCCCGGCGTCCGGTCACGGCCGAGATCGTCACGAGCAACCGAATTGGCGGGCCCGAGCGGGTGATCGATCTGGTCGAGGCGCGCGCCCCCGACGGCTTCGACCGGGTCGAGGACGTGGCCACGCCCGACGAGTTGCGGGCCATCGTCGGCTCCTACCAGCAGATGGCCGGTTTCGCGCAGGAGCAGGTGAACCGCGCCTGAGGCCCGACGCGTCAAGCCATCGGATGGAGACGCTCCAAGAAAGAAGCCGGGAGCCCCGGACGAAGATCCGGGGCCTGTGCGGGGCGGTGACATTCAGAGAATGGCAAACGGCGCCATCCCGCACAGGTCCCGCGTCAAGCGCGGGACTCGTCGTCTGGATCTTGTCGGCGGAAAAGTTCAAGGAAAGAAGCCGCGAGCCCCGGACTTGATCCGGCAACTGTGTTGATGGTGTTCAGTAGGCGAAA
>JBQLZQ010000081.1:0-97066 GCA_052168355.1 Inquilinaceae bacterium
CACGTCATTGGTGGAAGCGGGTCCGCTTCCACCAATGACGATCGCGCTCTAGGAGGACGAATCGTGTTCCCGGATGAACGTTGTGATCCTGGGCGCGATGACATCGCGCCAGCGGCGGCCGTTGAAGATGCCGTAATGGCCAACACCGGGCTGTTCGTAGTGCACCCGCCGCTTGTCGGGAATGCCATGGCACAGATCGTGGGCGGCGCGGGTCTGGCCGATGCCGGAAATATCGTCGTGTTCGCCCTCGATCGTCATAAGCGCCGTTTTGCGGATGGCCGCCGGGTCGACCGTGCGGCCGCGCGAGACCATGCGCCCGCGCGGCAGGGCATGGTCCTGGAACACCAGCTTGATGGTCTGAAGGTAGAATTCCGCCGTCAGATCCATGACCGACCGGTATTCCTCGTAAAACGCCCGCTTGCCCTCGGCGCTTTCGCCGTCGCCCTGAACCAGATGCTGAAACAGATCCATGTGGGCGCCGATGTGCCGGTCGAGGTTCATCTGCATAAAACCGGCGAGCTGCAGAAAGCCCGGATAGACACGGCGCATCATGCCGGCATGGGGCGGTGGTACCCGGGTCACGGCGTGACGGGCGAACCAGGACAGCGGCCGGGTTTCGGCCAGCCGGTTGACCACGGTCGGGTTCTGCCGCGTGTCGATGGGTCCGCCCATCAGGACCATCGACGCCGGGGTGCAGGGGTCGTCCGCGGCGGCCATCAGCGACGTCGCCGCCAGCACGGGCACCGACGGCTGGCAGACCGCCATGATGTGGGTATCCGGGCCCAGCAGATGCAGGAAATCGGTCAGATAGGCGATATAATCGTCGAAATCGAAGCTGCCATGGTGCAGCGGCACCTCGCGGGCATCGCGCCAGTCGGTGACATAGACGTCGTGATCCGGCAGCAGGGCTTCCACCGTGCCGCGCAGCAGGGTGGCGTAATGGCCCGACATGGGCGCGACCAGAAGCAGCTTGGGATCGGAGCGGGACGTGGCGCGCCGGAAATGCTTGAGCTGGCAGAAGGTCTTGCGGCAGACCACCCGTTCCTGCACCGCCACCGCGGTTCCGTCGATCAGGGTTTCGGTCAGGCCGAAGGCCGGCTTGCCGTATCGGCGGGTACCCTGCTCGAACAGATCCAGCCCGGCGGCCAATACCCGCGCCCCATAGGTATATGCCAGGGGATTGAACGGATTTCGCAGCCAAACCTGGCCGTGATCGGCGGCCCAGCGAGCAGGGCTGACGGCCGCAGACTGCATCTCGTAGAGATGATAAAGCACAGAAGCGCTTCCTTTCCGACGAGCTATTTCGCAAGTGCGAAGATAGACATGTACGGGCCGGAGACCCGCTCGTCAAGATTTAGGCCGCAACGTGCTATTGTGCGCAATATCCAGTTAATAGACCGTGAATACGGAAAATGTCCCCGTGCAGCGCAACATGGATGGGTTGGAATTTATTCGAAAACCACGGTCTTCGCGCCGTTGATCAGCACCCGATGCTCGCAGTGTCGCCTGAGGGCCCGGGCCAGGACCAGGTTTTCCAGGTCGCGGCCGATGGCGATCAGGCGTTCGGGGCCGTGGGCGTGGGTCACGCGGGCCGTTTCCTGCTCGATGATCGGTCCGTCATCCAGGGCTTCCGTCACGAAATGCGCGGTCGCGCCGATCAGCTTGACCCCGCGCCGATGGGCCTGGTGATAGGGTTTGGCGCCCTTGAAGCTGGGCAGGAACGAATGGTGAATATTGATCGCTCGCCCGGCCAGGGCCCGGCACAGGCCGGGTGACAGCACCTGCATGTAGCGGGCGAGAACGACGATATCGGCCCGGACCTCCCCGATCAGGCTCAACAGGGCGGCTTCCTGCTGGGGGCGTGTCTCGGGCGTGACCGGCACATGGTGGAACGGGATGCCGTGGAAGGACGCCAGGGGCCGCAGCGTATCGTGATTGGAGGCGATCGCCGGGATTTCCATGGCGATATCGCCGGTGCGGTGGCGGTAGAGCAGATCGTTGAGGCAGTGATCGAACCGCGACACCAGGATCAGGACCCGCGGCCGGACCGCCTGGTCGTACAACCCCCATTCCATCGCAAAACGGCCGGCCACCGGTTCGAAGGCGGCCCGCAGCGCCGGTTCCGCCGGGGTTTCCGGGCCGCTCACGAACACCGTGCGCATAAAGAACCGGCCGGTCATCCCATCCTCGAACTGCGCCGATTCGATGATGTTGGCGTCCCGCTCGGCCAGAAACCCGGCGATGGCCGCGACGATGCCCTTACGGTCCACGCAAGACAGGGTAAGGGTGTAGGTGCGCGGAGACGGGCTCATGGGCGGACGGTTTCGGTGGCAAAGGGCGCCGACCATAGCGGTCCGGCCGCCATCGGGAAAGCCGTAAGCGATCGGGCATCGGCGACGGCCGCGGATCCGGGCCGCGACGGCGATGGCCGTTGCCGGCGCCGACGGAAACCGGGGAGAGTGGCACGGAGAATGTGGTGGGCCCGGCAGGATTCGAACCTGCGACAACACCGTTATGAGCGGTGCGTTCTGACCGCTGAACTACAGGCCCCCGGAGACGGCGCCACTCATAGCAACTTCACCGCCCGGGGGAAAGCGCCCGGAGCGGCGCCGGTGGGTCAGGTGTCCAGGAAGCTGCGCAGCTTGCGCGACCGGCTGGGATGCTTGAGCTTGCGCAGGGCCTTCGCCTCGATCTGACGGATACGTTCCCGCGTGACGGAGAACTGCTGGCCCACCTCTTCCAGAGTGTGGTCGGTGTTCATGCCGATGCCAAAGCGCATGCGCAGCACCCGCTCCTCGCGGGCGGTCAGGCTGGCAAGGACCCGGGTCGTGGTCTCGCGCAGATTGCCCTGGATCGCGGCATCCAGGGGCTGGACCGCGTTCTTGTCCTCGATGAAATCGCCCAGATGGCTGTCTTCCTCGTCGCCGATCGGCGTTTCGAGGGAGATCGGTTCCTTGGCGATCTTGAGCACCTTGCGGACCTTTTCCAGCGGCATCATCAGCCGCTCGGCCAGTTCCTCGGGCGTCGGCTCGCGGCCGATCTCGTGCAGCATCTGGCGCGAGGTGCGGACCAGCTTGTTGATCGTCTCGATCATATGCACGGGAATGCGGATGGTCCGCGCCTGATCGGCGATCGACCGTGTGATGGCCTGCCGGATCCACCAAGTGGCATAGGTCGAGAACTTGTAGCCGCGGCGATACTCGAACTTATCCACCGCCTTCATCAGGCCGATATTGCCCTCCTGGATCAGGTCCAGGAATTGCAGCCCGCGGTTGGTGTATTTCTTGGCGATGGAGATAACCAGCCGCAGATTGGCTTCGACCATCTCCTTCTTGGCGCGGCTCGCCTCCTTCTCGCCCTTCTGGACGGTCGAGACGATGCGACGGTATTCCGGCAGCGGCAGGGCGGCCTCGTCGGCGATCTGGCTGATCGAATCGCGCAGAACCGATACCTCGTCGGCATGACGCTGGGAAAACGTCCGCCAGTTCTTGTCGATGGACGACACCCGCTCGAGCCAGGTCGGGTCGAGTTCGTGCCCGTAATACTGCTCCAGGAAGGATTGCCGCTTGACCTTGGCGTCGAGGGCCAGACGCAGAAGCTTGCCCTCCATGCCCAGCAACGTTCGGTTGAGGCGGTAGAGCTGCTCCACCAGCTGCTCGATCCGGGCATTGTTGAGCCGGACACTTTCCATCTGATCGACAAGCTGGGCCTTCAGCTTGACGTATTTGTTATCGATCTGCTTGGTCGGCTGTTCTCCCTTGAGAAGGGAGCCCAGGCGCTGCTGCTGAACCTTCTGCAGCTTGCCGTAGGTTTTCTCGATGTCGTCGAAGGTCTCCAGCACCGAGGGCTTCAGCGCCTCTTCCATGGCCGACAGGGAAATGCCGGGATCGTCGTCCTCGTCATCGTCGCCGTCGGCGGCGTCCTTCTCGCCCTCGGGCGCACCCTCGGCGCCGGTTTCGTTCTCCTGATGGTCCGCCAGTTTCGGCGCCTCTTCCCCGGCCTGCTGCGGTCCGTCGGGACCGGCGCCGTAGGTGGCGTCAAGATCGATGATGTCGCGCAGCAGCATCTTGCCGTCCTTGAGGGCGCTGTGCCACTGGATGATGGCGCGGATGGTCAGCGGCGATTCGCAGATCCCCCCGATCATCATTTCGCGCCCGGCCTCGATCCGCTTGGCGATGGCGATTTCGCCTTCGCGCGACAGCAGTTCGACCGACCCCATCTCGCGCAGATACATGCGGACCGGATCGTCGGTCCGGCCGATGTCGTCATCGTCGAGGTTGCCGGACGCCCGCGGTTCTCCCTCGCGGTCCGCTTCGGCGGGCGCGGCTTCCTCAGACTCCTCGTTCTCGATGACGTTTATGCCCATCTCCGACAGGCCGGCCATCACGTCCTCGATCTGTTCCGAGGATGTCTGGTCCGGAGGCAGCACGGAATTGAGCTCGTCATAGGTGACGTAACCGCGTTCCTTGGCCTTGACGATCAATTTTTTGACCGCCTGGCCCATATCGTCCATCAGCGGGCCGTCGCCGCCCTCTTCACGGGTTTCTGTCGCGTCTGCCGTGGTTGCTGCCTTAGTCGCCATGGAACCCCATCTTTGCGATCGCTTGTCGCTCAACTTGCCCGTTGGCCGGGCTGCCCAACCAAACCCGGATGCCGAAAACGATCGCCGCTATCAAGCGCCCGAGCGGTTTGCTTCGTCTTCTCCCAGCAAGGCCTGTTGTTTCAAGGCGCGCACCCGGGCAAGATTGCCCTCCGTCAACGCCTCTCCCAACGCTTCCCCCGCCATCCGCAGATCACCACGCACCCGCTGCACGTCCAAACGGCGCCAAACCTCGTACCACCCTTCGGCCGCCTGTTCGACGGTGACGGCGGGGCTGGCGAAGGGTGCGCGCGCATAGGTCTGGGGCGAAAGAACCCGCGTCAGGGCAGCGGCGTGCCCAACCTGGGACAGGTGGAGCCGTAGTGCGCCGGTGTCAAGTCCGGAATCCTGGGTCAAGGCACCGATCGTGTCACGCCTCAACCCATCCAACGCCGCGTCCGCCATGTCCAGGTGGGCGAAGGCCTCGCCGAACCGGTCGAAAAGGGAGGGGTGATTGATCAAGGCGGCCAGCAGGACCAGGGGGCCGGTCACGCGGTCCAACGACGCCCGACGCGGCTGCGGGCCCTGTGCCACACGGCTGGGGCGCGCGCCCTGCCCCCGGCCGGCGGCGGCCGGGGGGCGCCATGGGAAGGCCGCCTCGAGCCGCGCCCGGATATCCTTGCGATAGAAGTCCTGTACCGCACGGTCGCCGATACCGCCTGCGACCTGATCCAGCGCCGCCTTCAGCCCGGCCCGCCCTTCGGGCGTGTCGAGCCGATGGCGGCCAACTTCCGCCTGCCACAGCACGTCGGTCAACGGCAGGGCGTTTTCCAGAACCCGGCGCATGGCCGCCGCGCCACCAGACCGGATCAGGGAATCGGGATCCTCGCCGGCCGGCAGGAAGGCGACCCGGGCCGAATGATCGGGCTTGAGCAGGGGCATGACCCGCTCCACCGCGCGCCAAGCGGCGCGCTGTCCCGCCGCGTCTCCGTCGAAGCACAGCACGGGGACCTGGCAAAGGCGCCACAGCTCCTGGATCTGGGCCTCGGTCACCGCTGTGCCCAGCGGCGCCACGGCGGCTTGAAAGCCGGCCTGGGCCAGGGCGATGACATCCATATAGCCTTCGGCGACGACCACCGTGTGTCCCTGGCCGGCGGCGGCGCGCGCCCGCGACAGACCGTACAAGAGTTGCCCCTTCTGAAACAGGGGCGTATCGGGGCTGTTGAGGTATTTGGGGCCGTCCCCGTCCAGGATCCTGCCGCCAAAGGCCACCACCCGGCCACGCCGGTCGGCCACCGGGAAGATCAGGCGGTCCCGAAAAAAGCCGAACGGCGGCCGGCCATCGTCGGGCTGCCGGGCCAACCCGGCCTCGACCAGGGTTTCCGGCGAAAAACCCTTGGCCTGCAGGGCCCGGAGCAGGGCCTTGCCGTCGGCGGGGGCATAACCCAGGCGGAACTGGGCGACCGCTTCGGCGTCGATACCGCGGCCGCCCAGATAGTCCAGGGCGCGGCGTCCGTCGGATTCCGCCAACTGGGCCTCGAAGAAGGCGCAGGCAGCCTCCACCGCCTCGTGCAACGAGGTCCGGCGCGCAAACCGCTCCCGCTCCTCCTCCGTCGCCTGAGGCACCTGAAGCCCGGCCTGGCCGGCCAATTGCTCGACTGTCTCGAGAAACCCGAGATGGTCGTGCTGCATGACGAAGCCGACCACGTCGCCATGGGCGCCGCAGCCAAAGCAGTGAAAGAACCCCTTTTGGTCATTGACCGTGAAGCTGGGGGTTTTTTCTCGATGAAATGGGCATAGACCCTTGAATTCGCGGCCCGCTCTGGTCAGCCGGACACGCCGTCCAACGATATCGGAGAGGGGCAGCCGGGCCCGCAATTCGTCCAGGAACTGCGGCGGCAGGGCCATCAGGCCAAGGCCGATTTGACGATACCGCTCGCCTTGCTGAAGTCCATCTGGCCACCATAGCGGCTGCGCAGTTCCGCCATCGTCCGGCCCATGTCCTTGAGACCGGTCGCGTGAATTTCGGCGATCACGCGCTGGACGGCGTTGGACGTCTCTCCCTCATCCATCTGTGACGGCAGAAAACGCTCGATAACCACGATTTCCTCGGCTTCGGACTGGGCCAGGTCGCAACGGCCGCCTTCTTCGTACAGCTTTATGCTTTCTCGCCGCTGACGGATCATCGTCTGCAGAAGGCTGAAGATCTCCTCGTCGGAGATACCATCCGTATTGCCCTTGCCACGGGCGGCAATATCACGGTCCTTGAGCGCGGCCAGGATCAACCGAAGAGTCGAAAGCGCGACGGTATCTTTGGCCCGCATCGCGTCTTTGAGTGAGTCATTGAGCCGGGTACGGATCATAGGATCATTGTCCTCCAGAAAGCTCACCAGGGGGTGGCGCGGCCTGGAATATGGGTACGCACCGTTGCAGCGGCAAATAACAAGTGGCCAAAGCCCTCCGTCATGACAGGCGCCCGATGGCGAAGGGTATGCCATTGATCGGTTATTAACCAATTAAAGACCCTCCGGTTCCCGCCGGGGCTTTGCCGGATCGTCACGATGCTTTATCACCATCCGGCGGCCGGTTTCTACCCTGTCGGCTTTCAAATCTCGGCGATACCCTCACTGCCGAACTAGTCTAAGGTCCGATCATGAGCCCCCACCCCGAGGCCCCCTCGAGCCCTCCACCGGGCGCTACCGCGGCCCTGGTGCTGGCCGACGGCGCCGTGTTCTGGGGCCGCGGCGTGGGCGCCGTGGGCAGCGCGGTGGGCGAAGTCTGCTTCAATACGTCGATGACAGGCTACCAGGAAATCCTGACCGATCCGTCCTATGCGGGCCAGATTATCGCCTTCACATTTCCGCATATCGGCAATGTCGGCGCCAATCCCGAGGATGTGGAGACCACGACGCCGGCGGCCCGCGGGTTGGTGTTGCGCGCCGGCATAACCGAACCGGCGAACTGGCGGGCCACCCGGCATCTCGATGACTGGCTGAAAGCCAACGATCTGGTCGGCATCAGCGGCGTCGACACCCGCCGGCTGACCCGACGCATCCGCGACGGCGGAGCACCTTCCGGCATCGTGTATCACACGTCGGACGGGGTTTTCGACATCCCCGCCCTCCAGGCCGAAGCGGCCGGCTTTCCGGGTCTTGAGGGCATGGATCTGGCGCTCGACGTATCGTGTCGCCAGACCTATGCCTGGGACGAGACCCGCTGGCATCTGGGCCAGGGATACGGCCGGCTGGAGACGCCCTTGCGGCATGTCGTGGCCATCGATTACGGCGCCAAGCGCAACATTCTGCGCTGCCTGGCCTCGACCGGCAGCCGGGTTACGGTGGTTCCGGCCACGGCCACCGCCGAGGATGTGATGGGCCACCGCCCGGACGGCATATTCCTGTCCAACGGCCCCGGGGACCCGGCCGCCACCGGCCGCTACGCGGTGCCCACCGTGCGGGCGCTGATCGACACCGGGACCCCGATCTTCGGCATCTGCCTGGGTCATCAGATCCTGTCGCTGGCGCTGGGCGGGCGGACCGAAAAGATGGCGCGCGGCCACCGCGGCGCCAACCATCCGGTCAAGGATCTGGCCACCGGCAAGGTCGAAATCACCAGTCAGAATCACGGTTTCGCCGTGGTCCTCGACAGCTTCGGCCCGGAGGTCGAGGTCAGCCATGTGAGCTTGTTCGACGGCAGCAACGAAGGGATCCGGGTGCGCGACCGGCCGATTTTCTCGGTTCAGTACCACCCGGAGGCCTCGCCCGGCCCGGAGGACAGCCACTACCTGTTCGACCGGTTCGTCGACGTGATCGACCGTCAACGCGGATAACGGCGATGGGGGGCAGCGAGACGCCGGCATCGACCATGCGCGGACAGCGGGTGTCGGTCACCCTGGCCGGCCCGGCCGATGCCGCCGACCTGTGTGCGTTCCACCGGCGGAACAAGGATCATCTGCGGCCCTGGCTGCCGCCGGTCCCGGACGATTTCCTGACCCACGGCTATTGGGAACGCTGGACCTATCACAGCACGCTTTTGATCGAACAGGACCGCGCCATACGGTTGGTCATCCGCCCGCTCGAGGCCCCGGACGGCGTCGTCCTGGGCCAGATCAACATGAACAATATCGTTCGCGGCGCCCTTCAGGGTTGCGACATCGGCTACCATCTGGATGCCGCCGCCGAGGGGCATGGGCTCATGTTCGAAGCCCTTTCCCTGGTCCTGCCCTATGCCTTTGGCCCCTGCAACCTGCATCGCGTCATGGCCAACTACGTGCCGACCAACGCGCGCAGCGCCCGGCTGCTGGAACGGCTGGGCTTCCAGCGCGAGGGTTACGCCAAGGACTATCTGTTCATCGACGGTTTGTGGCGGGATCACGTCCTGACCGCGCTGACCAATCCAAACCCGCGCCCGCCCGCCAAAAGCACCGCCAAATCCGCCCGCCCAGCCGTGCCGAGGCGTCCGGTCTCCGTCTGAGGGACCTTTTCAAAACGGGACAGTGTCCCTAACCGCCCGGCCCGACAGCGGGGCCGCTTTTCTTCCCGCCACGGCACCGGTATAAGTCCGCCGGCCCGCCTTCGGGCCTGCAGATTCAGACTGATATGCCCAAACGCACCGACATCCATTCGATTGCCATCATCGGCGCCGGCCCGATCGTCATCGGCCAGGCGTGCGAGTTCGACTATTCCGGGGCCCAGGCGTGCAAGGCGCTGAAGGAAGAGGGATTTCGCGTCGTCCTGATCAATTCCAACCCGGCCACCATCATGACCGACCCGGATCTGGCCGATGCCACCTATGTCGAGCCGATCACGCCGTCGATCGTGGCCGCCGTCCTGGACAAGGAACGGCCCGACGCGCTGCTGGCGACGATGGGGGGCCAGACCGCGCTCAACACCGCCATGGCGCTGGTCGCCGACGGCACCCTGGACCGGCTGGGGATCGAGTTGATCGGCGCAAGGCGCGAAGCCATCGAGATGGCCGAGGACCGGCAGCTGTTCCGACAGGCCATGGACCGGATCGGTCTGGACAGCCCCCGCAGCCGGATGATCGACCAGTTCGACCAGGCTGCGGCGGCGATGGAGCATGTGGGCCTGCCGGCCATCATCCGCCCGTCCTTCACGCTCGGCGGCACGGGCGGCGGCATCGCCTACAACCGGACGGAATTCGACGACATCGTGCGCAACGGGCTGCGTCTGTCGCCCACCCACCAGGTGCTGATCGAGCAGTCGGTCCTGGGTTGGAAGGAGTTCGAGATGGAGGTGGTACGCGATAACGCGGACAACTGCATCATCGTATGCTCCATCGAAAACGTCGATCCGATGGGGATCCACACCGGCGACAGCATCACCGTGGCGCCGGCGCTGACCTTGACCGACAAGGAGTATCAGCGGATGCGCAACGCCTCGATCGCGGTGCTGCGCGAAATCGGAGTCGACACCGGCGGATCCAACGTCCAGTTCGCGGTTGATCCCGACAGCGGGCGCATGGTGGTCATCGAAATGAACCCGCGGGTTTCGCGGTCGTCGGCGCTGGCCTCCAAGGCCACGGGGTTCCCCATCGCCAAGGTCGCGGCGAAGCTGGCGGTCGGGTACACGCTGGACGAGCTGGACAACGATATCACGCGGGTGACGCCGGCAAGCTTCGAGCCGACCATCGACTATGTGGTCACCAAGATGCCGCGCTTTACCTTTGAGAAATTCCCCGGCGCCGAGCCCTTGCTGACCACCTCGATGAAATCGGTGGGCGAAGCCATGGCCATCGGCCGATGCTTCCAGGAAAGTGTGCAGAAGGCCCTGCGATCCATGGAGACCGGGCTGACCGGCTTCAACGAGATCGCCATCCCCGGATTGGACGAGGAGGGACCGGCCGACCCCAACATGATCCGGGCGGCCCTGGCCCGGCCGACCCCCGACCGGCTGCTGATCATCGCCCAGGCGATGCGGCTGGGCATGGCCCTGGAAGACATCCGCGCCGCGTGCAAGTACGACCGCTGGTTCCTGGAGCAGATCGCCGAGATCGTCGAGGTCGAGAAGGAGGTACGCCGCAAGCGCCTGCCCAAGACCCCCGACGGCTGGCTGCGCCTGAAACGGATGGGATTTTCCGACGCCCGGCTGGGCGAACTCGTCCGGTGGAGCGAACTGGAGGCCGCCGACGCGCGCATCAGTCACGGCATCCGCCCGGCCTACAAGCGGATCGACACCTGCGCCGGGGAGTTCGCCAGCGCCACGCCGTACATGTACAGCACCTACGAGGGCGACGGGTCGGGCCCGCCCGAATGCGAGAGCGAGCCGACCGACCGTGACAAGGTCATCATCCTGGGTGGCGGACCCAACCGAATCGGCCAGGGCATCGAGTTCGACTATTGTTGCGTCCATGCCGCCTACGCGCTGTCGGAGGCCGGGTTCGAGACCATCATGGTCAACTGCAATCCCGAAACGGTATCGACCGACTACGACACGTCGGACCGGCTCTATTTCGAGCCGCTGACGGCCGAGGACGTCATCGAACTGGTCCGCGTCGAACAGCGCCGCGGCACGGTCAAGGGGGTCATCGTCCAGCTTGGCGGTCAGACGCCGCTGAAACTGGCCCATGATCTGGAGGCGTCGGGCATTCCCATCTTGGGGACGGCGAAGGATTCCATCGATCTTGCCGAGGACCGGGAGCGGTTCAAGGAACTGCTGGAGGAGCTGGGGCTCAAACAGCCAGCCAACGGCATCGCGCGATCCGCCGACCAGGCGGAGACCATCGCCGGTCAGCTGGGGTACCCTGTGATGATCCGGCCGTCCTACGTGCTGGGCGGTCGGGCCATGGAGGTCGTCCACGACCGCGAAGGGCTGCGCCGGTACATCGCCAAGGCGGTGGAGGTGTCGGGCCGCAACCCGGTGCTGATCGACAGCTATCTCCAGGACGCGATCGAGGTCGACGTCGATGCGCTTGCGGACGGCGAAACCGTGTACGTCGCGGGCATCATGGAGCATATCGAGGAAGCCGGGATCCATTCCGGCGACAGCGCCTGCTGTCTGCCGCCGCACTCCCTTTCGGAGGCGGTGATCGCCGACATTACCGAACAGACCCGGGTCCTGGCCCGGGCCCTGGACGTGGTGGGGCTGATGAACGTGCAGTTCGCCGTCCAGGGCTCCACCGTCCTGCTCATCGAGGTCAACCCCAGGGCCAGCCGGACGGTGCCCTTCGTGGCCAAGGCCACCGGCACGCCGATCGCCAAGATCGCCGCCAGGGTCATGGCCGGCGAAAAACTCTCCGGCTTCGCCCTCGGAGGCGCGACCCCCGGCCACGTCGCGGTGAAGGAGGCCGTGTTCCCCTTCAGCCGCTTCCCCGGTGTCGACATCCTGCTGGGGCCGGAAATGAAGTCGACCGGCGAGGTCATGGGCCTGGACCGCGATTTCGGCCGCGCGTTCGCCAAATCCCAGCTGGCCGCCAGCGTCATCCCGCCGGAGGCGGGCACGGTGTTTCTGTCGGTCCGGGACGAAGACAAGGATGTCATTCTGGACATCGCGCGAAGGCTGCTGGCACTCGGTTTCGATCTGGTGGCTACCAGCGGCACCGCCAGGCACCTGGCCGCGGCGGACATCCCGGCGCGCAGGATCAATAAGGTCCTGGAAGGCCAACCGCACATCGTCGACGCCATCATCAACGGCGACATCCAGTTGATCTTCAACACCACCGCGGGGTCTCAAGCCATCCGTGACAGCTTCAGCTTGCGCCACACCGCGCTGGTCAATAACATTCCCTATTACACGACCGTCGCCGGGGCCGGCGCGGCCGTACAGGCTATTGGAGCGCTCAAGGCCGGCCAACTTGAAGTCGCCCCGTTGCAATCTTACCTTGGCCGGGCGGATTGAGTTCGTTAGTCGGGCGACGGGCAGGTGCCCGTGCGCCTCATCTGTGTCAGTGAGGCTTGGAAGACGATGGAGAAGGTTCCGATGACGGCGGCCGGCTATGACCGCCTTCAGGAAGAATTGAAGCATTTGAAGGCCGTCGAGCGCCCCGCGATCATCAAGGCGATCGCCGAGGCGCGCGAACATGGCGACCTCTCCGAGAATGCCGAATATCACGCCGCGCGCGAGCGGCAGAGCTTTATCGAGGGCCGCCTGCTCGAGATCGAGGATAAGCTTTCGCGGGCCGAGGTCATCGATGTCGCGAAACTGTCCGGCGACATGGTCAAGTTCGGCGCGACCGTCACCCTGTCGGACGAAGACACCGACGAAGAGACGACCTATCAGATCGTCGGACAGGACGAATCCGATATCCGGGCCGGTCGGCTGTCGATCACGTCTCCTCTGGCGCGCGGACTGATCGCCAAATCGGTGGGTGAGGTGGTTGAGGTGCCCACGCCCAGCGGGTCGAAATCCTACGAAATCGTGGGTATCCAGTTCCTCTGACGTCGCTCTGATGATCCAAGCTGTAAATGGCGGTCCCACCCGGCGGTGGGGCCGCTTTTTGATGTTCGGGAGGTGGCCGAGATGACCGAGACGACCCCCTCGTTCCGCCAGGCTTTGCGCTTTTGGATCAGGCTGGGGCTGATCAGCTTCGGCGGGCCGGCCGGGCAGATCGCGATCATGCAGACCGAACTTGTGGACCGGCGCCGCTGGATCGGCCAGCGCCCCTTCCTGGATGCGCTCAACTTCTGCATGCTGCTGCCGGGTCCGGAAGCTCAGCAGTTGGCCACTTTCATCGGCTGGCGCCTGCACGGCACGATTGGCGGTCTGGCTGCCGGCATCGCCTTTATCGTCCCCGGCGCCATGGTCCTGCTGGCGCTGTCCTACATAGTAGCGGCCCATGGCGACGCCCCCTTGATCGCGGCCGCGTTCGATGGCGTCAAACCGATGGTGGTGGCGATCATCGCCGTCGCCCTGTGGCGCATCGCGCGACGAACCTTGACCGGCTGGCCCCTGGGGGCGCTCGCGGTGGCCGCCTTTGTCGGGCTTTACTTTTTCGATGTCCCGTTTCCGGCGTTGATCCTGGGCGCCGGGCTGATCGGCGCGTCCGGACGGTTGGGAACAGCCGCGTCCAAGACCGATGCGGGTAGCGCTCTCCCCCCATCGGCCGCGCCACCTTCGTCCGCGCGGCTGATGCGGCTTGCGGCCGTGTTCCTGGTGCTTTGGGCGGTGCCCGTCGCCCTGATCGTCGGGCTAGTCGGCCCGGAGCCCTACCTCGACATTGCCCGGCTGTTCACCACCGCGGCCTTTGTGACGTTCGGCGGTGCCTACGCGGTCCTGCCCTACATCGCCGATGCCGCGGTCGGCACCTATGGCTGGCTGACGCCGGCCGACATGGTGCGCGGGCTGGCCCTGGCGGAAACGACGCCGGGGCCCTTGATCCTGGTCACGCAGTTTGTCGGCTTCTTCGCCGGCTGGACCAATCCAGGCACCCTGTCGCCTGCCGTGGCCGGCACCCTCGCGGCCGGGTTGACGCTGTATGTCACCTTCCTGCCCTGTTTCTTTTTCATTTTTGCCGGAGCCCCCTATGTGGAGCGCCTGACGGGATGGCCGCCGGCGCGCGGCGCGCTGACGGCGATTACCGCCGCCATCGTCGGGGTCATGCTGAACCTGGCGGTTTTTCTGGCGGAAGCGGTTCTGATCGTGCCGGCTGGCCTGGACTGGACCGCCGCGACGATCGCCCTGGCGGGGGTCATCGCCCTGGTCCGCTTTGGCATCGGCGTCCATTGGGTGGTTCTGGCGGGCGCCGCGATCGGCGTCGTGCTGAGCCTTATGGCTGTTTAGCGGCCCCCTCCGCCAAGACAGCTAATCCTCGGCGGCGTTATCCGGCCCTTCGACATTGATGGGAACGCCGGGCATCGATTTGGAGGTGCGCACGGCCAATGCCGATTTCACATGGCTGACGTTGGGCGCGGCGGTGAGCTGGGTGGTCAGGAATTTCTGATAGGAATCCCAGTCCTCCGCCACGATCTTCAGCAGAAAGTCCGCCTCGCCCGCCAGCATGTGACATTCCCGGACCAGCGGCCATTCGTCGATCAGCGCCTCGAATTTCTTCAGATCGGCGACCGCCTGGCTGTCCAGCCCGACCTGGGCGAACACCGTGACGCCATAGCCAAGCGCTTCGGAATTGATGTCGGCATGATAGCCGCGCACATAGCCCGCCTCCTCCAGCGCGCGCACGCGCCGCAGGCAGGGCGGCGCGGAAATCCCCGCCCGCCGGGCCAATTCGACGTTGGTCATGCGCCCATCGTTCTGGAGGTCGCGGAGTATACGACGGTCGATCCGATCCAGTTTGACGCGGCGCATCCGGGTTTTCTCTCGAAAGGCTGTGGGGCGTTCGGTGAAAGGATATTACCGCTGGGCGATGACGACGCAAGCGGCAATCCCGCGGCGGCGGCCCATCGACCTGCATGCCCTTGCGCCCGCCCGGCCAGTCCGGTTCGATTTGGGTCGTCGCCCATGGCGGCATTCGCACCCACCCCGACACGGGCCGCGCGAAACTCAACCTCCCCGACATGACGCCGGCGATCTCGGTCCTGGATACAAGCGACGGCAGCCTGGTGCGGAACTCGCGGCTGCCCGAGACGTTTCGCTTCCTCAGCCTGCGCCAACTCGCCATCCGCCCGGACGGTTTGATGGTGATCGCCGGGCAATGGGAAGGTCCGGACTCGGAGACACCGCCGCTGTTGGCCGTGGGCCGTCCGGGGACCGAACTCCGCCCCGTGGCCGCGCCGGAGCCGATCGCGTCGCGCATGAAGAATTATTGCGGCAGCATTGCTTTTGACAGCACTGGCGGCACGATCGCCGTAACGTCGCCGCGCGGTGACATCGCAACGTTCTGGCGCGCCGATCCGACGCCGATGTTCGCCGGAAGCGTTACAATGCCGGATGTGTGCGGCGTTGCGGCGGATGGATCGCCGGGCGGGTTCTACCTGTCCGCCGGCACCGGCACGCTGATCCGCCACAATATCGCGCGCGACGAGACCCATATTATCGTTCCGGCCGACCCCGACCGCCGATGGGACAACCATTTGAGCGAAGTATTTCTGTCTGGCGGGTCATAGGGACAATGCGATAAACGCCAATGAGATTTATGCTTTCTCCTTTCCGCCAATCGGGCACCGCGTGTGGCAAACCCAATATTCTGGCCAACCTGCTGGATCGTAACCGACGGCAAACCGGGCATGGAAGTGCAGTGCGTGGGGCTGGCCGAGGCCCTGGGCGTCACACCCGTCGTCAAGCGCGTCCACCTGCGCCAGCCCTGGCGATTGCTGTCGCCCTATTTCCGGATCGGCATCGGCCACGCGGCGGGGCCGTCCGGCGACGCCATCGCGCCGCCCTGGCCCGATCTTCTGATCGGCTCTGGAAGACAGGCGGTGGTGCCGGCGCTGGCGGTCAAGCACGGCAGCGACGGGCACACCATCCTTGTCCAGATCCAGGATCCCGCCATTGACCCGGCCAATTTCGATCTTGTCATCGTGCCGCGGCACGATCGGCTGCGTGGCGGCAATGTCGTGACCACCCTGGGATCCATCCACCGCGTCACCCCGGACCGTCTGGCGCAAGAGGCGGCGCACCACGCGGCGCGCCTCGCCTTCCTACCGCGGCCGCGCGTGGCCGTGCTGATCGGCGGCGCCAACGGCGTCTTCCGCCTGGGCCTGTCGCAGACGGCCCGCATCGCCGACAGCCTGGCGGCCTTGGCCCGCGATGGCGGAGCGGGGTTGATGATCACCCCCAGCCGCCGCACCGGCGCCGACAACGAGGCGCTGCTGCGCGATCGGCTCGCCGGCCTTCCCGCCGAGATCTGGGATGGAACGGGCGAAAACCCCTATTTCGGCTATCTGGGGCTGGCCGACGCCATTCTGTGCACGGGTGACAGCGTCAACATGGTCAGCGAGGCCGCCGCGACGGGGAAGCCGGTTCACATCATCGATCTGGAAGGCGGTTCCGACAAGTTTGCGGCCTTTCATGCGTCCATGCGCGCGGCCGGCATCACCCGGCCGTTCACCGGGGCCTTGGAGACATGGTCTTACGACGTGCCGGACGACACCGCGCAGGCCGCCGCCGCCGTGCAGCGACGGCTCGCCGCGCAGACGGCGCCATCTCCGCCATTGAAGTCGCCTCCCCTGGCCCGTACATCATAGGCCTTGTCCAACAGGCTCATGCCCATGACCGATACCGCCTACCGAACCACCAGCCAGGCCGACGATGGTCCCTTGGACCTCGACCGTTTGCGCAGCACGCCGGTCACGGCCGACCCGTTTCCCCATTTGATCGTGCCGGGCTTTCTCAAGGCGGATGCCCTGCCGTCGATCAATGCCGACTATCCGAAAATCGACAAACCGGGCAGCTTTCCGGTGGGCGAACTGCGCTACGGCCCCGCCTTCGCCCGGCTGATCGACGCGCTGCACGGCCCGGCCATGACCTCCGCCTTCGCTACCGCATTCTCTATCGATCTGTCGGATCGGCCGACCATGATTACGGTGCGCGGCCAGTGTCGGGCCAAGGACGGCCGCATCCATACTGACAACAAGAACAAGATCATCACGGTTCTGATTTATATGAACGCGGGTTGGGAAGCCGATGCCGGCCGGCTGCGGCTGTTACGGTCGGCCGACGACATCGAGGACGTGGTGACCGAGGTGCCGCCGGCGGAAGGAACGTTGCTCGCCTTTCTCAACACATCGAACGCCTATCACGGCCACAAACAGTTCGTCGGCGAACGCCGCGCCATCCAACTCAACTGGATGAGCACACGATCCGTGGTGGCACGGGAACAGGCGCGCCACAGTTTTGTCGCGCGGCTCAAGCGGCTGAAACTTCCTTTCTGACCGACCGGCTCTTATAAGGGCCGAGTGCATTCAATGGTTTGGACACCGATACGGTACGATCCGGCATGGCCCTGAAAATCGAAACATTCTCCAAGGCCAAGGGCGGCGATTGCCTGTTCAAGGCGTTGGGTCACCCCGCCGTGGCCCAGGCTGCCCGAGACCTGACCGCCGCGCTGGCGGCGGGCGGCCCTGTCGCGGTGTACGACCCGCTGGGACAGCTCGCCACCTTCGCGGAACTGCATGATTTGTCCGCCGTCGACGTGGCCGGTTACTACGTCCAGGACATCGATCGCATCGGCGAACAGCGTTTCGGTCAGGCGGCCCGCCCCGTGACCGAACTGCATGGCACCAAGGTCAAGACGGTATTCGTGGCCGCGTTCGACGCCCAGCGGCTGGCGGCGCATGTGGCCCACCTGGTGCCGCCGGGCGCCACCGTGATGACGCTCGACGCCATGCGTTTGCCCGACACCATGTTGACCGACAAGCGGCGCTATCTGACACCGCTCAACTTCGCCACCAACTTTGCTTTCTTCCGGGATGCCGGCGGACTGCACACACGCCTGGTCACCGCAAACTACTGGAGCGCTTACGGCGCCAAGTCGCCGCGCCTGTGGGCGACCCTGATCGACGGTTCGGGGTTGCGTCTGGCGACCTGGGAGGACCCGTTGCCCGGCGCCAACGCGACGATCACCGTCGACAGCAGGGCGGTGCGGGAACGGTTCGGCCTGGGCGAGTTCACGGGTCAGCTGTTCCTTCAGATCGTCGGGGCGGCCGGCCACGATATCGTGAAATACGCCGTGGACATCTACAGCGACGAGACCGGCGACGGCTCCACCCTTTCCTGCACCCACGACGCCAACGCCTGGCCGTCGGACCTGTACGCCGGCCTGCCGGCCCCCCGGGCGTCCGAGCGGGTGGTGCTGTGGGTCCAGAACAGCCACCCCTGCCCGATTCCGCCCGGCGGCGTCGGTCTGAACCTGATGGGGCAGTCGGAAGTCGCTTGGCTGAAGGAATCGGTGCCGCCCTATGGAACCCACGCCCTGGACGTGGCCACCCTGCTGCCCCACGCGCGCTGGCCCGAGCAGTTGGAGATCCAGGCGGGCAAACACTTCGTGCGCCCGCGCTACGAAGTGACCGGACCCGGCGGGCGAACGCACATCGCCCACGCCAATGTCGAGCGCCAGGACCTGAAGCCCGATCCCCGCCTTCGCGACATCGGCAACCTGATGGGCAAGGGCTTTATCCTGCCCGCGCCGATCCTGCCCACGGACCGCTACCGGTCCATCGCCCTGCCGACTCCCATGGCGACCGAGCAGCGGACACTGCCGATCGCCGCGCTGATCCACGATTCTTCCGGTCAGGAAGTGGCCCGGCACCGGTTCGGCACGCTCCAGCGCCGCGAAAGCGTCGCCATCGAGGCCGGTGAGATGCTGGCCGACGCCGGCGCGCATCTGTCCAGCGCGTACGGGCACATGGAACTGATCTACGATTTCGGAGAGCCGGGGGCCGAGGCGGACGGTTGGCTTCACGCGCTCTTTCGCTATGAGGACGTATCCAGCGGCCATGCCGCGGAAACCAGCTTCGGCGCCCACATGTTCAATACGGTTCTGACCTATGATGGCGAACCGCAGAGCTATGCCGGCCCGCCGCCGGGTCTGTCCACACGGCTGTTCCTGCGGTTGGGACAGGACGGCCACGATGCCCTGTGCCACCTCATCTACCCGGCATCGACCCCCTGGCATCAAAGCAGCGAAACGCGCCTGATCCTGCACGATCGGAGCGGACGGGAGGCGGCTGTGCGCGATGCGGCCATCCCCTGCGGCGGATCGTTCCTGTTCCGGGCATCGGAATTGTTCGACGCGGCGGAGCTGCGCGACGCCGGACAGAATGCTTATATCCTAGTGCGAGACACGACGTGCCGGCTGTTCGGCTATCACGGTCTGGCCCAGGGCCAAGGCCGGTTCAGCCTGGACCATATGTTCGGTTTCTAGAACTGTTAGATGACTAATTATTCGCGGTCGGGTAATACCGTGTCTTGTGCGCCATCGGTGCCCCGCCTATGTTGAAATAAGCGCCTGCGCGCCCCTTTTCGTGCGATGGACGCCGAGCCATGACACAGCGACACCAGACCAAGGTTCTGATCATCGGATCCGGCCCTGCGGGGTACACGGCAGCCATTTACGCCGCCCGGGCAAACCTGGCCCCGATCCTGGTTCAGGGGATGCAGCCCGGCGGCCAACTGACCGTGACCACCGATGTCGAGAACTACCCCGGTTTCGCCGATGTGATCCAGGGCCCCTGGCTGATGGAGCAGATGTCGGCCCAGGCCGAGCATGTCGGGACGCGGCTTGTGTTCGATCTGATCACATCGGTCGATTTTTCCAAACGACCGTTCACCTGTACGGCCGACAGCGGAGACGTTTTCGTCGCCGACAGCGTGATCATCGCCACCGGCGCCCAGGCCCGCTGGTTGGGCCTGGAGTCCGAGCAGCGGCTGAACGGGCGCGGCGTATCGGCGTGCGCCACCTGCGACGGCTTCTTTTTCCGCGGCAAGC
The DNA here is from genome assembly GCA_052168355.1 of Inquilinaceae bacterium. Classification (GTDB taxonomy): domain Bacteria; phylum Pseudomonadota; class Alphaproteobacteria; order DSM-16000; family Inquilinaceae; genus JBQLZQ01. The sequence continues at coordinate 19,919 of JBQLZQ010000081.1, forward strand.
ATGTGGCCATCGTCGGCGGCGGCAACACGGCGGTCGAGGAGGCGTTGTATCTGTCCAACATCGTGGACAAGGTCACGCTGATCCACCGGCGCGACACCCTGCGGGCGGAAAAGATCCTGCAGGACCGGTTGTTCGCCAGCCCCAAGATCGAAACCGTCTGGGATCACAACGTGGCCGAGATCCTGGGCACGGATGCCGGCGTCACCGGTGTCCGTCTGACTCACGCAAGGACGGGCGCCGAACGAACGCTTGACCTCGACGGCGTGTTTATCGCCATCGGTCACGACCCGGCGACCGCGGTGTTCAAGGGCAAGGTGGCGATGGATGCGCACGGCTACATCATGACCGATCCGGATTCGACCCGCACCGACGTGCCTGGGGTATTCGCGGCCGGCGATGTCAAGGACAAGGTATTCCGCCAGGCGGTCACGGCCGCCGGGATGGGGTGCATGGCGGCGCTGGAAGCCGAAAAGTTCCTGGCCTCGGCCGGCGCGGCGCCGTCCATGGCCGAAATTGCACCGCGTCCGGAAGCTGGCCAAACCAGTCTTGCCGCTGTGCGCGGATAGAAACGATCATAAGAGGCCGATTGGGGCGGTGAACGCCTGACGATCGGCCCCGCGCGAACAGAAGGTTTCGCCGGGTAGAGATAAAGGCGGATGCCGGCAATTGGGAGGGCCGGTTGTACGCCGCATAATTGAGGGTCGTCGGGGGACGTTATGGACTGGGACAAGCTGCGGGTTTTTCACGCCGTAGCGGAAGCCGGCAGCTTTACGCACGCCGGGGAAAAACTCAACTTAAGCCAATCGGCCGTCAGCCGTCAGATCAGCGGCTTGGAGGAAAGCCTGCGCGTGCCCCTGTTTCACCGGCATGCCCGTGGGCTGATCATGACCGAACAGGGCGAGCTGTTGTTCGACACGGCGCGCGACGTCTTCTCGCGCCTCGCCATGACGGAGGCGCAGCTTTCCGAAAGCAAGGAACGCGCAGCTGGGCCTCTCAAACTGACGACGACGGTCGCGTTCGGTTCGACGTGGCTGGCGCCGCGGATCCGTGAATTCCTTCAGCTCCACCCCGACATTGACCTGACCATGTTGATCACGGACGAGGAGTTGGATCTGGGCATGCGCGAGGCCGATGTGGCGATCCGCATGACCAAGCCGCGGCAGCCGGATCTGGTGCAACGTCATCTCATGACGGTGCGGTTCCACGTCTATGGCTCCGTCGATTACCTGAAACGGCGCGGCATCCCAAAAGCCGTGGACGACCTCAAGAACCACGATCTCATCATTTATGGAACGGATGCGCGGGCGCCTGTGCAGGACGTGAATTGGCTGCTGGACGTCGGCGACCCTGCCCATGACGAACGCAAGGCCATTCTGCGCGTCAACAACCAGTACGCGATCTATAGGGCCGTGCGCAGCGGCCTGGGCCTGGCCGCCCTGCCGGACTTTATGGTCGATCCCAACCTCAACGTCGTCAAGGTTCTACCCGATGTCGCGGGGCCCACGGCGGATGCCTATTTTGTCTACGCGGACGAGCTGCGTCATTCCAAGCGCATCGGGGCCGTTCGGGATTTCATGGTGCGCAAAGTCGCCGAGAGCAACTTTTGAAACAGCGGGAATAAAACGGCCTTCGTGCTCATCCGTTTCTGCTATGCAGTGAGCGCATAGAAGAGTCCCGCCTTTGGCCCTGGTCCGCGCAGCGTTGTACCTTATGTTAATCAGCGTGATCATTATTTCTTCGGGAGTGATGGTTGCAATCCCGAACTCAGGTTCGGATGAGGGCCCTTTCGGGGGTCCTACGTCTCCCAGACGTGAAGCCTCCCTGTTCAACTTGGGCGAAACCATTAGGTTTCGCCCATTTTTTTGTCCAGGATGCGGGCCTTAGGTCCCGTACAGGTCCAAATGTTTGATTTTTCGATGAACGGCATAGCGGAGTGACAGGGTTGCGGGACGACGTTTGGTCGCCAGGTGGATCGGTTTTGTTGTCGGTTTGCCATTGGAAGGGCCGAGACGTCATTGGGCCAATCAGAACGTGAACGCGCAATCCAGTTCGATCACTCGGCTCTTAACGCCGACTTGCTTGAATGTCTCCCCGATCATCACATTGCCGTTCACTTGCGCAGCGGTAATGCTTTTCAGATGGAGATTGATGGCGTAGCTCCAAACACTGGCGCCGAAGTCGCCAGCCGCGCGGTCCACTGCAATGATCACACCTGGCAACGTGGCCACAATTGGAATACCCCTGCCCTCGACCACGATTACGCCGCCACTTCTGTAGCGGAACGTCCAGGTTGAATTGAACATTTCAGTGACAGTCCAGTCCTTGGTCCTGCGTTCGCCGACGATGTTAGTCTCGTCGCGGAAACCGTGGGTCCGAACGTCGGTGCAAGATGCGTCGAACGCGGGATTGTCGTGCAATGTCGGCGCGTCCAGATTGCTCCAATCCAATTCCCACGGTTCGAGTGAGCCTCCATTAACGATAGCGCCAGGTTCTAAGGCTTCATGGGCGAACCCACTGCTAGAGGAACAGACTAAGGCACCCGTTAAGGCCAAACTTGACAAAGGTATTGGAAGCCATTTCGAAAAATCACAGAACCGAGGCGTGCTGAAAAATCCCATATGAGTTTTATAGACCAACGCCTGAATTTGCTGCTAACAACATTTTCAAATAGTCAATGATGTGGTAGCGGTCACCATCGAAGCCAACCCGGTTGGCCATAGCGCACGGCAAGGCTTTTACTCCCGCGTTAAAGGACGCGCTGATGGATGGGCGGTATCACGAACTTCCGCCAGTGCTCAGGTTTAAAAAGATAGGCGTTCGCTCGTGGCTGAATGCTGTCCGGTAGCATGCCGTCCCTGTGCGCCATCGCCCATGCCCAGCCGATGGCAACATAGGTGTGGTTCCCGTCAACGATCTCGTCACCGTCATCGTTAATGTCGCGGCACAGGAGGACGGGTTTCGGGTTTTTCGTTTACAGGACGGCTTTCACCCTGTCCTCAGTTACAGCGCCACGCGCAATCAGTCGGTTTATGTAAGGTACCGCAATAGGGATACTTACCCGTTCCGCATGGTTCTCCGCCCATCGGCGCATCGATACGACGTCGAGAACGAGAGGCTTGCCACCCTTGCCAGTCAGTTCATAGACCTCGGACATGACTACGACCTTTGGCTTCCCTCGGTTTGCCTTGCGACGTTCATGACGATTAATCAGGCTTTCGCCGCGTTCTGCGTCACCTAAGCAACGTGTCGCTCTTCGTGGCTTCAAGTTGGGCATCGTTCTCTTCGATCCAGCTTTCCATCTTGACCATTAGTTCCGCCCATACCTCATTGTATTCGTAATAAAACGTCTCCATGCATAACTCCATCGAACCAAGGTGCTTCTCCCCGTACATCTCCATCCAGCGATTCGAGAAATTGGTGGCGTATTCACCGTGGTCGATCTCGGAATATCCGGTGCACAGACCCTCGTAGTTCGGGTGTGCGCTCTCAGATAGGACGGCATATAGCTCTGCTAGGCCGGGGTAGCGCTTGTCGCATTTCTCAAGGACGGTCATGATGTTGAGCGACTGGTGATTGGTCGATCCGTCACGCGAACCAATTAGCAAGGTTGTCGTCTTTTCGCTGAACTCATGGAAGTCCAGTTTGCCGTCGAGGACTTGGTGCTTGAGTTGGTTTAGGTGAATTAGAACCGATAGCGTCTCGAAGCCACTCCGCAGGAGGATGCGAGCACCAAGCCCGTGGCCCTGCCGATGGAGCAAATGGGACTGCGCAAGCAGGTCATGGAGCCGCCAGAACACTGCTTCCCGAAGCATCCAACTGCGAAAAGGAGCTTTCCACTTATAGGCAACAGGGTTGCGAGATAAGAGACCGTCAACCGGAATGCTGGCCATGCGCGAAGTGACCCAATTGGCCAAGTTCTGCTGAACTGTGTCCATGTTCGCCCACTATCATCTGCCATCCAACATGTCGTAGGTGACGATCATGTTCCCGTTTCGGATGTGCGTTTTGGCGTGGCGCTCTGCAGCCGCACAGACGACGTGGAAGATATCACTGATGGCCTTCTCAAACTCGTCATTGGTAGTGAAGCTCGCGCGGTAGTAGTCGTCCACGGCATCGAGGTCGATAACGCAGGTGAAGCCCTCCCCACCATAGCGCATCGGGATGGTCGCTCTTCGGTTAAAGTGATCGACCCGAACGTTCTTGATGTATGTGACCCTCCGCTTGCTAAACCGGACACCGACACCGAGGTCGCCTTCCTCGGGGATAAAGTCGACCCCGGCGGCGAACATGCAGTCCGCGATTGAGCGGAGGTTGTTCTTCATTGGCTGCCGTGTGCTGGACTCAAAATCGGTGATGGTGGCGCGGGACACTACGGCGTTGGTGGCAAGCTGGTCCTGGGTCCAGTTCAACAGGCTGCGGGCGGCGCGGCACTGATCGGCGGTGATCTGCATCTCATCTCCTATTGTCGCTAAGATGAGCCTTAATGCATTAGGTAATGCATAATGTCAAACCTAAGATATTTAGACCAACAACGATGTCTGTCGATTGTGCGCGAAAATCAATTGGCCGGAGGTTCCATTATTGTCTGGAGGCTCCCGGCAATCGCAGCATTGACGCGCAAGGCCACCCAGCATGTGCCCTCTTGGTTGCACCCGCCAGAGTTGACAATGTTCGGCTAATTCGAACCAGCGGCTTCCAAGGGAATGTCCTCCTTTTCGCCATTCGATTTTATCTCCATGGCTTCGGCGGGGTAAGGCTTGGCGAGAGCGATCGCATCTTCAGGGCTACTCGAAAGCCAGGTCTCATGATCTTCCCCGCGCAGGAGGACCGGCATACGGGCGGGATGAATGGGCCGGCCGATTTCGTTGGGCGTGGTGGTCAGAACGGCCGTAACGGTCAAATCAACCAGTTCCCCCACAGTTCTCCGCGCCAGGTTTGAAGGCCCGGCGAACGCCAAAAGCTGTCTCGGTTCATCACCCCTCAGACCGAACCAATACCAGACGTGAAGCCTCCCTGTTCAACTTGGGCGAAACCATTAGGTTTCGCCCATTTTTTTGTCCAGGATGCGGGTCCGCGGCCGGGTCGGGTTCGGATCCTATGCGAACAGGCGCTCGCCCTCCATCCCGACATAGAGATCGGCCACAAACTCTTCGTAGCCGTTGAAGAGTTGGGTCGGCACCATCTCGCCGGTGCCGAGCATGCGTTCCTGGGCCTGGCTCCAGCGCGGGTGCGGCACCTCCGGGTTGACGTTGGCCCAGAAGCCATACTCGCTGTCCTGCAAATCCTCCCAGAAGCTCACCGGCCGCTCGTCGGTAAAGGTGAAACGGACGATCGATTTGATCGATTTGAAGCCGTACTTCCACGGCGTCGCCAGGCGCAGCGGCGCGCCGTTCTGCCGCGGCACCGGCTTGCCGTAGAGGCCGGTGACCATGAACGCCAGTTCGTTGGTCGCCTCCGCCATGGTCAGCCCTTCGATATAGGGCCACGGATACCAAAACTGCTTTTGCCCGCTGGCGACGGACGGGTCCTGAAACGTCTCCATCCGCACATATTTGGCGGAACCCAGGGGGCGCGCATAATCGACCAGCGCCGCCATCGGGAATCCCGACCAGGGCACGGCCATGGCCCAGGCTTCGACGCAGCGGTGGCGGTACACCCGTTCCTCCAACGGCATGGCCCGGATCAAGGTATCGATGTCGACGGTCTGCTCTTGCTCGACCATGCCGTCGAAGGTCACCGTCCACGGCCGGATGGGCAGATCCTGGGCGGCACGCCAGATCTGCTTGTGCGATCCGAATTCGTAGAAATTGTTATAAGTGGTGGCCTCGATCTCATCCGTCAGCGGCCGGTCGATGGCGTATCGGTCGTTGCGCGGCACGGGGTAAAGGTCGGCCGTGGGATCGTCGCCGTCCGCCGCCCGGGCGGTTCCCGGCCTCAAGGAGACGCCGCCGCCGGCCAAGATCGCCCCGCCGGCGGCCGCGGTCATGAATCGGCGCCGATCCAGATAAACCCGTTCCGGCGTCGCTGCGCTTTCCGGCATTTCCCAACCGCGTCTGATCTTGATCAGCATCGGCGTCTCCCGCATTGGCCGCTGGCTGCCTGCCGGACTGGCGCAACCCTAGCCCTAAGAACTAGGGCGATACTTCCTCACCGGCCAATCAAGAGTCGGTGAAAGACCGGATCGCCCCGACCATCAGGCCTTATCGGGCGCCATCCGGTCGGCCTCGGGTAGGGTCAGACCGGCGACCGCCCCGCCGACGGCCAGAACAACCAGCGCGGCGACAGCCGCCACGGGTCCAAGAAACTGAGCCAACAGACCAAGGCCCCCCAGGACCAGGGCGACCAGGCCGACAGCGCTGTTGGCGAAGGCCACATAGAGCGGCCGCTCGTCCTTTGGAGCGGCGTCGACCAGATAGGTCTTGCGGCCCAGACGTACACCGGACATGGCGATTCCGAGAACCACAAACACGCCGGCGTACATCCAGCCGGACCGGATATCCGCCGGCAGGATCTCAAGGGTGAGGGCCAGGACGCCCGCCACCGCACCGATGAGTCCCGCAAGAACCATGACACGCTTGCTGGAGCGGTCGGAAAACAAGCCCCAAAACGGGCTGCTGACGATGTTGGCGACACCGATGGAGATGACGTAGATGCCCAGCGCCGACGCTTGGTTTCCGAACAGCCCGTGGGCATGCAACGCGTAGAGAGGGGTTGCGATCTCGATGCTGGTCAACAACCCGCGCGTTCCCAGGTAGCGGCGATAGCCGGCCACGTCACGCACCAGCCGCATGCCGCGCCGCGTCTCGTCGATGGCCCGTCGACCGCCTTCAGTGGCACCCGGTGTTTCGTCGATGCGGGCGAATAGCAGCGCCGCGCCTGCCCATAGAACGGCCGCGGCGGCGATCAGCCAAAGATAGGGCATGATCCCGGCGTCGTCCCCGAGCCCGAAACGCATGCCGATCCCGGCCAACAGCGTCAGGGCCCCGCCAAGCGCCGCCCGGTTGGCCAACAGACGGCCCCTGCGCCCTTTTGGAATGGTCTTGCCGACGACGTCCTGAAAGGCGACCGACCCCACACCGCTGGCGACGCTGAAGGCGGCGAGAAGCGCCACAATCGCAACGCCGGCCGCCACCGGTGACAGCATGAGCGCCGCCGGGATCATGCCAAGCAGCATCAAGGCCTGCGCCGTTCCAGCCCCGACCCAGAACCATTTGCGACGCGCGGCGGCCCGGATGCGGGCGGCAACCAAAAGCTGGGGTGCCAGGGACCCGACCTGCTTGATCGGAGCCAGAAAGCCGACCAGGAAGGCCGGCGCCCCAATGCTCGCCAGCAGCCAGGGCAACACCAGACCGGGGCTGGCAAGCTGCTCGGCAAGCTTCGTACAGGCGCCGTTGGCGACGTTGAGCACATAGTTGGCCGGCACCGACGTGCACGCCGACTCCGGAATGGCCGCGCACAACCGTCCATCGTCGTCTTCGTCGCCGCTGAGCAGCCGATAAAGCCGATCGGTGACGGCCGGCGGTCCGGCATCAGCGGCGGTTGATATCACGAACCTCGAAACGGGCGGACGTTAGGCCAGCATGCTGCGCAGCATCCAGGCGGTTTTTTCATGGATCTGCATGCGTTGGGTCAGAAGATCGGCCGTCGGCTCGTCGCCGGCCTTTTCAGCCGCCGGGAACACGGAGCGGGCGGTGCGGACCACGGCTTCCTGGCCCTCGACCAGCTGGGCGATCATCTTCTCCGCGGTGGGAACACCTTCCTCCTCCGACAGGCTCGTGAGCTTGCTATAGGCGGTATAGGTGCCCGGTGCCGGAAAGCCCAAGGCCCGGATCCGCTCGGCGATCTCGTCGACCGCGGCGGCCAGTTCGGTGTACTGCTCCTCGAACATCACGTGCAGGGTGTTGAACTGCGGTCCGGTGACGTTCCAGTGGAAATTATGGGTCTTGAGGTAGAGCGTGTAGGTATCGGCCAACAGGTTGGATAGCCCCTCGGCGATCTTCTTGCGGTCTTTTTCCCCGATGCCGATATCGATTTTCAAGGCCATGGCGCATCTCCTCATTCAAGGCTGAGGCCGTCGGCGGACAGCCTAATTTAGAATAATTCTAATCTACGTTTTGGACCACGCTATTTCAAGGGACGAAATCCGGAATTCAAGCCGGATCATCGCAGCGCCGCGCATGCCTTTTGTATTCGGGTGCAGGCTTCCGTCAGCGCCTCCGTCGAGGTCGCGTAGGACACGCGGAAGAACGGCTCGAGACCGAACGCCGCTCCCTGAACCACGGCAACGCCGACCGATTCCAGCAGGTAGGTGACAAAATCCTCGTCCGTGTCCAGGCGCTTGCCGTCCGGCGTGGTCTTGCCCATGCACCCCTGGCACGACGGATAGACATAAAAGGCGCCTTCGGGCCGATGACAGACGATGCCGTCCGCCTGGTTGAGCATGTCGACCACCAGGTTGCGCCGCGCCGCAAACGCCGCGGCGCGTTCGGCGATGAAGTCCTGGGGGCCGTTGAGCGCCTCCACCGCCGCCGCCTGGCTGATCGAACTGGGGTTGGAGGTGCCTTGGCTCTGCACCTTGGCGATGGCCTTGATCAGAGCCCGCGGCCCGCCGGCATAGCCGATCCGCCAGCCGGTCATGGCATAGGCCTTCGACACGCCGTTGACGGTCAAGGTGCGGTCGTACAGCTTCGGCTCGACCTCGGCCGGGGTGGCAAAGCGAAACCCGTCATAGACCACATGCTCGTACATATCGTCGGTCATGACGTGGACATGACCGTGCCGGGCCAGGACATCGGTCAACGCCTTCAGTTCCGCCACGGCATAGGCAGCACCGGTCGGATTGTTGGGCGAGTTGAGAATGATCCACTTGGTCCGCGGCGTGATCGCGGCCTCAAGGTCCGCCGGCTGCAGCTTGAACCCGTTGTCCGCCGGGCAGGCCACCGGCACCGGCGTGCCGCCGCACAACAGGACGATGTCCGGGTAAGACACCCAGTAGGGTGCGGGAATGATCACCTCGTCGCCCGGGTTCAGGGTGGCCAGAAAGGCGTTGAAGATGACCTGCTTTCCGCCATTGCCGACGGTGATCTGGTCCGTGGCGTAGTCCAGCCCGTTTTCCCGCTTAAACTTGGCCGCGATCGCCTTCTTGAGCGCCAGCGTGCCGTCCACCGCGGTATATTTGGTCTGTCCCGCCTCGATCGCACGGATCGCCGCCTGTTTGATGGTGTCTGGCGTATCGAAGTCCGGCTCGCCGGCGCCAAGGCCGATGACGTCGCGCCCGGCGGCCTTCAGCTCCTGCGCCTTCTGGGTGACGGCGATGGTCGGCGACGGCTTGATGCGACCGACGGATTGCGACAGGAACGGCCGTTCAAGCGGCTTGGCGACGACAGCAGACATGGGTAGGTCCCCGGTTATGGCTCCGGCGCCAGACACTACGCCCTGCCGATCGTCCCGTGCAAGCGCGGGTCGCCGTCAGAACCGCCACAACACATGGAATTCGAAACCGGTTGCATCCATTTGGTTTGAAGTCCAAGCTTCCGTCCAAGTCGCGAGATCATGCCACGAGTCAGTTTCCCTGCGGCGCTGCAGCGCCACCTGAATTGTCCGCCGGTTGATGTTCCTGGCGGAACTGTGCGGGCGTTGCTGGACGAGGTCTTCGCCGCCAATCCCCCTTTGCGCACCTATCTGCTGGACGATCAGGGCCGGTTGCGCCGTCATGTCAATGTGTTCATCAACGACCAACAGGTTACGGACCGGCGAGGGTTGAGCGACCCCGTTCAGTCTCACGACGAGATTTTTGTCTTCCAGGCGCTTTCGGGAGGGTGAGATGACCGATCGGATTTTTCTGGCAACCCGGAAGGGGCTGTTTGCGCTGTCCCGTCGTGGACCGGCCGACTGGTCCGTGTCGACGACGGCGTTCCTGGGCGATCCGGTGAGCGCGGTCCTTCACGACCGGCGCGATGGAACCGTCTATGCCGCGCTCAACCTCGGGCATTTCGGGCACAAGCTGCACCGATCCGGCGATGGTGGGGCGACATGGGAAGCGCTGACGGCCCCCGCATTCGAGACCGCCCCGTCGAATGGCGGCGCGGCCGCCGATGGGGAAAAGGCCGCAAGTCCCAGCGTCTCCTTGATCTGGACCCTGGCGGCTGGAGGCGAAGACCAACCCGGTCGGCTTTTGGCCGGTACCATCCCCGGCGGTTTGTTCCGATCCGACGATCGCGGCGAGAGTTGGCATCTGACCGACAGCCTGTGGCGGAGGCCCGAACGCACGGAATGGTTCGGCGGCGGCTATGATGATCCCGGCATTCACAGCATCTTTGTCGATCCCCGCGATAGCGGCCGCCTGTCGGTCGGCGTTTCCTGCGGCGGGGTTTGGAAAAGCGACGATGACGGCAAGACGTGGCGGTTGGCCGGCAAGGGGCAGCGCGCGGACTATGTGCCACCGCCGCGCGATACCGACCCCCTCTACCAGGACCCGCATCGTCTGGCCGTCTGCGCCACCGCCCCCGATGTCGTGTGGTGCCAGCACCACAATGGCATCTTTCGGTCCGAAGACGCCGCCGAGACCTTCACCGAGATCAAGGGCGTCGCCCCGTCCGCATTCGGTTTCGCCGTCGCCGCCCACCCCCGTGATCCGGCCACGGCCTGGTTCGCACCGGCCAAGAAGGACGATTGCCGCATCCCGGTCGATGGACGCCTGGTCGTCACGCGGACCCGGGACGGCGGCCGCAGCTTCGAACCCCTGACCGCCGGCCTGCCAGGGTCGCCCGCCTACGACCTGGTCTATCGGCACGCGCTGGACGTCGACGACAGCGGCGACCGGCTGGTCATGGGGTCGACCACCGGCAATCTCTGGATCAGTGAGGACGGCGGCGAGCGTTGGGACCATCGCGGCCACTTCCCGCCGATCGCTCAGGCCGCCTTCGCCTGAACCCGGCAGCGGATGCGCCGCGGCCGGCAATATCTGCCGCTCACTGACCGTTCCCCCTGGCCAATATCGTTATTTCTCAGATAGTTAGGCCTGGCATCCCGCTTGCTTCCCGCTCGTGTGCGCCCTATTCCCGTTGCCGGACAAGCCTTGCCCCGATGACCGCCACAACCGCCCTGCATACCGTCGGTGCCTATAAGGTCAGCGACACCGTGATGCGCGCCGTCAAGGACGCCAGTCGAGAGACGGGCGTCAACTATGCGTTCATGATGGCCAAGGCGGCGCAGGAAAGCGGGTTCAAGCCGGACGCCAAGGCCGCCACCAGCTCGGCCACCGGGCTGTACCAGTTCATCGACCAGACCTGGCTGGACATGGTCAAGACCCATGGCGCAAAGCACGGGCTGGGATCCTACGCCGGAAAAATCGACACCGGGCCGGGCGGATCGGCGCGGGTCGACGACCCGACGGCCAAGTCCGAAATCCTGGCTTTGCGCAGCGACCCCCGGATCAACGCCTTGATGGCCGGCGAGTTCGCCCGGGACAACCAAGCCCACCTGGAACGGACGGTGGGCGGCGATGTCGGTCCGACCGACCTTTACCTGGCGCATTTTCTGGGGGCTGGCGGCGCGGCCAGGTTTCTGACGGCGATGCGGGCCGATCCTTCGGTGTCCGCCGCCGGCCTGTTCCCCGACGCGGCGGCCGCCAATCCCACTGTGTTCACCGATACCAGCACCGGCACCCCGCGCAGCTTGGGCGATGTCTACGGCCTGTTCAATGGCAAGGTGGAGCGGGCGATGGCCATGGTCGACGGCGCGCCGAGCCCGGCCCAACGCGCCGGAGCGATCGAGGGCACGCGCGGCAGCGCCGGCAACCGCCCCATGTTCGACCACGGCCAAGCCGGACCCCTGTTCGCCACCGCCACGACCGGACCATCCACATCCGCAGGCATGCTTGCCGGACTGGGCGACAAGAGCCTGTCCCTGTTCACGGTGCTCACCCTGTCGGCGCTGTCGGTACCGGGCGAGGATGGCCAGGACGGCTTGCCGGGAGGGTCGGACGACCGGCAGACCCAAACGGCCCGCTTCGTGATGCCGACCGGCACCTAGAGACCGTTTATCCCCTGTTCGCGCACGTCGTCATCTGGTCTTTGCGGCGTCCGGTACGATATAACGGGGCATGAGCACCGCCGACCTTCAGTCACCCGCCCTTGTTCCGTTTCAGGGACCGCAGTTGCCGCCGGCGCTAGAGGGCCCGCCGTTCGAGATCGTGTCGGACTATCGGCCGGCCGGCGACCAGCCCGAGGCTATCGCCGAACTGACCGCCGGGCTGCGCGGCGACGAACGCGACCAGGTGCTGCTGGGCGTGACAGGGTCCGGCAAGACCTTCACCGTCGCCCACATCATCCAGGAACTACAGCGGCCGGCCCTGATCCTGGCCCCGAACAAGACATTGGCGGCGCAGCTTTATAGCGAGATGAAGGGCTTCTTTCCCAACAACGCGGTCGAGTATTTCGTTTCCTATTACGACTACTATCAGCCCGAAGCCTACGTCCCGCGCACCGACACCTACATCGAAAAGGAAAGCTCCATCAACGAGCAGATCGACCGCATGCGGCACGCCGCCACCCGGGCGCTGCTGGAGCGGCGCGATGCCGTGGTTGTCGCGTCGGTCTCGTGCATCTACGGCATCGGCGATGTCGAAACCTACAACAGCATGGCCTTGACCCTTGAAAAAGGGCAGCGGCTGAACCGATCCGAGCTGCTGCGCCGGCTGATCGAAATCCAGTACCGGCGCAACGATGCCGGCTTCGCCCGCGGCGCGTTCCGGGTGCGCGGCGACGTGGTCGAGCTGTTTCCGGCCCATTTGGAAGACCGCGCGTGGCGCATTTCCCTGTTCGGCGACGAGATCGAGACGATCCAGGAATTCGACCCCCTGACCGGCGAGAAACAGGGGTCTCTGGATAAGGTGAAAGTCTACGCCAACAGCCACCATGTTACGCCGAAACCGACGCTGATGCAGGCCGTCAAGCAGATGCAGCAGGACCTAAAGATCCGGCTGGCCGAGTTCAACGAGCAAGGCAAGCTGCTCGAGGCACAGCGTCTGGAACAGCGCACCCAGTTTGACATCGAGATGATCCAGGCGACGGGATCGTGCGCCGGCATCGAGAATTATTCGCGTTATCTGACCGGCCGCCCGCCGGGCGCGCCACCGCCGACCCTGTTCGAATACCTGCCCAAGGACGCGCTGCTGTTCGTCGACGAAAGCCACGTCATGGTGCCGCAGCTCGGCGGCATGTTCAAAGGCGACCGGGCCCGGAAGCTGACCCTGTCCGAGTTCGGTTTCCGTCTGCCGGCCTGTGTCGACAACCGGCCGCTGAAATTCGAGGAATGGGAAGCCATGCGGCCCCAGACCGTGTTCGTGTCGGCCACGCCGGGCCCGTGGGAACTGGAACGTACCGGCGGTGTCTTCACCGAACAGGTGGTGCGTCCGACCGGCCTGATCGACCCGCTGGTCATCGTCCGGCCGACGGCCAACCAGGTCGACGATCTGATGGACGAGTGCCGCCAGATGGTCGCCAAGGGTCTGCGCGTGCTGGTCACGACGCTGACCAAGCGGATGGCCGAGGCGCTGACGGAATACATGACCGAAGCGGGCATCAAGGTGCGCTATATCCATTCCGACGTGGAAACGCTGGAGAGGATCGAGATCATCCGCGACCTCAGGCTGGGCGCCTTCGACGTGCTGATCGGCATCAACCTGCTGCGCGAGGGTCTGGACATCCCCGAATGCGGGTTGGTGGCCATCCTGGATGCCGACAAGGAAGGCTATCTCAGGTCGCGCACATCGCTGATCCAGACCATCGGGCGTGCGGCCCGGAACCTGGACGGTCGGGCCGTGCTGTACGCGGATGTCATGACCAAGAGCCTGACTGACGCGTTGGAGGAAACGGCCCGGCGACGCGAGCGCCAGCAGGCCTACAACGCCGCCCGTGGCATCACCCCGGAAAGCGTGCGCAAGAACATCACCGACGTCATGAACAGCGTGTATGAGCGCGGCGACCGGGTGACCATCGATACGGGGGACCCCGACGCACCGCACCTGACCGGGAAATCGATCCGAGACTACATGCGAGAGCTGGAACAGCGGATGCAGGCGGCGGCGGCCGACCTTGAGTTTGAGGAAGCGGCCCGCATGCGCGACGAGCTGCGCCGGCTGGAGGCGATGGATTTGGGCCTGATGGACACCGTGGCCGCGGCGGGGGGGGCCGCTCCGGCCCGTCGAGAGGCCGGCGGACGGGCCAGAAAGCGACGAGGAAGACGATAAAGCGCTGCAAGCCCGCCTGCGCGGGCTTTGTTTTCAACGGCAAGCGCCTATGTTTAGACCTTCCCCGGCCCAATCCCGCTAAGCATCGGCCTTTTATGTCCCTGCCGACCGTAAACCGATCCCTGCCGATGCCGCGCCGACGCCTTCCCGACCATCGCGGCGCACCTCCCGCCCGGCAGCCGGGATACGGGAGCGGGAGCCAAGCCCCTTGATCATCGATAGCGCGTTTATTGTCGGGGGCTTTGTCCTGCTCCTGGTCGGAGCGGAATACCTGGTGCGCGGCGCCGTGGGCATCGCCCGGCGGCTCAATATCTCACTTCTGGTCATCGGCCTGACCGTTGTCGCTCTGGGAACGTCGTTGCCGGAATTGACGGTCAGCCTCAAGGCCGCCTGGCACGGATCGCCCGGCATCGCTTTCGGTAATATCGTCGGCAGCAATATCGCCAACATCCTGCTGATCCTTGGAGCCGCCGCGATCATCCATCCCATGACCTGCAGCAGGTCGGCCGTTTACCGCGACGGCATGACCATGCTGGCCGCGACCGTCCTGTTTGTCGGGGTGGCGATGACCGGCGCCCTGGGGTTCTGGTCGGGTTTGGTGAGCGTCCTGGCCCTGATCGGCTACCTTTACTATTCCTATCGCCGCGACCGGGCGTCGGGCGAGGATCTCCACGCCCAGGAGGTGGAAGAGGTCGGGTCGCTCCCGGGCAGCATCTGGCTTCTTTCCTTGGCCGTCATAGGCGGGCTGGTCGGCGTCATCGTCGGCGCCGATCTGTTGGTGCGCGGATCGGTTGGTATTGCCCGGGTGCTCGGCGTTTCCGAGGAGGTGATCGGCCTGACGCTGGTCGCCTTCGGCACATCGCTGCCGGAGCTGGCGACGACCGTGGTCGCGGCGATGCGGCGGCACGGCGATGTCGCCCTGGGCAATGTTCTGGGGTCCAACCTGTTCAACCTGCTTGGCGTCATGGGCGCCGTCACCATGGTCGTCCCGATGGACGTCCCCCCCAAGATCGGCGCGTTCGACATCTGGGTCATGTTGGGGGTGACGATTCTTCTGTTTCCCTGCATGCGCAGCGGCTGGCGGCTCAATCGCGGTGAGGCCGGCCTGTTCCTGACCATCTATGCCGCCTTCATCGCCGCCCAGTTCTTTGGGGTCGGAGAGATGGTCTTGAGCCTGGCGGCCCGCTGAGGGCCGCTTGATTCCTGGTCGACGAGGTTTATTGTCGCCGCCATGGTTGGCACCTCTCCCGAGACGGCCCTGGTGACGGGCGCCGCCCGTCGCATCGGCCGCGTCATCGCCCTGGACCTGGCACGGCATGGCTGGGATGTGGCCGTTCATTACGGGCGATCTGCGGACGAGGCCAAGGCCGTGGTGGCGCAGATCGAGGGGTTTGGCCGGCGCGCGACCGCCCTGCAGGCCGACCTGGCCGACGAACCGTCGGTCCGCCGGTTGATACCGGAAGCCGTTGCGGCGCTGGGCCCGCTGACCCTTTTGGTCAACAACGCCTCCCGCTTCGAAAATGACGGGATCGCCGATGGCACCCGGGAGCTCTGGGACGCCCATATCGAGACCAACCTTCGTGCGCCGGCGTCCCTGATCCAGGACTTCGCGGCTCAGCTTCCAGCGGATGCGCGCGGCAACGTAGTCAACATCATCGATCAGCGGGTGTGGAACCTGACGCCCTATTTCATGTCCTACACCGTGAGCAAGACGGGGCTTTGGACGCTGACGAAGACATCGTCCATGGCGCTGGCCCCACGCATCCGGGTCAACGCCATTGGACCTGGACCGACAATGAAGGGCGAACGGCAGAGCGATGCCCATTTCGAACAGCAATGGCGGTCGGTCCCGCTGGGGCGCCCCACCGACCCGGCGGAGATCGCGGCGGCGATCCGCTTTCTTATCGATGCCCCGGCGATCACCGGCCAGATGTTGGCGCTGGACGGAGGCGAACATCTGGGCTGGGCTCAGCCCAGCCGTGGGATCGTTCCAACGGAGTGACGATGGAGTGGCAACGACGGAGAGCGGCGGACCGCAAAGCAACAGGTGTTGCGGCAATGCCCTGATAACGCACGAAATCGCCATGCCACGGCCGCCAAACGAAAACTGTGCACAGCCGCGAAATCGTTCCTTCGATTCGGTATTTTTAACACTTTGAAAGTGCAACTTCACAAGCCCGTTACCTCTTGACAACGAAAAACATATGAAAAACAACATGTTATTTTTTCCGCCTATTTTTTGGGCAAAGAGGTAAAGGCCCTTGGTTAATGCGGGACAGCGGTGTTTGCCGATGGGTTATGGACAGACTTATCCACAAGCGTCGTGGATATCTTCCCGCCGCCCGCGTGTGACATTGCGACAAGTCGTTGAAACCCTTACGGCCCCCGCCCTGTATCGTGAGCGCCGCCGATGAGCCCGGCCAAATCATCCCTGCCCCTTCCACCCGCTACCGCACCCGGTCGCGGCGTTGCCGTGATCCAGGGCTATCTGAAGACCCTGCCCAACGCGCCCGGTGTTTATCGGATGCTCAACGCCGCAGGCGACGCGCTTTATGTCGGCAAGGCGCGAAGCCTGCGCAAACGAGTCACCAGCTATACCCAGACGGGCAAACAGCCGGCGCGGCTTTTGCGCATGATTTCCGAAACCACGTCCATGGAATTCGTGGTCACGCGATCGGAAGTCGAGGCCCTGCTGCTCGAGGCCAACCTGATCAAGCGTCTGCGGCCGCGCTACAACGTGCTGCTGCGCGACGACAAAACCTTCCCCCATATCCTGATCGCCACGGATCATGCCTTTGCCCAGATCCTGAAGCACCGCGGCGCCGAAAAACGGCCCGGACGATATTTCGGACCCTTTGCCTCGGCCGGCGCGGTGGGCCGGACGATCACCGCCTTGCAGCGCGCCTTCATGCTGCGCAACTGTTCCGATTCGATATTCGCCAGCCGCACCCGGCCCTGCCTGCAATATCAGATCAAGCGCTGCACCGCGCCGTGCGTCGGCTATGTGGATGAGGCCGACTATGCCCGCCAGGTCGAGCAGGCGACGGATTTTCTAAGCGGCAAGAGCCAGGCGGTGCAGGCCCAGCTTGCCGAGGACATGATGGCCGCTTCGGAGCGGCTGGACTTTGAGACGGCGGCCCGATACCGCGACCGGATCAAGGCCATGGCCGCCATCCAGGCACATCAGGACATCAACGCCGAAGGGCTCGACGACGCCGACGTGTTTGCCGCCCATCAGGCCGGCGGCCATGTCTGCGTCCAGGTCTATTTCTTTCGCGCCGGACGCAACTATGGTACCCGCGCCTATTTCCCGACGCACGATCGGGCCATGGAGTCCGCCGATGTTCTGGCGGCGTTCATCGGCCAATTCTACGATAACAAGACCGCCCCCAAGCTGGTTCTGGTCAGCCATGCGCTCGCTGAGGGCGACCTGATTGCCGAAGCCCTGTCGGTCAGGGCCGATCGCCGCGTCGCCGTTTTGGCGCCGCAACGCGGCCCAAAACGGCGGCTGATCGATCACGCCCTGGCCAATGCCGCCGAAGCCATGGGGCGGCGTTTGGCCGAAAGCGCGACACAGGCCCGCCTGCTGGAAGGCCTGGCCGGCGTCTTCGGCTTGGACGCCCCGCCGCAACGGATCGAGGTTTACGACAACAGCCACATCTCCGGCACCAACGCCATCGGAGCCATGATCGTCGCCGGACCCGACGGGCCGATGAAGAACGCGTATCGGAAATTCACGATCAAGGGTCCGGTTGCCGCCGGCGACGATTACGCCATGATGCGCGAAGTGCTGACCCGGCGGTTCGCACGGGCGGTGCGGGAAGACACGGACCGGGCCAAGGGAACATGGCCCGATCTGGTGGTCATCGACGGCGGCCAGGGGCAACTGGCCGTCGCCTGCGATGTCCTTGCCGAACTGGGGATCGCCGATCTGGCCATCGTTGCCATCGCCAAGGGCCCCGACCGCAACGCCGGCCGCGAACGGTTCTTCCTACCAGGGCGACAGCCGTTTTCATTGGAGCCCAGGGACCCGGTTCTGTATTTCCTGCAACGGCTGCGCGACGAGGCCCATCGGTTTGCCATCGGCACCCATCGGGCGCGCCGGACCCAACAGATCGGACAGTCCGTGATCGACGACATCCCCGGCATCGGTCCCCGCCGCAAAAAGGCCCTGCTGATGCATTTTGGGTCGGCCAAGGCGGTCGCCCGCGCCGGGCTGGCCGATTTGGAGCAGGTCGACGGGATCAGCCACAGCGTCGCCAAGAAAATACACGACCATCTGAACCCGAGCGAGTAGGGTGGGCCTCCGATCCCCCGCCCCCCTGTCGTCCGTTTGTGCTCTAGGTTCCCGGGATTATCCGCCGTCCATGTTTGACAGTCTGCCGAACCTGCTGACCTTGTCGCGCATCCTGTGCATCCCGGTGCTGGTGGGGCTGTTGTTTGTCGATGCCGACTGGGCACGCTGGGTGGCTTGCGGTCTGTTCGCCGCCGCCGCGATCACCGATTTTCTCGACGGGTATCTGGCCCGCCGTCAAAACATCGAATCGCCCGTCGGCAAGATGCTGGATCCGATCGCTGACAAGATGCTGGTCGCGGCCACGCTGCTGGCGCTGGCGGGGCTCGGCGCCCTGCCAGGGCTCCATATCGTGCCGGCCATCGTCATTCTGCTGCGCGAGATGCTGATCGGCGGTATGCGCGAATTTCTGGCCGGCCTGCCGGGGGGGCGCGGCCTGCCGGTGTCGTCCCTGGCCAAATGGAAGACAACGGTTCAGATGGCCGCCATCCTGTTCCTGATCCTCGACGGCGCGGCTCCGACGGGTCTTCCCGCGACCGGCATCGGCCAGGGTGCCCTGTGGCTGGCCGCCGTACTGACGGTGATCACCGGCTACGCCTATGTCGTCGACGGGTTTCGTCAGATCGCGGAGCGCCCGTCGGGGAACTGATGAACAGCGCTTCCTTCGCGCGTCGCCGGTCGCGCAAAGTTTCATTGACTTACCGCCCGGCCGTTTCTAACCACAACCCGCCGGCGCCCGCCCCGAAACCAGGATCGGTCCGTCTTATACCAAGTTTCGCTGATAATGACCCATCGAGACGGCTTCCCGAGATTTTTGGCCAGGAGCGTTCGGTGCCGCGATGCAGCGCATCGCAAGGCGGACGCGACGCGGTCCAAAAGTCTCGGGAAGCCGCCATATCGGTCGCATCCGCGTTCCGTCGGCGGGTGTCGGATAGCCTGGCCGATGCGCCGCATCGCCGGCGGCTTTCCTCCTACCCGACGAAACGCGGACGCGATCTCTATGGGTTATTATCAGTGAAATTTGGTATCTGCCCGTGATCTTCCGTCTCCGTCGCCAGTATTTCCGCCGCTTTCTCCGGCCGATCAACAAGCATCGGATGACGCCCAACGTCGTCGGGCGCACGATGATGGTCGGGCTGGCCTGGGGCGTCTCGGCCACGGTCGGCCTGCAGCTTGTCGGGGTCGCCGTCACCTGGGTGATGCTGTCGCGATGGTTGGGAAAGCCGTTCAGCCTGGCCATCGCGGCCTTGCTGACGGGGATCACAAACCCGCTGACCGTGCCGCCGCTCTACACCATGTACTACCTGACCGGCTGCATGGTCGCCGATTGCCCCGGCGGCGTGTTCAACTTCCAGCGCCTGGTCGACAGTATCCTGGAGTACGGCGTTTCCTGGCGGCTGATCGAAGGTTCGTGGCGGTTCCTTGCCATCGCCTTCGCCGGCAGCCTGCCCTATGCCATCGCCGCCGCCGCCGCCGGCTTTTACGGCGGCCGCTTTATCGGCCGGCAGATGCATCGGCGGCGCCAACGCCGGTCCGAACCCGCCGCGCCCACCGCGCCGGTCGACGACACACAGCCGCCACCGTGACCGCCCGTGGCGTCCTGGGCTCTTGCACGCCGCGCCGCCGGGTGGAAAGCTAAACGATCGGCGCGCGGCGATTGAGCCGGTGTCGGCGGCGGAATTCTGTGGATGTCATGGCGCAACTTTCCGACGACTGCTTTGCCTTTGGCGGCGCGCTGCTGACCGTCGAGGCGGCGCTGGCCCAGCTGGAAGACCGGATCGTTCCCATTGCCGGGGTCGAAACCGCCTCACTGGATGTCGCGCTGGGGCGGGTTCTGGCCGAGGACGTGGTGGCGTCCCGCGCGGTTCCGCCTCACGACAACTCGGCCGTCGACGGCTACGCGGTGTTCCATGACGATCTGTCGCCGACCGAGCCGACCCGTCTGGCCGTTGCCGGACGTGTGGCCGCGGGTCATCCGACCGACCGGCCCGTGGCGCGTGGTACCGCGGTACGTATTTTCACCGGCGCACCGGTGCCGGCCGGCCTCGACACCGTCTTCATGCAGGAAGATTGCCGCGAGGAAGACGGCACGGTGCTTCTGGCCGCGGGCCTGCCGCGCGGCGCCAACTATCGCCGGGCCGGCGAGGACGTGGCCGTGGGCACCACCGCCCTTGTGGCCGGCCGGCGGCTTCGGCCGCAGGATATCGGCATGGCCGCGTCTCTTGGCTGCCGCACCCTGCCGGTGCGCCGGGCACTGCGCGTGGCCCTGTTTTCCACCGGCGACGAGGTCCGTGAACCCGGCGACCCGGCCGGCCCCGGCTGCATCTACGATTCCAACCGGCATATGCTGTCCGCCCTGCTGCGCCAGCTTGGCTGCGCCGTGACCGACCTTGGCATCCTGGCGGACAACGCCGGAACCATCGCCCGGGCACTGCGCACGGCGGCGGAGGATCACGATCTGATCCTCACCTCCGGCGGGGTTTCGACGGGCGAGGAAGACCACGTCAAAGGCGCGGTCGAGACGGCGGGAGGCCGGCTGCATGCCTGGCGTTTGGCGATCAAACCCGGCCGGCCCGTCGCCTTGGGCCAGATCGGGGCGGTGCCGTTCGTGGGCCTGCCGGGCAACCCGGTGGCGGTGCTGGTCACCTTTATGCACTTGGCCCGCCCCATCCTGCTGCGCCTGGCCGGGGCGGAGCCGGATCCACCCCGCCGTTTTCCGGTCCGCCTGGATTTCGGCTACAAGAAGAAAGAAGGCCGGCGCGAATATGTCCGTGTGACCCTGGAAACAGCGGCGGACGGTATTCCCGTCGCCACCAAGGTCCCCGGCGAGGGTGCCGCGATTCTGAGTTCCCTGGTCAAGGCCGAGGGGCTGGTCGAACTGGGCGAAGATAGTACCCGCATCGCGGCGGGCACCGTGGTCGGCTTCCTGCCGTTCGGTTCCGGATAAACGACGGTGAACCGCGGGCTTGTGCGCGGCCGGCAATGCCCCGACATTAGGTGCAGGCGCAAACGAACCGTCGGGTCGCATGAAACTGCTCTATTTCGCATGGCTGAAGACAAAGATCGGGGTATCCGAAGAGGATGTGAACCCGCCGGCCGATGTGCGCGATGTCGCGGACCTGCTGACCTGGCTGCGGGGTCGGGGACCGGCCTATGCCAACGCCCTTGCCCATGATGCCGTGATCAAGGTCGCGGTGAACCAGAGCTTTGCCGAGCGCGATACCCGGATCTTCCCCGACGACGAGGTCGCGCTGTTCCCGCCGGTGACGGGCGGCTGAGGCGATGGCCATCCGGGTGCAGCGTGACGACTTCGATCCGGGCGCCGAGATCGCGCGCCTGACCCAAGGTCATCATGGCATCGGCGGCGTTGTCAGCTTTGTCGGCCTGGTCCGCGAGATGGCCGGAAGCGAGGCGATCCGGACCATGACCCTGGACCACTACCCCGGCATGACCGAACGCATGCTGACGGAAATCGAAGCCGAAGCCCATCGGCGCTGGCCGCTGGAAGCGAGCCTGATTATCCACCGCCACGGCCCGCTTGCCCCCGGCGACCGGATCGTCCTGGTCGTCACGGCATCGCCGCATCGGGATGCCGCGTTCGACGCCTGCCGGTTTCTGATCGACTGGCTGAAGACCAAGGCGCCGTTCTGGAAACTGGAGCAGACCGAGACCGGCGAACGCTGGGTCGACGCCAAGGCCGACGACGACGCGGCCGCGGCCCGGTGGCGCGCCGCCGACTGACGGCAAGGGGCCTGCGCGATCCCGTCAGCTGTCCGCGCCGCCACGGGTAAGGTGGAAATGGCTTGGCCCGTCATCGGGAACCAACGCCAGAACGTCGCCGAACCGTTGCCGCGCCAACCCCGCCTGCCCCTCTTCAAGAGCCGTCATCGCCGCCCCGTAGGCAGAGAGAAGCGCCTTGTCCTGGTCCGTCGCCGGGGCCGGCCCGCGCAATTCGAAGACCCTTGCGGCGCTGGACCCGCCGCGCACGGCGACCGTGTCCACCTGTCGGGTAACGAACGCCTCGCCGATGGCGGCTTGAGTGTCCTCGCCGATCAGAATGCCGGTCCGGTAGGTCTTGGTCATCGCCTCCAGCCGGGAGCCGACGTTCACCGCCTGTCCGACGACCGTGAAATCGAAGCGCTCGTCCGACCCCATATTGCCGATGACCATGCGCCCCGTGTTGATGCCGATACCGATGTCCACGGCGATGCCGGACAGCCCCTCTGCGTCCAGTTTTTGGGCCAGGGCGGGCAGCGCACGGCGCATGGCCAGAGCCGTGGCGCAGGCCCGCGCCGCATGGTCCGGCTGGGGCAAGGGCGCGCCGAACACAGCCACCAGCCCGTCCCCCACGAACTTGTCGAGCATCCCCCCGTGGGAGACGATAACCCCGGTCATGACCGTGAAATAGATGTTGAGCAGGCGGACCAGCGCCTCTGGCGCCAGCCTTTCCGACAACGACGTAAAGTCCCGGATGTCGGCGAACAGAACGGTGAGGACCTGTTCCTCCCCGCCCAGCTTGACCAGATCGGGGTTCTGCGACAGCCGCTCCATCACCGCGGGGTGCAGGTAGTGGCGAAAGGCATGGCGGACTTGGCGTTGTCGCCGCTCGTTGGCCCGATAGGTCGTTATGCCAAGAGTCAGGAAGACGATGGCGAAAGCCACCTCGGGATAGACCAGGTCGTACCAGTCGCCAAAGGCCATAAACAGCCACACATTGCCGACCGCGAACGCCAGCGCAATGACGCCATAGGCAAGGGCGATGGTGCCCAGGGCCCCGCGGTAGGCGATGAGCCCAAGGACCAGCCCGGCGGCGACAACCGCGATCGGTCCGATGGGGAATCCCGACGAGCGTCGTACAATGCCATCGCCGATCACGACCGACGCGACGACATTGGCCTGACGCTCCGCCCCCGAGGCGACGGGTGAAAAAGGGGTGGCAAAGCGTGTTCCCACGCCGGCCGCGGCACCACCGATGAGCACGATACGGCCGGCCAGCAGCGCCGGGTCGATCCGGCCCGCCGCCAGGTCGGCAAAGGCATAGGTGGGGATGCGCCCCGGCCGGAGGTAGGGGATCGTCATCAGCATAGTCTCGTCGGTGACCACGGTGCGGCCGCCCAGGCGGAGCCCATGGCCCAGATCGACCAGCCCGCCGTTCGCCTCTTCAATCACGGACCGCGCCGCCGCGACCGCCAGAGACGGGTAGAAGGCCCCTCCGTAAGCCACCACGGGGTATTCGAACCGGGCCGCCCCATCGCCGGTTACCGGGACGTTGGCATGTCCCAGGGCGTGGGCGGCGCGGCCCAGAATCGCGATCGGCGATTGCAGGCCAACCCCGGCCGGCGCGGCGGCAAGATCGGCGCCGGGTCCGGTAAGGGCCGAACCGAAGGCCGTCCGCTGAACATAGTCGGGGGCAACCGCATCGGCACTGACTTGCGCGCGCTGGGTCACGCGTTCGAACGCGAAGGGCAGGATCACGCGCCCATGCCGGCGCATGGCCGCGGCCAGTCGGGCATCGGCCGCCGGGTTCCCGACCTCCGGTTCGGAAAACAGAAGGTCGATGACCACCACCCGTGCGCCGGCGTCGGTCAGGCGGTCAAGGCCATCGGCCAGCGCGACCCGACTCCACGGCCAGCGCCCGATCTCGGCGATGCTCCGATCGTCGATCAGAACCACGGCCAGGTCCGGCGTCTGCGCCGGTTCC
Organism: Inquilinaceae bacterium; assembly: GCA_052168355.1. Classification (GTDB taxonomy): domain Bacteria; phylum Pseudomonadota; class Alphaproteobacteria; order DSM-16000; family Inquilinaceae; genus JBQLZQ01. The sequence goes on from JBQLZQ010000081.1 coordinate 44,165, forward strand.
GGCCGCAGCCGCAGCCACAGGTCCAGAAGCTGCCCCTCAAGCCGCCGCATGGGGCCGGACTCGCCGACCGGCCCATACAGCAGAACGGCAACCAGCGTGGCGGCCAACGCCACCGCGAAGCCGACATGTCGGCGAAAACGGCCCATTCACACGCCCCAGCCGGTCAGGGCGATGCGGTCGCCGCCCTGTAGGCAAGGATCCGCGCCTGCCCCCAGTCGGACTTCGGTTGCGGCGGCGCGCCGGCCGGGACGGTTGTACCTTCGCCGGCGGTCAGAACAACCGGCGCGCCCAACGCCGCGTCCGTGGACGCCACGGTCACGGCGCCGCTCAAGGTCACGACGGCGGTTGCGCGCCGGTCCGCGTGGGTGATCCAATCGGTGCCCCGGACCGATGTGACGGCCGTTTCAGCCTGGAGCTGAAACCCGGCACCCGGCAACAAACGGTCGACGATCACCCGGACGATACCGGCGGGCATGGTCAGCAACCCCTTCAACACACCCCTCTCGTCGACCGCGAACTCGGTCAAGGTCAGGTCGGTGTCACTGCCGATATGCAGCATCGTGTCGTCGGCCAGCGCAAGGCGAAGCCGCGCGCCCGGACCGGTCACGACCCGATCCCCCTCGAACACGGGCATACCGGCTGCCAACGGTTCGGTCGACCCACCGTCCAGGCGATGGACCACGGCCGGACCAGCCGCCGCGGCCACGACTCCGATCGACTCGGCGGCTAGCGCCGACGCGCCGAGAAGAGACAGGGCGACGACGCAAGACCACACCATATGCGGCCAACCCGCACAGCGTTTCATAGCGATATCCAGTCGAGTCATGGTCGTGACGATACGGTCGCGCCGCCGCCACGCCGCCCCGATCCCATCCGAGTCCTTACCCATCTCAGGCGCGCGCTGGCAACCTCGAGAGGACCGATGGCGACGGGACGGGAACGGGTATTGGGAGAAGCCGTCGATCCTTCGGCACGAAAGGATGTACCATGGACCCTGCGTGCGCCGCTGTGAACCCGCTCACACCGGAAGGAAGGAGGAAAACGGTTCGATCCTTCGTCTATTCGGCCGCCACGACCGCCGGCTGCCGAACCAGCGCCGTATAGGCATCGGCCAAGGTCTTGGTGACCGGACCGGGCGTGAAAACAAGATCGTCGATCGCCCCGACCGGTGTCACCTCGGCGGCGCTGCCGGTCAGGAATATCTCCTGCGCCGAGCCCAGCTCGTCGGGCCAGATCGCCCGCTCCACGACCTCGTACCCGCGCTGACGGGCCAGACCGATCACCGTGCGGCGGGTGATGCCGTCCAGGAAACAGTCGGGGATGGGGGTGTGAAGCACACCATCGATCACCAGAAAGATGTTGGCGCCCGTTGCCTCGGCCACCTGGCCGCGCCAGTCGAGCATCAGGGCGTCGTGACAGCCGGCCGCTTCGGCATCGTGCTTGCTCATGGTGCAGATCATGTAGAGCCCCGCCGCCTTGGCGTGGACGGGGGCGGTGGTCGGCGCCGGCCGGGCCCATTTCGACGTCCGCAGGCGAATGCCCTTACGGCGCGCATCGGGGTCGAAATAGCTGGGCCAAACCCAGGCGGCGATCGCGACATGGATGGTGTTTTTCTGGGCGGACACCCCCATCATCTCCGACCCGCGCCAGGCCACGGGGCGGACATAGCCATCGACGATATTGCCGGCCGCGATGATATCCGCCGTCGCGCGGTCGATCTCATCCGCCGAATAGGGCAACTCGAACCCCAGGATCCGCGCCGACCGGGCCAGCCGCTCCGTATGCTCCCGCAGCTTGAAGACCGTTCCGTTGTAAACCCGCTCGCCTTCGAATACACAGCTGGCATAGTGCAGGCCATGGGTCAGGACATGGACATTGGCATCCCGCCAGGGCACCATTTTCCCATCCATCCATATGACGCCGTCATGATCATCGTAGGACATCATCGCCATGGCCCCGGCCCTCACCTTATTCGTTTATGTCTCAACTCTCCCCAATCTCGTAACATTCGCCCCGATCCCGTGTCAATGATATTGGTCAGCAAAACTGACATAAAAACGCATGAGTGAGATCAAGCCCGGCGTAAATCCCCTTTTTCTGCGGGAAGAGGAACTGCGGCAGGGGATCGAACTGCTGTTCTATGCCTATCGGGATTTCACGGCCGAGCCCGATGCCCTGCTGTCCAGGCTGGGCCTGGGTCGGGCCCATCACCGCGTGATCTATTTCGTGGGCCGCAACCCCGACATCACGGTGACCGAGCTTCTCGCCATCCTGCGTATCACCAAGCAGAGTCTGAGCCGGGTGCTGGGCGAACTGATGCGCCGGGACTATATCGTTCAGCAGCAGGGGCAAAAGGACCGGCGCCGCCGGCTGTTGCGGCTGACGACCAAGGGCGAGGCCCTGGAACGTCAGCTTTCCGAGCCCCAGCGGCGGCGGATCGCCCGCGCCTATCGACGGGCGGGCGCCGATGCGGTCAACGGTTTCCGCACGGTCATGCAGGGAATTATCGACGACGCCGACAGAACCGATGGCGACTAGTGGTCTGAATCAGACATATGGTACCCATAGGATCGTCTTTCCGGCGTCCTCGGCAGGAGGGCACGGGCCGGCGATGCGGCGCATCGTCAAGCGTGTCCGACGCCCCGAGGACGCCGGAAAGGCGACCCCGCGGGCGGTCTTGCGAGGACCCCGGCGGCGTTGCGCGGCGCTCGCGATGCCTTGGCATCGCGAGCGCCACGCGCCTGGCCGGGGGCCTCCGAAGACCGTCCTATGGGTGCCATATGTCTGATTCAGACCACGAGGACGTGAAGGGGTAGGATGACGGCCATGAATGGCGCCCCGGCCCATATTCTGGTGATCGACGACGACCGGCGGCTTCGCGAACTGCTGCGAAAGTATCTGGCCGACAACGGTTTCATGGTCACCACCGCCTCTGACGCCGCGGACGCCAGAGCCAAGTTGGGGGCCTTGAGTTTCGACCTGATGGTCATGGACGTGATGATGCCCGGCGAGAGCGGATTGGATCTGACCGTGGCGCTGCGCCGCCAGATGAAAACCCCCATCCTGCTGCTGACCGCCATGGGTGATCCCGGCGACCGGATCGCGGGACTGGAAACGGGGGCAGACGATTATCTGCCCAAACCGTTCGAGCCGCGCGAGCTGTTGCTGCGCATCAATGCCATCCTGCGCCGGGCCGCGCCCCTGCCGGTTGAGGCGCCGGCCGAGGCGGTGATGTTGGGCGATGTCCGGTTCGACCCGACGCGCGAGGAATTGAGCCGCGACGGGCGACCCATTCGGCTGACAACGGCGGAAGCCAGCCTGCTGCGCGTCCTGGCCTCCCATCCCGGCCAGGTCCTGTCGCGGGGGGAACTGTCGCGGCAGAGCCGGGCCAGCGGAAACGAGCGGGCGATCGACGTTCAGGTTACGCGGTTGCGCCGAAAGATCGAGCCGGATCCAAAGGAACCGCGGTTCCTCCATACGATCCGGGGTGAAGGCTACGTGCTTAGGCCGGACGGATGACGGTGCTCTTTCCCGGGTGGGCGACGCGCCGCAGGGCCAAGCGCGCCATGAGCGAACCCCGCCACGGGATCAAGCGCTACCTGCCGCGGACCCTGTTCGGCCGATCCCTGGTGATCATCGTGACACCGGTGCTGCTGATGCAGATGATCGCCACCTTCGTCTTTTACGACCGGCATTGGGACACCATGACCCGGCGGTTGTCGGAAGGCGTTGCGGGTGACATCGCGCTGGTCGTCGATCTGATCCGAGGTGCCGATGCCGAACGGCGGCGCGCGGTGTTCGCTGCCGCGGCCCAGACGACAAAGATCATCTTCGCGTTCCACGAAGGCGCTACCTTTGTGGAGCGGCCGTTCGAGGGCAGCTTCAGCATCTTGCGGACACAGATGAACGAGGCACTTTTGCGGGAAATCAACCGGCCCTACACGATCGACCTGATCTTCCGCGACGAATGGACCCGTATCCAGGTCCAGCTCAACAACGGCGTTCTTATCGCCGATGTGCCCCGGCGCCGCTTGTTCAGCACGACGAGCGTGATTTTCATCCTGTGGATGGTCGGATCGGGCGTCGTTCTGTTCCTGGTCGCCATTCTGTTCATGCGCAACCAGATCCGGCCCATCCGGCGCCTGGCCATTGCCGCCGACAGCTTTGGCCGCGGACTGGATGCCCCGGGCTTCAAGCCCGAGGGCGCGGCCGAGGTCCGCCAGGCGTCCAGGGCTTTTCTGATCATGCGGGAACGCATTCAGCGCCAGATCACCCAGCGGACCGAGATGCTGGCGGGGGTAAGCCACGACCTGCGCACGCCCCTGACCCGCATGAAGCTGCAGCTTGCGATGTTGGGCGACGGGCCCGAGATCAACGAACTGCGCGCCGACGTGACCGATATGGAAACGATGATCGGCGGCTATCTGGCGTTCGCCCGCGGCGACGGGGCGGAAGAACCCGTACCCACCGATCTGACCGCTCTCCTCAACGAGGTCGTGACCAGCGCCCGCCGCGAGGGGGCGATCGTCGAGTTCGACAGCGCCCTGCCCGTTGATCCACCGCTGATCCTGTCGCTGCGCCCGCAGGCCTGCAAACGGGGGCTGGCCAACCTGCTGTCCAATGCCAGACGCTATGCCGACACGATCTGGGTCCATGCGGCGTTGCGCGGGACGGCGGCCGAAGTGATCATCGACGACGATGGCCCCGGCGTGCCGGAAGACCAGTTCGAGGACGTCTTTCGGCCCTTCCACCGGCTGGAGCCGTCACGCAACCCGCAAACGGGAGGCGTCGGGCTGGGCCTGACGATCGCACGGGACGTGGCGCGCGGACATGGCGGCGAACTGCAATTGGGCCGTTCGCCCTATGGCGGCTTGCGCTGCGTCATGCGCCTGCCGGTGTGAGTGTCTGTCCTGGGATAGGACGCGGCCTGGCGGTCAATACAGGCGGCCGCCATCGGGAACCGCCGGACCGTTCACCCCGACCAGCACGACTTCGCCATTGTCGTCGGGGAAGCCCAGCACCAGCACCTCGGACATGAACTTGCCGATCTGACGCGGCGGGAAATTCACGACCGCGGCCACCTGCCGCCCCTTCAGCATCTCAGGGCTGTAATGCACGGTGATCTGGGCGGACGACTTCTTGATGCCGATCTCAGGCCCGAAATCGATGCGCAGCTTGTAGGCCGGCCGGCGCGCCTCCGGGAAGGCCTCCACTTCCATGATGGTCCCGACGCGGATGTCGACCGCCAGGAAATCGTCGAAGGTGATGGTCATGCCGTGGCCCCGGTGGTTGGCGGAAAGCGGACCATAGCGTTTGGCGGCCGGGCATGACCAGACGGGCCGCGACTGCACAAAAAAAGAGGCCACCCTCAAGGGCGGCCTCTTGATCGGAGACGGGGGAGGCCGGCGTCGCTTGGGCCGTTACTTGGCCTGCGCGATGGACTTGAATTCGTCCAGGCCGGCGCTGACGCGCTTGCTCAGCACATCGGTGGCTTCAGCGTTCGACTTGGTGACCAGGGCCGTCAGCTCACGCGTGTCGGCGACAGCCCGCTCAAAGCCGTCCTTGGCGAGATCGGCCTGCTTGGCCATCAGCGCCTCGGGCGCGTCGGGCGACATCAGTGTCGAGGTCATGGTCGACAGACGCTCCATCAGCGCCTGAACGATTTCGGTCTGCCGGCGGGCGACCGTCTGCATGCCTTCAAAGGCAAGCTGATTGGCGGCCGACAGCGCCTCCATGTTCTTCTGCTGGGCGGCGATCAGGGAGTCGACATCGACGCCCGGAAACTTGAAATCGCCCATGATCTTGGTGAAATCGGTGTTCCAGAAAGGCTGGGTGCTCTGCTTAGCCATTTGGCGGTCCTCCAGAAAGGCGTTGATCGAAACGGTTAACGAATTCGGATATGCTGCGATGCAACATTATCGGCAAGATGAGGATCCCGGCCGCCGTTGTCAACCATATTTTTGTGCGCTGCACAAAAAATAGCGCGAGGGATCAAACGTCCTTGGATTCTGCGCTTGAGACCGGGCCGCCGGACCCGCCCGACCGCTCGAAAGTGTTGGCCAGCTGTTCGGCCATGGCCAGGCGGCTATCGAGGATTTTCATGGTATGCGCCATGTCCGGGCTGTCGTCGTTAACCCAGACCCGAAGGACCGAGAGATAGAGGGCCGACAGCACCCGAACCCTCACGGCCCCCACAGGCCCGCGTGACGAGATCCCCGCATCCTCCAGCATCCATCGCATCGAGCGGTCCAGGGAAGGCAGTTGTTGCAGTGCGAAGCAGGGGTCCAGCCGCAGGTCCCGGAGCAAGGCCAGGAACCCGGCGCGGTGCGCGGCCAGCACGTCGAACCGCCGCATGAGAACATCGAACAGACGATCGCGCGGCGAATCATCGCTGTCGACGGACCGGGCGGCCAGGACTTCCCGGTCGACCATGTGGGCGATGCCCCCCAGCAGGCTCGACCGCGTCGGATAGAGCGCATAGAGCTCTGCCAAAGACACCTTCGCGCCGTCGGCAAGGTCCGACATGGTCAGCCGACGCCATCCCCGTTCGGCGATCAGGTCCAGGGCGGCGGCGGCGATTCGTTCGGACGGGTCGGATTTCTTGACCATGGCATTCTCAATTTCAGTCCACTGGATCGGCACCGACCCATAGACAATATGCCGGGACGGGGCGATTGCCAATCGGCCGATGGCCGCGCCTAGAGCAGGATCGCCTTGGGTGGAATCGCTTCGGCGATCCCGCCCAAGGCGTGAATCCTACTCTATTCATAGAGTTAGAGAGCGATTCACGTCATTGGTGGAAGCGGGTCCGCTTCCACCAATGACGATCGCGCTCTAGCCCGCCAATTCGCGCGATCGCCGTGCCGCGGCGGCGATGGCGGCGTCGAACAGGGGCTGCAGGCCCCGATCCGCCATGAGCACATCCAGGGCCGCCCGCGTGGTGCCGCCCGGGCTGGTGACATTGCCCCGCAGTTCCGAGGCCGGGATGTCCGGATCGGCGGCGGCCAGCGCCCCGGCGCCGATCACCGTCTGCCGGGACAAACGCATAGCCAGGCCAGGCTCCAGTCCGGCGGCCACGCCCGCCGCGGCCATTGCCTCCATCAACAGGAACACATAGGCCGGCCCGCCGCCCGAAAGCGCGGTGACGGCATCCAGAAGCGTTTCGTCCTTGACCCACTCCACCGCGCCAACCGCCCCCATGAGCGCACCGGCAAGGGCCCGCTGATCGGCGGCGACGGTGGCGGCGGCGACGAGCACCGTGATGCCCGCCCCGACCGCCGCCGGGGTGTTCGGCATGGCCCGGATCACGGCCACGGAGGGGCCCAGCCGATCGGCAAAAAAGGCCAGATCCTTGCCGGCGGCAATCGACAGCACGCCAACACCGTTCCGGGCATGGGCGCGGTAGGCCGGCACCACGTCGTCCATGACCTGGGGCTTGACGGCAAACACGATCAGCGTCGGCGCGGCATCGGCCGGCAACGCCCCGGGATCGTGCAGGCGGGTGACCGCGGGATGGTCGGGAACGGCGCGGTTCCCGGGTTCGACGACAAAGACGCGGTCGACCATCTTCGAGCGCAGCCAGCCGGACAACAACGCATGTCCCATTTTCCCGCACCCGACCAGAATCAGGCGGTGGGCCATGGTCTTAAGCCTCGGCGACGGTGTCCAGGATGGCCGCCGAAACCGCCTCGGTCGCCGTCTTGCCGCCCCATATGACAAACTGGAAGGCGGGGTAAAACCGCTCGACCTCCGTCAGGGCGATCTCCATCAGATCCTGCAGCTGTTCGACGCTGGCGCTTTGCGCCCCGCGCAGCAGGATCGTCTGACGGAATGTTGGCGTCATATCGTCGGAGTCGAGATCGATATGACCCAGCCACATCCGCTCGTTGATCAGGGCCAACAACTCGCACACCGCCGTCCATTGCGGTGGCGGAACGCGCATGTCGTACTGACAGGAGAATTGCAGCGCGCTGATTTCGTCCTGCCAGAAGAAGAACATGCGATAGCTGCACCAGCGCCCGGCCACGTCGACAAGCATTTCGTCGGTGCTTGCCCGCTCGAACGACCAGTCGTTCGCAGCGACGATCTCTTCCAGTGTATCGAGTGGGTTCTGCGTGAAACTGGTCGTCTCCACGGAGACCAAACTCATGCTCGAGCCCTCCTTCGGGCGCGCGAAATGCGAATTCCCACCACTACCCCTGGCACCGCTCCAACTAACAAAATCAAGATGTCGGAATAAGGGCAAATGTTGTGGGGCGACGGTCCGGGACCACTACGTCGCAACCGTCTCACATCGATATGCGCTGCGCAACATCAATTCCGGGCTTGGCGCCGTGCCGGGCACGCACCGGCGGGCCCTGGGCGGAAAGGCTCCAATGCCGCCGAACGTCAGCTTTCCTGGGGTTTTTCACCCGTCGGGGATGGGGTGCGCTTGGGTGCCGCGCGGCGCCGGGTCATACCCTTGGCCTTGGTGCCGGATATCTTCGTTCCAGCCGCCGATTTGGCGGCACGGGGCGCGGCACGCTTTGCGCGCGCTGTTCCGGCAGGCGCGGCCTTGGCTCCCTTCGCGCGGCCCGAGCGAGATGTTTGTTCGGCCTCCAGGGCCGCGAGACGCTCGGCCAACTGCTCCTGCTGCTGTCGGGCCATCACGGCCATGGCCCGCACCGCCTCGAACTCGTCCCGGGTGACCATGTCCATGCGCAGCAAGACACGTTCGACCCGCTGACGAACCTGGGCTTCCACCTCGTCGCGCGCACCGGCGATACTGCCCATCGCGCCCGCCGCCAGACGGGAGAGATCGTCGAGGAACTTGCTGTCCGGTTTCATGGTCGCCCCCGCATAACCCGATTTACTTTAAGGATATGGGCCACACCGCGTCGCGTTGCAACCGACGTGACTGCGGCTTATAAGGCGGACAGCCGGCGCGCGGGTCCAGCTTTCCCGGCCCCGCGGAAGTCTTGAGGACGGGACCCCCATGATCATCGTCACCGGCGGAGCCGGTTTCATAGGCTCGAACCTGGTGGCGGCGCTTGAGGCGCGCGGGGTTCACGAACTTGTCGTCTGCGACCGGCTGGGCATCGGCGAGAAGTGGCAGAACCTGGCCGGCCGCGAACTGGCGGCACTGATCCCGCCCGATGAATTGTTCGACTTTCTGCACGCCCACGCGGATGCCATCGAGGCGATCTTTCACCTGGGGGCGGTGTCGGCGACCACCGAGCGGGACGGCGACCTGATCGCCGCCACCAACATTGCCCTGCCCCTGCGCCTGTGGGCGTGGTGCGCGGCCCACGGGGTGCGGCTGATCTACGCATCGTCGGCCGCGACCTATGGCGACGGCACCGAAGGGTTCGACGATGACGGCTCGGTCGAGGCGCTGGCGCGGCTGCGGCCCCTCAACGCCTATGGCTGGTCCAAACACGTCTTTGACCGCCGTGTCGCCAGAATGATCCGCGACGGACGGCCGAAACCGCCCCAGTGGGCCGGCCTTAAATTCTTCAATGTCTACGGACCCAACGAGTATCATAAAGAGGATATGCGCAGCGTTGTCGCCAAGCTCTATCCCCAGTTGGCGGCAGGCGAGCCGGCGCGGCTGTTCAGGTCGTACCGCCCGGACTATCCCGACGGCGGCCAGAAACGGGACTTCATCTGGGTCGGCGACTGCGTGTCGATCATGGTGTGGCTGCTGGACAACCCCGCGGTCGAGGGCCTGTTCAATGTCGGCACCGGGCAGGCGCGCAGTTGGAACGCCCTGGCAAAGGCGGTTTTCGCGGCTTTGGACCGCCCCCCGGACATACGGTTTATCGACATGCCGGAGAGCTTACGCGACCGGTACCAGTACTTCACCGAAGCTCGGATGGACCGGCTGCGACAGGCCGGGTATGACCAACCGCTTGTCGATCTGGAAGATGGCATCGACCGGTATGTGCGGGCCCATCTCGCCAGCCCCGACCCTTATCTTTAGTGGTTTGAATGATGTATGCCATTGCCTTTCCCCCGATCGACCCCGTGGCCCTGGAGATCGGGCCGATCGCGATTCGGTGGTACGCTCTGGCCTATATGGCGGGGTTCCTGATCGGATGGCGCTATGCCATGGCCCTGGCCGAGCGGGCGCCGATCCGTCCCAGCGCCCGCGATATGGACGACTTCCTGGCGTGGGCGGTAATCGGCGTGATCCTGGGCGGTCGGCTGGGCTATGTGCTGTTCTACAATTTCGACCGGTTCCTGAGCGCGCCGCTGGACGCGCTGAAGGTGTGGGAGGGCGGGATGTCCTTCCATGGCGGTTTGATCGGCATCATCACGGCGATGATCCTGTTTGCCTGGCGGCGCGGTTTCTCGCCCTTTGCAATCGGCGACATCGTCGCCGCGGTCGGGCCGATCGGCCTATTCCTGGGCCGGTTGGCGAACTTCGTGAACGGCGAGCTGTATGGCCGCCCCACAGACATGCCCTGGGGCGTGGTCTTCCCCGGAGCGCCGGATGCGCCGCGCCACCCGAGCCAGCTTTATGAAGCGGCGCTGGAAGGTGTCGTGCTGTTCATCATACTCGCCGTTCTGGCCCGGCGTCGGTCGATCCGGATGCGGCCGGGGGTCATCGGCGGCGTGTTCCTGGCCGGGTACGGGTTCTTCCGCTTTCTGGTTGAGTTCGTCCGCGAGCCCGATGCGCAGTTGGGCTTTCTATGGCTGGGCGCGACCATGGGCCAGATTCTGTCGTTGCCGATGATCGTCATCGGGCTGGGAATGGTGGCCTGGGCCTGGCGTCGCGGCGACGCCCGGATCTGAGCGGCTGGCCGGTCGGGCCAGACCATGTCCGCGGGGTCGCCGCTCGCTGAAATCCTGCGCCGGCGGATCGCGGTGGAAGGGCCCCTTTCGGTCGGCCAATATATGGCCGAGGCGCTTGGCCATCCCCGGCATGGCTATTACGTCAAGCGGGACCCGCTGGGCGACGCCGGGGACTTCGTTACCGCACCCGAGGTCAGCCAGATGTTCGGCGAACTGCTGGGCCTGTGGTGTGCCCAATGCTGGTTGCAGCTCGATCGGCCGTCGCCGGTTCGGCTGATCGAGCTTGGCCCCGGCCGGGGTACGCTGATGGCCGATGCGTTGCGGGCCAGCCGCATGGTCCCGGGATTTCGCGACGCGGCGGAGGTTCATCTGGTGGAGACCAGCCCGGCGCTGCGGGCCTGCCAGGCCGAAACCCTCAAAGAGTCGACCCCGATATGGCACGAGACCTTTGACCGCGTGCCCGACGGTCCGCTGCTGGTCCTCGCCAACGAGTTTTTCGATGCCCTGCCCATCCGCCAGTTCGAAAAAACCGCTGCGGGCTGGCGGGAACGGCTGATCGGCTGGGATGACGCGACAGGATCCCTGGCATTCACACTGTCCGCCCACGACGATCCGGCGCGTCTGCTGGCCCCGGCGGCGCGGGACGGTGCCCCGGTCGGCAGTATCGCGGAGCTGAGCACCTCGGGCATCGGTGTGGCCGCCGCCCTGGGCCGGCGCATCGCGACATGGGGCGGGGCCGGGCTGATCGTCGACTATGGTCACGGCCGACCGGCCCTTGGCGACACCCTGCAGGCGGTCCGCCGTCACCGTTTTGCCAACCCGCTCGACGGGCCCGGTGATGCCGACCTGACGGCCCATGTCGATTTCTCGGCCCTGGCCACGGCGGCGCGCCAGAACGGAGCATCCCCGTTCGGGCCCGTATCCCAGGCGACCCTGCTCCACCGGCTTGGGATTCGCGAACGGGCGGCAACGCTGATGCGCACGGCGACGCGGGCCCAGGCCCAAAGCGTGACCGCCGCGCTTTCCCGCCTGACCGGCGCCGGTCAAATGGGCGATCACTTCAAGGCGCTGGCCCTGACCAGCCCGGCCCTAGGCAGGCCGCCGGGTTTCTGATACGGGTTTTGCCGCCGCCCCGTAGCAATTCCCCCACGGCAGTTTTCACGGCCATGATCACGGTTTCGCCCCTCGATCGCCTGGAGCGTGTCGCTCACGGGTTCTTTCCCCGCACCGGCGGCGTCAGCCGGGGTCTGTACGATTCCCGCAACTGTGGCTTTGGGTCGGGCGACAAACCGGGGAACGTGGCGGAAAACCGGTCCCTGTGCATGGCCGAACTGGCCAATGGCGGTCCCCGCCCCGACCTGGTGACGGTTCACCAGATCCATAGCCCGACCGTGGCGGTCGTGGAAGCGCCCTGGCTGCCGGCCGATGCGCCCAGGGCCGATGCACTGGTCACCGATCGGCCGGGGATGGCCCTGGGAGTCCTGAGCGCCGACTGCATACCGGTGCTGTTCGCCGACGTGCACGCCGGCGTCATCGGCGCCGCCCACGCCGGCTGGCGCGGCGCCCTGGACGGCGTGCTGGAAGCCACCGTCACGGCCATGACCGGGCTTGGCGCGGCCCCCGGGCGCATCGTCGCCGCCATCGGTCCCTGCATCGCCCAGGCGTCCTACGAGGTTGGACCGGAGTTTCGGGAGCGGTTTGTGGCGGCCGAGCCCGGGGCAGCGGATCTGTTCCGGCCCTCCACACGGGACGATCACCATCTGTTCGACCTGCCTGGCTTCGCCGTTCGCCGGCTAGAACGGTTGGGGTTGAACGAGGTGGCCGGGGCGGCCAGGGACACGGCAGCCGAGCCAGAGCACTTTTTCAGTTACCGCCGATCCTGCCTGCAAGGAGAACCCGACTACGGCCGCGGGCTTTCCGCTATTGTTCTGACCCGGTGACGACCTCGCAAAGGAGGATCCCCGTGCCTTACGTCGTGATGTTCACCATCCTCTGCCTGATCGGCCTCATGGCGTCCTGTGTCCTGCTGTAAACGCCCGCCCGCGCCCGCCGGCGTTTACAGGATGCCGGACCGCTGCTATAGGGTCGCCCAGAAAGCCCTCCTCGAAGCGGGCTCAGCATAGGGCCGATGAGCCGGCCCTGGATCCCGGACCCCCGCATGAGATCCCGCCCTTCATGAAAATTATCGCCTGCAACAGCAACCGCCCGCTGAGCGAGGCGATATCGGCCTGCCTTTCCACCCCTTTGGCGAAAGCCAGCATTCGGCGATTCGCCGATATGGAAGTATTCGTCGAGATCCTGGAGAATGTCCGCGGCGAGGATGTGTTCGTCATCCAGTCGACCAGCTTTCCGGCCAACGACAACCTGATGGAGCTGCTGGTCACCCTGGATGCGCTGCGCCGCAGTTCGGCCCGCCGGATCACGGCCGTCCTGCCCTATTTCGGCTATGCCCGGCAGGATAGGAAGACCAGCCCCCGGACCCCGATATCGGCCAAGCTGGTGGCCAATCTGATCACCAATGCCGGCGCCGACCGGGTTTTGACCCTGGACCTGCACGCCGGGCAGATTCAGGGCTTCTTCGACATTCCGCTGGACAACCTCGTGTCTGCCCCGGTGTTCGTGACCGATATCCAGAAGCGCCGCAACGGCGAGGACCTTGTCATTGTGTCCCCCGACGTCGGCGGTGTCATCCGGGCCCGCAGCCTGGCCAAGCGGCTGGACGCGGATCTGGCCATCATCGACAAGCGGCGAGAGCGGGCCGGCGTTTCGGAGGTCATGAACGTCATCGGCGACGTGGCCGGGCGGCGGTGCATCCTGGTCGACGACATCGTCGACAGCGCCGGTACCCTGTGCAATGCGGCCAACGCCCTGAAGGAAGAAGGGGCCGACACGGTCAGCGCCTACGTGACCCACGGGGTCCTGTCCGGCGGGGCGGTGGCCAGGGTCACGGCCTCCCCCCTGGAGGAGCTGGTGACCACCGACAGCATCCTGGCCACCGAGGCCATGCGGGTCAGCCACAACCTGCGCCAGCTCAGCATCGCCGAGCTGATGGCCGAGGCGATCGCCAGGATTTCCGAGGAGCGCTCGGTTTCCAGCCTTTTCAATTGACCGGCGATGGACAACCCCGCCCGGATGTTGCTATAGCAACGCCCGTTCTATGAGAAATGGCGGCGTCGGCACCCCTGGAGGCCGGCGCCTTTCTGCTCTGGCGGCTTGGCCGCCCGGGCAAAATCTGTTCGAGGAGTATCCGCAATGGCCGAAACCATCGCCATCACGGCCCAATTGCGCGACCGGGCCGGTAAGGGGGCAGCACGGGCAGCGCGACGGGACGGGATGATCCCCGGCGTCATCTACGGCGCCAAAGAGCCGCCAGTCTTGATTAACGTGGACGGGAGATCGCTGGTCAAGCTGCTGCGCGACCCGGCCTTCGCCAGCCATCTCTACGACGTGGCCGTGGACGGCGGAAAACAGCACGTCCTGGCCCGCGACGTCCAGCTGGACCCGGTGACGGACCGTCCCCTGCACATCGACTTTCTGCGGGTCAGCGACCGGACGACCATCGCCATCGATATTCCGGTCCAGTTCATCAATGACGAGGCTTCCCCGGGGATCAAGCGGGGCGGTGTGCTCAACGTCGTGCGGCACACGATCGAGCTGGTCTGCCGCGCCGACAGCATTCCCGAACATCTGACCGTGGATCTGACCGGTCTGGAGGTGGGCGACAGCGTGCATATCAGCGCCATCGCCCTGCCCGCCGGTGTGCGGCCGACGATCACCGACCGCGACTTCACCGTGGCCACCATCGCCGCCCCGACCGTGGCCCGCGAAGAGGAGGCCGAGGAAGCCGAGGCCGCCGAGGAAGGCACCGAGGCGGAGGCCGACGAGACCGACGACAAGGAGTAACGAAAACGGGAGGGCAACGGCCCGCGTTGCCATGGGCGCCCTCCTGTTGCCGTAACACCCATTGTCTTCCGGTGATCGTGGGGACCGAGGATGAACCATGCTGCTGCTCGTCGGGCTGGGCAACCCAGGCTCCCAATACGCTTACCACCGGCACAATATCGGGTTCATGGCGCTGGACGACATTGTCGAGCGCCATGGGTTCGGGCCGTTCCGCAGCCGCTTCCGGGGGCAGGTCGCCGAGGGTACTCTCGATGGCGTCAAGACGATCGCGCTCAAGCCCCTGACGTTCATGAACGAATCCGGGCGTTCGGTCGGCGAGGCGGTCCGCTTCTACAAGCTGGCGCCGGAGAACATCATCGTCATCCATGACGAGCTGGATCTCGCGCCCGGCAAATGCAAGGTCAAGCGCGGCGGCGGTGCGGGAGGGCACAACGGGCTGCGCGATCTCGACGCCCATATCGGCAAGGACTATTGGCGCGTGCGGCTGGGCATCGGGCATCCGGGACACAAGGATCGGGTCCACGGCTATGTGCTGCATGATTTCGCCAAGACCGACGAGGCCTGGCTGGACCCGCTGCTGGAAGCCGTGGCCGATGCGATCCCCCTGTTGGCCGCGTCCGAGCCTGAGCGATTCATGACCAAGGTCGCGTTGCTGACCCAAGCCGCGTGACGGCAATTCTTCTTATTTTCGGATCGGTGCCATGGGTTTCAACTGCGGAATTGTCGGCCTGCCCAATGTGGGCAAATCGACCCTGTTCAACGCCCTGACGTCGACCCAGGCGGCGGAGGCGGCCAACTACCCGTTCTGCACGATCGAGCCCAACACCGGCCGCGTCGGTGTCCCGGATCCCCGGCTTGATCGGTTGGCCGCCATCGCCAAATCCGCCAAAACCATTCCCACCCAGCTGGAGTTCGTGGACATCGCCGGTCTGGTCCGGGGCGCCTCCAAGGGCGAGGGGCTGGGCAACCAGTTTCTGGGCAATATCCGGCAGGTCGACGCCATCGTCCATGTGCTGCGCTGCTTCGAGGACGATGACGTGACCCATGTCGAAGGGACGGTGGATCCGGTCCGCGACGCCGAAACGGTCGAGACCGAGCTGATGCTGGCCGACATGGACAGCCTGGAACGGCGCGTCCACGCGCTGCAGAAAAAGGCCCGTGGGGCCGATGCCGACGCCAAGGCCGAATTGGCGGTGGCCGAGCGGGCGCTGACCGTGCTTCAGCAGGGCCGCCCGGCCCGCCAAACCGACCTGACCGCCGACGAGCGGCCGGTCTTCGACCGGCTGGAACTTCTAACCGGCAAGCCGGTTCTGTATGTCTGCAACGTCGCGGAGGCCGAGGCCGCGACGGGCAACGATCACAGCCGCCGGGTCGTGGAGATGGCCAATGCCGCGGGCGCCGAAACGGTGATCATCTCGGCCGCCATCGAAGCCGAGCTGGCCCAGTTGACCGACCCGGACGAAAAGCAGGAATTTCTGGAGACCCTGGGGCTGGACGAACCGGGATTGGCGAAGATCATCCGGGCCGGCTATCGCCTGCTGGGCCTGCTCACCTTCTTTACGGTCGGGCCAAAGGAGGCGCGGGCCTGGACGGTGGAACGCGGCGCCACGGCGCCGGCCGCGGCCGGTGTCATCCATACCGATTTCCAGCGCGGTTTCATCCGGGCGGAGACCATCGACTACGAAAGCTTTGTCGCGCTGGGCGGCGAGCAGCCAAGCAAGGAAGCCGGCAAGATGCGCCAGGAAGGCAAGGAGTACCGGGTCCAGGACGGCGACATCTTTCACTTCCGCTTCAACGTCTGAGAGCCCGGCATGGCGGCGAAGGGCGACGACGCAATCGACTTCACGACTCTGCGTCCCGGCGACAAACCCAACCGCTATCTGGTCTGTCCGCCCGGTCTGGGCGTCGTAGCCCCGGACGAAGCGTCGCCGGTGTTCGACCTGCCGGTCGATACGCTGGAACGGCGTTGGTTCGATATGACCGCGCGGCAGAAAAGGGTCACGCGGACCGCCGCCGACCCGACCTTGCGCCAATACACTTTTGTCCAAAGATCGCGGATCTTGGGCTTTCCCGACGTGATAACGGTGCGGTTCATACCCCTCGACGATGCGACCTCGACTCTGGCCGTCTTCAGCCGGTCGCGGTATGGCCACACCGATTTCGGGGTCAACCGCAAGCGGGTGCAGGCGTGGCTGGCGGCGTTGCGGGCCAAGGTGCCCTGACGGCCGTACCGAGCCTTTCGCCGCAGCCATTGTCGGAAATCCTGTGCTCCCCTGTTGCCCAGGGACGCCGTCTCCCGTCTAATCAGGGATTGTCGCCGAGGCGCCCGGATCGGGCGTCCTTCCTGCAGGAGATGGAGTTGCCGCTTCTTTCGGTTCGGGGTCTGGCCCGCAGTTTCTATGGCGTTCAGGCCCTGTCCGGAGCCGATCTGGATGTCGAGGCCGGCACCATCACGGGGCTGATCGGCCCGAACGGCGCCGGCAAGACCACCCTGTTCAACTGTATCACCGGGCTGGTGCCGCCCCAGAGCGGGCGCGTGACCTTCGACGGAACCGACCTGACGGGGTGGCGGCCGGAAGCCGTGACAGGACGCGGTCTGGTGCGCACCTTTCAGATCGCCCGGGGCTTTCCGCGGCTGACGGTGTTCGAGAACCTTCTGCTGTACGGCGCGCGCCAGGACGGCGAGGGTCTGGGTGCGGTGTTTTTCGCCCCGGCCCGTGTCCGTCGCCGGGAAACCGCGCTGAAGGAGCGGGCGCTGGCCATCGCCGAACGCCTGAGACTGAAACCGGTGATCGACAACCCGGCCTCGGCCCTGTCCGGTGGTCAGAAGAAATTGCTGGAGATCGGCCGGGCGCTGATGACCGATCCCAAGCTGATCCTGCTGGACGAGCCGATCGCCGGCGTCAACCCGACCCTTTCGCGCGCCATCGGCGAGCATCTGACGGCCCTGAAGGAGGACGGACTGACCTTTCTGGTGATCGAGCACGACATGGATATCGTGGCGCGGCTATGCGACACCGTCACCGTGATGGTGGAAGGACGGCGGCTGATGAGCGGATCGTTCGCGGATGTGCAGGGCGACCCGCGGGTGCAGAGCGCCTATATGGGCGGCCGCGCGTTGGCGTCATGACCCAAAGCGCCGACACGATTGCGGCGGCGCCGGCCGCGGACACCCGCCCCGTGCTGCGCGTCCGCGGCATGGTCGCCGGGTACACCAGCGCCGATCTGATCCTGAAGGGTGTCGATCTGGACATCGGGCGGGACGAGATCGTCTGCATCATCGGCCCCAACGGGGCCGGAAAATCCACCTTTCTCAAGGCGGTGGCCGGGCTGCTCAAACCGTCGGCCGGGACGGTTTCTTTCCAGGGGACGAGCATCGCCGGCCTGCCGGCCCGCCAGATCGCGCGTCTTGGCATCGCCTTCGTCCCCCAGGAAGCCAACATCTTTCCCACCATGTCGGTGCGCGAGAACCTGGAAATGGGGGCGTTCACGGACCCCAAGAACGCCAGGGCCAGGATCGATGCCCAGTTCGACCGCTTCCCGGTGCTGGCCGAAAAGCGGCGCCACGCCGCCCGCACACTGTCGGGCGGCCAGCGACAGATGCTGGCAATGGCCATCGCCCTGATGGTCGCGCCCCACCTGCTGCTGCTCGACGAACCGTCCGCCGGGCTGTCGCCGGCGGCGGCCCTGCAGCTTTTCGAGACCATCCGCGGCATTCATGCCGACGGCGTGGCCATCGGTCTTGTGGAGCAGAACGCCGCCGAGGCGCTGGCTCTGTCGACCCGCGGCTATATCCTGGTCGACGGGAAAAACAGCCGGGACGGGCCCGCCGACCGGCTTGCGACCGACCCCGAGGTCAAAAGGCTCTTTCTCGGGGGATAGTTGGAAGACTCTCAAGAAAAACGCATCAACAGAGGAGATCCGTCATGTCCGTCGTTTCCCACACCACCCGCCGCACCGTTCTCAAGGGAGCGGCGGCCACGGCCGGCCTGTTCGCGGCACCTGCCGTACTGCGCGCCCAGGCTGCCCCGATCAAGATCGCTACGCTGACGCCCCTGACCGGCGCCGGCGGCAACTACGGACCGTCGATGCGGGACGCGGTGGTCGGCGTCGTGCAGGCGGTGAACGAAGCCGGCGGCGTGCTGGGCCGGCAGATCGAAGTCGTCTCCGACGACACCCAGACAAACCCGGAAGCCGCCGTGCGCGCTGCGCGGAAGCTGATCGACGTCGACGACGTGGCCGCCATCATGGGCACATGGGCATCGGCCTGCACCACCGCCGTGGCGCCCCTGTGCTGGGAGGCCAATCGCCTGCTGTTCACCGTGTCGGGCGCCGATTCCATCACCCTGCTGCCGCATCAAGGGTTCATTTTCCGAACCCAGCCCAACTCAAAGCTGCAGATCCGGGTGGCGAGCGAATTCATGCTGGCCGAAGGCGCGACAAGTCTTGCCTGGATCGGCCCGCAGACCCCGTTCGCCCAGTCGTCCATCGACATCATGACCGAGGTCGGCGCGGCCGGCGGCGCCGAGACCGCGTCGCTGATCTATGAGGCCGACAAGACGACCTACCGGTCCGAGGTCGATCAGATCCTGCGCTCCAACCCCGACTTTCTCATGCTGGGCGGCTATGCCACCGATTCGACCATCCTGCTCAAGGATCTGTTCCAGGCCGGCTACGAAGGCCGGATCATCGGCCCGGCTTACGCGGTCAACGCATCGCTGCTGGAAGCGTTGCCGCCGGAGGTGACACAGGGGATCTTCACGTGGGAGGGATCGCCGGCGGTCGATTCGGGCGCCTATGAACGGGTCAAGGCGATCCTGGGCGTCGACGATGTCGACCCCTATTCGGCCCAGACCTACGATCACGCCAGCTTGTGCGTGATGGCCATGGCCGCCGCCGGCACCGACGACCCCACCGCCGTGCGCGACGCGGTGCGCACGATCAGCCAGGGCGACGGCGAAACGGTCGACAACGCGGTCGACGGGCTGAAGGCGCTGGCCGCTGGAAAGGCGATCAACTATTCCGGCGCCAGCGGCCCCTGCGATTTCGACGAGGTCGGCGACATCACCGGCGTCCTGTTCCTGTTCAAGCAGATTGAGGACGGCGCCGCGCAGGTCTTCCGCCGGGTCTGACGACACCATTCGATCGGGGAGGGCGCGGCCGGTTCGCCGCGTCCTCCCCCACCTATTCCGAATCCGCCGCCCCATGAAGGACGCCGCCCCTCGTGCTTGACCTGGTCCCCCAGCTTCTCGTCAACGGCATTATCCAGGGCACGTTGCTGGCGGTGCCGACCATCGGCTTCACGGCGATCTTCGCGGTGCTGCGGTTTCCGAATTTCGCCGTGGCCAGCCACGCCACGGTCGGGGCGTTCGCAGGCTACGCGGCGAATGTCTGGCTGGGTCTGCCGCCGGGACCGGCGCTGTTGTGCGCCTTTGTCATCGCCGGTCTGGTGGGGCTCGTTTCCGACGAGATCGTGCTGAAGCCGATGCGCCCTCACGGTGCCCTGACCGCGGCCATCGCCTCCATCGCCCTGACCATCGTCCTGGAAAACATGGTGCGCTTCGGGTTCGGCAACGCGCTTCGGGGCTACGATCTGCCCATCGTGCGGGACTGGCGCGTGCTGGGCATCCGCGTCGGACCGCAACAGTTGGAGAACATGGCCTTTGCCATCGCCGTCATGGCCGTGGTGTTCGCCTTTCTGGCCTTCACCCGCATGGGCAAGGCGATGCGCGCCGTTGCCGACAACCCGATGCTGGCCGATCTCAAGGGCATCAATGCCGATCAAGTGGGACGCATGGCCGCTTTTTTCGGCATGGGGCTGGTCGGTGCCGGCGGCATGCTGCTGGGGCTCGGCACCTCCATCGACCCGCTGACCGGGTTCCGCTTCATCCTGTCGATCTTCGCCGCCGCCGTTGTCGGCGGGCTGGGGTCCATTCCGGGCGCCGTGGCCGGCGCGATGATCGTGGGCATCGGCGAGGAGCTGTCGCTGGTGGTCCTGGAACCGACCTACAAGAGCGCCGTCGGCTTTATCGCCATCCTGATTGTTCTCAGCCTGCGGCCGCGCGGGCTTTTGGGCGAACGGGCCTACTAGGACCAAGTCACTAGGACACCGGAACGATGGAAAATTACCTGATCGCGCTGGTCACCACCGGGGCCCTCTACGCGCTGCTGGCGCTGGGCCTCAATATCATGTGGGGTCTGACCGGGATGATCAATCTGGGGTTGGCCGGGTTCTTCGCCTTCGGCGCCTATGTGTCGGCCATCGCCACCACCCGGGGCGACATGCCGATCCTGGTCGGCGTCGTCCTGGCCATCCTGGGAGCGGCGGCGGCTGGGGCGATCCTGGCGGCCGCGACGCTGCGGCTGCGCGGCGACTATCTGGCCATCGTCACGCTGGGGTTCGCCGAAACCATCCGGCTGATCGCCTCCAACGAGATCTGGCTGACCAACGGCATCGACGGCATCTCGGGCATCCCGGGGCCCCTGCGCGGCAGCCTGAGCCCGCAAGAATTCAACCTGCTGTTCTGCGTCATCACCCTGGCGGTGGTCGGCGCGGTGCTGCTGGCCGCCCAGCGGTTGGCGCGAAGTCCTTACGGTCGGGTGTTGCGGGCCATCCGCGACGACGAGCAGGTCGCGGCCGTGGCCGGCAAGCCGGTGCGCCGTTTCAAGGTGGAAGCCTTTGCCATCGGCGCCGGCGTGATGGGACTGGCCGGCGCTCTCTACGGGCACTTCAACAGCTATGTCGCGCCGGATATCTTCCGCCCGCTCATAACCATCTACATCTTTCTGGCTCTGACCGCGGGTGGTACCGGCAACAATCGCGGCGCCATCGTCGGGGCGGCCCTGGTCATCGTCACGCTGGAAGCGTCGCGCTTCATGAAGGACCTGCTGCCGTTTCTGACCGGTGTCCAGTTGGCCGCCTTTCGGGAGATCCTGATCGGCACGATCCTCATTCTCGTCATGCGGTTCCGGCCGCAGGGTCTGTTGCCCGAACGACCGTCCGTTCTAGCGGAGCCATCGCGATGAAGCCTGCCCCCACCCCTTCCGACACCCTGGCCGCGCTGGGCCGGCTGGCCGCCGCTCTGGTCCCGGACGATCAACCCGGGAATGCCTTCGCGGCGGCGCAGGAGGCGTTCACGACCGTTGTCGGGGCCAAGCTGTTCACGCTGATGGTGCTGGACGAAGCGGCGGGCGAGGCCATCCGCATTCATTCCAACATGCCGGACGCCTACCCGGTGTCGGGCCGCAAGAGCCTGGGCCGCATGACCGGTTGGGGAGAGCACGTGCTGGGCGGCCGCCGCGCCTATATCGGCCACACCGCGAAGGACATCGAATGGGCCTTCTTCGATCACGAACTGATCGCGACGCTGGGCTGCGCCTCGGTGCTCAACCTGCCGGTGCTGTGGGACGGTTCCATCCTGGGCACCGTCAACCTGCTGCACGAGGCGCACTATTACAGCGACGCGGATGTCGCGCTGGGCCAGCCCTTCGCCCAGATGCTGGTCCCGGCGTACCTCAAGGCGCTGGCGCGAACGTAAGCACGCCCCGCGCTCTGTTTCAGTGCAGCGTGTTCTTGACGAACGCGCCGCCCTTGAGAATGGCGGCGATGGATCGGCCCTGATGCTCCAGCACGTTGATGCTGTCGAGCGGATTGCCGTCGATCACCAGAAGATCGGCCAGCGCGCCGGCCGCAACCACGCCCAAATCGCCCTCGCGCTGCAGGATCTCGGCCCCGAGGGACGTGGCCTGGACCAGGATCTCGGCCGGCGACAGGACCTCGGCCCGGATCGAAAGCTCCCGCGACTGATGGCGGTGCATGTCGCCCAGCAGATCGGTGCCCAACCCCATCTTGACGCCGGCCCGTTTCAGGATCTCCAGCGATTTCAGTCCCTCGCCGCGGACGATCTCGATCTTCTCGACGCTGGCTTGCGGCAGCCCCATCCCGGCGCCGAATTCGGCCAGGGCATCATAGGTGACCAGGGTCGGGACCACGTAGGCGCCATGATCGGCGACGGCTTTGGCGGCCGCCTCGTCGATCAGGTTGGCGTGCTCGATCGTGCGCACGCCGTATTCGACGCAGCGGGTGATCGCCTCGGCCGTGTAGGCATGGGCCATGACGTAGCGCCGCCAGCTTTTCGCCTCCCACACGGCGGCCCGGATCTCGTCCTCCGAATATTGCAGGTTCCAGATCGGATCCGACGGCGAGGCCACGCCGCCCGAGGCCATGATCTTGATCTGGGTGGCGCCGGACCGCAGCTCCTCCCGTGCCCTGCGGCGCACGGAGTCCACGCCGTCGGCGATCTGGGCCAGGCTGGCGCCCCGGCAGCAGGAGCACACCACGGGCGCCGTCTGCTCCAGCGAGCGGAAGTCGCCGTGGCCGCCGGTCTGGGTCAGGGCCCGGCCGGCGAAGAACAGGCGCGGTCCGTCGATGAGCCCCATGTCGCACGCGCGGGCCAGCCCATAATCGGCACCGCCGGCGTCCCGCACCGTGGTGAAGCCGCGTTGCAGCGCCGCTTCCAGGAACAGACGGGCATGACCGTACAGGACGGCGCGCGGCATCTCGTCGATGGCGCGGATATCGGGATGGGCGGCGATGGCGTGGAAATGGCAATCGATCAGCCCCGGCATCAATGTGCGCCCCGCCAGATCGATGCGGGTGGCGCCCGCCGCCTCGATGGGCGTGTCGGACACCTCCTTGATCCGGTCGCCCTCGACCAGCACCGACATGCCGTCGCGCAAATGGGGGGTGACGCCGTCGAAAACCGAGGCGTTGGTGAACAGCGTGGATGAGGCGGACATGAAAACCCTGAGGCTAGACTTCGCCGCCTAAGCCTAGAAGGGATCCCGGTTTCGCGGAACCACTATGTTGCGTTACCCGATCAGGATGCCGGGCAATGGGCGCCGGCGTCGATCCAGGCCTGCGTCAGCGCGCCCAGGGTTTCCTGATCGCCCGGCGGCGCCGTCCGTCCCGGGCCGGGATCCCAGCCCCACCCGACCAGCCCGTCTTCCGCCATATGCTCGTGCAATTCGGCCAGGGTCTTGCCGCCGTTGCGTTCCGGGTCCTTGATCTGGGCGCAGATCTCACCCAGGGTCTTGCCGTCCCAGGCCATGCTGGCCGGTGCCAGGTGCCAGTGAGGGTGGCCCGGAATACCGCCTTCCGCTCCCAGAAACGCGACATTCTCGGCACCGTGGCAGGCGCCGCAGCGCATGCCGGCGACGCCCATGCCGCCATCGCCGCGCACCACCGGCGGCTGGTGCGGCATCATCGCATCGCCCTGAAGCGGCCGCTCGGTTCTGGGATGACAGTTGACGCACCTTGGGTGGGTGAGAACCTTGCCCATTTCCTCGAACAGGGCCGTGGCGCGGGTCCGGTCGTCGGCGATCCCCGTGAAGGCGTCCGGGCCACGCAGCGTTTCCGCGTCGGTCTGGGCCAGGCCGGGTCCCGCCGCCAGAACAACGGCAATCGCAGCCGCAGCCGCCGCGCGCATTGCGCCGGTCACGTTCCGACCGCCTGAAACGGCAGGCGGCGAACGGCGGTTCCGGTCAGGCGCCGCCAGGCATTGGCCACGGCCGGCGCCGCCGGAGGTACGCCCGGCTCCCCGACGCCGGTCGGCGGCTCCTCCGACGCGACGATGGAAACCTCTACATCGGGCATGTCTTGAATGCGCAGGGAGGGGTAGTCGTGGAAGTTGGACTGGGCGACGGTGCCCCCCGGCTCCAATGTGATCTCATCGTAAAGAACGGCGCCCAGCCCGTAGCCGATGCCGCCCTCGATCTGGGCGCGGATGACGTTGGGGTTGACGGCGACGCCGCAGTCGACCGCGCACCAGACCTTGTGCACCTTCGGCACACCGCCGCTGCCCACCGACACCTCGGCGATCTGCGCGACATAGGTGTTGAACGACTTGTGCACGGCCACGCCCCGTGCCCGACCCTCGGGCACCGGTCCGCCCCAGTCCGCCAGCCGGGCCACTTCCTCTAGCACGCCGACGTGGCGCGGGTGGTCGGCCAGAAGGGCGAGACGGCCCGTCACCGCGTCCTGCCCCGCCCGTTCCAGCAACTCGTCGATAAAGGTCTCGGTGGCGTAGCCGGTATGGGTGTGGCCGACCGACCGCCACCACAGAACCGGCACGCCGGCCTGCATGGTATGCAGCGACACATCGAGGTTGGGAATGGCATAAGGAAGATCGCTGGCCCCTTCGACCGATGTCGGGTCGATCCCATTCTGTATCATGCCCTCGAAGGGCGACCCGGCAACGATCGACTGGGTGGCGATCGTCTGCTCCCAGGCGGCGATGCGTCCGTCGGCGCCGATCGACCCGCGCAGCCGGTGCACGGTCAGCGGGCGGTACCGGCCGCCGCGGATATCGTCCTCCCGGGTCCACAGCAGCTTCACGGCGCCATCGCGGCCCAGCGCCCTGGCCACGGATGCCGCCTCCGCCGCGAAGCCGGCATCCGGCTGGGCCCGCCGCCCGAAGCTGCCGCCGGCCAGTTCGGTGTGGATCGCCACCTTCTCCTGCGGCAGACCAAGCACCGCCGCGACGGTGCCATGATCGACGGTCTGGAGCTGGCTGCCCATCCAGACTTCCGCAGCGCCGTCGCGCACCTCGACCACGGCGTCGAGCGGCTCCATGGGCGCGTGGGCCAGGAACGGGAACTCGTAGGTGGCCTCGATCACCTGCTCCGCCCCGTCCAGGGCGCCGGCGGCATCGCCGACCGTGGTCACGGAAACGCCGGGAGCGGCGGCTGCCTGCGCGTAGGTGCGGTACAGATCGGCCGAGGACCGCGTCTCGGCGCCGCTGTCGTCCCATTCGATCGTCAGGGCCTCGCGCCCACGCAGGGCGGCGAAGGTGTTCCGGCCATAGACGGCCACCCCCTGCGGGATCTGCTCGACCGCCACCACGCCGGGCACCTGGCGGGCCGCGCTGTCGTCGAAACGCGCAAGGGTGGCGCCGAATTTCGGTGGATGGGCGACCACGGCGGTGAGCATGCCATCGCGGTAGATGTCCAGGGTGAACTGGGCCGCGCCCGTGGTCTTGTCATGGGTATCCAGTTTCGGCCGATCGGTGCCGATCAGGACAAAGTCCTTGGGATCCTTCAATCGCGGTTCGGCCGGCGGCTCCAACGCCGCTGCTTTTTCCGCCAGCGCGCCGAAGCGGGCGGTCCGGCCCGAGCCGGAATGGGACACAACACCCTTGCTGACCGTGATCTCCGCTTCCGGCACGTCCCATTCCCGGGCCGCGGCGGCGACCAGCATGGCCCGCGCGGCGGCCCCCGCCTTGCGCATCTGCTCGTAGGAGTTGGGAATGGCGGTCGAACCGCCGGTACCCTGCAGACCGAACGCCAGGTTCTTGTAAAGCTCCGCGTCGGCGGGCGCGTGGGTGGCGCGCATCTGCGACCAGTCGGCATCCAATTCCTCGGCCACAAGGGTGGCCAGACCGGTAAAGGGTCCCTGGCCGAATTCGATATGTTTGATCAACACGGTCACCGTGTCGTCGGGCGCGATGCGGACAAAGGCATTGGGCGCAAAGACGCCGGCCTCCGCGTCGCCCTGGATCACCGCGGCGGCGCCGGACTGGGCGCGGGCGGGACCCGGCAGATATGCGCCGATCACCAGTCCTGCGGCAGCGGCCCCTTTCAGAAAGGTGCGGCGGGACGGGACCGGTGCTGCCGGCGTAGCGATTGGAACGGACATCGAGAAGGGACGGGCAATCATCGGGTCAGCCCTCCATCTTCTGCGCGGCGTCGTGGATGGCCTGCCGGATGCGCACATAGGTGGCGCAGCGGCAGATATTTCCGGTCATCGCGCCGTCGATATCCGCGTCCGACGGTTTGGGGACCTCCTGAAGCAGGGCGACGGCGGACACGATCTGGCCGGACTGGCAGTAGCCGCATTGGGGCACGTCGATGGCCCGCCAAGCGGCCTGCACCGCCTCGGCCTCGCGGCCCTGCAGCCCTTCGACGGTCGTCACCGACGCGCCGGCCACCGATGACACCGGCGTCACGCAGGACCGCGCGGTCAAACCGCCGATCTGCACGGTGCAGGCACCGCACTGCGCGACACCGCACCCGAACTTCGTGCCGGTCAGGCGCAATTCGTCGCGCAGGACCCACAGCAGCGGCGTGTCGGGATCGGCATCGACCGACACCGGCTGGTCATTGACTGTGAACGAGATGGCCATGCGGATGCTCCCTTGGATCGATCGCGGTCGTTCTCCATCCACAGTAGAACCCCATGCCGGATCGTCAACCGATCGTTGGCCGTGACACCGTGAATATAATGTGTCAGTCGCCGACGCGGCCGGCGGGCAGTCCGGGTCCGCCGGATCGGATCGCGTCGGCGGACCCGGACGGCGCAGCCGCTATTCGGCCGCCACCGCCAGTTCGCCCTGGATCAGCAGCCCTTGGTCACCGGCCGAGACGTGCACCGTCTGGCCGTCGGCGATGCCGCCCTCCAGGATGCGGGTGGCCAGCGGGTTCTGCAGATGGCGCTGGATGACCCGCTTCAGCGGCCGGGCACCGTAGGCGGGGTCGTAGCCCGCGTTCGCCAGCCATTCCTTGGCGCTGTCATCCACCGCAAGGTCGATCTTCCGGTCCGCCAGCAGGGCCCGAAGATGCGCCAACTGGATGTCGACGATGGCGGTCATGTTCGCACGCGACAGGCGATCGAAGACGATCATTTCGTCCAGCCGGTTCAGGAACTCCGGCCGGAAATGGTCGCGGACCGCCCGCAGCACCTGCTCGTGCGCAATCGGGTCGGCGGTCTCGGTGCCCGACGTCGACGCCAGGTATTCGCTGCCCAGGTTCGACGTCATGACGATCAGGACGTTGCGGAAATCCACCGTCCGTCCCTGTCCGTCGGTCAGCCGGCCGTCGTCGAGCACCTGCAACAGGACATTGAACACGTCCGGATGCGCCTTTTCGACCTCGTCGAACAGAACCACCTGATACGGGCGCCGCCGCACCGCCTCGGTCAGAGCGCCGCCCTCGTCGTAGCCGACATAGCCGGGCGGAGCGCCGATCATCCGAGCGACCGAATGCTTTTCCATGTATTCCGACATGTCGATGCGGACCATCGCCGCCTCGTCATCGAACAGAAACTCGGCCAACGCCTTGGTCAGTTCGGTCTTGCCGACCCCGGTGGGACCGAGGAACAGAAAGCTGCCGATCGGCCGGTTGGGGTCCTGCAAGCCGGCGCGGGCACGCCGCACGGCGTTGGCCACCGCCGCGATGGCTTCGTCCTGGCCGATCACCCGCTGGTGCAGTTTGGATTCCATCTGCAACAGCTTCTCCCGCTCGCCTTCCAGCATCTTGTCGACGGGAATGCCGGTCCACCGCGACACCACGGCGGCGATATCCCGGTCGCGGACTTCCTCGTTGAGCATGTGCGCCTCGCGCACTTCCTCGGCCTCGCCAAGCTGGCGCTCGAGCTCCGGAATACGCCCATAGGTCAGTTCGCCGGCCCGGCCCCAGTCACCGGCGCGCTGCGCCTGCTCCAGCGCGTGACGCGCCTGCTCCAGCTCCTCCTTGAGCTTCTGGGCCGAGGACAGCTTCTCCTTCTCGCCCTGCCAACGGGCGGTCAGCGCGGCCGACGACTCCTCAAGTTCCGTCAATTCGCCCTCGAGGCCGGTCAGCCGGTCGCGGGACGCGGCATCGCTCTCCTTCTTCAGCGCCTCCCGTTCGATCTTGAGCTGGATGATGCGGCGGTCGAGCTCGTCGATCTCCTCGGGCTTGCTGTCGACCTCCATACGCAGCCGTGACGCCGCCTCGTCGACCAGGTCGATGGCCTTGTCCGGCAGGAAGCGGTCGGTGATGTAGCGGTGCGACAGGGTGGCGGCCGAAACGATGGCGCTGTCGGTGATCCGGACGCCGTGGTGCAGCTCGTACTTCTCCTTCAGGCCGCGCAGGATCGACACCGTGTCGGCCACCGTCGGCTCCGACACGAACACCGGCTGGAACCGCCGGGCCAGGGCCGCGTCCTTTTCCACATGCTTGCGGTATTCGTCGAGCGTGGTGGCGCCGACGCAGTGCAACTCGCCACGGGCCAAGGCCGGCTTCAGCATGTTGGAGGCGTCCATGGCCCCGTCCGCCTTGCCGGCCCCCACCAGCGTGTGCATTTCGTCGATAAACAGGACAATCTCGCCCGCCGCCGACGTCACTTCCTGGAGAACCGCCTTCAGCCGTTCCTCGAACTCGCCGCGAAATTTGGCGCCGGCGATCAGCGATCCGAGATCCAGGGCCAGCAGCCGCTTGTCCTTCAGCCCCTCGGGCACGTCGCCGTTGACGATGCGCAGGGCCAGCCCCTCCACGATGGCGGTCTTGCCGACACCCGGTTCGCCGATCAGGACAGGATTGTTCTTGGTCCGCCGGCTGAGCACCTGGATGGTCCGACGAATTTCCTCGTCACGGCCGATGACCGGATCCAGTTTGCCGTCGCGCGCCGCCTGGGTCAGATCGCGCGCATACTTTTTCAGCGCGTCGTAGCTGGATTCGGCCGATGGGCTATCCGCCGTGCGGCCCTTTCGGATGTCGTTGATGGCGGCGTTGAGCGCCTGGGGCGTCAACCCCGCATCGGCCAACGCCCTGGCGGACGCCGTCCCTTCGGCCATCGACAGTGCCAGCAGCAGCCGTTCAGCGGTGACGTATTCGTCGCCGGCCTTCTTGCCCAGTTCTTCGGCGGACTGGAACAGGCGCGACAGTTCGCGGGTGACATAAAGCTGGCCGGCGCCGGCGCCTTCCACCTTTGGCAGCTTGGCCAGCGCCGCGTCGACGGCGGCCAGCGCGCGCTTTGGATCGGCGCCGGCCGCGGCCATCAGGTTGGCGGCAAGGCCTTCGTCGTCGTCCAGCAGCACCTTGGCCAGATGTTCCGGCGTCAGCTGCTGATGACCGTCGCGCATGGCCACCGTTTGGGCGGCCTGAAGGAACCCGCGCGACCGCTCGGTATACTTCTCGAAATCCATATCTTGCCCCCTGTTCAGGCTTGGCCGTCTTCTTGGAAGCCCGGCCGCCACGATCCACATGAAGTGCAATCCGGGAGGATGCATCGTCTATGTGGTGGCTGAACGCGCCGCCGCAAGGCCGTTTACCACCCCGCCGTCACGCGCCTGTGACTGGCGGCCGGTGACCGCCGGTCCCATTTCTCACGTTCCCTAAGCCGGCTTTCGGACCGATCGATGATGCTGCGCCGCCGTACCGTCCTGACCGCCGCGCTGACCGCCGCCACGCTTCGGCCGCTACCGGCCGTGGCGGCGCCCAAGGCGGTGCTCTGGCCCCGATGGCAAGCCCACGACCCATCCTCGGTGGCAACCGTGGATCACACGGTCTGGGACCGGCTGCTCCGGACCTATGTACGGCTTCCCGCCGACGGTATTGCCCGGTTCGCCTACGGTGCGGTGACACCCGCCGATCGCGCCGCGCTGGTTGCCTATGTGCGCAGACTGGGCGCGGTTCCGGTCAGCAGCCTCAACCGTGGCGAACAATGGGCCTTATGGACCAATTTGTACAATGCGCTGACGGTGGGCACGGTCCTGGACCATTACCCCGTCGCCAGCATCCGCGACATCGACATCTCCCCCGGACTGTTCGCCAACGGCCCCTGGGGCCGGTCGATGATCGCCGTGGAAGGACAGGCATTGAGCCTGGACGATATCGAACACCGCATCCTACGCCCGATCTGGCAAGACCCGCGTATCCACTACGCCGTGAACTGCGCGGCGCTTGGCTGCCCCAATCTGGCCGCCGAGGCGTTCACGTCCGCGAATGCGGAACCGATGCTGGAGGCCGCGGCGCGCGCCTTCGTCAATCATCCGCGTGGGGTGACGATCAGCGACGGGCGGGTGCGTGTTTCCAGCATCTACCATTGGTTCGAGGAGGATTTCGGCGGTTCCGATCGCGGGATCGTCGCCCACCTTATGCGCTACGCCGACCCGGACCTGGCCGCGGCCCTGCGCGGGCGGACAATGGTGCGGGATCTCGGCTATGACTGGCGCCTCAATGACATCGACGCCCTGGCCCGAGGCTGATTGACAGGGCCGTTCGGGGCCGCCCATAACGGCGGGCATCATGGCTTCGACCTCCACCATCGCAAAAATCTACCGCTATCCGGTCAAGGGGCTGAGCCCCGAACCCCTGGAGCGTGTGGCGCTGTCGCCGGGCAAGACCTTGCCCCACGATCGCCGCTTCGCGATCGCCCACGGGTCCAGCGTCTATCACCCCGGCGAACCGGCCTGGGCGCCGAAGCGTCAGTTCCTGATGCTGGCCCGCAATCCTCGGCTGGCCGCCTTGGAAACCACCTTCGACGACGCCAGCGGGGTCCTGACCGTCCACCGCGACGGCCGGCAGGTCGCGCGCGGCGATATCACCGGGCCGTTGGGCCGCGACCTGATCAACCAGTTCCTGGCAGCCTTTATGGCCGATGAGGCGCGCGGCGCGGCGAAAATCGTTGAGGCACCGGGGATCGCCTTCACCGACACGCCGGAAGAGTATGTGTCCATCATCAACGCGGCTTCGGTCCTGGATCTGGAGCGGGTGGTCCGCCAGCCGATCGATCCGAGCCGGTTCCGCGGCAACCTGCTGATCGCCGATACGGCTGCCTGGGCCGAGCGGGAATGGACGGGACAGACCCTGGCCATCGGCGATGTCCGGCTCAAGGTCGTGGAACCCATCGGGCGGTGCGCGGCTACCAATGTCGACCCGGACAGCGGGGTCGCGGACTTGAACATCCCGAAATCCCTGATGGACGGATATGGCCACGCCGACTGCGGGGTCTACGCCACGGTCCTGGAGGGCGGATCGATCGCCGAGGGCGACGCCATCACGCTGCTGGCCTAGGGCCCTCGTCCGCTCACAAAAGCTCGGACTGGTCCGTCACGCCGCCTTCCGACGGTTCGGCGGAGTCGGCGGGCTTGACCTTGCGCGGGCGGCCCGGACGTTTCCGCGGCGGCGCGGTGTCCGCCGTAACGGTACCGTTATCCGGCGAGGCCTGAATATCCGGCGAGCCCTGAGGAACGCTGGCTGTTTCGCCTCCGGTCTCCGGCCCATCCGCGGACCCTGAGCCTGGCCCACCCGTCGCGGGCGATGGCGGGGTCTGGACCTGGTTGCCTTGGTCCCCCTGGGCCCGCGCCCGGGTTTCCTGACCGTGGCCGGTCCGCCCGCTGGTTTCGGCGTCGGGCCGGTCCGGGCCGTTCGGGCTGTGTCGGGATGACGGCGGCTCCGGCGGGGGCCGGGAGGGCTGATCGCGCACATCGCCCTGGCGCGGGTCGGCGCCGAATTCCGACGCCGTGACATTCCGATCGCGGGGATCGGCGCCGATCCGGTCGTCGGGCCGGTCGGCGGCCGCCGCCGGCCTGTTGTCCTGACCGCCCGTACGGTCGCGATCGTCGCGGGACTGCTGATCGCGGTCGCGCCCGTTGGGCCGCCCCTGCCCCTCGGCCTGGCCATTGCCGTGCCGGGACTGACCGTGGGACGGGTTTTGCTGCTGATGGGACGAACCGCTCTGCTGCTGGCTCTGCGCTTCGTTGAGCGCGTTGATGATGCGCAGATAGTGTTCGGCGTGCTGGAAGTAATTCTCAGCCATCACCCGGTCGCCGGCGGTGGCCGCGTCGCGGGCCAGGGCCTGATATTTCTCGCTGACCTGATGGGCATTGCCGCGAATGCGAACATCCGGGCCATTGCTGTCGAAAGACTGGTTGCGATTTGGAACACCGGGACGGCGATTTCCCCCGCCGCCACTGTTGCCGCCTCCACCGCCGCCGGCATTGCCGCCACGGCGCGGACGCCTGTTGTTCGGTCCTTGTCTCATCAGAGCCTAGTTTCTGTTTTTCCAAAGATCAAAACCGGTCGTCCCGACGATCCGGTGGTGCACATTCGTCGCCATGCAAGGGGCGGGCCTGATCGGACCGCCTGTGACTGCAGGCACGTCCAGCAGCAATGGCGGGAACGGCGTCAAAGGACGGTGATGGACACCTTTCCCTGACTGTGCGCGAAGAAGCTATCGCCAAACGCGAAACAATCCAACTTCTTTTTGCCCAACTTCTTTTTGCCCGTTCGCCGGTCATCCTAGCCGTTTCCGGCCGATGACGCAGCGTTCGATAGTCGATAAGTCGGATCGCATGCCGATGTTTGCAAGGGCCGAATCGCCGAACAGACCGGCCACGGCCGCCGCCTGGCCGATCCCCACCTCCACCACCAACCAGCCGCCGGGCGCCAGCAAATCCGGGGTATCCGCCAGAATGGCCCGGTAGGCGCCCAGACCGTCAGGCCCGCCGTCGAGCGCCAAGGCCGGGTCGTGGCCGCCAACCTCCGGCGGCAGGGAGGCGAGGTCTGGGCGGGGCACATAGGGGGGGTTGGACACAACCAGGTCGAAGGATCCGGTGATCGCCGCCGCCCAGTCGCCGGCAACGAAGGCGGCCCGGTCGGCCAGTGCAAGGCGACCGGCGTTGTGCGCGGCCATGGAGGCGGCCAGCGGTTCCCGATCGACGCCAAGGCCCCAGGCGTTGGGAAGTTCGCTCAGAAGCGCCAGCAGAAGACATCCGGTCCCCGTTCCCAGGTCGAGCAGCCGCAGCGGTGCATCTCGCCTTTCGAGAACACTAAGCGCGCTTTCCACTATCGTTTCACTGTCCGGGCGTGGATCGAGCGTCGCCGGCGACAGGCGGAAATCGAGGCTCCAGAACTCCCGCCGTCCCAGGATGCGCGACACCGGTTCGCCCCCTGCCCGTCGGTCGAGAAGGGATCGCAGGACCGCCGCCGTGCCTGCGGCGACCGGCGCGCCACGATGGGCCAGGAGATCCGACCGGCTGAGACCCAGAGCATTCTCGACCAGCATTCTGGCGTCCGTGCGGGGCGTCTCGACGCCCGCCTCGGTCAGCCGCGCCGTCGCGGCCGCCAAGAGGCCGTCTATGGTCAGGGCGCCGGCCTTGGCGGATACGGTCATTGCAGGGTGGCCAGACGCGCCATCTCGTCGCTGGCGGTCAAGGCGTCGATCAACTCATCCAAGGCTTCCCCCTGAAGAACCTTGTCCAGTTTATACAAGGTCAGGTTGATGCGATGATCGGTAACCCGCCCCTGGGGAAAGTTATAAGTGCGGATACGTTCCGACCGATCTCCCGATCCAACCTGGCTTTTCCGGTCGGCCGCGCGTTCTTGAGCCTTGGCGTCGCGCTCCTGCTCGTACAGCCTGGCGCGCAGGATCTTCATGGCTCTCGCCTTGTTCTTGTGCTGCGACTTCTCGTCCTGCTGGGCCACGACGATACCCGACGGCATGTGGGTGATTCGCACCGCGCTTTCGGTCTTGTTGACGTGCTGACCGCCGGCCCCCGACGCGCGATAGACATCGATGCGCAGATCCTTCTCATCGATGTCGACATCGACCTCCTCGGCCTCCGGGAGGACGGCCACCGTCGCCGCCGACGTGTGGATGCGGCCGCCAGCCTCCGTCACCGGCACGCGCTGAACGCGGTGGACGCCGCTCTCGTATTTGAGCCGGGCGAAGACATTGCGGCCGACGATGCTGGCGATGGCTTCCTTATAGCCGCCGATACCGGTCGCCGCTTCCTCCAGGATCTCGAACCGCCACCCGTTCAGCGCGGCATAGCGCTGATACATGGCAAACAGATCGGCCGCGAACAGGGCGGCTTCGTCACCGCCCGTACCGGCCCGAACCTCCAGGATGGCATTCTTCTCATCGGCCTCGTCCCTGGGAATCAGCAGACGCTGCACCCGGCGCTCCAGGTCCGGTAGCCGCTCCTTGAGGCTGCGAAACTCTTCCTCGGCCAGGGCTCGCATCTCCGCGTCCGCCGACGGATCGGCGATGATGCCGGCCAGATCCCCCATCTCGTCGCGGGCGGCGTTGAGAGCCTCGATCTCCCGGACCACCGGTTCCAGTTCGGCGTATTCCTTGGATTGGGCGGCCAAGTCTTCGGGGCTGAGCGCCCCCGAGGAAAGACTGTGCTGGAGTTCGTCCAAACGGGCCAAGACCCTGTCATAACTGTCGCTTTGGGACACCGACGCTCCGTATCTTTAGGTCGACGGGTAGGTAGGCGGCCGCGATGCCCCCAGGCCTCCGCAAGGCCGCCCCTGTCGCCTTGGTAATCTATTCGGCCGCGCTGCGCGGCTGCCGGTCGGCGGAGTCGTCCGAAGCGGCCGCAATCTCCGCCGCCTTGGCCTCGATCATACCGACCAGGTGACCGACGATGTCGGCGTCCTGCAGCCGGTGGTTCGGCAAGCCGTTGACGTAGACCTGATGCGTCCCCTTGCCGCCGCCGGTGAAACCGATATCGGTCATGGTGGCTTCGCCGGGGCCGTTGACGACGCAACCGATCACGGACACCGTCATCGGCGTGGTGATGTGGGCCAGCCGTTCTTCGAGCACCCGCACCGTCTCGATCACGTCGAACTGCTGGCGGGCGCAGGACGGGCACGAAATCACGGTCACGCCGCGCCGACGCAGGCCAAGGCTCTTCAGAAGCTCGTAGCCGACCCGGATCTCTTCCGCCGGGTCCGTCGACAGCGACACCCGAAGCGTGTCGCCGATGCCGGCCCACAGCAGCATACCCAGCCCGACCGCGCTTTTGACGGTCCCGGTGCGCAGGCCGCCGGCCTCGGTGATCCCGATGTGCAACGGGTAATCGCAAGCCTCGGCCAACTGCTGATAGGCGGCCACCGCCAAGAACACGTCTGACGCCTTGACGCTGATCTTGAAGTCGCGAAAATCGTGGTCTTCCAAGACCTTCGCATGATCCAGGGCGCTTTCGACCAGCGCCTCGGGACAGGGCTCGCCGTACTTTTCCAAAAGATGCCGCTCAAGGCTGCCGGCATTGACGCCGATGCGCATCGAACACCCGTGGTCGCGGGCCGCCCGCACCACCTCCGCCACCCGCTGGGGCGACCCGATATTGCCGGGATTGATCCGCAGACACGCCGCCCCGTTCCGGGCGGCCTCGATGGCCCGCTTATAATGAAAATGGATGTCGGCGACGATCGGGACCGTCACCTCGGGAATGATGGTCCTCAGGGCCGCCGTCGACTCCTCGTCCGGGCAGGACACCCGAACGATGTCGGCACCGGCAATCTCCAGGGCCCGGATCTGGGCAATGGTCGCGGCCGCGTCACTGGTCAGCGTGTTGGTCATCGACTGGACGGTGATCGGCGCGTCGCCGCCGACGGGAACCTTGCCGACATGGATCTGCCGGCTGCGGCGGCGATCGATCTGACGATACGGTCGAATGGTCATCGGAGCCGTTGCGGTTGCGCGAGAAGAGACCAAGACTGAAGGTTATACTTCAGAGCGAAGCCGCGCTAAAGGTGGTGTGTCCAAGCCCGGCTGGCAACATTTGTCGTGCCAAGGCCCCGAACGGCGATCCGGGGTCGGCACCCCGGTGGCCCGCTAATCGGGGGTGACGCCGGCCAGAAGATCGTCGGGATCAAGCGACACGTTGCGCACCACCTCCCCCGATTCGCCGATGGGCGCCACGGGCTGCCCGTCGACCGTGATCTCGACCCCGCCGGCGTTGCCGGATACCAGGCGCAGGCCTTCGGTGTCGGGGACCTGATAGATATCGCCCGGTTCCAGGACCCGCGTCATGACCAGGCTACCCCGGTTGTCGCGCACTTGCACCCAGCTCATGGCGGTCGCCCGCAGAACCACGCGACCGTCGACATCACCCGGTACAGCCCCGCCGGAAACGGCTTCGGGCGGCGGCGGCGGCGGCGCCGTCGAGGCGGCGGCCTGATCCGGGGTTCGGGTGGCGGCGATGGCCAGATCGCGCGGTGCCTCGGCCGGCTGCGGTGCCGGATCGGGGGTCGTGGCGGTATCTGCCGTGACGGGTTCTTCCGGTTCGACGACCGCCGGAACGTCCGCTTCGTCGGGCGCCGCTTCGGCCAAAGAGGACGGGGCCACGGGTTCGGGCGTGGCCGCCGGTATGGACGGCGCCGGGGATGCGGCCGGTGCTTCGGCCGGAACCACCGGCTCTGCGGCGGACGGCGACGGCACCGTCGCGTCGACCAGAGGCGCCGGGTCAGACTGAATGAGGGCGGCAAACCGCTCGGGCAGCGGCGGAACCAGGTCCGCCAACGTCCGATTGGTCGAGGACAGATAGTACCAGCCGCCGTAAATGGAAACGGTCAAGACCAGCCCCAATGCCAGGAGAGCGCCGCCCGGAATGCCCGTTTGACGCGACGGGGCCGGAAACACCAGTTCCTTGGGTCGGCTGACGCTGGTGCCGGACATTTCCTCGCGGAATCGCCGCACCGCTTCCTCGACATCGAGCTCAAGCATGTCGGCGTACGTCCGGATGAACCCCATGGCGTAGACCGATCCGGGCAGATCGTCGAACCGGCTCTCTTCGATGGCCTCCAGATAGACCAGACGGATGCGCAGCAGCTTCGCGACATCCGGAAGGCTATAGCCGGCCCGCATCCGCGCCTGACGCAGCATGTCGCTGACCGATGCCATGACGGCCCTGTCCTCCAGGCCGTGAAGGTCAGTCGAGTCGGCGACGACGCTGAACTTTCGGTTGCTGCGAGCCATGCGATCTAACCAGTTCTCTCACCCAAGGCAGAACAGGCGTACGGCGCGGAAGGCTTTGGCGGCCGAAACGCAATATTCCACTCAATATCCCCCGACTATGCTGAAATATCGTATAGGACTGGTTAACGCTGAAATGTAGCCAGTTTGAGGGTATTCCGCAAAGGCCGATTGGCGGGCGGGGCCGCCGGCGCCTAGAGATCGACCCCGTGATCCCGCGCATAGGCCCGCAAATCGCCCCGTACGCTGGAGGCGGCGCTGTCGCGGATCCGGTCCAGATAATGCGCGAGAGGCGGAATCTCCAGGCTGCGAATCATCGCCTTGACGGCCCCCAGGGCGACGGGCGGGACGGACAGGCTGCGGATGCCGAGGGCCACCAGGACCATCGCCTCCAGGGGTCGGGCCGCCATGTCGCCACAGACACTGAGCGGCACCGCCGCGGCGGCACAGCGTCGGGCAAGATCGGCCATCACCGCCAGGACGGGCGGCGACAAGGGATCGTAGCGGCCGGCCATTTTCGGATTGCCGCGATCGGCGGCGAAAAGATACTGCACCAGGTCGTTGGAGCCGATCGCGATGAAATCCACCTGGCGCAACAACGCGGGAAGCTGCCAGAGAAGTGACGGCACCTCCAGCATGACCCCGACCTTGAGGTCGGATGGAGGCGCCATCCCGTCGCCCTTGAGGCGATCGATCTCGATCTTCAAATAGCCCCGCGCACGGTCGAACTCAGCGACCTCGGCGACCATCGGAAACATGATCGACAGGGGCCGCCCGGCGGACGCGCGCAACAGCGCGCGAAGCTGATTGCGCAGCATGGCCGGACGATCCAGACCGATACGGATCGCTCTCCAGCCCAGGGACGGGTTTTCCTGTTCGAGTTCCGGGAAATAGGGCAGCCGCTTGTCGCCACCGATGTCGAGGGTGCGGAACGCCACCGGCCGTCCCTCGGCCTCACGGATCACCTGCTCGTAGAGATCGATCTGGGTGGCAACGTCGGGAAAGGTCGATCCGACCATGAAGGGCAGCTCGGTTCGGAACAGCCCGATCCCTTCGGCACCGCTTTCGCGGGCATGCTTCAGGTCGAGCAGAAGACCGGCATTGGCGTTGAGCGTGATCACCGCCCCATCGCGGGTCTGCGCCGGCAGATGCAGCAGGTCGGCATATTGACGCTGACGGCGGGCGCGCAAGGCGACATTTGCGTTGTACGCCTCGCGCATGCCGTCGGACGGGCGCACAAAGACCTGGCCCCGATCCCCTTCCACGATGACGGGATCCATGGGTTCGATCAGGGTCAGCACATCGGTGCAGCCGCCAACCACTGGAATGCCCAATGCCTTGGCGACGATCGCGACATGGCTGGTCGACGAGCCATCCTCCATGATCAGGGCCCGCAGCCGGCGGTGATCGTAGTCCAAAAGCTCCGCCGGACCGATCGACCGGGCGATCAGGACTACATCGTCCGGCAATGTGCCCGACGCGGCGACGGACACCTTGCCGGCCAGATGATGGAGCAGACGGTTGGCCAGGTCGTCGAAATCCATCATCCGTTCCCTAATGTAGGGATCGGTGATGTGCTCCATGCGCGCCCGGGTATCGTTTTGAACCCGCTGAACCGCGGCTTCCGCCGTCAGGCCGGTGTTGATGGCCTCCACGATCCGTCCCAGCCAGCCCCGGTCCTCGGCGAACATCCGGTAGGTTTCCAGGATGCTGCGCGGTTCGTCGATGCCCGATGCCGCCGTGTGGGCCATCAGGTCGTCGAGCGACTGGTGCATACGCGCCACGGCCGCGTGGAACCGGCGCTTTTCCTCCATGGGGTCGTCGGCGACCATCTGGCGGACGGTCAGGCGCGGCTGGTGCAGGACGGCCAGCCCCTGCCCCAGACCGGGGTTGAGAATGGTACCGACCAACCGCACGGGCAGCAGGCCACCGCCGGTGCCGCTGGCGAAGTGCTCGCGATCCATCACCTGACCGCCTGCGACGATCTCGGCCACGACCATGGCAATGGTCTGCAGCGTCTCGACCTCCTCCTCGGAATAGTTCCGGCGGCTGCGGTTCTGGATCACCAGCACGCCGCGGACCTGGCCGCCGCGCAGGATCGGCACGCCCATGAGCGATTGATAGATTTCCTCACCCGTTTCCGGGCGGTAGACGAAGCTGGGGTGGGCCGGCGCGTTGGCGATGGCCATGGGCCGGGCGGTGGCGGCGATTTCGCCGACCAGGCCCTCCCCGACCCGAAGCCGGGTCCGATGCACGGCCGTCGGGTTCAAGCCGATGGTGGCGAACAGTTCCAGCACGTCGCCGGGTCGCACCAGGTAGGTGGAGCACACCTCGGCGACCATCTCCGCGGCGATCGTCTGGACGATCTTGTCCAACCGCGCCTGGGCCGGGCCGGACCCGGCCATGACGTCGCGCAGCCGCGACAGCAGACGTCGCGCGGGTCCAATGCCCGGGGCAGCCGCGCCCAGGGCCCGGCTCATCACACGGTATCCAGGCTGTAGGCCGTGTGCAGGGCGCGGACCGCGAGCTCCAGATACTTCTCGGCAACCAGCACGCTGACCTTGATCTCGGACGTCGAGATAACCTGGATATTGATGCCGTTATCGGCCAGCGCTTTGAACATCCGTTGGGCGACACCCGCATGGCTGCGCATCCCGACGCCAATGACGGAGATCTTGACGACCTCCTCATCGGGCAGCAGGGCCCCATAGGACAGATCGGGCCTCACGGACTCGAGAATCTGGACCGCCCGACCCAGATCGCTTTTTCCGACCGTGAATGTCAGATCCGTTGATTTGCCGTCGCCCGACACGTTCTGGACGATCATATCGACATTCACGCCTTGGTCGGCCAGCGGGCCAAAGATGGCGGCGGCGATTCCCGGCCTGTCGGGCACCTTCACCAGGGTAATCTTTGCCTCATCCCGGCTATAGGCGATGCCGCTGACAATTTCCTGTTCCACGATTTCTTCCTCGTCCACCACCAACGTGCCCGGTTCGTCACCAAAGCTGGAGAGTACCTGCAGGCGAACCCGATGGTTCATGGCCAGCTCGACCGACCGGGTCTGCAGCACCTTGGCCCCCTGAGACGCCATCTCCAGCATCTCCTCATAAGTGATCTTATTCAGTTTTCTGGCGTTGCGCACGATCCGCGGATCGCAGGTGTAGACGCCATCGACATCGGTGTAGATATCGCAGCGATCGGCCTTGAGCGCCGCCGCCAGCCCGACAGCCGACGTGTCGGATCCGCCGCGACCCAGGGTTGTGATGCGGCCGTCGGGGCCTAGACCCTGGAACCCGGCCAGCACGGGCACCTCGCCGCGCGCCATGCGCCGCTCCAGCTCCGCTGTCTCGATGTCGGTGATACGGGCCTTGCCGTGCACGTCGTCGGTGCGGATCGGGATCTGCCAGCCCAGCCATGATCGCGCC
This sequence comes from Inquilinaceae bacterium, assembly GCA_052168355.1. Taxonomy (GTDB): domain Bacteria; phylum Pseudomonadota; class Alphaproteobacteria; order DSM-16000; family Inquilinaceae; genus JBQLZQ01. The sequence continues at coordinate 84,794 of JBQLZQ010000081.1, forward strand.
GGAACGCCGATCTCCTGGAGCGCCAAGGCCATCAAGCCGCTGGTCACCTGCTCACCGGCGGAGACCACCGTGTCATATTCCCGCGTGTCGTAGAGGCGCGCCGCATCCCCGCACAGCCCCACCAGGCGGTTGGTTTCCCCGGCCATGGCCGAGACCACGACGGCCACCTCCTCGCCCCGGTCCACCGCCGCCCTGACCCGCTGTGCCGCGGCGGCGATACGAGCGATGTCGGCCACCGAAGTGCCGCCGAATTTCTGAACGATCCGGACCATCGGCCGTTGGACCTCCGCTGTCGCGGCTGGGATGGACAAGCCGCGGATCGGACGATCCGCAGGCATGACAATGCCCCGCGACGCCGGCTGCGACCAATCCTGCCATTGCCGGTACGGGGCGGGCTATCCATACTCGGTTGATTGGACAGAGGCAACCGGAGGGACAGGGCCGATGCCCGCCAGCGCCACCATCGATGCCACCGAAATCGACCGCTTCGACCGCATCGCCGGCGAGTGGTGGGATATGGAGGGGAAGTTTAAGCCGCTGCACCGCATGAACCCGGTCCGTATCGGTTTCATCAAGGACGGCATATGCGCCCATTTCGGCCGTCAGCCGGACAGCCCGAAAGCGCTTTCCGGCCTCCGCGTGGTGGATGTCGGCTGCGGCGGCGGTCTGCTGGCCGAACCGATGGCCCGGATGGGCGCCGTTGTTACGGGCCTGGACGCCGGGGGCGAGGCGGTCCGCGCCGCATCGGCGCACGCCCATGCCCGCGGCCTGACCATCGATTACCGCCAGGCAGAGGCGGCGACGCTGGCCCGCGAGGGGAATCGTTTCGACGTGGTTCTGGCGTTGGAGGTGATCGAGCACGTGGCCGATCCGGATCGGTTCCTGGCCGATCTCGCCGCCCTGACACGTCCGGGCGGCCTGGTATTCCTATCGACCCTGAACCGGACGCCGCAAAGCTTCGCGCTGGCCATCCTGGGGGCGGAGTACATTCTGCGCTGGGTGCCGCGCGGCACCCACACCTGGCGACGGTTTCTGCGCCCCGGCGAGGTTGCGGCGGGGTTGCGGCGGCAGGGCCTGCTGCCGTGCCATACAAGCGGAATGGTCTACAACCCGGCCACGAAAACCTGGTCGCTCGACCGGCGGCGGCTGGCGGTCAACTACATCACCATGGCCGAAAAGCCCGCATGAACGCCTGAAGAACCATCGGTCAGGCGTCTTCGCGCGGCCAGGGCAGCCGGACGAACGGCACCCCCTCCTCGATCAGGTCGGTCGTTTCCGTCGGCGTGGCTTCACCGTAAATGGAGCGGCTTTGCGCCTCGCCGTAGTGGATGCGACGCGCTTCCTCGGCGAACCGGTCGCCGACCGGTTCGCACGTCTCCTCGACATGGCGGCGCAGCTCCGCCAGTTTCCGATGGGCATCGTCCATCAGCGTTTGCGCGGCCCGCTGGCTCTCGGTTTTTTCAAACCCCCGGCCGATGCGTGGCGCCATCGGCGCCTTGGTCACCTTGGTGGCACCGCATGACGGGCATTCGATCGCCCCGGCGGCGGCCTGCCGATCGTAGGTCCCGCTGTCCCGGAACCAGCCTTCGAACTCGTGGCCCTCGGCACATTTCACGTTGTAGAGGATCATCTTCGGCGGTCAGTTGCTCCAGTCGCCCAAATCCATTCTTCTCTACCATGTGTTCACGAAACGGAAACGACAAGGGCCATGCCCCATTTACGGTCGCCGCCATCGCCCTTCGTCGCCCGGTTCGCGCCGATCGTTCCGCGCTCGGGGCCGGTCCTGGACGTCGCCTGCGGCGGCGGGCGCCATCTGCGCCTGTTCCAGGCCATCGGCCATTCCGTGGTCGCGGTCGACCGGGACGTCTCGGGCGTCGCCGACCTGGCCGACTTGCCGGGCGTGGAGATTGTGACCGCCGACCTGGAGGGCGGACCATGGCCTTTCACGGGGCGATTATTCGCCGGGATCGTGGTTACGAATTACCTGCACCGCCCGCTGCTGCCCATCGTGATCGAGGCGTTGGCGCCGGGCGGCGTGCTGATTTACGAGACCTTCGCGCGTGCAAACGTGCGATTCGGGCGGCCGTCCGCGCCGTCCTATCTGCTGCGGTCGGGCGAGCTTCTGGAGGCTGTCCGGGGCCGGCTCCAGGTCGTTGCCTACGAGCATGGCGAGATTTCCTCGCCCAAGGCCGCCGCCGTACAGCGGCTGTGCGCGGTCAACGATCTGGCGCCGGGCGCCGGGCTGGACGGCGATCCCGAACCGCGCCCCCTGCCCTTGCCCTGACGCCCGTGGTCTAATACGGCTTGCGCACCGTATCGCTGCGTGGATGTCACTGAAGAACAACTCGAATGAGGGGAGCCAACATGGCACGGAAACTGTCCTGGGGCGTGCTGAGCACGGCCAAGATCGGCGTGGAAAAGGTGATCCCGCCCATGCAAAAAGGCCAATATTGCCGGATCGACGCCATCGCCTCGCGCAATGGCGATTCGGCCCGGCGCACGGCCGACTCCTTGGGCATCGCCAAATCCTACGGCAGCTATGAGGATCTGCTGGCCGATCCGGACATCGACGCGATCTACAACCCGCTACCCAACCATCTTCACGTGCCATGGACCATCAAGGCGGCGGAAGCGGGCAAGCATGTCCTGTGCGAAAAACCCATTGCCCTGACTGCGGCGGAGGCCAGGCAACTGATCGACGCGCGCGACCGCACCGGCAAACGCATCCAGGAAGCGTTCATGGTGCGCACCCATCCCCAATGGGTGAAAACGCGAGAGCTGGTCCAGGGCGGCGCGATCGGAGAGCTTCGGGCGATCCAAGGGTTTTTCAGCTACTACAATGTCGATCCCGCCAATATCCGCAACCAGGCCGATATCGGCGGCGGCGGGATGCTCGATATCGGCTGCTATCCCATCACCACCTCCCGCTTCGTCCTGGGCGCCGAGCCAAACCGCGTGGTCGCCCTGATCGACCGGGATCCGGCGATGAAGGTCGATCGGCTGGGCAGCGTCATTCTCGACTACCCGAAGGTCCAGGCCAGTTTTGCCTATTCCACCCAGCTTGCCGCCTATCAGCGCATGCATTTCGTCGGAACCAAGGGTCGCCTGGAGGTCGAGATACCGTTCAACGCTCCTTCGGACCGGCCTTGCCTGCTGTTGATCGACGATGGGTCCAGCCTGCACGGGGACGGCATTCGGGTCGAGGAAATCCCGGTCTGCGACCAGTATGGCGTGGCCGGCGACGCGTTCGCCAAGGCGATCCTGGACGACTCACCCCAGCCGATCCCGCTGGAAGACGCGATTGCCAATATGGCGGTGATCGACGCCGCCTTCCGTTCGGCCGAAAGCGGTCGGTGGGAGAAGCCCTGAATTGGCCCGAGGGCGCGGCGGGCGGCCTATTCGCCAGCTTGGCGCAGCGATTGCGCCGGAGGCGGTCGGAACGGCCGGTCATGGCGGAGCGACGGCACGGCAGCACGGGCCTCGGTCACCCGGTCCAGATCGATCGTCGCCGAGATCACGCCGACCTCCTCTTCGGCGTCGGCCAGGATCTCACCCCAGGGGTCCACGATCAAGGAATGGCCGAACGTCCGCCGGCCCTGGTCGTGCTGTCCCGTTTGTGCCGGGGCGATAACGAAACTGCCCGTCTCGATGGCTCGAGCCCGCAACAGCACATGCCAGTGAGCCTCGCCGGTGGGGCGGGTAAAGGCCGCCGGCACCGCCAGAATCTCGGCCCCGGCCTGGGCCAGTGTCCGATAGAGGGACGCAAACCGGACGTCATAACAGACCGATAGGCCTAAAACTGTCCACGGCAACGGCGCCAAAACCGCCGCGTCGCCGCCCCGCACGGACGCCGATTCGCGATAGGATTCGCCACCAGGAAGATCGACATCGAACAGATGGATCTTGTCATAGCGGCTCAGGATGGTCCCGTCCGGCCCGATGACATAGCTGCGATTGGCCACCCGGCCATCCCCCAGCGCGATGGTGAGCGAACCGACCAGCAGATGGGCGCCTGTCTCCCGCGCCAAATCGGCGAAATAGGGCAATCCTGGGTGATCCTCCTCGGACCGGGCCCGGGCCAGGATCCGGTCGCGCCCCTGAACGATCGCGGTCACGTTCTCCGGCAGCGTGATCAAATCCGCGCCACGATCCCGGGCACGGCGCACCAAGTCACCGGCGGCCTGCAGGTTCGGGACGATCTCCGGACCGGCGTTGACCTGGACGCACGCGGCGACAAATTCGGTCATGGAACCGTCACCAGCATGGGATCCAGCTTGCCGGCCCGGTCAAGGGCGTGGAGGTCGTCGCAACCGCCGATATGGATGTCACCGATAAAGATCTGCGGCACGGTGCTCCGGCCACCGGCGCGGTCCACCATCTCGGCCTTTCGGGCCGGACGCAGCATCACGTCGATTTCCTCGAAATCGACGCCCTTCTGCTTCAGCAGCCGCTTGGCCATGGCGCAATAGCCGCAGAATGGGCTGGTATAGATGGTGACCGGGCGCATGGGCGGGGGACCCTTTTGTATGTCTGGCGGACTCCGCCCATATTGGACCAGAACGGGGAGATTACCAGGGATCTGAGGTCAGCCATGCGCCGCATCATGTGGCAACCGCCGGACGCAGCACCCGCGCCAGGGTCACCACATCGACCGTGACCGCGCCCTGCCGGCGTAAAACCCGTGCACACTCGGCAACCGTGGCACCCGTGGTCAGCACATCGTCGACCAGGACGATTCTGGCGCCCCGAACCCGGCCCGCCCCGTCCGAGCGCAGGGAAAACGCCCCGCGGACATTGCGCTGCCGTCCCGCGCGACCGAGACCGCCCTGGCTGGGCGTGGCCCGGTGGCGGATCAACAGATCGGCCATCACCGGCACACCAACCCGATGTCCCAACGCATGAGCCAGCAGCGCGGCCTGGTTGTAGCGCCTCCGCCACAATCGCCAGCGATAAAGGGGGACGGGCACGATCATGTCGGCGCCGACCGCCAGCGGACCCGCGGCCCGGGCCAGCCACCCGCCGAACGCCTTGGCGGCGTGGGTTTCGTCCCCGTGCTTGAACCCCAGCACCAGGGACCGGCTGGCATCGTCGTAGGCGATGGCGGCGCGGGCCCGATCAAAGGCCGGCGGGTCGCGCAGGCAGGCGCCGCACCGGACATCCGGCCCGACATCATAGTCGAACGGCAGGCCGCAGCAGGCGCACTGAGGCGCGCCCAGAAACACCACCGCGCGCCAGCAATCCGGACACAGCGCCCCGGGCACGTCCACCACCGCGCCGCACGCGATGCAGCGTGGCGGCAGCACCATGTCAAGCGCGACGCCGGCGGCCTTGCGAACGATCCGGACGGGCGCGTCAACCTTGGGTTCCGGAAAAAGCATCCGGTTATGCTGGCACAGGCGGATCGTCAGTCAAGCCGGTAGGGGCTTAGATCGGGGCGGCGATTGCCATCGGGACGATGACGGCGCTATGAGAGATCCCATGCTTCCCCCCACCGATCTCCAGACGATATTCGACCGGAGTCTTGTCCGCAGGCATCGGGACCGCGCGGCGCCGTCCATCACCGATCACGACTTTCTGTTCCGTCATGCCGGCGAGGCGCTGCTCGACCGGCTGCTCGATGTCACCCGAACGTTCGAGTCGGTGTTGGACCTTGGCTGCCATGGCGGGACGTTGGCACGTCTCTGGGGCCCGGACAGGCGCCCGGATCACCTGATCCAGTGCGATCTGTCGCCGGCGATGGCTGCAACGGCGGCCCGAACCGGCTGCCCGGCCGTCGCCGCGGACGAAGAATTCCTGCCCTTTGCGGATGCCAGCTTCGACCTTGTCGTCAGCGGATTGTCGCTGCATTGGGTCAACGATCTGCCCGGCGCGCTGATCCAGATCCGCCGCGCCTTGAAGCCCGACGGGCTGTTCCTGGGTGCGATGCTGGGGGGCGAGACGCTGGCCGAGCTTCGCCAGGCCTTGGCTGCTGCCGAGCTGGACGTGGCCGGGGGCGTGAGCCCCCGCCTTTCCCCCTTCACGGACGTTCGGGATGCCGGCGCCTTGCTGCAGCGCGCAGGCTTTGCCCTGCCGGTGGTCGATAGCGATACCGTGACCGCGACCTACGACCATCCGTTCCGTCTCCTCCGCGATCTGCGTGGCATGGGTGAGACGCAGGCGGGTCGGCTGCGCAACCCGGCGCCGCCGAAGCGGGCGTTCTGGCCGTCCGTGGCCGGCCACTATCAGGACCGCTTTGCCGAAGCCGATGGGCGCGTGCCGGCCCGGTTCCAGATCATCTACCTCACGGGCTGGGCACCGCACGGGAGCCAGCAACGGCCGTTGCGTCCCGGCAGTGCCAGAACCCGCCTGGCCGAGGCCCTGGGAACCGTCGAAAAGCCTGCCGGCGATACGGCAGGGCCGCCCGGCCGACCGGCTCCGAAGACGGGTAACCGTTAGGGGTCGAACATCTTAACGCTCCCTTCACCCCGCGAACGGCATGATGGGCACACCGTTAACTCCCTAAACTGGATCGTCCCGGCCACTCAGGATCAGCGGAGTGATCGCGCAGAGTCTTCATTATTCGCTCCACACGGCCATCCTTTCGGCATTCGCCGGATCGGTCGTCGTGGCCGGAACGCTGTTGTACCTGTCCCTGCTGCCAACGGCTGCGGCAGGGTATCGGCTCTGGGCGGCAGCGTTTTCGGCCAACGCGCTGCGCTATCTGGTTCTTTTGATCAGCACCGGCGATGCGGGAACGACGCCGTTGGGCGAATTCCTGTCGGAGGCGCTGCAGGTCGTTTCCAGCGCCCTCATTCTCTTGGGCGCGATGCTGTTCGCCGAGCGAAGGATCAGTCTTGCCTGGAGCTCCGGCGCGGTCGCCGTCCTGATCGGCTGGGCCGCCTATGCCGGCTACAGCGATCATGAATTTCTTTTTAAAACCGTCCCGCTCTACGCCCTTTCCGGCATCGCCTACATCGTTGCGGCCGCGCTTTTGTTCCGAACGGCGCGGGCGGACGCGCACGGCACGCTGAATTTCGTGGCCATAACGCTGATTCTCAATGGCCTGCATAAGCTGGATTACCCGTTTCTGCGGCCGATCGAATGGGCCGCGCCATGGGGCTTCCTGGCAGCCAACATGCTCCAGCTTCTGCTGGCGATGGCGATCATCGTGACATCACAGCGCAGCCACAGCATTCATCGCGAAAGGGAGCGCGCCCGGGCCGGCGATTTCGAGCAGGCGCTGCGCGATTTCGCCGAAGTGGCGTCCGACTGGTTCTGGGAAATGGACGAAACCCTGCGGTTTACCTACTTCTCCGAGCGCATGTTCCTGGCCACTGGGGTTCGACCGGATACCCATCTGGGCAAACGCCGCGAGGATCTGGCCCATGAGGCGGCAACCTCGTCGGCGTGGCGTGCCCATATGGAAGATTTGCGCCTGCGCCGCCCGTTTCGGGACTTCCGCTATCGCTCCCGGGGGCCCGACGGTAGCACCCAGTACTGGTCCATCAGCGGCAAGCCGGTGTTTGACGGCGCCGGCCGGTTCAAGGGATATCGCGGCATCGGCCGGAACGTTACCATCGACTACGAGGCGGTGGCGACGCTCAACGCCGCCAAGGAAGCCAGTGAACTAGCCAACCGGTCCAAAAGCGAGTTCCTGGCCAATATGAGCCATGAGCTGCGCACGCCGCTGAACGCCATTCTCGGATTTTCGGAGATCATCCGCGACCGTCACCTGGGAGAAGGCGCCCTGAGCGCCTATTCCGACTATGCCGGCGATATCTACGACAGCGGCAGCCACCTGCTGGACGTCATCAACGACATTCTCGACATGTCGAAGATCGAGGCCGGGCGTTATGAACTTCAGGAAGCGGCTGTCGACATCGAGGCCGAGATCCGAAGCTGCGTCAAGATCATCGCGCCGCGGGCCACGGAGGGCAACATCGACATTCAGGTCAATGTATCGACGGGCTTCACGCCGATCCGGGCCGATCAGCGCGCCGTCAAGCAACTGATCCTCAACCTGCTGTCCAACGCGGTCAAGTTCACCCAGGCCGGCGGCAGGGTGACGTTGAGCGTTCGCCAGGACATGGAGGGAACGGTGGTCACGGTCGCCGATACGGGGGTCGGTGTGGCGCCCGAGGCCCTGGAGCGCATCTTCGAGCCCTTCTACCAGGCCGAGGCCAGCTCAAGCCGACGGTTCGAGGGGACCGGGCTGGGTCTGTCGATTTGCTCGCAATTGATGCAGCTTCACGGTGGGACGCTCACGCTGACCAGCGAGGTCGGCACCGGAACGGTCGTGACGGCGACCTTTCCGCCGGAACGAACGGCGTCGCCCAAGCCCAACGTTTCAGATCACGGCCCCAAACACCGCCAGGCTGCCGACGCTTAGCAGGCCGCAGATGATCAACGTGACCTCGATCGGCCGCGGCAGGCGCTCCTGATCGTCGCCCAGGCACAGGCCCGCGGCCACCAGCAACACACCGACGATCGAGAGGGCCTGCGTCGACACCAGAAGGCCCAGCAGAGCGCATGTGACGCCGATGTTTTCGGACAGCGCGCCGACCGTTCCCATCGAGACGCGGCCCACGGACCAGCCATCGACGACCAGAAGAACGCCTTGAAAGGCGATCAAGGCAAGGTAAAGCAAAATGCTGGAGGTCAAAATCATGGTTGCCAGCCCGACACTCAACTCAGTCATTCCGATCTCCATTCCCCAGTCGTCGCGCTATCGCCGGGTTGGAACGGCCAAGCAACACGGCCGGTCCTGCCCTCAAGCCGGCTCAATATACAATAATTTTGGTCGATATTTTATATAATTCTTTGAAAAATTCCTTTTTTTAAAAAAATTCAATAAAATCAAATCTTAAAGAAGGTCCCGGAGCATGGCCACCAGCGGCTTGTCGGCGGGTGGCATGGGGTAATCCCCCATTCGACTGGGCCGAACCCAGGCCAGCGCCTGCCCTTCCTGGGGCGCGGGAACCCCGTGCCAGACCCGACAGAGGTACAAGGGCATCAGCAGATGAAACCGGTCGTAGCGATGGGAGGCGAAGGTAAACGGCGCCAGGCAGCTTTCCTGGGTGTCCAGCGCCAGTTCCTCACGCAATTCGCGGATCAGCGCCGCCTCCGGAGTTTCGCCGGGATGGACCTTGCCGCCCGGAAATTCCCACAGCCCGGCCATCGCCTTCCCTGCCGGCCGCTGGGCAAGCAGCACCCGGCCGTCGCCGTCAACCAGCGCCACCGCCACGACCAGAACAACCGGACCGTCGGTCAGGACGCTTCTCGCGCGCCGAAATACTGATGTCGCCGGATGGCCAGGAGGGCGCATTCGACGGTTCGGCCCAGGGTGGAGAATTCCTGGCGTTTGCGTCCGGCTTCGACCAACCCGACCTTCTGGAGAACGTTCAAGGATCGGTGGTTTTCGGGCAGATAGGTCGCCCAGATCCGCTCCAGGCCAAGGCAGTGGAACCCGAAATCGACCACCGCCAATGCCGCTTCGGCGCCAAATCCAAGGCCCCAATGGGCCTGGCCGAACCAATAGCCAAGTTCGGCGCCATTGCTGTTGGAGTCGACCCGCAGACCCATATGGCCGACCATCTCACCGCCGTCGCGCAGCACCACCACAAACTGAAAGTCCTTGCCCTCGACCCAGTTGCGGTTGGTCTGGGCGATCCACTCCAGAGCGTCCTGCTCGGTATAGGGGTAGGGCACCTGGGCAAGCCAACGCACCACTTCCCAATCGTCCAGCAGCCGGGCGATCTCGGCCGCGTCGTCGGGAAGATGCCGCCGAAGGATCAGCCGCTCCGTTTCCAGGATCTCCGCTATGGCCACGCCGTTCGCGCCCCCCCTTTGCGCGCCATTGGTGCCCATCGGACTAACTCCGGTAGTCCGCATTGATCGTGATATAGCCATGGGTGAGATCGCAGGTCCACACCGTCGCTTTGCCCCGTCCGACCCCCAGATCGACGGCGATCGCGATCTCCCGGCCGCGTATGTGATTGGCCACCGGCGTTTCGTCGTAGCCGGGCACCACCTGTCCGTCGCGGGTGATTTCCACCCCGCCGATGGCGATGGCCAGTCGGTCACGGTCCGCCTTCTCGCCGGCCTTGCCGACCGCCATGACGATCCGCCCCCAGTTGGCATCCTCTCCGGCGATCGCCGTCTTGACCAGCGGGGAATTGGCGATGGCCAGCCCCACGCGCCTGGCCGCGCGGCTGGACGCGGCCCCGGTGACGGAAATGGTGACGAACTTTTCGGCCCCTTCGCCGTCGCGGACGATCTGATGCGCCAGATCGGTCATCACCTCCTCCAGCGCCCGGCGGAAATCCGCCAGGCGCCGGTCGCGCGGATCCTCCACGACGCGGTTCCCGGCCAGGCCGGTCGCGGCGACCAGGACCGTGTCGCTGGTCGACGTATCGCCATCCACCGTGATGCTGTTGAAGGAACGGTCGGCCGCGGCGGCGACCAGGGGTTGAAGCACCGAGGCCGGCAGAAGGGCGTCGGTAACCACAAAACCAAGCATGGTGGCAAGGTCGGGTGCGATCATGCCCGATCCCTTGGCGATTCCCGTGATCGTCACCGGTACGCCATCGATACGCGCCGTACGTGTCGCCCCCTTGGGAAACGTATCGGTGGTGCCGATGGCCACCGCCGCGCCGTGCCAGGCGCCGGCGTCAAGCGACGCGGCAAGCCTAGGCAAGGCGCCAACGATACGATCGGCCGCCAGCGGAACGCCGATAACGCCGGTGGACGCAACCAGAACCTGATCCTCGGGGCACCCAAGAGCTTTGGCCGCGGCCCGCACGGTGGCATCGACCGCCGCCACCCCGGCGGCCCCGGTAAAGGCGTTGGCGTTGCCGGCGTTGACGACGATGGCGCGGGCGCGGCCGGCTGGCAGAACCCGCCGGCACCAGTCGACCGGCGCCGATGGGCAGAGCGACCGTGTCAGCGCGCCGGCCACGGCCGTGCCCTCCGCAAGCGACATCAGAAGGAGGTCGGGCGCCCCGTTCTTCTTCAGGCCGCAGAACGTCGCCGCCAGCGAAACCCCCGGCACCTCGGCCAAGACCGGAAAGGTGGCCGGGGCCAGGGGGGACACTTTGAGCGCCACGGACCTGTCCTTCGCGGAACTGCGCGCTTGCGCCGGTTACTGGGGTGACAGCGGTTCGCCGTCGGGACCGAACACGACAATCTCCGCCCCCTCCCGCAGTTCGGCGATAACGGTCTGGATAATCTCCTGCGCCAGATCCTGCTCGATCTGACCGCGAACGGTCTCGAGGGGCGGCGGTTCGGGCAGACGCTTATCCTCGACCTTGATCACGTGCCAGCCGAACTGGGTTTCGACCGGGGCGGCCGCAACCTCGCCTGGCGCCAGGGAAAATGCCGTATCGGAGAAGGGCTGGACCATCTGGCCCTGCCCGAAATAGCCCAGGTCGCCGCCGTTGGGTCCGCTGGGACCGGTCGAATGCTCCTGCGCCAGCGTGGCGAAATCGGCGCCCTCGTCGAGCTGGGTGATCAGGGCCTTGGCCTCGTCCTCCGTTTCGACAAGGATATGGCGGGCCCGGACCTCTTCGGACGGCGGGTTCTCCGCGACATATTTCTGATATGCCTCCTCGACCGCATCCTCGGTGGTCCGATCCGCGATCGTCCGCTGCAGCCAGACGTCCTGCACGATGCTGCGTTCGGCCTCGCTCACCCGTTCCTGAACCTCCGGGTCGTCCTGCAGGCCTTCGTCATAACCGCGGGCCGCGATCAGCCGGCCGGCCGCGATCTGGTCGGCGATCACGGGCAGCAGCATTTCCGGCGGCATCTGGCGAACCTGAGGCGGCAGCGCCTGGATGGCGCGCAACGCCTCGCTCATGAAAATTTCTTCCCCGTTGACGGTCGCGATCACCCGGTCGGGCGGCGCTTCGCCGTCCTGGGCCGATGCCGGCACAGCCCAAAGGAACGCCGCCAGGACAGCCCCGCCCGCCGACGCAAGCAATGGCCAAGGGCGGTGGACGGGGCGGTCGACGGCGGCAATGATCATGGGTGTCCTCAATGGGTGTGAACGGCGGGCACAAAAGGCCGAACGGTTGGATGGCACACGCGGTTCCGCCGCGTCGTCAGAGTTTGTCCTGGCGTCGGACGGCCCCGACCACTCAGCGGACTTCCCGACCGGGTGGTCGGCATCGTTGTCACAGGGTAAACACAGCGCGACGGCCCGGGCAAGCGGCCCGGCGTGTCGGAACCGGCGTCGGATCATCTAGCAGGCTGCTGAAGAATCTGCTCGAGAGCCGATTATGTTGGCTCCTAAGCAGG
>JBQLZQ010000082.1:0-39735 GCA_052168355.1 Inquilinaceae bacterium
CGCACCTGACCGCGCCGGGCGGCCCGATCGCCGTCGGCACCGGGATCGATCCGGGGGCGCTGCCCGCCGCGACGCGGCGGGTGGTGCGGATCGACGGACGATCCGCGGCCAGTCAGGTCGAACTGGGAGCGGTTGCCGCCATGGCGTGGCTGACGCCGCAGATGGACCGGCTGTTCCTGGAAGGTGCGGGGAACCGGCGCCGGTTCCTGGATCGCCTGGTCTACGGCTTCTATCCCGACCATGCCCGGCACCTCAGCGCCTACGAGCAGGCCATGCGGGAACGCGCCCGGCTGCTCAAGGACGATCGCCGGGACGCGGCCTGGCTGTCCGCCCTGGAAGACGCCATGGCCACCAACGGCGTGGCGGTCGCGGCGGCGCGGCGCGACGTGGTCGGCCGCCTGCGCGTGGCGGGCGCGGCGTCCAGGCGAGGCGACGATGCCTTTCCGGCGGCGGACCTGTCGATTGTCGGAGAGGTCGAGCAGGCGCTGTCGGACGGGCCGGCGCTGGCCGCCGAGGACACGGTGCGGACTTCCCTGGCCAACAGCCGCCGCCTGGACGCCATCACCGGCGGCGCCGCCACCGGGCCGCATCGCAGCGATTTCGTGGTGCGGCACGCGGACAAGGATATGCCGGCGGGGCAGTGTTCGACCGGCGAGCAAAAGGCGCTGTTGATCGGCATCGTGCTGGCCAACGCGCGGCTTCTGGCGGCGGACCGGGGGATGGCCCCGCTGCTTTTGTTGGACGAAGTCGCGGCCCATCTGGATGAAGGACGGCGCGGCGCGCTCTACGAGGAAATTCTCGCGCTGGGCGTCCAAGCCTGGCTGACGGGGACCGACCGCATGCTGTTTGGCGGTCTGGAAGGCAAGGCGCGGTTCTATGGCGTCAAGGACGCTACCGTGACGGACTTGGCCTGAACGCCCGGCCCTTCGCGTTTGAAAAGAGAGACAGAGAGACGATGGCACAAGAACCAGTGATCGAAACGCCGGCGGACTATGATGCCGACAGCATCAAGGTGCTGCGCGGACTGGATGCGGTGCGCAAACGGCCGGGCATGTATATCGGCGACACCGATGACGGGTCCGGTCTGCATCACATGGTCTACGAGGCGGTGGACAACGCCATCGACGAATCGCTGGCCGGTCATTGCGACACGGTCACCGTCACCCTCAACGCCGACGGATCGGTCACCGTCACCGACAACGGCCGCGGCATTCCCGTCGACATCCACAAGGAAGAGGGCATCAGCGCCGCCGAGGTCATCATGACCCAGCTCCACGCCGGCGGGAAGTTCGATCAGAATTCCTACAAGGTGTCCGGCGGGCTGCACGGGGTGGGGATCAGCGTGGTCAACGCCCTGTCGGAAACGCTCGATCTCGCCATCTTCCGGGGCGGCAAGGAATGGTCGATCCGGTTCCGTCACGGTGAGACCGTGGCGCCGCTGGAGGCGGTTGGGCCGGCGGACGGGCGCAAGGGCACCCACATCACCTTCCTGCCGTCGAAGGAAACATTCACGAATACCGAGTTCGATTTCGCCACGCTGGAACACCGCTTGCGCGAACTTGCGTTCCTCAACTCCGGCGTCACCTTGTGCCTGACCGATGCCAGGGGCGTGGAGCCGCGCGTGGTCGAGATGCACTACGAAGGCGGGCTGGAGGCTTTCGTCACCTATCTCGACAAATCCAAGACGCCGCTGCACAAGCCGCCCATCGCCATCCGCGCCGAACGGGACGGCATCGTCGTTGAGGTGGCGATGCAGTGGACCGACAGTTACCACGAGCAGATGCTGTGCTTTACCAACAACATCCCCCAGCGCGACGGCGGCACCCACCTGGCCGGCTTCCGGGCGGCGCTGACCCGCCAAGTGAACAGCTACGCGACCGAAAGCGGCATCGCCAAGCGGGAGAAGGTGGCGCTGTCGGGGGACGACGCGCGCGAAGGGTTGACCTGCGTGCTGTCGGTCAAGGTGCCGGATCCGAAATTTTCCAGCCAGACCAAGGACAAGCTTGTGTCGTCGGAGGTCCGTCCCGTGGTCGAGAACATCGTCAACGAGGCGCTGCAGACCTGGTTCGGGGAACATCCGGCGGACGCCAAGCGGGTGGTGCAGAAGGTGGTCGAGGCGGCGTCGGCGCGCGAGGCGGCGCGCAAGGCGCGCGAACTGACGCGGCGCAAGGGCGCCCTGGATGTGGCCTCGCTGCCGGGCAAGCTGGCCGACTGCCAGAACCGGGACCCGGCGGAATCGGAGATCTTTCTGGTCGAGGGCGACAGCGCCGGTGGGTCGGCCAAGCAGGGCCGCGACCGCAAGTTCCAGGCCATCCTGCCGCTGCGGGGCAAGATTCTCAATGTCGAGCGGGCGCGGATCGACAAGATGCTGGGCTCGGCGGAAATCGGCACGCTGATCACGGCGCTGGGGACCGGGATTCGGGAAGACTTCAACATCGACAAGGCACGGTATCACCGGATCATCATCATGACCGATGCCGATGTCGACGGATCGCACATCCGCGCCCTGCTGCTGACGTTCTTCTACCGCCAGATGCCGGAGATCATCGAACAGGGCTATCTCTACATCGCCCAGCCGCCGCTGTACAAGGCGGCGCGCGGCCGGTCGGAAACCTATCTCAAGGACGACCCGGCGCTTGAGCGGTACCTCATCGACCAGGGCATCGACGAACTGGTCTACCGCCAGCACGACGGCAAGCAGGTGGCCGGCCGCGACCTGCGCGCGCTGGTCGATCAGGCCGGGCTGGTCAAGCGGCTGCTGGACAGTCTGGCCCGCCGGGTGGGCAGCATCAAGGTGGTCGAACAGGCGGCCATCGCCGGCGCCTTCAACCCCGATATCCTGGGCGATCCCGACCGCGCGGCGGAAACCGCCGCCTATGTCGGCCGGCGTCTCAACGCGCTGGAATCGGCGCTGGAGCAGGGGTGGAGCGGGGTCCCGACCGACGATGGCGGCCTGGTGCTGACCCGGACGCTGCGCGGGGTCACGATCAGCCATACGATCACCGGCGAAATGGTGCGCAGTTCCGACGCGCGGCGGCTGGACGCCATGGCCGGCGAGCTTCAGGCCGGCTACGCCAAGCCCGGCGCCCTGATCCTCAAGGACCAGGAATGGCCGGTCCACGGGCCGGTGTCCCTGTTCGACCGGGCGCTGGAACTGGGGCGCAAGGGGGTGACCATCCAGCGCTACAAGGGCCTGGGGGAAATGAACCCCGACCAGCTTTGGGAAACCACCCTCGACCCCAACGCCCGGGCCCTGCTGCAGGTCAAGGTCAGCCATGTGGACGAGGCCGAGGGCGTGTTCTCCACCCTGATGGGCGATCTGGTCGAACCGCGCCGCGACTTCATCCAGGAAAACGCCCTCAAGGTCGCCAATCTGGACGTTTGAGGGCGGGATGTGTCGGTCCGCGACCTGGCGACGCCCGAAGCGGTCGCGGCGCTGACGCGACGCCGGGAGGTCCTTGCATAGATGACCAAAGACGAAGTGAGGTTGCTCGTCCGGGCCGACGACGCCGGATCGAGTTGGGCGTCGAACGCGGGCTGCCTGAAGGCGTGCGAATTGGGCCTGGCCCGGAGCGTCGAGGTGATGATGCCCTGCGCCTGGGTGGAGCATGCGGCGCATCTGTTCAACGAACGGCCCGACATCGATATCGGCATCCATCTCACGCTGACCAGCGAATGGGACGCGGTCAAATGGCGCCCGCTTACCGAGGCATCCAGCCTTGTCGACGAGAAAGGTTACTTCCACAGCCTTTTGATCCCAAGACCGGGCGACCCGCGATCGAGCCTGATGAACAGCGGCTGGGATTTGGGCGATATCGAGCGGGAATTTCGAGCCCAAATCCACCAGGGTGTTCGAACGTTCAAGAACGCAACGCATGTAAGCGCGCACATGGTTCGACATTTCCTGGATTTCGACAAAGCCGTCGGCCACGTCGTGGCCGAGCTGTGCCGGGAATTCGACCTGATGGACGATCCGTTCGGGCACGGTTTGCCGCGGTTCGAGGGCTATCCGAAGTTTCCGCGCGACACGCGCCAACGCGTAAAGGCCTTTGTCGACCGACTCACGTCCCTGGAAAGCGGGACCTACATTTTCATTGACCATCCGGCGGTAAACGCACCCGAACTGCGGCACACGGGCCACGCCGGCTATGAAGATGTCTTGGAAGACCGCACCACCTGTTTGGAAACCCTCGTGAGCGACGATTTGCATCGCGCGGTTTCCGAAATGGGGATCCAGATCATCGGCTACCGCGACCTATAGCCAACCACCCTTTAATTCTCAAAGCGCCTTCATCAGCGTCAAAGCGCCTGGATTGGGGGAGATCAGGATCCCATGGGATGGCGGCGCGCGAAACGGGACGGGTTGAAGACCGGGCGGCCGCATCACGCGCTCCCGCAGTCTGTGGCCTCTCAGTCCGTTCAATGGCCTGGCCTTTGAACCACTGATAGTGAAATGCGCTTAGGACTCAATGCAAATGGCGTTTTAGATGCAATGATCCTTGCAATATTTTTCTAATACTGATCTTTTTATAAATATAGAATCTTCAGAGCCTCTCGTCCGTCATGCGCCGGGGTCCTCCGTCCTTCCGCGAGGTTGAGTTTGATCTGTAAGGCGACTGCGGTTTGGTTCCCTAGTCCATGATCGGCATTCCGTTCGGTGCCGCATGACCATGCCAGGTCTGGCGGCGGTTTCCACAACGGATCAGGGCTGGCTGGCGAAAACGATCACCACGAAATCGAAAGGACGAGGCTATGGAAACTCCAGGCGCAGTGTGGGTTTCGATCCAAGATATCGCGGTGACGGCGTTAACGAGCGTGATCGGCTATTTGCCTTCGCTGATCGGCGCGGTGGCGGTGTTGTTTTTCGGTTGGCAGCTCGCGCGCCTGACAAGGTTGGCTGCAAAACGGGTTTTGAGCGGGTTCAACCGGATTTTGGAACGAACGTTCCAGCGCGGTCTGCTGGCCAGCGCCCGGTTGCCGGCGGGTGCCGCGACCATCCTCGGGGAAGCGGCCTTCTGGGTCGTCGTTTTCCTGACGGTAACGATTGCCGCGCGCATCGCGCAGTTACCGGCGATCTCACGATGGCTCGACGAGATCGTCAGTTTTCTGCCGAGCATCTTGCTTGGCGTCGCCACCATCATGGTCGGCTATGTCATCAGCATCATCATTGGCGAGCAGGTTACGGAATCCGCGCGGGCCGCCAAATCGTCTCAAAGCGCGCTCCTGGGGCGTCTCTCGCAAGGCGCCGTTTTCGTCACCGCGTCGATCATCGGGCTCGACCAGATCGGAGTGGACGTCACCTTTCTCGTCACCTTGTCGGCCGTCGCCGTCGGGGCAATCATTCTCGGCTTTTCGATCGCTTTCGGCCTGGGCGCGCGTGACTATGTAAGCAATCTGATCAGTGCGCGAACGGCTCGCCAGACCTTGAGCATCGGTCTCCTGGTGCGTATTGGCGAGACCCAGGGAGAGGTCCTCGAGATCACGCCAACGCAAATCGCCCTCGATACGGACGAAGGCCGCACCCTGGTTCCCGCCCGGATCGCGGAAGAAAGCGGCGTGGTGATCGTGTCTCGCCAGGCGCCGTCGGGAGGGCAAAACGCGTGAACGGAATTTCACCTTTGACGATCGGGCTCATCGAAAATCGTCCGCTGACCGCCGTCAGGGCCTTGGCGGCGATGGACCCCCGCGATGCGGCCGCTTTTTGCGAGACCCTCCCGAGGCGCCACGCGGTCGCTGTTTTTTCAAGGATGAGCGCCTGGTCGGCGTCGACAGTGATCCCTCGGATGACCCCGGTCAGCGGCGCGGCAATATTGTCGGAATTGGACTATCAAACCACGGCGTCCATCATGCGCGTCATTCCGGCGGCGGATAGGGAAAAACTGTTGTCGGCCCTTCCGAAAAAGCTAAGCGGCGACCTCAGGTCAACGCTGACCTATCCGGACGACACGGTTGGCGCGAAGATGTCCACCGCCATCGTGGTCATGGCGGCCGATCAGACCGTCGGGGATGCGGTTGCCGAACTGCGTCAGATCAAACGCGCCAAGACCGGTGTTGCATTCGTGGTCGACGAAACACGAAAGCTGCTCGGAGTCGTCAACGCCTACGAACTGCTGCAGCGCTCAAACGAATCCCGGCTCAGCCAAGTCATGGACAGGTCGGTCAAACCCCTGTCCGCGCGCGCCCGATTGAGCACGGTCGAATCGCTCCCGGCCTGGGACGACTATGCCCATATGCCGGTCGTCAATCGCCAGAAAATACTGATCGGCGCTTTGGCGCGCAGGACCTTTCGGCAACCAACGGTCCAGACAGCACCAAGCGCGGCGCGGGCTCAGACACCGTCAATCATCGCGTCGATGGCGAGCGCGTTCTTCGCCGGCGGGGTCGGTCTTGCCCGTGTCCTGACCGATGTCGAGGTCAAGCCGGACATGCCCATCACGACGCGGTCGCAGCGCAGGGCAGGAGACAATTCATGAACACCGTCGTAACCCGCGTCGCCGACGAACTGAATCAACGTTTCCTGATCGATCATCCCATGGAGGCGGCGCGCAAGATCGAGGAACTGCCCGTAGCGGACGTGATCGAAGCCGCGGTGCGCCAACCGGTCAAGATCTTGACGCCCGTTTGGCGGACTTTGTTGCCGGAGACGGCGGCAAAACTGCTGCGCGCGCTGCCGGAAGAGATGGCTGACCAATTGTTGGCTGACGTCCCGCCTCCGCAGGCCGTCCGGCTGCTTGGCTTCATGCCGGAAGCTGAGGTTGACGAACGCATTTCTCGCCTCGACCCGGCGCTGAGGAAAGACCTCGAAACCCTGCTCTCCTATCCGCCGGATACCGCCGGGCGCCTCATGAACACGGCCGTATCGACCTTTCGGCGGGACGCTACCGTGAGCGATACGCTTAAGCGCCTTCGCGACAGCGGCATGAACACGGCGCGCAGCTTGTTTCTTGTCGATGATGGCCAGCGCCTGACCGGCAAGGTATCGCTTACCGATGTGGCGCTCGCGCAGCCCAACACGATTTTGGGCATGCTCGAGCACCCCGTCGTGGCCGTTGTTCGGCCAATCGATCCCTTGAGTGAGATCACGCAGATCTTCGAAAAAGGCAACGTCCTGGACTTACCGGTTGTCGATCTGGATGGGATCCTGCTTGGGGCCGTGACCCATGACGACTTGGCCCGTACGATCCAAAAGGACGCGACTGTCGATCTGCAGACCATGGTGGGCGCGAGCAAGGAGGAGCGAGCCCTTTCAAGTCCGCTTTTCACGGTTCGAAAACGCATGCCGTGGCTTCAGATCAATCTGCTGACCGCGTTCATGGCCGCCGCGGTCGTCGGCGTTTTCGAAGCGACCATCGCTCAAGTGACCGCCCTTGCCGTGCTTCTGCCGGTGGTGGCCGGGCAATCGGGCAACACGGGGGCCCAGGCGCTCGCGGTCACCATGCGCGGCCTCGCGCTGCGCGAGATCACCGTGCGCCAGTGGACGAAAGTCCTGCGAAAGGAGGTTATCGCCGGTTTCCTGAATGGTATCGGTATTGCCGTGACCTGCGGAATAGGCGTGTTCATCTGGAGCCAGTCATGGGGCCTGGTCGCGGTGATCATGTCCTCCATGGTGCTCGCCATGGTCGCGGCCGGTTTTGCCGGCGCCCTTATCCCCGTCGTCCTGACCCGCCTTGGCCAGGACCCCGCCACATCCTCATCGATTATCCTGACCACCGTTACCGACATCGCGGGCTTCTTTGCGTTTCTCGGCATCGCAACGATATTGATGGGTTACCTATGATCCGTCGGGGCGCTCAGGCGCCGCGCGGTGCGTCTGGAAACCGCACCGGCATTCCGCTTTCCTCATTTTCCACCCGATCTTCAAATCGCCTTCATTCGGCGTGAAAATGCTCGAATCGCGGGAGACAAAGGGCCCATGGCAAGGCAGGGTGCAAAACGGGACGGGTTGAAAGCCGAGCGGCGGCCCCAGGCGGGGCGCCGGGCGGCCAAGGCGACCCCGCGCGGTCGGCCCAGGACGCGCTGGCTGCTCAAATGGGGGGCGGTCGGGGCGATCTGGTCGCTTGTCGGGCTGGCGGGGACCGTCGTCTATTTCGGCTACGACCTGCCGTCGATCCACGGCGCGGTGGCGGTGGAACGCCGGCCGGCCACCACGGTGCTGGCCAGCGATGCCAGCCAGGTGGCGCGATTCGGTGATCTGACCGGCGACGCGTTTTCGGTCGCCGAACTGCCGCCGCATCTGATCGATGCGGTCCTGGCCATCGAGGACCGGCGCTTTTACAGCCATCCCGGCATCGATCCGATCGGCATCGTGCGGGCCATGGTCGCCAACTGGCGCGCCGGTCGCACGGTCCAGGGCGGATCGACGATCACCCAGCAATTGGCCAAGAACCTGTTCCTCACGCCCGAACGCACCTTACGACGCAAGGTGCAGGAAGCGCTGCTGGCCGTGTGGCTGGATGCCACCTACACCAAGGACGACATCCTGACGGCCTATCTCAACCGGGTCTATCTCGGGGCCGGCGCCTATGGCGTCGACGCCGCGGCGCGGACCTATTTCGGCGTGCCGGCCACCGACGTCACCCTGCACCAGTCGGCCATCCTGGCGGGGCTCCTCAAGGCGCCGTCGCGCTATTCGCCGGCCGCCAACGCCGACCTGGCCGAGGCGCGGGCGCGGCTGGTGCTGCGATCGATGGTCGATGCCGGGTTCGTCGAACAGGCCGCCATCGACCGGGACGCCAGCCTGCCGCCGACCCCGCGGCGACGGCCGGTCAGCGGGTCGGGGGCCCGGTACTTCGCCGACTGGATCGTCGACCAGGTGCCCGATTTCGTGGGCTTCGATCCGGTCGATCTGGTGGTCACAACCTCCCTCGATCCGCGTCTGCAACGGGCGGCGGAGGCGGCGGTGGCCCGCCGCATGAGCGCCGCCGACGCGGAACCCAGCGCATCGCAGGCGGCCCTGGTCGCGCTGGCGCCCGACGGCGCCATCCTGGCCATGGTCGGCGGCCGGTCCTATGGCGACAGCCAGTTCAACCGCGCCACCCAGGCGCGGCGTCAGCCCGGATCGGCGTTCAAGCCGATGGTCTATCTGGCGGCATTGGAACAGGGGTTGCGGCCCCACGATATGGTTCTCGACGCGCCGGTGCAGCTGGCCGGCTGGGCGCCGCACAATTTCGACGACCGTTATTTCGGGGAAATCACCGCCGCCGAGGCCCTGGCCCAGTCGGCCAACACCGCGACGGTGCGGGTGCTGGAACGGGCAGGCATCGACAACGCCATCGCCGTGGCCCGCCGGCTCGGCATCACGTCGGAGCTGCGCCGCGACATGTCCCTGGCGCTTGGCACCAGCGAGCTGACGCTGCTGGAACTGACCGGCGCCTACGTCGCCTTCGCCAACAACGGCCATGCCACATGGCCCTATGCCATCCATACCATCCATGACCGCGACGGCGTGCTGCGCTATCGCCGCCAGGGCATGGGGCTGGGCGAGGTGGTGCGCCCCTGGCACGTGTGGGAACTCAACGGCATGATGACGGCGGTGATCGAAAGCGGCACCGGCCGGGCGGCGCAACTCGACCGGCCCGCGGCCGGCAAAAGCGGCACCAGCCAGGACTATCGCGACGCCTGGTTCGTCGGCTTTACCGCCGATCTGATCGTCGGGGTTTGGGTCGGCAACGACGATGGCGCGCCGATGGACCGGGTGACGGGCGGCGGGCTGCCGGCGCGGATCTGGCGGGACTTTATGATGGAAGCCCATCGCGGCCTGCCGGCCCGCCCGCTGCCCGGCGCCGATACGCTGCCGCCGGCCCCCGTCGGAACGCCGATGGCCGACGCGCAGCAGGCGGTCCCGGCGGCCGAGCCGGCGCGGCGCAACGCCTTTGAAGATCTGATCGGACGGCTGCTCGACAGGCTTTAGAGACCAAGCCGGTCCAGGGTCCGTTCGATCCCGGCGGCGTAGGACACGTCCCAATACCGGACATGCACCAGCAGCGGGTAGATGTTGTAGATGTCCCGCCGCACCTCGAAAAAACCGGGCGCCATGGGCGCGATCTCGGTGTAGCGGCGGAAGAACGGCTCTCCGAACGTGCCAAACAGGGTGGCGAAGGCCAGCTCGATTTCCGGATGCCCGATATATACGGCCGGGTCGATAAAGGCCGCGACGCGGCCGCCGCGGCTCAGCACGTTGCCCGTCCAGATATCGCCGTGCAGCAGCGACGGGTGCGGCGGCTCGTCGAGATAGTCGTCGATCCGCTCCGCCAGCCGGTCGATCCGATGGCGTAGGGCGGTTCCGACCGTGCCCTCGGCGTGGCCGCGCTCGGCCATGTGCAGCAGCCGGTGATCGCGAAAGAAGGGCACCCACCGGTCGCTCCACGGGTTGGGCTGGGGCAGCCGGCCGATCACCGTGTCGTGGCGGTAGCCAAAGCGGGGATACGGCTTGGCGTGCAGCGTCGCCAGAAGCTCGGCCGCATGGACCTGCGCGCGGTCGTTCGGGGCCCTGCCGTCATGGGGGACATGCCCCAGCAGCAGCAGATCGGGCGCGCCATGCAGCACGGCGGGCAGGGGCAGCGCGCTTTCCCGGCGCAGATCGTCCAGCATGGAACGTTCAAGCGCCAGCCGGCCGTCGCCGCTTTTGGCGACGATGGCGGTGCCGTCCGCCAGGTCCAGGCGCGCGACCCGGACGGTGGACCCGCCGGCCAGATCCGCACAGCGCACCGGCCGGCGCCCCAGGGCCTGCTCCACCCGGTCGAACAAGGCGGCGTCATCGGCCGCCATGGGCAGGGCCGGTGTCACGTTTGCGCGACGGCCTCGCGGCGCAGCCGGTCGATCAACCCGTCGACGCCGGTTTCGATCAGGGTCAGCACGCGCTCGAAATCCGCGATGTCGCCGTAATAGGGATCGGGAACTTCGGCCGGCGCCGGTCCGGGCGCATCCTCCAGGAACAGCCGGACGCGGTGCCGCTCGGCATCGGGCGCCCGCCGGCGCAGGGTTTCCAGATGGCCGCGGTCCATCGCCAGGATGGTGTCGAACCGTTGGAAGTCGTCGGCCGTGACCTTGCGCGCCCGGATGGACGAAAGATCATAGCCGCGGCTGGCGGCGACCCGCCGGGCGCGGCCGTCGGCCGGATCGCCAACATGGTAGCCGTGGGTGCCGGCGCTGTCCGCCTCGATCCGGCCGGCCAGATCGGTGGCCGCCAGCCGGTGGCGGAACACGCCCTCGGCGGTCGGGGACCGACAGATGTTTCCGGTGCAGACAAAAAGGATCTTCATCGCCCGCCGTTCTAACCCGGCTGCAGCTCAGTCGGCAACGACGGGGCTGGTCGAAAGCGTCGCATCGGGATCCGCCTCGGTCGACGGGACCTGGCGGCCGCTCCGCCGGGGCGCGGGCGGGCGCTTCGTCATCCGGTCGAACAGCCTGAGGCCGACCAGAAAGACCGTTGCCTGGATCACGAAACCGACAAATATCAGTTTGCCGTCCGTTACATGGTCGGCCATCCACAGTCCGGGCGACGGTAACGAGCCCCCGTCGCTGTGGATCAGCAGGACGAACAGCAGATTGTTGATGGCGTGGGCGCCGATGGCCAGTTCGGTGGTACCGTCCCGGATCGACACGGCCATCAGCAGGATACCCATGCCGACATAGGTCAACCCCACCGGAACCGGCCCGAACGCCATCTCGGGGTTGGCCAGATGAACCATGCCGAACAGCAGGCCGATGATCAGGCACAGCAGCCAGGGCCGGTGTACGCCACGGCCGATCCATTGGGCGAGGTACCCTCGAAACAGCAGTTCCTCGGCCGTGGTCTGGATCGGTGTCAGCACCAGGGCCAAGGGGATCAGCCAGAAGAAATCGGCATCCAGGTACGCCAGCCGTGGGAGCACCTCCCAGCCGCCGAACGCGACGGCGATCCCCAGAACGATGATCTCCGCGACCAGGGTCGCGACCCCGAACAGGACCACGCCGGTCACGATCCTCGCCATGCTCACCCTCTGGGCGCCGGTGATCAGGCTTCTCAGCGGCCGGCGGTGGATTTTCCGGATCACCAGCCACTGCATCGCCAGGAAGCAGGCGAAGATGACGTTGATGGCCGCGTAGACCAGCAAGGGGGGGAAGAACGGACCCCCATCGGCAAAACGCCAGGCGATCCCGACGGACGCGCCGATGACGAGTCCGGCCAGGGTGCCGCCAAGGATGACGATCAGCAGGCCGACCGCATAGCGTCCGTGGGATGCCTTGCCATCCCGCCCAAGATCCAGGTAGTGCCGTATCGGCTCGTGGGGCCGGTTGTCCCGGTCGTCCTCGGTCGGGAGCAATGTCATTGGCTCGGTCTGTGTCGGGGGCGGGTCAACCGGCGGAGCATAACGACCTGGAATTGAACGATCCTTAACTCTCTCAGGGTTTAGCCGGCGGCGGTCTGCCGGCTGTACAGGGTGGCCAGGCGCAGCCTCTTGCTCGGGCCGGTCACGCGCCACAGCACGCACCAGGCATCCGGACGCAAGACCTTGAACCGGGCGCGGTAAAGATCGGGATGGCACGGATGAACCGCCCGGGCGCGGCCAGTGGTCAGGTCAAGGCGATGGAATGGCCGGCCGTCCCGAAAGAAAACGGCGGCCGCCGACGGCGCTGGAAATTCATAGCGGTGGATCTGTTCCGCCGGGGCGTCGTGGTCGCCGATGCGCAGACGGCCGGTTTCGCGGTAGCGCAGCCCGTCCCCGTCCTCGGCGAAGACAGCACGGCCGGTAAACGATCCGCGCCGGCGCGGGCGGCGATCCAGGATCCGCCGTTCCACCGTCCAGGATCCGATCAAATAGGCTCGCAAATCCGCGACCGGCCAGGCGCCGCCGTTGGCCGCCGGGGGCGAAGGTTCTAGGATTGGCGCATCGTCCGCTCTCACGGTGTCATCCTACCATGCCGATCGCCGAGCTTCCCGCGCGGATCACCGCCGCCACGCCCATCGTCATCCTGACCGGGGCGGGCATTTCGCGCGAGTCCGGGCTGGAGACGTTTCGCGATCCCGACGGCATCTGGGCCCGGCACCGGATCGAGGATGTGGCGACGCCCGAGGCCTTCGCCCGCGACCCGGCCAGGGTTCACGGGTTCTACAACGCCCGGCGGCGGGGCCTTATGGACCCGGCGGTGCGGCCCAACGCCGCCCACACGGCCCTGGCAAGGCTGGAATCGGCGTGGCCGGGCGGGGTCACCCTGGTGACCCAGAACATCGACGATCTGCACGAACGGGGCGGCAGCGACGCCGTGGTGCACATGCATGGCGAGCTGCTCAAGGCGCGGTGCGCGGCGTGCGGCGCCGTCCGTGTCCATCGTCAGGATCTGTCGGCCGATCTTGTCTGCCCGGAGTGCCGGCGCAAAGGCTCCCTGCGGCCCGACGTGGTGTGGTTCGGCGAAATGCCGGTCGCCCTGGACGCGATCGGCGAGGCTCTGGAACGCTGCGGTCTGTTCGTCGCCATCGGCACGTCGGGGACCGTCTATCCCGCCGCCGGGTTCGTTCAGGAGGCACGGGCGGCCGGGGCCTTTACCCTGGAACTCAACGCCGAACCGTCGGAAATCGCGCGTCTGTTCGACGCCGTCGACCACGGCCCGGCGACGCGGACGGTGCCGGCCCTGGTCGATGCCCTGCTGGACCGGTGTCCGTGACCGGCCCGGCGGACAGGGTCGCGGCCGAGGACCTGGAGGCCGCGCTGGCCGAGGCGCGGGCGTGCCGCGTGTGCGCGGCCCACCTGCCCCTGGGGCCGCGGCCGGTGATGCGGGCCAGCGTCACGGCCGGGCTGCTGATCATCGGCCAGGCGCCGGGAACGCGGGTGCACGAAACCGGCATCCCGTGGAACGACGCCAGCGGCGACCGGCTGCGCGACTGGCTGGGCCTGGACCGCGAGGCGTTTTACGACGAAACCCGGATCGCCATCGTGCCCATGGGGTTCTGCTATCCCGGGGTCGATGCCAAGGGGGGCGACAAGCCGCCGCGGCCGGAATGCGCGCCGCTGTGGCACCCGCGTCTGCTGGCCGGGATGCCGTCCATCCGCCTGACGCTGCTGGTCGGCGTCTATGCCCAGAAGCGCTATCTGGGCACGGCGCGGAAGAAGACCATGACCGACACGGTGCGGGCCTGGCGCGATTACGGGCCAAACCTGCTGCCCCTGCCTCATCCAAGCTGGCGCAACACCGCCTGGCTGCGGCGCAACCCGTGGTTCGAGGCCGAGATCCTGCCGGTCCTGCGCGCCGCCACCACGGACCTGGTTACGCGGGAAGGGTAGGCGGGCCGGCGCCCGGCCCGTCGGCGGCAATCCCCAGAAGGGTCCGGAACGAGTCCCGTCCCGAGTCGCCGACATGGATGACGCGGCTGCCGGGGTCGCGGCGCAGCCAGTCCAGATCGATGAACCGGGTCAGCAGCGCGTCGCCCAGCGCGCCGCCCACATGCGGCCGCCGTTCGCTCCAGTCCAGGCACGGCCGGGTCAGGGCCCGGCGGTTCCGACGGACGGCGCCGAGGTCGATGCCCAGCGTGGCGAAGAAGGCGGCGCCATCCTGCGTCGGGGCGAAGTCCCGTGCCGCCGGTTCCAGATAGCCCTTGGCGACCAGGGCCTCGGCAACGGCGACGCCCAGGGTGCCGGCCAGATGGCGGTAACAGGACCGGGCATGGCGCATCGCCTGATCGCGCGGGCCCGGCGGCCGCCGCCGCGGGGCTGCCTGCTGGGACAGGACCATCAGCGCCTCCAGCGCCTCGGCGACGGCGGCGTGGGCCAGCCGGAAGTACCGGTGGCGGCCCTGCCGGACCTGGGTCACCAGCCCGGCCGCGACCAGTTTCGACAGATGGCTGCTGGCGGTGGGCGGCATCACGCCGGCGATCACGGCCAGCTCGCTCGCCGTCAGGGCCTGGCCGTCCAGGAGGGCCGTCAGCATGTTGGCGCGCGCCGGATCGCCGATCACGGCGGCCACCTCCGCGATATAGGGTGCGTCATTCATCCTTCGATCTTAGCCGAACTATCAAATGTGGACAAGGCCGCTTGTGTAGACGACACTTCGGGGCATGACGAATGATAGAAACATCGATATCGAAGCCGCCGGCGGGTGGTTCCCCCGCGTCGGGCAGGCGGTCCTGGGCCTTGTGTGGGTGTGGCTCTTCCGCCGCCGGTCCCGCCGGCATCTCCGGGATCTGGACGCCCACCTGCTGCGGGACATCGGCCTCGATCCCGAAATGATCCAGCGGGAGGCGCGCAAGCCGTTCTGGCGGGCGTGACGAACCCCCGACCGACCCGCCAGGCTCAGCCCGCCTGGGCCTCCAGCGCCTCCATGTCCTCGTCGGACAGGCCGAAATGGTGGCCGATTTCGTGGATCAGGACGTGACGCACCAGATGGGTCAGGTCCTCGCCGCTTTCACACCAATAGTCGAGCATCGGCCGGCGGTAGAGGAAGATCATGTCGACCTGCTGGGGTACGGCGTTTTCCCGGGCGCCGAAGGGGATGCCGGAATACAGGCCGAGCAGGTCGTAGGGGCTGTCCAGCTCCATCTCCCGCACCGTGTCCTCGTCGGGAAACTCCTCGACCCGGATGGGCACGCCACGGGCCATGTCGCGCAGGATCGGCGGGATGGCGGCGAATGCCTGCTCGGCCAGGATGGCGATGTCGTCCAGGGTCGGGGCTGCGGTGTGGCGGGGCATCGGTCCGTCCGCTAAGGTTGCGGTGGGCGCAACAGGCAAGGTCCGGTCATGGCGCAAAAACTCGAACCCACGGCGCGCGCGGCGGCGCTGGCCGACCTCGACGGCTGGTCGAACGTGGACGGACGCGACGCCATCGGCAAGGAATTCACGTTTCGCTCCTTCAACGAAGCCTTCGGGTTCATGACCCGGGTGGCGCTCAAGGCCGAGAAGATGAACCACCATCCCGAATGGTTCAACGTCTACAACCGCGTCGCCGTGACGCTGACTACCCACGATGCCGACGGGGTGACGGATCTGGACGTGACCCTGGCCCGGTTCATGAACAAGGCAGCGGGATGAGCCGGGTTCTCTCCGGGGTGCCGCCGGCCGCCGCCCTGCTGGGGTTCGCCGGGCTGATCCCGTTTTACGCCACCGGGATCGGCGTGTGGCTGGTGGAGGATCTGCGCTGGGCCGGGTGGCTGTTCTTCATGCAGATCGCCTATGGCGCATGTATCGCCAGTTTCATGGGCGCGGTCCATTGGGGGCTGGCGATGGCCAATCTGGGATGGGAAGCGCAGCGCACGCCGCAGCCCCAGCGCCTCAACGACGGCGGCGACGGTTCGCCGCGTCCGCTGGCGCCGACTCGCCAGATGGGGTTCAGCGTCGTGCCGGCGCTGATGGCCTGGGGGGCGCTGGTCTGGGGATCGCTGGTTCCCGGCGCCCATCTGCCGACCCTGCTGTTGCTGATGGTCACCTTCGTGGTCGCCCTGGCCGCCGACCGGCGGGCCGTGCGCTATGCCCTGGCGCCGCTGTGGTATCTCGATCTGCGGATCCCGCTGACGATGCTGGTGGAGGTGGCGCTGCTGTTGAGCCTGGTCCGGCTGCTCACGGTGCCGGCGGCATAGGCTGGGAGTCGGCCGTCCGGCCTGGCCGTCAGTGCTTGTCCCGTCCCGACCCGGCGGCGATCGGGCCCGGATTCGGCGACCGGCGCTGGCGGGCGACGATGGCTTCGCGCCGGGCGATATAGACGGTCGAGACGATGATGATGGCGGCGCCGGCCCAGGTCCAGGCATCCACCGTTTCCCCGAACAGGAAGTACCCGGCCGCCGCGACCAGCGGCAGGCGGATATATTCGAACGGCACCACCGCCGACGTTTCCGCCACCGCCAGGGCCCGGGCGAAGCAGAGATGGCCGATCGTGCCCAGCGCGCCGGTCGCGGCCATCAGGGCCCACATCTCCCACGACGGCCATGTCCACACGAACAGCGCCGGCAGCAGCGACATCGGCGTCATGAACAGGGTCATGTAGGTGACGATGGCGCTGGAGGATTCGGTGCGCGCCAGGATCTTGACCTGCAGCGCCGACCCGGCGGCCGCGGCGGCCGACAGCAGCACGATGACGGCCGGCGCCGTGATCATGTCGGCGCCCGGGCGCAGGATGATGATGACCCCGACAAAGCCGATGATGGTGGCGCTCCAGCGCCGGCGGCGGACGATCTCTCCCAGGAACAGGGCGGCGCCGATGGTCGCGAACAGCGGTGTGGTGAAGCCCAGCGCCACCGCCTCGGCCAGCGGCATCAGCGCCAGGGCCGAAAACCAGCACAGCATGGCGAACAGACCGGTGGCCGCCCTTGTCATGTGCAGCCGCAGCTTTTGGGTGCGCAGGCCGCCCAGACCCGTCCGGGCCAGCCAGGGCAGCATAAAGGCAAGGCCGAACAGGTTGCGCAGGAACGCCGCCTCGAACGGATGCATCGCCTGGGTGGCGGTGCGCACCAGGATGACCATGACCGACAGGACGACGGTCGCCGCGATCATCCACAAGATGCCCTGCACCGGCAGGGGCAGGGCCGCACCGGCGGCACGGAGGGTGGAGAGCGACATGATGAAACAAGGCTAGGACGGTTTGGCGCGAACCGCCAGGATTTGTCGCATGTCGGGGCCTCTTCCCGAAAGGATCCTCAGCCGGCCGGGCGGGTCGTGGGGCGCCGTGGCCGGACCATCCCGACATAGGCCAGGGCCGCGGCCAGGGAGACAAGGGCGATGGCACCGGCCATGGGCAGGGCGGTGGGGCCGGCCAGCCGGCCGACGGCGATGCCGACCAGGGCCGCCATGCCCATCTGGCAAAAGCCCATCAGCGCCGACGCCAGGCCGGTCATGGTGGCAAACGGGGCGATGGCCCCGGCCGTCGCGTTGGGCAGCACGAACCCGAGCCCGATCATGACCACCATCATGGGGCCGACCACGGCAGCCGCCGACAGATATCCGGCCAGGGCGCAGGCGGTCATGACGATGCCGCCGAGGCACGCGACGGTGCCGCCCATCACGATCATGCGGTCGATGCCCAGGCGCCGGGTCAGACGCCCGGCGCCGAACGTTCCGATCATGTAGCCGACGACGACGGCGGCGAAGCTGAACCCGTACAGCGACGGCGACAGGCCCAGAACGTCGACCAGCAGGAACGACGACCCGGAAATGAAGGAGAAGATGGCCGAATAGGAAAAGGCGACGATCAGCAGATACCCCATATAGCGGCGGTGCATCAGCAGGCTGACATAGTTGCGGGCCAGACGGCCGGGCCGCGTCGCCTCCGGGTCGCGCCGCATATTGGTTTCGGGCAGCAGCAGGACCAGTCCGGCCAACGCCGCCGCGCCGAAGGCGGCCAGCGCCCAAAAGCTGGCGCGCCACCCCAGCCACTCGGTCAACTGGCCGCCCAGGATGGGGCCCAGCGCCGGGGCAAGGGCCATGGCCATGGACAGATAGGCCAGGATGCGCGCGGCGCCGTCGGGCCCGTGGATGTCGCGCACCACGGCGCGGCCCAGCACCGGACCGCAGCAGGCCCCCAGCGCCTGCACGAAGCGCAGCGCGATCAGCATCTCGATCGACGTGGCCAGGGCGCAGGCCACGCCGCTGGCGGCGTACAGGGCGACACCGCCGATCAGCAGGCGGCGGCGCCCGAACCGGTCGCTCAAAGGGCCGTAGAACAGCTGTCCGACCGCCAGCCCGACCAAGAAGACGCTAAGGGTCAACTGGCCCTCGGCGGGGCTGTCGGCCAATTCCCGGGTCAGGTCCGGCAGCGCCGGCAGGTAAAGATCGGTCGACAACGGGCCCAGCGCCACCAGAACAGCCAGCAGACAGGTGACGCCGGCCGATCGGGCCGCGACGGGAGCGACCGTCACTCTCAGCCGTGACGGTGCAGGTTGGAACCGTGCACCGACAACCAGGTCTTCGGCTCCTCAAGGTCGGGGCACAGCCGGCGGGTTAGGGCCCAGAAGCGGGGCCCGTGGTTCATCTCCACCAGATGCGCCACCTCGTGGGCGACGACATAGTCCAGCACCGGCTCCGGCGCCAGGATCAGCCGCCAGGAGTAGTTGAGCCGGCCGTCTGCGGAACAGCTTCCCCAGCGCGAGCGGGTGTCGCGAATGGTGATGGCGGCCGGCCGCCGGCCCAGCATCGCGGCCTTTTCCATCGACCGGCGGGTCAGCTCCCGCCGCGCCTCCGCCTTCAGGAAATCGCGCAGGCGCCGGGCCAGATGCTCCGGTCGTCCGGCGACGCGAAAGACTCCGTCCAGGCGCTCGACCGGGCGGCCGGCCTCCGGGTCGTGGCAGATCCGGTGGTCGGCGCCCAGATAGGGAACCGTGGCGCCGTCGTGGAAGGGCCGCGGTTCCGGCACCGCGTCCAGCCGTTGCTGCAGCCAGCGCCGGTGGCGGGCGACAAAGGCCCGGATCTCCGCCATGGCCACATGGGGCGGGGCCACCACCCGCGCGTTGCGGGCATTGGGATCGACGCGCAGGGTCAGGCGCCGGGCGCGGGGGTCGCGCCGGACCTCCAACGGGGCTCCCAACCCCTCGATGTCCAGGCTGCGTGTGCGGATGGCCGGCGGCACGGGGTCAGTCCTTCCGACGCGGCACGGCGGTCACGGTCGCATGCCGTCGGCGCCAGATCAGCAGCAGAAAGACGATCAGCCCCAGCGCCGCCAGGGCGCCGGGCGCGATGCCGGCGGTGCGCGCGGTCCCGTCGCCGATGGTCGCGGCGGCGAATGTCCCGGCGGCGCCAGTCCCCATCTGCAGAAAACCGACCAGGGCCGACGCGGCGCCGGCGATCCGCGGAAAAGGCGCCATGGCCCCGGCCAGGGCCGACGGCAGCACCAGCGCCATGCCGAACAGCCACAGCATCATGGGCGCCATCAGCGTGACCACGGTGGCGGCGTCGCCCATCGTCACCGCCAGCAGAATGCCACCGGCCGCCGCGACGATGCAGACGCCGGTCAGGACCGTGCGGTTGATGCCCAGCCGGCCGACGATCCGCGTCGCGGTCAGCGCCCCCAGGAAATAGCAGGCGGTCGGCAAGAGAAGGATCCAGCCATAGGTTTCGGGTGACAGCCCCAGCAGGCTTATGAACAGGAACGGGGCCGTGGCGACAAAGGCGAAATAGCCGCCAAGGCTGCAGGCAATGGGTACGACATAGCCGATATAGGGTCCACAGCCCAGAAGCATGGCGTAGTTGCGGATCATCCGGCTTGGGCTCAGGGCATCGCGGTCGAGTTGCCGGTTGGTTTCCGCCACGCCGAACCAGGCAAGGAACAGGAACCCCACGCCGGCCGTGGTCAGGAACACGAACACGGCGTGCCAGTCGAACCAGGTCTGAAGGTAGCCGCCGATCACCGGACCGATGGCCGGGGCCACGGCGATGGTCATGCCGATGATGCCCAGCACCCTGGCCGCCGCCGTCCCGACATAGAGGTCGCGGACCAGGGCCCTGGCCACCGCCGGCCCGGCACAGGCGCCCACGGCCTGGACGAAGCGGGCGGCGATCAGCGTCTCGATGCTGCCGGCCAGCGCCGCAGCCCCGCTGCCGACGACAAAGATCACCATGCCCAGGATCAGCACCGGGCGCCGGCCGAACCGGTCACTGAGCGGACCATAGCCAAGCTGGGCCAGGGCGAAGGCCGCCAGATAGACGCTCAAGGTCAGTTGCACGGCGCTCTGGCTGGCCCCCAGCGAATCGGCGATGGCCGGCATCGACGGCACATACATCGACATGGTGATCGGACCCAGGGCGACGAAGGCGGTGGCCAGAAAGGCGATCTTCAGGTTGATCTTGTCGGGCATGATGGCCGGGGATCAGCGGGGAGGGCCGCGGCGCGGCCGGTTGACACCCACTATCGACGCTTCCCATAGTCGCGGCAAATGATCAAACGGGGAATCCCGGCAGAAGGGGGACAAAGACGATGGCCACCGGCGCGCGTCCGCAACACATCCTGGCCATCGACCAGGGCACGACCTCCAGCCGCGCCATTCTGTTCGACGCGCGCGGGTTGCCCGTCGCCACCGCCCAGCGCGAACTGACCCAGTACTTTCCGGACGACGGCTGGGTCGAGCACGACGCCGACCAGATCTGGGAGGACACGCTTGCCGTTTGCCGCGAGGTGCTGGACACGGCCGGGCTGACGGCGGCGGAGGTGGCGGCCATCGGTATCACCAACCAGCGCGAAACCACGGTGCTGTGGGAGCGGGCGACGGGAAAGCCGGTCCACAGGGCCATCGTCTGGCAGGACCGGCGTACCGCGCCGTTCTGCCGGCAGCTGGTCGCGGACGGCAAGGAGCCGGAGGTTCAGGCCAAGACCGGGCTGGTCATCGACGCTTATTTCGCGGCCAGCAAGCTGGCCTGGATGCTGACCGAGGTGCCGGGGCTGCGGGCCCGGGCCGAGGCCGGGGATCTGGCCTTTGGCACCGTCGACAGCTATCTGCTGTTTCGCCTGACCGGCGGCCGGGTGCACGCCACCGACGCCACCAACGCGGCCCGCACCATGCTGTTCGACATCGCGCGGCAGGACTGGGACGACGGTCTTCTGTCACTGTTCGGGGTGCCGCGCGGGGTGCTGCCGGAGGTGCGGGATTCCAGCGGCGTCTTTGGCGAGATCGACGGCGATCTGCTGGGTGCGCCGCTGCCGGTCACCGGCATGGCCGGCGATCAGATGGCGGCCACCTTCGGGCAGGCCTGTTTCGACACCGGCATGATCAAGTCCACCTACGGCACGGGCTGTTTTGTCCTGCTCAATATCGGGACCAAGCCGGTCGTTTCAAAGCATCGCATGCTGACCACGGTGGCCTACCGCCTGGGCGGCACGCCCACCTATGCGATCGAAGGGGCGATCTTTGCCGCCGGCACGACGGTTCAATGGCTGCGCGACGGGCTGAAGGTGATCGGCCACGCGGCCGAGACCGAGAAGCTGGCGGCCAAGGTGTCCGATGCCCATGGCGTCTATCTGGTGCCGGCCTTCACCGGTCTGGGTGCGCCCTACTGGGATCCCGATGCCAGGGCCGCCATCTTCGGGCTGACGCGGGATGCCGGCTTTGCCCATATCGCGCGGGCGGCGCTGGAGGCCGTGGCCTATCAGACGCGGGACCTGATGGATGCGATGATCGACGATGCCGGCACCACGCCCAACGCCCTGCGCGTCGACGGCGGCATGGTCGCCAACGACTGGCTGTGCCAATTCCTGGCCGACATCCTGGGACTGCCCGTGGAACGGCCGGTGGTCACGGAAACCACGGCGCTGGGGGCGGCATTGCTGGCCGGGCTGGCGGTCGGGCTCTACCCAACCTTGGACGCCGTGGCGGCGGCCTGGCAACTCGACCGACGGTTCGAACCGCGGATGGCGGCGGCAACCCGGGACCGGCTTTATGAAGGCTGGCGCGATGCCGTGGGCCGCACCCTTTCCCGGAAAAACTAACCCGTATCTCCCATTGACGCATGTGATTGCGACATTCGATAAAATGTCGAAGCGGACGGCAAGACATAGGGTTTAGCCGAGACGGCAAGGCTCGTGAAATCTGAGCGAGTATTCGCTCAAGCGACGCAATCGAGTCATAGCTCAAGCGCGTGGAACGGACCGTGTACAGTCACACGTTGTCTGCAATTAGTCATAGGGGGCTTGTCACGCGGCCGGAGGAGGGCTATGAGTAAGCTATGACCCATGGCGAATCACCTCCCAACCTTGTTAGCGAAAGCCAGATCTTTGGCTGGCGTCATCGCGTGCGCGAGATCGATGAAGAGATGCGCACCCTCGCCGCTGAGCGGGATAAACTGGAGCGCTTGGTTGGGATGGCGGAACAACTCGAGCGTGAAGCCGGGTTGCTAGAAGCTGCAAGCAGTGGCGGTCAGTCTCATCGGAGACACATCACCAAAGCGCTGGACGGAATTGCTGCTTCTGACAATTTCCCCAAGGCCGTCTCACTCATTGTTGAGCGAGCCGAGGATGGCGTCACGTATGACGAGATTCGGGAAGCTATCTTGCGAAGCGCACTAGGAGGTAAAATTCGGAGCAGTGACAAGGGTTTCTATCACGCACTGGCTCGAGCGAAGGCGCGCGGCGATTTCGTCGAGAAGAACGGATATGTGTTCACTCCTGCCAATCTGGACGCGTTTCTAAAGAAGGTGGCGGCGGGCCTGAAACAAGATAAGGCGCTGCCATCAGTGTCGGGTTCGCCATTGATGGACGCGCTACTTGAAGCGATTGCAAGGAACCCCGGTATCATTGCGAAGCACGCCATCATGCTTGTCCGCGATGGATCGGAGAAGCATAAAATGGGCCCTCTGAAGAACGAGGGCAGCGCTTTCAATGCCATCGCCAGGCTGAAGCAACGCGGCGAGATCGAGGCGTTTGGACACCAGGCGCGCCAACTGCGAATTGGCCCGAACGCGAGCGACGATCTGAAGAGATTGGCCCGGACCGGCGTTGTGGTCCCGCTAAAAACGAATACGGCGGCCAGTCAATGACTAGCCGCCGTATCCATATACCTAGCGCTGCACGTCTTACCTTGACCGGAAACCTGCAGCTGCCCCCACTTGGAAGAAAGGAGATGCGCCATGTGGTCCATGGCCCGGACATTATAGGGTAAGCGCCTTTGGGCGCATTCCCCTTCCTGCCCCCTTCCACAAGGGGTAAGAGCGACGGCGCGCTTCCAGTCCAACCGGAGGTGCGCCGCTTCGTGCGCTCATATGCTATAAATTCGCTGATATGTCAAGAATCGTACAGGGGAATCAGAATGTTAACCCTAGTAGAAGCCTTAAAAATAGGCATTTATGAGAATTTATCGAGCAAGCAGAGAGGAACGAAGTAGGGCCGATAAAGCGGGTAGATTTTGACGCCATTCCGGTAGCCATCGCCGGCCAGTAAGCCATAGCAGACCAGTTCGTCGGTCGAACCCGGCTCGACGTGACCGATGACGATGCCGTGAGGCGTTGCCTTGCGAATGTCAGGTATGACCGGCGAAAAGCGTGTCGAAGCCTTGCGCCTTCATCATCAGATCACGGATTTTTCTGATGATGCGATAGGCGGTCTTATAGGTCACACCAAGCGGCCTCTGGAGTTCCTTGCCATCTTAGTGGCACAACTACTTACGTATGTCAGCGGGATAATCGGGAAAATTAATACAGAGACGCGCCTCAGGATAATGCCTAGCTGCCGCAGGTCTTGTAGGCGTCGCGGCGCCGGTCGGCCGCCTCGCGGGCATAGGCCCGGAACTCTTCCGCGACAAAGTCCGCAACCTCGGTGAATTGCTGTATGCGTGCCTGGCAGTATTGCTTGGGCGAGAGGCGCAGGGCGAGTTGCGATTCGTCGTTGGCCAGCCGCGTCCGATAGGTGTCGAACAGACGGTTCCGGTTGCCGGACTGGTGCCGTCCGAGATAGCGCCCCAACACGGTCTGGGCGTCGCGCAGGCTGTTCTGGTGGGTCGCGGTGAAGGCCGTGTACCGATAGAACAGGGGGTCGGATACATAGGCGTCGCACTGCAGACCGGTGATCATCAGCACGTTGTGCAGGACGATCATCGCCTCGGCCTCGATCTCTTCGTCGGTCAGACATGTCCCGGGATGCTGGACGACGGGCCGGAAGGCTTCCAGCTCCAGAAAACGCGGGTCGCCGGGGACCGTGATGGCGCCGGCCCTGAGAACCTGTCCATTGGTATTCACCAGATCGACGTGAGAGGCCGTTTCGGTCTCTCCCTGGCAGCTTGCCGTTAAGACAAGAGCGAAAATCAGGGCAAGGCTGCGCATCATCGATCCATTATCCCGAATTCCAAGTCGTCCGAGCAACCGCGCACGGTTCCTATATATGCCATCGACGGGCGGTGACGGAAGGGCGCGACGTCCTGACGCTTAGGATTGTCCGAAAGGGTTACCAGACATTTAATAGATGATGGAAGATCCATTGTAAGGCCCCGCGTTGGCATCAAAATCAATAGGATGGACGCGACGTTCAGGACGAGGAAAAAAACACGATGCGCGCACTTGCTGTCCTCTTTGTGGCGATCTGTGCCGGCGCCCTGGCGCTGGGGCCATCGCAAGCGTGGGCTCAGATCGACCTGTTGCCGACGGCCAGTCTGATGGAAGCCGCTGCGCTCAACGACGGCGAGGCGGTGCGGACGCTGCTGAAGCGGGGTGAATCTCCCAACATCAGCCGAGGCGACGGTCGCACGCCTCTGATGCTGGCGGCGCTCAACGGCAACGCCACGATGGTAAACGACCTGCTGGACCATGGCGCCAACCCGAACGCCGCCGACCGACTTGGCAACACGCCGCTGTACTGGGCCGCGGTGTCGGGTCACGGTTCTGTCGCCGGGGCCCTGATCGAGGCCGGCGGGCTGATCGATCACAGCAACCGGCAAGGCCTGACACCGCTGATGGTCGCGGCCCGCGACGGGCACTACGACGTCGCGCGTCAATTGCTGGACGCCGGCGCCGACGTCAACCGGTTGGACTTCACCGGCCGCAGCGCCCTGTATTGGGCCGAAGGCGCCCGCTCCCCCGCGCTGGTCAACCTTCTGCGCGACGCCGGGGCGGAATAGCCGTCCGTCATGCTCACCGGGTAGGCCGGGCAAGAGGCCGGGTCAGGGTGGCAATGTGGCCTTGAGCGCCGCCGCGCGGTCGCCGCCATAGCGGTTGTCCAGGATACCGCGGGGGGTGGCGCCGGGTTCGTAGTAGGCCTCGTTCCAGTCGTCCCGGGCGCGGATCAGCCCGCCTTCCAGGGCACCGCCGATGAACAAGCCCTTGGCGCTGGCGAAGGTGTACATGTCGGCGTTGATATCCAGCCCGGTCTTGGCGCCGATCGTCATGCCCTCTTCCAGGATCGCGCCGCTGACGTCGACCCCCAAGGTGACCTCCCGGTCCAGGACGGCGTTTAACCCGTCCTCCGTCATGATGGCGATCATGGCCTGCGCCACCTCGCCGCCGATCTGCAATCCGAACGACCCGGCGGCGACGATGTAGAAGGCGGGGTCGCTCCACCCGCCGTCGGGCTGGCGGACCAGCATGACCGCCACGCCGCCCTCACCGCCGACGATCAACCCGGCCTTGAGCAGTTCGGGCACGATCAGGACTGCTTTCGCCGCGCCGGCATACCTCTGCAGCAGCTCGTACTCGGGGTCCGTCAGCAGCGCCTCGGCGGTCAGCTGGGCCTTGGCGATCAGCTCGTCCTGGGCGGACGCGGCGCGGGCATCGGACACTGGAAGGGTAAGGCCGACCAACCCGAACAATAGGGCGATCGCCAAAGCGTAAAGACGCATCGGATGGGGGCGGCGCATGACTTTATCTCTTTCCTGTTATCGTCGGCACACTCGGATCATGATAATTAGAATAAATTTATGATCAAAATGAGTCAGGTTATGCGTTGTGACACAGGGACCGTGGAGCCGGTTCGGTACGCGGTTTCGGAAATGACGGGCAGGCGGTGTAAGCGGTGAGCGTAGACGCGACAATTACGCTTGCCGAGGTCGAGCGGTTTATCCGGCGCATGCCCGGCTCCCACCCCGAGGCCGGCCATGCCCTGCGGGATCGGCAGCGCCGTCACACCGCCAGCGGCGAGACGCTGGGTCGACTGACCGAGATCGCGTTCTGGATGGCAAGCTGGCAAAACCGGACGCCACCGACCATGAATCGGACGCGGGTGGTGGTGTTCGGCGCGACCCATGGCGTCGATGTCGGTCTCGCGCCCTCCGCCGATATCGTCGATGCGACGGCGCGGCGGATTCTATCGCTGCAGGACGACGATGCGCCGGTCGCCCGCTTATGCAGGATGATGGGGGCCGACCTTCGGGTCTACAACCTGTCCGTGGACCATCCGACGGACCCGTTCACCGATGGACCGGCGATGGATGACGCGACCTGCGCACGGGCGGTGGTGCGGGGGATGATGGCGGTGGAGGAGGGGTTGGATCTGCTGTGCGTCGGCGATGTCGGCACGGCCAACCGGACGTCGGCCGCGGCCATGAGCACGGCGCTGTTCGGCGGCGGGGCCAGCGATTGGCTGGAATCCAGACCGGGCGAGGATGCCAACGACCTGGCGCGACGCACCGCCGCCGTGGCCGAGGGGCTGGCCACCAACCGGCCGGCCATGACCGACCCGCTGCAGGTGCTGCGGTGCCTGGGCGGGCGCGACATGGCGGCCATCGTCGGCGCCATCGTGGCCGCGCGGTTCGCCGGGACGCCGGTTCTGCTCGACGGGTTCGTCAGCACGGCCGCCGCCGGGGTTCTTTGGGCGTTGGATCGCCACAATGTCGATCATTGCCTGGCCGCTCATTTCTCCTCCGAACCCGCGCACCGGCGCCTGCTGGACAAGATCGAGAGAGACGCCATCCTCGATCTCGATATCGGTGCCGGCGAGGCGACCGGGGCCGCGGTGGCGATGGCCGTGGTTCGCGCGGCGGTGGAATGTCACGCCGTGCCCGGGTCCGAGACGTCGGCGGATCCGGCCGCGGAGTCGGGCAGCGAGGCGTCGGACATCCCCGAACCACTGGTGATGGACGCCAAAGAACCCATGTCATCCGAATGACAGGTGGTTCCAGTGTGACGGTCTCCAATGGCGTGACCGTGGACCGCGCCCGTTTTGCCGGGTGACGGTGAAGACGATCGCCGGCCGGTGGACGGCAACCGGGCCGCGCAGCGGGCCGGTCAGCCTGCGCACGCTGATCCTAATCCGATGGATCGCGGTCGGAGGGCAACTCGCGGCCGTTCTCGGCGTCGCTTACGGGTTCGACTACCGGTTGCCTATGGCGCCGGTTCTGGCGGTGATCCTGATTTCGGCGCTGCTCAATCTGGCGGCCACGGTTCAGCGTCGGATCCGGCGTGGCCTGACCGACGGCGAGGCCCGTCTTTACCTGGCCTACGATTTGCTGCAATTGGCCGTGCTGCTGTTCCTGACCGGCGGCCTACTGAACCCCTTCGTGATCATGCTTCTGGCGCCGCTGACCGTATCGGCCACCACGCTGGGACGGCGCAGCACGCTGATCCTGACCGGCCTGACGCTGGCCTGCATCGCGCTTCTGGCCATCTGGCACTATCCGTTGCCGGGACCGGCCGGCATGGTCGATACCGCCCCGTCCTATCGGTTCGGGCTGTGGCTGGCGCTCACCGCGTCGACCATCTTTTATGCCCTCTATATCGGACGGGTCGCGGCCGAAGCCCGGCGTGGCCGCGAGGCCCTGACCGCCAGCCGACTGGCTCTGGCGCGGGAACAGCAGGTGTCGGCGGTCGGCGCCTTGGCGGCCGCCGCCGCGCACGAGCTGGGGACACCGTTGAGCACCATCGCCGTGGTGGCCAAGGAGCTGTCGCGCGAGCTTCCGGCGGCCGGCCCCCTGGCCGACGACGCGGCCCTGCTGCTGGAGCAGACCGAACGGTGCCGGGCCATCCTGGCGCAGCTTGGCCAGCGGCCCGAAAACGACGCCGGCGATCCATCGGCGGTGCTGGCGTTGCCGTCCCTGATCGAAACCGCCGCCGAGCGGCACAAGCGCCCCACGATTACACTGGCGATCCAAACCGCGTCCGGGGCCCAGGGGCCGGCCCCGCTGGTGCGGCGAACGCCCGAGCTCATGCACGGTTTGGGCAATTTGGTTCAAAACGCGTTCCATTTCGCCCGAACGACGGTGACGGTGATTGTCGACTGGGATCCGGACATGGCCCAGATCACCTTGACCGATGATGGTCCGGGGTTCCCGCCGGGCCTGCTGGACCGTATCGGCGAACCGTATTTTTCCACCCGCGGCGGCAGCGGCGATCACATGGGGCTCGGCATCTTTATCGCCAGTACGCTGTTGGCCCAGTCGGGGGCCGAAATCGGGTTCAACAGGTCGGCAATGGGCGGGGCGGAGGTTGTCCTGCGCTGGAAACGTCCTATGTTAGAATTGTCCTAAATCAGCAGGGCGGCGTCCCCGGTCGCCCGTGGTCCGGCGGAGACAGGATATCATGCAGACCAATGCGGCTTTCGACGTCGCGGTTCGGGAAACCCCGGCACGTGTTGCCGTCCGCAGTCTTTTGCTTGTGGACGACGATGCACCGTTTCGGCAGCGCCTGGCACGGGCAATGGAGCAGCGCGGTTTCGACGTGACGACCGCCGAGGGGGTGACCGAAGCATTGGATTTCGCCCGCAAGCATGCGCCCGCCTATGCCGTGCTGGATCTGCGGCTGGGCGACGGCAACGGTCTGGAGATCGTCCAGGCCCTGCGCGACGCGCGGTCCGATGCAAAGATCGTCATTTTGACGGGCTATGCCAACATCGCCACGGCGGTTGCCGCCGTGAAGGCCGGGGCCCTGGACTATCTGGCCAAGCCGGCAGACGCCGATCAGGTCGCCGCCGCGCTGTTGACGTCCGGCGAACGATCGTTGCCGCCGCCGCCGGAAAACCCGATGTCGGCCGACCGGGTACGGTGGGAACATATCCAGCGCGTGTTCGAGCAGTGCGACCGGAACGTGTCGGAAACCGCGCGTCGGTTGAAGATGCATCGGCGCACCCTGCAGCGCATTCTCAACAAGCACGCTCCGCGACCCTGATCGGGGCCGGAACGCCGGCCGGCCGTTCCGCGATCTTGCAGCGCCGCCGCTTTGCGGGCACTAAGAGTCCTCTTATCAGAAGGATCCTAGGGCCTCCTCAGGCGGCCTTGGCGCGACGGCATGGCGGTACCACCAGACGACAATACTGACTCCGGGGCTTTGATCGAGCGCGTCGAGGCGATGCGGGGCGTGCGTGTCCTATGCGTCGGCGACGCCATGATCGACCGGTTCGTGCACGGGGCGGTGGACCGCGTGTCGCCGGAGGCGCCGATCCCCATCCTGCGCGTGGCCGGCGAATCGGTCATGCCCGGCGGCGCCGGCAACGTGACGGCCAATCTGGCGGCGCTGGGCGCCGAGGCGGTTCTGGTCGCGATCGCCGGGGAGGACGAGGCCGGCGACCAGCTTGCCCGCCTTCTGGCCGACTTGGGGACCGCCGAGATCCATCTGCTGCGGGC
The DNA here is from genome assembly GCA_052168355.1 of Inquilinaceae bacterium. Classification (GTDB taxonomy): domain Bacteria; phylum Pseudomonadota; class Alphaproteobacteria; order DSM-16000; family Inquilinaceae; genus JBQLZQ01. The sequence continues at coordinate 29,921 of JBQLZQ010000082.1, forward strand.
GCCCCGCCATCCGACAACGGTCAAGACGCGCTTCACGGCCAGTGGGCAGCAGCTTCTGCGGGCCGACAGGGAAGCCGATGGGCCGCATGACGATGCCTGTGTCCAACGGCTGCTGGACGCGGCCCGCAGCGCGCTGGACGCCTGCGGCGCGGTGATCCTGTCGGACTACGGCAAGGGCGTGGTCGACGCGGCGGTGGCGGAAGGGATCATCGCCGCCGCGCGCGATGCGGGCATTCCGGTCGTCGTCGATCCCAAGGGCCGGGACTACGGGCGATACCGGGGGGCGACCGTGGTCACGCCCAACCGGCGCGAACTGGCCGAAGCCAGCGGTGCCCCCGTGGACGGCGACGACGCCGTCGTCGCCGCGGCCGGCGGTCTGATCGCCCGGTCGGGGGTCGGCGCGCTGGTGGTCACCCGCAGCGAGGAAGGCATGACCGTGGTTCCCGCCGCCGGTCAGCCGGTCCACCTGCGTGGCGAGGCGCGGGAGGTGTTCGACGTTTCGGGGGCCGGCGATACCGTGGTAGCGACCCTGGCCGCCGCGCTCGCGGCCGGTGCGTCGCTGAACGAGGCGGCGCGGTTGGCCAATGTGGCCGGCGGTATCGTCGTCGGCAAGCGTGGTACGGCCACCGTGCGCAACGGCGAGCTGTCGGCCGCCTGCCGGCACCAAGACTGGGCGCGGAGCGATACCAAGATCGTTTCGGGACCGGCGGCCGCGCGTCAGGCGGCCCGATGGCGCCAGGCGGGGCTGCGCGTGGGCTTTACCAATGGCTGTTTCGATCTGCTGCACCCCGGCCACATCGCCCTGATGGGCCAGGCGCGGGCCGCCTGCGACCGGTTGATCGTCGGCCTCAACAGCGATGCCTCGGTGCAGCGGCTGAAGGGTCCCGACCGGCCGGTGCAGGCCGAGGTGGCGCGGGCCACGGTGCTGGCCTCGCTCGCGGCCGTCGACCTGGTTGTCGTCTTTGCCGAAGATACGCCGCTGGCTCTGATCGAAGCCATCCGCCCCGATGTCCTGGTCAAGGGCGCCGACTACACCATCGACCGGGTGGTCGGCGCCGCCGAGGTCGAAGCCTATGGTGGCACCGTAATGCTGGCCGATCTGGCGCCGGGGCACAGCACGACGGCGACGATCGGCCGTCTGCGCGGTTGAGGTCTCTCAGGCCCGCCTCGCCGCGGCCGATCAGATGCCGGGATCTTCCAGCCGGTGGACCCGGCTGGCGGCGGCGCGGCCGAACCGAATCAGCAGTGCCTTGCGGCGCGCGGCGTTCAGCGGGCTGGGGAAGGCTTCGCGCAGCACGGTCGAATCGTAAGCGTCGGCGACCATCAGACCGCACTCCTCGGGAACCGCCTCCAGCGGAAAGCTTTCCGGGACGGCAAAATAGAACAGATCGCAGAAATCCAGATATTGCGTCCATTTGCGGTCGGCGCGCAGGTCGGCCAGGCTGACCTTGACCTCGACGATCGTCAGATGGCCACGGTCGTCCATGGCCATGACATCGGCGCGGCGCCCGCTCTTGAGCGCGAATTCGGTGACGCTGACCAGACCGTGGGATGCCAGGGCGCGACGCACGCCGCGCGTCACATCGGCGGTCAGCCGCGCCGCGCCCGGTACATCCACGCCTGGATCGCCATCAGCCATGCCGGGGATCATCGCCGTCTCCGGTTCCGGTTTCGTTCCGGACACTATAACAACCCGATGCCGTTTCGCGCCAAGCCTGAAATATGCTCCTCTTGCCCTATCGGCGCCGGCGGGGCAGCCTTGGGCTCCGGTTCCCCGCCGAAAGACCCGCCATGCGCCGGATCCCCACCGCGCTGCTTCTTCTTCTGACCGTCGTGGCCTTCGGCTCCGGCCGGCCGGCCGACGGGCCGCCTCCCGCCCCCGTCGGGATGCCTTGGGCCGCCATCGGCAAACTCACCTTCTCCGGCGGCGGCTACTGCACCGGTGCCCTGGTCGCGCCACGGGTGGTGGTGACGGCCGGCCATTGTCTGGCCGGGCCGTGGATGGGGGACGGTCCGCAGGCCTTCTACGCCGGACCCGCGGACAACGGGTGGACGGCGCGGTCCGATATCGCCGCGGTCGAGATCGCGGCCGGTTTCGACTATGACCGGTTCGCGGCCGGCAGCGATCTGGACGGGCTCGATTACGGGTTCGTCCTTCTGACCGCGCCCATCGGGACCGAGATTGGGTATTTCACCGTGCGTCCGTTGTCGGGCAGGGAGATGTCGGTGGCGCGGACCGGAGAGGGATCGCCGGTGATCCAGGCCGGCTACGGTGGCGACGGATCCGGTGTGCTCAGCATACGGACCGGCTGCGCCGTCGCCAGGGGGCCGGTTCCCGGAACGCTGAGCCATGGCTGCGACACCCGGCCGGGCGACAGCGGATCGCCCCTGTTCCTCGATCGGGAGGGGCGGTTCGAACTGATCGGCATCGATTCGGCGTCCTATTCGGGCCCCGATCCCCGTCATGTCGCCGTCGACAGCGGCGCTTTTGTCGACGCGCTGGCCCGCTTCGTCCAAGGCGGCGAACCGGACGAGGGCTGACCAAGGGCGCGCCGGCCCGGCGGATTAGGGAAGGCGACGCTCCAGCTCGCCGCGCAGCACCGGGTCGTCGGCGCAAACGATCCCATCGGCCACCCAGACCGACCGGCGGAACAGCCCTTCGCGCGGCGCCAGCACCGTGCACTCGGCGTAGCCCTGGCCCGCCACATAGCGGGGCGTGAGGTACGACGCCGCCACGCCGCCGCCGATCAGCAGCAGGGCCGCGATCAGGGGAAAGGCGCTGAGAGCCCGGCCAAGCCCGGTGCGGTCGTCCTCCACCTCGTCATCCCCGATGTCACGGTTGAGCGCGCGGCCGAAGGCGCCGACGGCAACGACGACCAGCCACAAGGACCAGCCGGCGGCAAACACCGCCAAGGCCAGCCCCCACCCCGCGCTGGGTCCGATCACCACATGGGTTTCGCCGCCGAACAGGCCGGTCCAAAGGGCGATCGCCTGCGCCGCCAGCCACATGGCAATCAGGCCGAACAGCACAAGCAGCGGAACGCAGACGGCAAAGGCAATCAGAAGGACGAAGAAGGCGGCGACGCGGCTCATCGGCGAAACTCCCTGGGGCGGGCTTTATCGGTCACCGACAGCATATCGTTCCGGCGCGCGTTCGTCAGGCGCTTCGCAACCTCCTCTTTTTGACTGCCGGTACGCGACGCCACCGCGCCGACGTCGCCGGTGTCAGAAACCGCGCTCGCGGGCTTCCTCGGTCAGGGTTTCCAGCAACGCCACCGCGTCCTCGTCGCCCAGTTCCGCGGCCTTTTCCAGCAGGTCGAGCACCAGCACTTCCTCGGGCGCGTCCAGATCGCGGAGATGCAGGATGGCCAGACGGGTCATGGCCGCCGCCTCGCCGCCGTCCGCACCGATGCGGTAGAAATGCTTGGCGCGTTCCTGGTCGACCGATTCGTCGAACAGCCCGGCCTCGGCGGCCATGCCGACATTGAGCGCGGCCTTGGCATTGCCGTGACTGGCGGCGACGGCATAGTGCCGGTATCCGGCTTCCGGGTCGGGAAACACGCCCTCGCCGTTGAGATAGCTGTCGCCCAGCAGCCCGTGGGCCAGGCCGGCCAGGCCGTGTTCGGGATGATCGGCATCGTCGACCTGATCGGCCGCCTCGCGCAACAGCGCAAAGGCCCTGTCATCGTCCGGCTCGTCCACGGACGGATCCTTCAACAGCACGGCCAGGGTGATCTTGGCGGTCGGGTCGTCGGCGATGTCGACGATGCTGTCGAGCACCTGCCGGATGCGCGGCCGATCGGGCTCCGGGTCGTCGGACAATAAGGCGGTCAACAGACCGGCCGCCTCGGTATAGCGGCCCAACGCCACGCAATCCTCGGCAAATTCGTAGACGCGCTGGATGTCGATCTTTTCGGTCATGGCGGTCCGGTCGCGGGTGTCGGGGCAAACTGTCGCTACCAACATGGGGCCGGGAGCGCGCCGGACAAAGATTTTCGAACCGTCGGGACTTCGAAGCCGGGCGGCGGCCCGGCCCACTCCGCTCTTTGGCCCCGGCGGCGCCGCTGCTATAAACACCGCACGGCCTCCAGTCCCCGTAGCTCAGCAGGATAGAGCACGAGATTCCTAATCTCGGGGTCGCAGGTTCGAATCCTGCCGGGGACGCCACGTCCATATGGGTCCGTTCCGGACACATGGGTTACAGATTATTCCGGAGACATAGGTAACACCTTTGCTCCGAAAAGACCGCCACCGTGACGGCCCGTGTCGCCGGGTTCGTCCGACACGATTAGCACAGCGTGCGCACCTGACATTGTAGAACACAATGAAGCGAATCTCGCGCGCTGTTGGTAACCGCGATGGTCTTTGCAGTTGGTCCGAGAGTCGATATTTGTCGATATCTTGGGTGCCTGCAGCGCATGTAGCGTATGACGTAGGCCCGCGCCGCACATTTTTTTTGTCGCTGTATGCCGCAGAAACACTGACATTCTTGCGCTCAAATACGGGGGCAAATAACGACGCAAATATTTTTAGGATTATTTAACCATTGCAGCGCAACTTTCCATCATAGCTTGCGGAATATCCCGCTTGCTTCCAATGGGCTGCGATTACAGCTGACGTGTCCTCAGACCTTCCAGCAGAGCACGTGGCCCGATGGTCTCGAAGAGTGGAGGCCCGGTATCGAAAGGCCGGTCCACCCGATATCAGAAGGGATGTCACATGGCTACCAAGTCTGCTGTTTCGAAATCGGCCAAGAAGCCGGCCGCCAAAAAGACCGTGAAGAAGACCACGGCCCGTCGTTCGCCGGCCAAGAAGTCGGCCGCGCGCAAGCCCGCCGCCCGTAAGACCGTGGCCCGGAAGCCCGCGGCCCGGAAGACGACCGCTCGTAAGACGGTTGCCCGGAAGTCTCCGGCGCGCAAGGTTGCGGCCAAGAAGACCGTTGCCAAGAAGAAGGTTGCGGCCAAGAAGCCTGCCGCCAAGAAGACCGTGAAGAAGAGCGTCGCGCGCAAGCCCGCCGCTCGCAAGACGGTTGCCCGGAAGTCCCCGGCCCGCAAGACGACGGCCCGTAAGTCGACCGCTCGCAAGAGCGTGGCCCGGAAGTCCCCGGCCCGTAAGACGACGGCTCGCAAGTCGACCGCTCGCAAGAGCGTGGCCCGGAAGTCTCCGGCCCGCAAGACGACGGCTCGCAAGTCGACCGCTCGCAAGAGTGTGGCCCGGAAGTCCCCGGCCCGTAAGAGCGTCGCCCGCAAGTCGGTTGCTCGCAAGAGCCCGGCGCGCAAGACGACTGCCCGCAAGTCGACCGCTCGCAAGAGCATGGCCCGTAAGTCGGTCGCTCGCAAGCCGGCCGCTCGCCGGAGCGCGGCGCGCAAGACGGTCCGCAAGACGGCCCGCAAGGCCGCCTAACCGCGACGGGGGCCGCCGCCACACCGGCGCGGCCCCCGGCCCGCCGCCATCACAGGCGGGATCGGACAGCGCCCCGGCCACAAGCGTGCCGGGGCGCTCCGCCTTTTCCGGCCTTACCTGGCCGGCTGGCGCGCTGTCGCCCCGCCACCATCCAAGGGTGCCGCGGCATCCCCGGCGTCGAGGCCCAGTTCCTCTTCAAGCATGCTGTCCTGCACCAGCGCGTTGGCGCCGCGGATCATGCCGCCGACGAATTCACCGAACATCATATCCTTCCGGAGATCGCCGCTCCTGAGCGTTCGCTCGGACGCCGCCATGATCATTTCGATCTGGGGTTGCGTGAACGGCACATTCCTGCCGTTCTGGCCATAGGCTTCGAGCGCCGCACGCATCGGCCGCAACACTTGGTTGGGCGTCAGATCCTTGAGGGGAACCCGCATGGCCGCGACATGGTTGGTGGTAAAGGGTTCCCCGTCGATTGTGAGGTCCGGCGAACCAGCGGCTTGGTTATCGAAATCCGTTTGCGATCTCTTGCGCCTGGCGTTGTTGGCCTTCACCTCGACCGGCGTCCCGCCGGGCCGTCCCGGCCGCACCAGTTTGAGGGTCAGAAATGTCGCCTTCTCCATTTGCTGATCAAGGATGGCATCGTAGTGCCGGTTGATAGTCCCGTTTGCATTCGTGCGCTGGACAATCGTCCCCGCGTCGTTGCGAATCTCGTATTGGCCGGTGAACCCGGCACGCCGCGCGTTCAAGGCGAACGCCTCCTCGCCGCTGACGCCAAACGCCTTATGCAGAACACCGCGCACGCTGTTCTGGTGTTCGACATCTGGCCAAACGTGCGCGCCGATTAGATTTTCGACTGTGTGGGCGTCCACCTTTTCCTTCCAATACGCGTCAAAGCGCGCAAGTCGTTGTTGCGCGATGATCCGGCCGATCCCGGGAAGCCGCTCCAGAGATTCCTTGGCCGCCCTGCGGGCTGCACCCCCATAAAGGGTCGGGAGGGCGCCAGCGATGTCTATCAGCGTGAACAGGCTGGCGACAGCTGCAGCGCCGTAGTCCCCGTCCTTGAATGAATGACGCGCATATCCCGCGTTCTCCCACGCGCTGATTACGCTGCGCACGTGGCCGGTGCCGGGAAGAACATCGAGGAGGAAAGCTGCGACATCGCCTTCGTGCGTTAATATGGTGTCCAGTATCGAACTGACGGACTCGACCAAGTCGAGCCCCTCGTCCCGTTCATCCAGCGGTCCTGCCGCTGTCCTGTGCGGATCGGCGTGACTGCCGTTCGCGCCGATGCCAGTCGGCGGCGAAGGCACCGTCTGTGCCGGTAGTTGCTGGTCGTTGGGATGGGGCCGCATTGAATCGAGGCCATGGGCCTCGGCATACCTCTGTCGCACGCTGTCCCCATAGCCCGGCTGATCCACGCGCAGATAACCCGGTTCGTTGCGCGCGGGGAGGAGAAGCTGGCTGAGAACCTCGTCCGTCGATGGCGCCGGTTGCGCATCGGGACGTCGGGGCGGGCGGCGATGATCGAAGGGCGCCGACGATGGAATGCTCCCGTCCGGCGCGGCGCGGCGCGTTCGCGCCTGTGGCGGCAGCGGGCGGCCGCTGGGGTCCGCCCGCGCCGGGGCGGTGCCATAGACCTCGGCATATCGCCGCCTCACGCTCTCCCGGTACGCCGGCTCATCGAAGGGGAGAGACCTCCGGTCGGCGTGCGCCGCGAGCAGGCGCTGTCTGAGGTATTCCTCCTCCGAAAGGACCGGTTCCAGATCGGGGCGGCGGGGCGGAAGATTTCGGGAGAAGGGTGTGGTCATTGACGTCCTCGATGATCAGCGGTATTAGGATATTAGTCCTAATACGGAAAATTGTCAATGTTTCGGTCAGTGTTTCAGCCATCGTGGTGCCGGAGGCCGATGCGGTGCGAATGCGCATCATTGGTGCGATATCGCAGCATTTGTCATAAAATCGTAGCCCTTATGACACTCCTGTGCACTTGCGCATCACCAGGATGGCCCTAATGTTTGGGCAGGCGGTTGACCGGCTGGACGGCTTGAAGGGGAGAACGGCGATGGGAGCGACCTCCACCGCAACACGGCACCGCAGCCCGGGCCGCGAACGCCGATCGGACATCGCGGCGCGTTTTGCCTCTGTCCGGGGCGCCACCAAGGGGCTGGCGGACGGTCTGGCGCCCGAGGACCAGGTGGTCCAGTCCATGGAGGACGCCAGCCCGGTCAAATGGCATCTGGCGCACACCTCCTGGTTTTTCGAGCAGTTCGTCCTGGGCGCCCACGATCCGGACTATCGCGCGTTCGATGCGCGTTTCGGCTTTCTGTTCAATTCCTATTACGAGGCCGTGGGGCCGCGTCACGCCCGGCCCCGACGGGGTATGGTGACCCGGCCGACCGCCGACGAGGTGGCCCGATACCGGTCCCATGTCGACGGGGCCATGACGCGTTTTCTCAACGGGGCGCCGGACCGGGCGATACAGGCGGCGTTGCCGTTGATCGAGGTCGGCTTGCAGCACGAACAGCAGCATCAGGAACTGCTGCTGACGGATCTGCTCCACGCCTTTTCCTGCAACCCGATCTGTCCCGTTTACCGCCCGCCGCGCATGGCCGCGGCCGGCGGGACCGCGCCGCTGGGCTGGATCGCCTTCGACGGCGGCGTGGCGGAGATCGGCCACGACGGCGTCGGGTTCGCCTTCGACCATGAAGGCCCGCGTCATGCGGTGCTGCTGGCCCCGTTCCGGCTGGCCAACCGCCTGACGACCAACGGCGAATGGCTGGCCTTCATGGAGGATGGCGGGTACGAGCGGGCGGACCTGTGGCTGTCGGACGGCTGGGCCACGGTGCGGCGCGAAGACTGGCGCGCGCCGCTCTACTGGCAGCGGGCGGAGGACGGCTGGCAGTCGATGACCTTGGGCGGGCTGCGGGCCGTCGAGACGGAGGCGCCGGTATGCCATGTCAGCTTCTATGAAGCGGAGGCCTTCGCGCGCTGGGCCGGCAGGCGGTTGCCGACCGAGGCGGAATGGGAGGTGGCGGCCCGATCCGCCGCCGCCGGCGATCCGCCCAACACTGTGGGCAGCGGATGGCTGCGGCCCATCCCGGCCGGGACCGACACCGGGTTGCGGCAGCTTTTCGGCGATGTCTGGGAATGGACACGCTGCGCCTTTGGCCCTTATCCGCGATACCGTCCACCCGAAGGCGCCGTCGGCGAATACAACGGCAAGTTCATGTGCGGGCAGATGGTCCTGCGGGGCGGGTCGTGCGTGACGCCGGACGGGCACAGCCGGCCAAGCTACCGCAACTTTTTCTATCCTCACCAACGCTGGCAGTTCACCGGCGTTCGACTGGCGGACGACACATGACCCGGGGTGCGGCGAGCGCGGCGAAGGCGATTTCCGACCCGTCCATCGGGGCCGGCAACCCCGATTTCCTGGCCGCGGTGCTGTCGGGCCTCGCGCAGCCGCAAAAGCAGCTCTCCGCCAAATACTTCTATGACGCCGAGGGCTCGCGCCTGTTCGAGGCCATCACCAGGTTGGACGAGTACTACCCGACGCGGACCGAGGTCGGGCTGCTGCGGGCCCACGGTCCGGAAATCGCGGCGCTGACCGGATCCCAGGCCGAGATCGTGGAGATGGGCAGCGGGTCGAGCCTGAAGATCCGCGTTCTGCTGGAGGCGCTGGACTCCCCCGCGCGGTACATCCCGGTCGATATCTCAAACGAACCCCTGGGGGAGGCGGCACACGGTCTGCGGCGCGATTTTCCCCATCTGGCCGTCCTACCGGTGCATGCCGATTTCACCCGCCCCTTTACCCTGCCGGAGAAGGAAGCCGGGCACCGGCTGGCCTTTTTCCCCGGATCGACCATCGGCAACTTCCGCACGGACGACGCGCGGGCAATTCTGGTCGACATGGCGGCGACGGTCGGGCCGGGCGGGGCGATGGTGATCGGCGTCGATCTGCGCAAGGCGCCATCGATTCTCCACAAGGCCTACAATGATTCGAGCGGTCTCACGGCCGCCTTCAACCTCAATATGCTTGCGCGAATCAACACCGAGCTGGAGGGCGATTTCGATCTCGACGCCTTCAGCCACTACGCTCCCTACAACCTGAAGCGGGGCTGCGTGGAGATGCATCTGGTCAGCCTGCGGCGGCAGGCGGCGACCGTCGCCGGACGGCGCTTTTTCTTTGCCGAAGGCGAATCGATCCACACCGAGGATTCCATGAAATACACGGTGGCGGATTTTCAGACCCTGGCGGAAACGGCCGGCTGGCGGACGCGGCGGTCTTGGACAGACGCGGACCGGCTGTTCAGCCTGCACTATCTCGACGTCGCCTGACCCCTGTTTCGAGGGGGCTCTTAGAGCGCGATCGTCATTGGTGGAAGCGGACCCGCTTCCACCAATGACGTGAA